>CACAWX010000001.1 GCA_902536305.1 uncultured Pelagibacteraceae bacterium
TGATAAGATTGTTGATAGAAATTCGATATTACTTGCTAACGGTGATGACATAAAAATTTTAAAACTTAATATAAGATTCAATAATATTGAAAGAGACAATAAAAGAATGGTTAATTATGTGAATTTTAGAAAAATTCTAAAGAGAATTGATAAAAAAAAAAACTACGACACAGAAAATTTAAATAAAATATTCAAATTAAAAACAAATCTTATTCCACATAACGCTTCAAATGATTGTATAATTTTATACAAAAGTTTAAGTAAGTTAATTAAGATCTTAGGTAAAAAAAAATTTGAAAATATGATTTCACAAAATAAAGAATTGATTAAGTTTTAATATGAATCACATTTCTCAACGAAGTCCAAAAACAAGATTGAAACCAAATGACATTTATTTCAACGAAGTCCTCAAAGAAGAAATTCCATTTAGTAAGTAAATATGATAATTATTGCATTTAGGACGGGTAACAGAACGCCCCTTCCAAAGACTCAAAACTCCTGTTAAATATTAATCATTAAAATTCTAGTCTCATAAGTGTCGATGAAAATTAAAAAATTTAAAAGTAAATCTCATTTAAAATATAAATTAATTAAAGAAAAACTAGACTTTAAATCGTTAGATAAAATAATCTCTATTTTAAAATCAGAAAATGGTTCTTCTATTTTAGCTAATTTATCGAATAAAAATATTACAAAATATTTAAATATTGTTATTAAGCAAGATAACATGAGTTTATTTGTTGTTAAAAATTCAGATTTGATTGGATATGCAATTGTAACAGAAAAACCCGAATATTTAATATCAAATTTTAAAAAATTGAAAATACCTTTTCTGATTGACTTAATAATTAGATTGAAAATTTTAACATTAATTAATATTTTTTTATCAATAATTAAAATTGATACATTATTTATTAATTTAAGAAATAAAGAAATTGTAAAAAGATCGCTTAATTTAAATCTTTTAGCTGTAAAAAAAAAATATCAAGGAATAGGTGTGGGAACTAAATTTTTAAAATTTATAATAAAAAAAACAAAAAAAAATTCTAAGTATATTAGTTGTGAAACTAATGATAAAAAATCAAAAGAGTTTTATGAAAAAAAACTTAATTTTCAAACTATAGGATGGAAAATTAGGGTGCCAATTTTTATAAATATTTTATTAAAAAGAATTTAGAAAATAAATGAAAAAAAAAATTTTGGATTTAGCAGTTATTGGAAGCGGTTTATCTGCTCTAAATTTTGCTGATGAATATTCTAAAAATGGAAAAACAATTAATATAATTTCTTACAAAAATGAAAAGATGTTGACTGAAAATAATTACGGAAAATTAAAAGATCTCCCAACACAGATGAGGGGTAAAATGAATAATGTAAAAAATTATTTTCATAGTAATAATTTGATTGTTGAAAATGATTGTAAAGTTCTTGGATCTTTAGATTTTGGTGGACTGTCAAATTATTGGGGGCTACAGATAGACGGATATATCAACAATGATCAGAAAATAAATAGGAAAATTTTTTTATCAATTGAAAATCACTTTTTAAAATTTCTTAAAAAATACAATTTGGTTGGCTCTTATTTTGATAACAAAGATTTTTTATATAAAAAAGATTTTAAGATTCCTCACCAATTCGAAACATTAATTCATAAAAAAAATTCAAATTTTTATTGTAAGAAACCTATTTTAGGTTTTTTTAATCAATCAAAATTTAAAGGTGATTTAAACCTTATTAATGAAAAAAGAAGTAAATTAAATTCTAAGAATTTTTTTAATAATATTAAAAATAACAAAAAAATAATCTTTCATAATTATTACGTAAATAAAATCTTCAAAAAAAAGGATTTTTTTAAAGTGCAATGTAAAAATAAAAATGAAGAAAAAAATTTTTATGTTAAAAAATTAGTTTTAGCTTCCGGCACAATTGCTACAACAAAACTAGTAGCTGATTATTTAAATTACAGTAAAGAAATTAAGATTAAACATCATCCAAGATTATTAAGTGTTTTTTTTTCAAAAAAACCAATTAAATTTAGCTTAAATTTTACCCCATCAATTTTACAAATAATTAGTAGTTCAAAAAAGGATTGCTACAGTGCAGATGTCCGTCCTGGTAATAAATTAATAACAGAGTCTATAGTTGAGGCATTCCCGTTTTTGAAACCTGTTAAATTAATACTGAATTTTTTTAGACATAGAACAATCTTTTCAAATATTTTATTAGATACAAAATATAGTAATATTTTTTTAAGAAAAAATGGTAAAAAATTTAAGCTTTATTGTAAAAAGTTAAATAAAAAGAATCTTTTTAATATTAAAATAAAAAACATCTTTAAATTTTTATTAAAAAATCAAATTATTTTCCCTATATACTACTCAATCTTTCCTGGTTTTGGAGCTGATTACCATTATTTTGGCTCTATTCCTTTTAATGGAAAAGGAAGCTTATCTGTCGATAACAATTGTAAACTGAGAGGTTCTAAGAATATTTACGTTGTAGATAGTTCAGTTTTTAATTTTAAAACTAATAAATATCCCTTAGGTATCATGATTGCTAATGCCAGACGAATTGGTGAGCATCTTTCTAAAATTTAATTTTTCTTTTATAATAAGTGTCTATGCAATCAACAATATAAGCTATATATTTTTTTGAAATTTTTATGTGGTTGGGGAGACAAAGTATTTTGTTTTGGTAGTCATTTAATCCATCTGATTTATTAAAGTGACGAAATATTTTATGACAGTCCACATACTGCAAAAACTTTGTTTCTATCCCTTTTTCAAATAAAAAATCTTTTAATTTATTTTTATCATTTACAATTATCGGATACTCATTAAAATTTTGAAAGTTTTTATCTTTAATTTCAATATAATTTAATTGCTTTATCTTATTTTTCTCGAATAGTTTATTATAAAGCAAATTATTTTGCATTCTCACATTGTAATTTTTTAGTAGATTATCTCTATTTGTAAGCTGTCGATCTACAAATTTAATCGTTAGAGGATGTATTTTATATAAATACTTATTAAAATGATTCTTCTTTTTAAATTTTAAACTAGGATAAATTGCCTCCATTATAAACTTTATATTTTTTTTATGAGCGAGTTTAATAATTTTAAAGAAAAATAATCTATAAAATAATTTTATAGAAAAGGTTTTTAAGATAAAAAAAATTAAAACCTGTTTGATATATTTTATACTTGGAAAATTTTTAAACTTCTTTATTTCGCTAAAAGCAAATTTTTCAAAATTATTGTCATTTGTTGAGATCAAGCCCCCAAACATTCCTGAAATGTTTTTCATTATATTAAAGCTATGAAGAGAAAAATCTCCAAAACTTCCTGAATATATTTTTTTGCTCTTTGACTTAAAATAATTTCCAAAATAGATTGCGTTATCTTCGATTAATGTAATTCCATTTTTTTTACAAATTTTTTTAATTTTTAAAATATCGTGATGACTATTAAAAATGTTGGTAATTACAACAGCTAAAGTTTTTTTGTTAATTTTTGTTATTAAATCTTTTTCACTTATAAATATATTTTCATTCAATTTAGTAAAAACTATTTTTAATTTTAAATTTTGGCAAATATTTACCATCTCTTCTAAATTATATGAATTAATTATTATTTCATTTCTTCTTGGAAATTTCTTTATTAAATATTTAAGAACCAAAACGAAACCAACTCTTAGTTGACTTGTTAATATAGAATTTTTTTTTTTTGTATAACTATTAAATTTTTTTTTTATTTTCATCTCTCGAGATTTAGATGTTGTAAAAAAAAGAGAATAAATAAAATCTAAAGTTTTAAGATAAATATATATTCTAAAATAACTCATGTTTTTTAATACGATAAGAGTTTCAAAATTAATATTAATTTTAAATATTTATCTCAACTAAATTTAAAATTATGCTATTAAATTGCTTCTGTCTTAATATTATTGATCTGTCTTTAATGTTTTTAGGTAAATAACAGTCTTTAGAATTGATATCTAGTGGACAAAAATACCAAAATTTTTGTTTGCCTGATTTGAAGTTGCTAATTTGAATAGGTGTTAGATCTTTATCCAAATGAAATATATAATTTTGTATCGCATTTAAAGATGCCTTGTTATCTTTCATGTTCTCAATTTTAATTATGAAGTTTTTTGTTTCTGAATTTTTAATATAATTTACTGCTTTACTGTATTCTGGTTTAGAAGGAATTCTCTCTTTATAAAATTGTTTAATAGTTTGTTCGGTAAAATGATTGCCAATTGTTAAAAAAGCTAAAAGAATAATTAAAAAATATTTATTTTTTTTATTTTCATAATTAAAAATAAGATTCGACAATAAAAGTATTATTGGAATTAGATTAAACATCGTGTGTCTTGGTAACAGCATAGGCTTAAATAAATAACCAAACACGATTGGTATTAAATAGGAAAAAACTATTATAATAAAAAATAATGTATAATAATTAATTTCCATTATTTTCTTAAAATTTTTTATTATCAAATATAAAAAAACTATTAAGAAGACTCCCCCAACTAACCTTGATCCAAAATAATTTGAAAAGTGAAAATTTGTATAAAATTTCAAAGATGGATTTTCCATAAACCAATAATAGTCAGCATCTGAATTAGTTGTGATATAAAATAGTTGAAAATAATAAAAAGCGGAAAAAATAAACACAACTAAAAATACACTTATAATAGGAATACTAAATTTTTTTTTAAATATTAACTCTAAAAATAGATAGAAAGATAATGAAAAAAAAATTAAAAAGCCAAAAGGGTGTAATAAAATATTAAATAAAAATATTAATGAAAAAAAAAATAATAAAATATAATTTTTTCTATTTTCTAATAATTTTATAAAAAAAATTAACGTTAAAGATGTGACGAAGAAAAGAAGGGTATAATTTCTAAGTTCTTGAGAAAAACCAATTAAAAAAATATTTAAGCTTATTAAAAAGGATGAAAGCAAGTATGAATTGCTATTTTTATTTAGTTTTTTATCGAGGTAAATAATCGTAAAAATACTTAATACTCCCCAAAAAGCAGAAAAAATTCTTCCACTAAAAACACTGTAATCAAAAATTTTAAAAAAGTTTTTTAAAATGATATTGTAGACTATTGAGGTTGTTTCAATTTGATTGTGAAAGATAAGACTTTCTTTAAAAGAAAAATTGGGATTAGCTACCCAAAATGAAATAATCTCATCGTACCACAAGTCATCAAAGCTCACATTGTAAAATCTGAACAATGTTCCTGTCGCAATAATTAAAAATAATATTATTTGCTTATTAAAACTTATAAGCATAATTAAAAAATATACTTATCTGCTAAGTATATTAATATTCCAATAGCAATTCCTAGAAGTACCCAATAAAAGTTATTTTTTATCATGCTACAAACTTTTCTAAATTAGGTTTAAAATAATTGGGACCTTTCATCACTTTACCTTTATCATTAAAGATAGGTTTTCCATCTAAACCCAATTTACTCATATTAGAATTTTGCACCTCAGCAAAACATTTATCTAAATTAATACCAAATGCATGGCCAGCTCCATAAGTTACATATAGTATATCGGTCAAAGCATCTGCCGTTTCCTTGATATCATTATTATTTAAAGCCTCCTTCAATTCATCAAGCTCCTCTTTTATGAGATCATATCTAAGAGAAACTATTTTGTCGTTTGGAAAACCAGCTTTTTCTCTTATTTCTTGACCAAAAGTTTCCATGAATTTTTTAACACTTTCAAAATTAGTCATTTCTTTTCCTTTATAATTTATAATTTATTAATAAGAGTGTATTATATCCATGATTCAAATATGAAATACAGAATAGAATTCGACAGTATTGGGAAAATCAAAGTTCCTGGTGATAAGTATTGGGGTGCATCCACTGAAAGGTCTAATAAATATTTTGATATTGGAGATTTCTTAGTTAGGCCTTTGGTTATTCACTCAATAGCTATTATAAAAAAAGCTGCTGCAATAGTTAACTCAAAAAATAAAGATTTAGATCCAAAATTAAGTAAATATATTATTAAAGCCGCAGAGGAAGTGATTAAAGGAAAACATGACGAACATTTTCCTTTAAAGGTTTGGCAGACAGGTTCTGGAACTCAAACAAATATGAATGTTAATGAAGTCATAGCAAATAGAGCTATTCAAATGATGGGCGGAAAATTAGGAACAAAAAAACCTGTTCATCCTAATGATCATGTAAATAAATCTCAATCAACTAATGATGTTTTTCCTACTGCAATGCATGTAGCTATAGCCTTGAAAGCTAGAGAAAAACTTTTACCATCATTAAAAGTTCTTGAAAAAGAATTGGGAAAGAAAGCAAAAGAATTTAAAAATATAGTAAAAGTTGGTAGAACTCATTTACAGGACGCCACTCCTCTTACTCTAGGCCAAGAGTTTTCAGGTTACCATACTCAACTTAAAAAATGTATTATAAGAATCGAAGATGCATTAAAAGAAATTTATTACTTAGCCCAAGGCGGTACCGCTGTCGGGACTGGTCTCAATACAAGGAAAAATTTTGATAAAAAGATAATTAAAGAAATAAGTAAAATCACTAAAATTCCATTCAAACCGACATCTAACAAATTTGCAGCTCTTGCAGCTCATGATGAAATTGTAAATTTTTCAGGGACATTGAATACTACCGCAGTTTGTTTAATGAAGATTGCGAATGATATTAGATTTTTAGGTTCAGGACCTAGAGCAGGTTATGGAGAACTAATCTTGCCTTCTAACGAACCAGGATCCTCCATTATGCCTGGAAAGGTAAATCCGACACAATCAGAAGCTGTGACAATGGTTTGCGTTAAAGTAATTGGAAACCATAATGGTATAACAATGGCAGGCTCTCATGGCCACTTTGAACTAAATGTTTTTAAACCATTGATCATTCATAATATTTTGCAATCAATAGAAATAATGAGTGACTCATCAAAAACTTTTGCATTGTATTGTGTTAAAGGAATAAAGGCAGATAAAAAAAGAATAAAAAATTTGTTAGATAATTCTTTAATGCTCGTTACTGCATTGGCACCAAAAATTGGATACGATAAAGCGGCTCATATAGCTAAGAGAGCGTATAAAAATGGCACCACATTGAAACAAGAAGTTATAAAAGCAGGTCTAATTAAAGAAAGCGATTATGATAAAATTATGAGTCCATTAAAAATGACAAAACCGAAATAATTATGAAATCTCTAAAATAAATTCTTTAATTTTATTTAGCTTAAAAATTCTTACAAAATCCTCATCAAATAAAATATTTTCAAAACTTTTTTTAAAATAAATGAGATCCTCTTTTGATGCTTTATAATTTTCATCTAACGAAATATCTTGAAAATTAACTTTTTGATTTAGGACATTTAAGTATCCTTTAGTATTTAATACAAAAGTTTCATTTTCTTTTTTAGTATTAATATTTAATTTTTTAAATAAATTTTTTTTAGACTTTGAATTAATTGAACAATCAAAAAATAACAATGGAAATTCTTCTATTAAGTTTATATTGCCCTTACATTGAAAAACATCATCTGATATTAATAATTTTTTTGAATAATTTAGTTTTCCGTATGCCATATCAAATTTAAAGTTTAGTTTATTAAAAAAACTACGGCTAAATTTTTTTGAAGTTAAAATAATTTCATTTTTAGCAGTAATTTGTTTTAATATATCTTTAAATTTGAGTAGTTCATCTATTTTTAATTGTTTAAAAATTTCTGCATCTATTTCCTCAATCTCAAATTTTGAGTTTATGATTAAAAAAGGTTTTATTTTAATTAAACTATTATTTTTAAAAGAAAGATTTTTGCTTCTAAAATATGAATTATAAATATTTAGTGAGTTTTTATCATAAATAAAATTAAATTTTAGATTTGTATTTAATATTTTAGATTTGAAAACTCCGTCAATTGAAGTCTTATTACTTTTATCATCTAAATAAACATCTATGTTAAGTCCAGATTTGAGAAGTTTAAAATTGATATTATTCAAATTACTATTAATTTTCGTTTTAAAATTTTTGCCAAAAATGTTTCCTTCAATTACATTTTTTTTATATCCATAATTTGTAAATTTTATTTTTTCTACTGAAATTAATGATTTTAAAGCATCATTAATTTTAATATTTAAATCATCGAAGTAAAAATTGTTTTTTTGTTTAACAAATTTTTTAAAAAAAAATTTAAAATCAAAAGTTTCTAAAGTCATATTGCTATTTTTAAAAACTATTTTGTTAGATTTAAAATTTTGGTAGTTGTAAATACTCAAAAATTTTGGATATATTCTAAATTTTTTTACATTTAGCTCCACTTGAGAAGTATTCAATTCTATCAAGGCATTTTTAAATTCAATATATGGAACCGGGAATGAATTGAATTCTATTTTTTCATATTTTAAGATTTTTATTTCGTAATTTTTAATTAAGTGGTTTTTAAAAGTCTCTGACCTTTTTTCATAATTAAAGTAGTTTGGAGCTGATAAAAATAAGATAGTAGAAATGATAAATAATCCAAATACATATCTTAAAAAAAAGATAAATCTAAAAAATCTAGAATACTTGTTGTGAATTGTTTTATAAAATTTTTTTATCATTTTTTTTATTTTTATAATTAGTATATAAATGAAAATTCTCTCTTATGAATAACATAGATAATTTAATTGAAAACCTAAACAAAGAACAAAAAGAAGCTGTTCTTAGTACTGAAGGACCAAATTTAATTGTTGCTGGTGCAGGTTCTGGAAAGACAAGAGTTTTAACTACGAGATTAATTCATATTATAAATAAAAAAAAAGCATGGCCTAACCAAATATTGTGTGTGACTTTTACAAATAAAGCTGCGAAAGAAATGCAGAATAGAGTTATGCAGTATGTCAAAGGGAGCTCTAATGCTGTCCCGTGGTTAGGAACATTTCATTCTGTAAGTGTCAAACTTTTAAGAAGGCATGCAGAGGCGTTGGATTATAAAAGTAATTTCACAATTTTAGATACAGACGATCAAAAGAAATTAATTAGAAATATTGTTAAAGGTGAGGATTTAGATGCTAAAAAATTTTCTCCTCAATTAATCATGTATCACATTGACCAGTGGAAAAATAAGGGGCTTTTACCAAAAGACGTAAAAATAGAAAAATCAGGTTCAATAATTAAATCAATATTAAAAGTTTATAAGATATATCAAAATAAGACTAAAGATTTAAATGCATTTGACTTTGGAGATTTAATTTTATTCTGTGTTAAACTTTTTGAGGAACATAAGGATATTAGAGAAATTTATCAAAAAAATTTCAAATATATTCTAGTTGATGAGTTTCAAGATACTAATTTTATCCAAAATAAATGGTTAAATTTATTAGTAAATGATAAGGAAAATATTTGTTGTGTTGGTGACGACGATCAATCGATCTATAGTTGGAGAGGAGCTGAAATTAAAAATTTCCTTACTTTTGATCAAATTTATAAAAACTGTAAGGTTTTTAAATTAGAACAGAATTATAGATCTACAAAGAATATTTTAGATACTGCTTCTTATTTAATATCAAATAATACTAACAGAGTAGGTAAAAAATTGTGGTCATCAGCTAACCAAGGTGAACTTGTTAAACTTAACTGTTATAAAACCGGTAAAGAGGAAGCTCAAGGTGTGAGTGACATAATTGAACAAAAGATCAAAAAAAAATATTCTCTTAATGATGTTTCAATACTAGTAAGAGCAATTTATCAAACTAGGGAATTTGAAGAAAGATTTCTTCAAGTCGGTATTGGCTATAGAGTACTTGGTGGTATAAAGTTTTATGAGAGAGCTGAAATTAAAGATGCAGTATCTTATTTAAGAATTATTAATCAAAAATTTGACGATTTAGCTTTAGAGAGAGTTATAGGTGTGCCTAAAAGAGGAGTTGGTGAAAGTACACTTAATCAAATTTATACTTTTGGTAAAGCTAATAAGCTGTGTCTTGAAGACTCAATTATAAAGTTGATAGAAAAAGGTGATTTTAAACCAAAAATAAAAACTGCATTAAGCCAATTAGTAAATATGATTCAAAAATGGCGTAATGACTCAATAAAAATCAAACACTTTGATTTACTTAAATTGGTGCTAGATGAGTCTGGTTACTCTTCAATGTTAAAAAATAAAAAAGATTTAGAGAATGAAAATAGGTTAGAGAACTTGAAAGAATTACTTAGAGCCATGCAGGACTATGACAACTTGCAAAGTTTTTTAGAACATGTAGCCTTGGCAACCTCAATAGATCAAGAATGGGAGGGAGCGAAAGTAAATTTGATGACCATGCATGCGGCCAAAGGATTAGAATTTGACGTGGTTTTTCTTCCGGGTTGGGAGGAAGGATTATTCCCTCATCAGAAATCTTTAGAGGAAAAAGGAGATTTCGCATTGGAAGAAGAAAGAAGACTGGCTTATGTAGGCATTACAAGAGCTAAAAAAGAAGCTTATTTATCTTTTGCAATGAAACGAGCTTATCACGGAGATTGGATGGACGCTCTTCCTTCTAGATTCATAAATGAAATACCAGAGGAAAGTGTGGAAAAAAATGAAATAAGCTTAAATGAGAATGATGACTTTGAGTTTAATCAAGACAATTCCATAGAATTTGATGAAGAATATAGAAGTCCTGGATGGGATAGGTATAAAAAAAATAAAATACTTAAATGGAAAAAATAGAGAAATTAAAAAAAATTTTTAAAAGAGAAAGAATAGATGGATATGTAATCCCTAAAAATGACGAATTTTTCAGCGAATATATTCCAGATCACAATGATAGGCTAAATTTTATTTCAGGCTTCTCTGGCTCTTATGGTCTTGCCTTAATACTCAAGGACAAAAATTATTTATTTGTTGATGGAAGGTATACTTTACAAGCAAACAATCAAAGTAAAAAAAATTTTGAGGTTGTCACAATTCCAGAAAAGATGCCAAGCGATATTATAAGAAGAAAAAAATTATTAGTAGGTTTCGATCCAAACTTATTTACCAAAAAATCCTTATCAATTTTTTTTGGTAAAAGTGAATGCGAGTTTAAACCCCTTTATAAAAATTTAGTTGATGAAATTTGGAGAAGAAAAATAAAAAAAAATAAAAATAAAAATAAATTTTTTATACTACCGGCTGGATCTGTGGGTGAAAAATACCAATCAAAAATAAACAAAATTACTAATTATTTAAAAAGAAAAAAGTCTGACTTTTTGTTTATCACTGCAAGTGAAAATAACGCCTGGTTATTTAATATTAGAGGGCGTGATACAAAATATACTCCGATACCATACTGTTATGTTTTAATCGATAAAAATAAAAATATAAAATTTTTTTGTGATTTAAAAAAAATATCATCAACTTTTAAAAGCTACTTCAATGTTGAATTTTTAGATATTAAAATTTGCTTTAAGATTCTTTCAAAAATCAAAAGTAACAAATTTATAATCGACAAAAATTCTTGCTCTTATTTTTTTGAAAACATCATAAGTAAAAATAATAAAATACTCAATTTTCAAGACCCTATCTATTTTTTCAAAGCAATAAAAGGAAAGCAAGAAATAGAAAACATAAAGAAGGCTCATGTCTTCGACGGAGTTGCTCTAACGAAATATTTATTCTGGCTTAAGAAAAACTTTGATAAGAAAAAAATCACCGAAATAAGTGCATCACAAAAATTATTTAATTTTAGAAAAAAAAATAAAAGATTTAAATTCTTGAGTTTTCCAACGATATCTGGAACTGGGCCAAATGGAGCGATCATTCATTATAAGGCAACTAAAAAAACAAATAGAAGGCTTAAAAAAGGAGATATTTATTTAGTTGACTCCGGTGGCCAATATGAATTTGGTACAACAGACGTCACTCGCACTATTTCTTTAAAAAATTCAAACAAGAGAATTAAAGATATTTTTACAAGAGTTTTAAAGGGACATATTGCTGTTGCAAATTTCAAACTTAAAAATAATACATCGGGAGCAGAAATTGATTTCAGCGCAAGAAAGTATCTTAAACAAATTGGTTTAAATTACGCGCATGGTACCGGTCATGGCGTAGGATATTTTTTAAATGTTCATGAAGGGCCCCATGCAATATCAAAAAAAAATAATATCAATTTTCAAAAAGGTATGATTGTTTCGAATGAACCGGGGTACTATGAAAAAAACAAATTTGGTATCAGAATAGAGAATCTTATTTATGTAAAAGGAAATAGAAAAGGAAACACTTTTGAAAATTTAACAATGGCTCCTATAGAGAAAGATTTAATTATGCAAGAAAGTCTTAATAAAAATGAAAAAAAGTGGCTTAATGATTATCATAAAACTGTATTTAGAAAATTAGTGAAATCTATGAATAAAATTGAAGCTTTAGAACTTAAAAAAGCTTGTTCAGCTATTTAAAATTTTATTCCAATCCTTTTCTAAAATAATTTTTATGTTTAGTTGCTTAGCTTGATCAATTTTTTTTTGTGTTGGCTTAGAGTCGCCAACTACTAAAAAATCTAGTTTTTTAGAAATAGATCCAAGCACTTTTCCTCCATTATTCTCAGTAATTGCTTTTGCTTCCGATCTGCTCATATTCTTAAAACCACCAGTGAACATTAATTTTTTGTTAGAAAATTTCCCATCGTTATTTTTTACCGCGTAATTTTTTATAATTAGTTTATCAATTAAATCTTTAATTATTCTAGTATTAGTTATATTAGAAAAAAAATTGTCTATAGAATAAACTTGTGTTTCACCAATCCCATCTAAATCTACTAAATTAACTAAAGTTTTTTTCCTACTTTTTGATTCAAACAATTTTGTAAATCCTTTTATTGACCCAAAAAAGCTTGATAGAATTTTTGCATTTTCTTGACCTATATGTCTTATACCTATTGAGTATATAAATTTATCTAAAGATATCATTTTAGATTTGTCTATAGCTTTTTTCAGATTATTTATAGAGAGTTCACCCCATCCCTCTAACTTTTTAATTTTTTTATAGTCTAATCTAAATATATCTGAAGGTTCTTTTATCAAGTTTAAATCCCAAAATTGTTCGATTACTTTTTTTCCTAATCCATCAATGTTAAATGCTTCTTTTGAAACAATATGTTTAAGTTTTTCTTTAGCAATAAATTTGCAGTCATACCCTTTGAAACATCTTCTTACCGCATCTTGCTTATTGGTACTTTTGCTCAATTCTTTTTTTGTTTCTGCTCCACACAAACATTTTTTGGGAAACATGTATTTTGTACTACTTTTATCTCTTTTTGAAATGTCAACAGAAACTACTTGGGGAATTACATCCCCCGCTCTCTGAATTATTATTGTATCTCCAATTCTAATGTCTTTTCTTTGAATTTCTTCTTCATTGTGTAAAGTAGCATTAGATACAACTACCCCACCGACATTAACAGGATCAACTTTTGCAACAGGAGTTATAGCTCCAGTTCTTCCAACCTGAATAGCTATATTTTTAATTTTTGTAACAGCTTTTTCAGCTGAAAATTTATACGCTATTGCCCACCTGGGTGAATTTGAAGTGTTTCCTAATCTTTTTTGCAAATTTATATTATTAACTTTGTAAACTAAGCCATCAATATCATAGTCAAGGGTTGATCGTAATTTATCAATCTCTCTATGTTTGGTCTCTATTTGATCTAAACCATTAACAGTTTCTGATAACGGGTTTGTTGAAAAATTCCATTTTTTTATTTTTTTTAAAAATTCAGATTGATTTTTAAATATCATTGGCTTAACCGCTCCAAAACCGTAAGCAAAATATTTAAGTGGTATTTTTGAAGTTTCATTTGAATTTTTTTGTCTTAGAGACCCTCCAGCAGCGTTACGTGGATTAGCAAAATTGTCCTTAATTTTAAAAAAATCTTTTTTTCCGATATATACTTCACACCTAATTTCTAATAATTCTGGTACATCTTTCGCATTAATTTTTTTTGGGATTGAAAATAAAGTTTTAAGATTCTCTAAAATATCTTCACCAATACTGCCGTCTCCTCTGGATAAACCTCTTATAAGATTACCTTTTTCATAGATTAATGTTGCGGAAATTCCATCTATTTTAGGTTCAGCTAATAGTTCTAAATTTTCATTTTTCAGGTTTAAAAAATTGTTAATTTTTTTAATAAAGTCCCTCATGTCTTCTTTATTAAATGCATTTGATAACGATAACATCGGCTGTAAATGCTTTATCTTCAGAAACTTGTTTGAGGGTGGAGCGCCTATAATTTGATTTACTGTACCAAATTTTTTTAAAAACTTATATTTTTTCTCTAAAATTATTATCTCTTTTTTTAAGTTATCATAATCAGAGTCTGAAATCTTAGGTTTATCTTTAATATAATAAAAATTATTATGTTTTTTTAATGACTCAATTTTTTTTTTATATTTTTCAATTATCTCAGATCTTTCTTCCATATCATTTAATTTTATCAATTATTCTTTTAAAAATATTTTTTTTTTCTACAGGAGGTTTTTTTTTAGTAAATTTATAATCTTTATTTAAAATCTTATACGACTGTTTAAACCATTTACTAGAATTATAATTATAACCAAGAACACCAGCGTACTTTTTAGCTTCTGCCTCTAAACCTAGGTGATAATGTATTTCCACTAGCCTATGAAGAGCCTCTTCAATAAAAACTGTTTTGCTATAATCATTTACAATAATTTTAAGTCTATTAATAGCCGGCACCCACTTTTTTACTGAAATATAATATTTTGCAATATAAAGCTCTTTTGCTGATAATTGATTTTGAATAAGATCATTTTTGAACTTAAGATCTATTGCATAATCATTATTAGGAAACTCTTTTAAAAAAAAATTAATCTTTTTTCTTGCTTTTAAAAGTGGTCCTAGATCTTTCTTTTCATCTTCAATCTGCTCATAATAAATAATAGCTAAAAGATAATGAGCATAAATAGAATTACTATTTCCAGGGTAAGTATTTAAAAATCTCTCTAAACTTTCCTCTGCTTCTTGATAAAAATTAATACCATATAAAGAGTAGGAGGACATTATAGCTGCTTTGGCAGCTGCACTGGGTTTTGAAAAATTTAATTCTGCCTCAGAAAATTTCTTTGAGGCATAAAAAAAGTCATTTTCTTTAAATGCATCCAGCCCCTCCTGATATGTCACATAAGGATCTATTTTTTTTGATGGCTCATAAATTATTTCCTCTTTAGAGCAGGAAAAAATAAGAAAAAAAATTAATATTAGATATTTTAGTTTAGATTGCACTAAGTCAAGTATTACCAGATTTGAACTTAATTTGTAGGATTTATTTCTTTTTCAATACTACGCGTTTACGGCTATCTTTTCTGACTCTTTGGTAAATACTTTTTTTGGAATTTTGTAGTTACTTATCTCTATAAACTTAAAAGACTCTGCTGTATTAAAAATTTTTTTAAGAAACAAATTTGTTAGCTCATGGCCTCCTTGATAACAAATGACTTTTCCTAAAATCCTGTGTCCAGACAACATAAAGTCTCCAGATAAATCTAATATTTTATGGTTAACAAATTCCTTATCATTTCTAAGTCCCCCGTTGTTTAAAATTTTATCTTTATCAACTACTACGGCATTTTCTAAGGAGCCGCCTTTTGCCAACCCATTTTTTTTAATTTTCTCTATATCTTCAAACAAACAAAATGTTCTTGAACTAGATACATCTTTTAAATCATCATTTTGAAAATCAATAATGTTTTTTTGTTTGCCAATTATTTTGTTTTCATATTTTAATTGAAAATCTATCTCTAAAGAATTGTGTGGTTCAATTGAGATTTTTTTTTCGCCATCAACGAGTTTAATTTTATCAGAAATTTTTAAATATTTTCTTTTTTTTGTCTGATTAATTAGGTTGGTTTCTGTAAGAACAGCAAGAAAATCTTTAGAAGAACCGTCCATTATTGGAACTTCTTCACAATTAATTTCTACAAAGGCATTATCAATACCAGTTATATAAAGTGCAGCAAGTAAATGCTCCACAGTAGATACTTTAGCACCGTGCTTATTTTCTAGTGTAGTACAGAGTTTAGCTGATGAGACGTTCTTGAAGTTTGCCTCGATAATATTATTTTTTTTCAAATCAATTCTTTTAAAGATTATACCCTCATTCTCTTTAGCTGGGTTAATGGTAATTTCAGACTTCTGTCCTGAGTGAAGACCTATGCCGGTAAATTTTACCGGACTAACTAATGTTTTTTGATAAACTTCATTCATAAAGTGTTTTCAAAATGTTTATAGAGAAAATAAGATTAAACCTGAAAACAACTAATATTTCTGAAAAAAACAGTTATCAGCTAAATATTTTATCAAAAAATCTAGCAAATGCTGATTTTTTGACCTGTAAAACTGGAATAGCTTCTTTTTTCCAACCGAAATTAACAAGATTATTTGCTGTATTAATTAAATTTTCACTTGTTAAGCTTTTTATGAAAATTAAATTATAATTTCCATGCATTGAAAAAATTCTTTCAAAAATTCCTTCCAGGTTTATTAGTTGTGATTTAGTATCAATTTCAAAAAAAACATCATTAGAAACTTTATTGTAATTTAAAAAATTAACATTTTTGGTTAACATTAGTTCTGTTATTTCTTCAATTCTAGCTATAGCAATATTATAGATTAACTTCTCTTTAATTTTTCTAAAAACATCACCTGCAAATAATTCTTTTTTAATCATTTCATTTTCTGAAATATCATTTCTTAAGTCAATTTTATTTAAGATGATTTTAACAGTATCTTTTTTTAAAGAAGTTACTTTTGATATGTCATTAATTATAATATCAGTCCCAAATGTAAAGTTTTGTTCAAATTTTAAAGAATTATTTTCGAAATAAAAAATTTTAGAATTTTTTTCATTAATTTTTATTTGGAAGAAAGTTTCTTTTTCTTTAAAACTATTACTTATATTTGCACCTTTTAAGAAACTCTTTATAAAGATTTTTTTTAGTTTTAAATTACAATTATGAAAAATAGTTTTCAAATTTTTTTCGTCATTTGAATTTATCAAAATAAAAGATAATTCATGAGAGTAAAAATCTCCAAAAAGACCAATTGGTAAATTTTCGACTTTTTTATTATCTAAATTAAATTTTGAATTAAAAATGTGTAAGATAGTTTTTTTTGACTCAGTTTCATCAATGTAAGATTTTAAATTATTTAATATATAAGTTATATTTTCTCTTAAAATTTGAGATCCATTTAATTTTTTAAATCCTGATAAATTAATGAAAGTTAATTCAAAATTTTCCAATATCAGAACTAATTCTTTAAAAGTATGGTTTAACTTTTGCTCAATAATGTAAATATTTTTTTTAATTACATCCGTAACCTGTTCTAAATTAGTAATTCTACTATTATCTATACCTTGAAGAGGTATCTCTAACTTATATGTAATTTTAAAATTTTTATTTTCATCACTTTCTCCTGCAAGAAAAATGAAGCTAAAATTATTAATTTCCAAGTAAAGTTTTAATGAATAATCTTTCATATATTATCTTAAAATAAGTTGTTTGCTTATTCTATAATCAAATAATTTGTATTTCTCGAAATCATTTTTACTTTTTAGATTTAAGAAATTTTTAAGACTTTTTAAATAGTTTTTTGAAGGAAGCTTGATAACTTGATTATCTTTAGTTTCTATATCCCATCTACCAGTTGCATATAATGTATATTTTTTTACTACATTTAATGGAAAGTTTATTTTTTTTAAATTATTATAAAAAATTTTAAAATCATCTTTATTTCCTAAAACGTAAGGTAGAGTATGATAATTTGGTAAATTTCTAAATTCAATTAAATCTATTTTTTCACTCAAATAAAATTTATTTTTTTTGTCAAATAATACAGCAATCGGTTTTTTTTCAAATATTTTTACTTTTAAAGTGTTGGGATATTTCTTTTTAATATTGAAACTTTCGATTAAGCTATTTTGCATTAAAGCTTTTTTAACTTCATTATTGTTTAGAAATAAGAGATTTTTATTATAAAATGAAATTAATAAGTTTTTGATGTCATTATCTTTTAATAATAAATTATTTTCTATTTCTATCGTCTTTAAATCAAACTGAGAGGCAATAAATCTTTGTTGAGAATTGATAGTGGTAAATAATATTAATAGAAATAAAGCAATTACTAAACGTTTTTTCATTTATTAACGTTTGCATCTAATAAAATTTTTTCAACTAAATTTTCAAACGTTAAACCTTTAAATTTAGCTATTTCAGGCACTAATGATAGACTAGTCATACCTGGTTGAGTATTAATTTCTAATAAATAAAAAGTATTTTCAAAAAATTTGAAATCTGATCTTGTAACTCCTCTACATTTTAAAACGTTGTATGTTTTCTTTGCTATATTCAAAACCTCCTTATATTTTTTTTTAGATAATCTTGCAGGCATTACATGCTTAGTCTTAGCTTTTTTAGTGTATTTGGCTTTATAATCGTAAAATAATCTTTTTGGTATCAGTTCAATTGCACCAAGAGGATAACTATTAATTACTGCGACTTGAATTTCTTGACCTCCAATATATTCCTCTAACATTAATTCATCGTATTTTTTAAATAAATGACTGAACGATCTAAACAATTTTTCTTTATTTTTACAAATTTCTACTCCCAAACTAGATCCTTCATTTATTGGTTTTAAAACGACAGGATAATTAATTTTTTTACTTTTTAAAATTTTTTGTATTGTCTTAATTTTATATTCTTTTTTTTTAATTGAGAAAAATTTCGGAGTTTTTATATTATTTTTAATAAAGATCTCTTTTGAAATAAGTTTATTCATGGCATTAAAAGAGCTGATCACACCTGAATGAGTGTATGGAATTTTTAGATACTCAAAGTAACTTTGAGCGATACCATCTTCTCCATCCCTTCCATGAAGAGCATTAAAAATTACATCAATTTTTATTTTATTTATTAAATTAAAATTTTTTATTTTTGGATCAAATGACGAAACCTTATAACCTTTTTTTTTTAAAGCTTTAATGCAGGCTCTGCCGCTTTCTAAACTAATAGCTCTTTCCCCAGATGTACCGCCTAAAACAACTAAAACATTTTTAAATTTTTTATTTTTCACCAACAATTTTAATCTCTAACTCAAGATTTATTCCTGTTTTTTCTTGAACTTTCTTTTTAACTTTATTAATCAAATTCTCAATATCAGAGGATTTGGCGTTACCATTATTTACAAAAAAATTACAATGTTTTTGTGAAATGATCGCATCTCCTACTTTATAACCCTCACAACCAGCTTCTTTGATTAACATCCAAGCTTTTTTATCCTCACTTATATTTTTAAAAGTGCTTCCACACGTTTTTATTTGATTTGGTTGAGAGGTTTTTTTTTTTTTAATAAAATCAGTTTGTTTTTTTTCTATTTTTTCTTTTACACTTATAGTACCTTTTAATTTTGCTGAAGTAATTATTAAATCATCCGGTAAATTAGTACCTCTGTAAAAGAAATTTATATCTTCTTTTTTGATTTCAATTACTGATAATCTTTTTTTATCTATAGCCCGAAGGGATATTAAAATTTTAGATATATCATTTTCATAACAACCGCTGTTCATTATAATTGCACCACCTATTGATCCTGGTATACAAGATAAAAATTCTAAATTTCCCAAATTGTTTTCTTTGGCATAATTAGCAACTTTACGGTCTAGTGTTGCAGCGCCTACATCCAAAATATTTTTATTAACAAGTTTTGTATAAGAGAATTCATTTCCTAATTTTATAACCACTCCTTTGACCCCATTATCTCTAAACAATGTATTAGATCCAGCTCCTAAAATTGTTGTTTTTAAATTTTGTTTTTTTGCTTCTTGCAAAAATTCTATGAGTTGTTTTTCATCTTTTGCTTTATAAAAATATTCTGCATTTCCGCCTAAATTAAACCAGCTATAATTAGATAAGTTAACATTATAGGAAAAATTATCTTTATACTTTTTTATTAAATTTACATCGAGGGTCATAATAAATTCTTAAGTCCTCTCATCCATTTTGAGATTAATCCTGCTCCCATGCCAATTATAATTTCATTACTAGTTAAGTTTTTTCTTAGATATTTACTTAATTCAGTTTCATTTTTAACGATAATTACTTGAGTATTTGAATTTTTCATAATTAATTCACCGAACTTGACGGAGTTAAACTTGGAATTTTTTTTTTCACCTGCAGCATATAATGGGCACATAATTACTAATTCTGATTTAGAAAAACATTTTGTAAATTCATTTTCTAGAGACATCACTCTAGAATATCTATGCGGTTCAAAGACACTGATAATTTTTCTTTTAGAATTTACATTGTGAACTCCTTCTAGAATTGAACGAATTTCAGTAGGGTGATGAGCATAATCATCATAGAAATCATTTTTATTGATTGAAAAAATTTTACTCATTCTTCGTTGAACGCCAGAAAAATTTTTAAGTGATTTTTTTACTAAATTTATATTTACCCCAAGATTTAAACAAACGATAAAAGCTGCAGTTGCATTAAGCACATTATGTTTTCCAAGTAGTTTTACATTAATGTTTCTTATAACTTTGCTTTTCTTGTCTTTATCTTTAAAACTTAAATCAAAAATTGTGCTATCAAAATTATATTTAATTTTTTTAATTTGAAAATTAGCTTTTTTACTCTCTCCATAAGTCAAAATATTTTTATTTTTTATTTTTTTTAAAATTTTAAAAATATTTGTACTATCAATACAAATTATTGATTTGCCAGTTGGTGGTGTTTTATTTATAAATTCTAAAAAAGATTTTTCTAAACTTCTATAGTTTTTATAATAATCTAAATGTTCATAATCAATATTAGTTACAATCGAATAATTTATCGGGAATTTTAAAAAGCTACCGTCAGATTCGTCAGCCTCTAATATTGCCCACTCTCCTTTTCCGAGTTTTGCGTTACTTTTAAAAGAATTTATTACTCCGCCATTAATAATAGTTGGATCAAGTTTTTGATCTGACAAAATTCTCGCAACTAAAGAAGTAGTTGTAGTTTTTCCATGAGAACCTGTGATTATGATATTTTTTTTTAAAGATACTACATCTGCTAAAATTTCAGCCCTTGAATAAATTGGTATTTTATTTTTTTTTGCAAATTGAAGTTCGGTATTATTATTTTTTATGGCGGTTGATTTGACTACAATGGTTGTGCCTTTAATATTAGTCGATGAATGACCAATAAATACTTTTATTCCTAACCTTGAACAATTAATTGTGTTTTTATTTTTATTTTGATCACTTCCTTGAATTCTAAATCCCATATTTTTCATAATTTGGGCTAGACCACTCATTCCTATGCCCCCAATGCCAACAAAATGAATAACATCCTTTTGACCTAAACTAATTTTTTTCATTACAAATTTTTTCTATCTGACTATATAAATTCTTAAATATATCTTTATCAGAATGTTGTTGTTGTTTTAATAAAATACTACTCAAGATTGATTTATCATCAAAAGTCGAAACAATTAAATCGTACAATTTATTTTTTATATCTTTTTCTTCTAGAAAATTTCCATAACCTCTTTTTGTGTAAAACACTGCATTTTTATATTGGTGGTTATCTGCTGATGTCGGTAAAGGTATTGAGATAAAAGGAATTTTAAAGTTAATTAATTCACCTAATACTGAAGCACCAGATCGAGTAATAACCAAATTTGACTTAGAATAATAATCTATAATGTTGCTCGTAAAATTAAATATCTCAAAGTCTATTTGCGCTTTTTTGTAAAACTGAGATAATTGATCATTCTGACTATGGTGACATTGTTGATAAATTTTAATTTTAATGTTGGACTCTTTGAGTTTTTTAAATATTTGTGGGAATTCATCTGCGAAAACTCTTGCGCCTTGGCTTCCTCCAAGAACTAAAATATTTAGACCATCAAACCTAGTTGTGCTATGGTCTGAAACATTTGAATTAATTATTTCCTCTCTTACTATATTACCTATTTCAACAGCTCTATCTTTGTATTTTTCTGGTATACCTTCAAGTTCTTTATAAGAAACAAATATTTTTTTTGCAAAAGGTAATAAATATTTGTTTGCTTTACCAATAATCAAATTATTTTCATAAATGATAAATTTGATTCTTAAAATAAATGCTGCAAAACAAATTGGAAATGAAGCGTATCCTCCCATTCCAAGAATGAGTGATGGTCTATCAAATATTAGAATTGATAAAGATTTAATAATTGAAAATGTAATAATAAAAAAAGAATAAAAAAATTTAAAAAAATTTTTTTTGATAAGGGGTGATGAGGGTATTTTTACTAGTTTTAAATTATTGTAATCTTGAAGATAATAAGATCCTCTTTTATCTGAAGTTAATTTTATACTAAAATTTTTTTTTTTAAGATAATTTGCCAAACTATAAGCTGGAAAAACATGACCACCTGTTCCACCAGTTGCGATGACTATTTTTTTTTTAATCATATAAATAAGTTTTATTTTTAGTATAGTTTAAAACCAGCCCAGCTAAAATTGCACTTCCAATTAAAGAAGAACCTCCGTAACTTAAAAAGGGTAATGTCATACCTGTTGTAGGGAGTAAGTTTGTATTAACACCGGCATGAATAAATGTTTGAAATATCAACAATGTCGTCAGTCCGCTTAAAGAAATCTTTAAGAATTGGTTGTCTTGATTAAAACAATTTTTAATAATTCTGAAAGAAATATATAAAAAAATAATTAATATAATTATAGTAGATAAAGAACCATACTCTTCTGATATTACAGCTATTACATAATCTGTATGCGCCTCTGGAACGCTATCTTTTAATATTCCTTCACCCATCCCCTGGCCTGTTAATCCTCCTAGTTTAATAGCATCAAGAGCGGAGGATGATTGAAACTTATCTCCTTGACTAGGATCAAAAAAAGTAATCAAACGATTAATGATGTATCCAAATTTTTCGGGTAAGAAAAATAATAAAGAAAATAGCAATACTGAAAAAATTAAAAAAATTAAAAGTATATGAATTAAACTTACACCAGAAATAAACACGGTGCCAACCCAACTTCCTATTAATAATATTGATTGCCCTAGATCTGGTTGATTGACCAATAAAACTACAACAGAACATAAAAGCATAAAACTAAAAAAATATTTAATTTGAGAATTTTGAAATTTTTCAAAAGTTAATATCTTTGCAGTCATTAATATGAATAAGGGCTTCAATATTTCTATTGGCTGAAATCTAAAAAAATAAAGATCGATCCACCGTTTAGCTCCTTTGACCTCTATTCCAACTATTGGCACGATTGCTAAAAGAAAAAAAGATACAATGAATAATGGTGCTACAAATTTCATTAGTAATTCAGTCTTAAAAGTTGAAATAATAATCATAATTGTTACTGCTAAAAACGTAAAAATTAAGTGTTTTGTGAAAAAAAAATAAAATTCTTTATCAAGTCTTTCGCCTGCTAAAGATGAGGTAGAGGAAAATGAAAAAAATAAGCCTAGAAAGAATAATATAAAAAAACATAACAAAATTTTTTTATCTATACTTCTCCAATAATTTATAAATATGAATTTAAATGAATTTTCTAACATATTTCTTACATAGTCTTTTAAATTCTTCACCTCTTTTTTCGAAATTTTCAAATTGATCAAAAGAAGCTGCTCCAGGACTCAGTAAAATAAATTTATTTGCATGTTTTTGTGATTTGAGATCTTCTGAAATTTGAATAATCGAATTTTTTAAGTTTTTTGTAATTGAAAAATTTATTACACCTTTAATTTGACTCTTAAAAAAATTTATATTTTTGCCTATTAAGTAACATTTGATAATATTTTTTTTAATCTTTGATAGTTTAAATTTATCTTTTTTTTTTGGAAGTCCTCCTAATATCCAATAAACATTTTTTAAACCACACAAAGCAGAGGCTACTGCGGTGAATGAGGTTGCTTTAGAATCATTAATAAAAGTTATATTCCCCTTTTTTAAAAAAATTTCAAATCTATGTGGTAAGCCTTTAAAAGATTTCATAGCTTTAGAGAAAGATTTTTCACTTATTTTTAATAATTTTGAAAGTGTATAAACAAAACTCATATTTTCCTCATTAATGTTAGAAGTTAAATAGTCATTTTTAATTTTTTTCTTAATTTTTCTATAATCCTTAATTTTAGGAAATAGTAATTTACTTAAGAATTTATTTTTAATAAATTCTTTTTTTAAATTTTTATTTATTATCGCAAAATTTTTTTCTTTTTGTAAATCAAAAATTTTTAGCTTTGAATTTAAATATTTATTCTTATCTCCATGCCAATCTAAATGATCATTTGAGAAATTTAAAAATAAAGCATAATCAGGGCAAATAAATTTTGAATGTGAAAGTTGGAAAGAAGATGCCTCAATGATTACAAAACTATTTTTAATGTTTTTCAAATTCAAAATTGGTGTACCAATATTTCCCCCAAGAGAATAGTTGAAATTATTCTTGTGAAGAAGGTGTGCTATCAATTTACATGTGGTTGATTTGCCATTTGTACCTGTAACCACAATACTTTTAAATTTATTATTATATAAATAAAATAAATCAATATCTGTAATTATTTTTTTTTTAAATTTATTTAACTTTTTTTTTTTATGTAAACTTATTCCTGGTGATAAAATAATATAATCAACCTGATTAAAAGTATAAATTAAATTTTTTGGTCTGTATTTTTTATATTCGTTTTTTTTGTTGTCATCCCAAACTTTAAATTTTTTTATACCATTTCTTTTGAAAAAATTTATTACAGATCTTCCGGATAAACCTAATCCATAAACAAGGAACGACAGTTCTTTTAGTTTACAGGATTGAACCATAATCTATCTTAATTTTAATGTCGCTAGTCCAATAAGTGCTAAAATAATCGCAATTATCCAAAATCGAATTACAATCGTAGACTCAGCCCAACCCTTTTTTTCAAAGTGATGGTGGATAGGTGCCATCATAAAAATTCTTTTACCGGTTAATTTAAATGAAACTACTTGAATAATCACAGAAACAGTCTCTAAAACAAATAAGCCTCCAATTATTGCTAAAACAATTTCATGTTTTACAATAATCGCTACAGCTGCTAAAGAACCTCCAAGAGAAAGAGACCCGGTATCACCCATAAATATTTTTGCTGGCGGAGCGTTATACCAAAGAAAACCTAAACAAGCCCCTACAACTGATCCGCAAAAAATAGATAGTTCTCCAACATCAGGGATATATTGTATCTGTAAATATTCTGAAAAAATTGTATTACCCACTACGTATGAAATTAATGTGAATGAGAGAGCTACTAGCATAACTGGCACTGTTGCCAACCCATCTAATCCATCAGTTAAGTTTACGGCATTTGATGCTCCAATGATAACAAATAAGCCAAAGAAAATAAAAAAAAGACCCATATGCCATATTAAATTTTTAAAAAATGGAAAGTAGAGATTATATAAATATTCATGATTTGAATATTTTATCAAAATCATAAGAGTAATTAAGCCGATAATAATTTGGCCAAGAAATTTATATCTAGATTTAAGTCCTCTTGAATTTTTAAATCTAATTTTAAGTACATCATCTAACAATCCTAATGCACCTAAAGACAAAGAAACAAATATTAAAGTCCAGACATAAATATTGGTTAGGTCTGCCCATAAAAGAGTGCTGGATATTATTCCAATAATGATAATAACCCCGCCCATAGTTGGGGTACCAGATTTTTTAATAATATGATCTATAGGTCCATCTTGTCTTATAGGCCCAGTTATCATTTTTTCAGAAAATAGTTTTATTAATGGTCCGCCAATAATAAATACAACAATTAAAGACGTAACTACAGATAAGCCAGTTCTAAAAGTAAGGTATTTGAATACGTTTAAAAAAGAGTATTGATCAATTAAAGAAGTTAATAAATTAAATAACACTTATATTCCCTTTATCATTTTTTTACTAAAATCATTAAGTCCTGTAGCATTTGAACCTTTAATCATAATGTGATCATTATTAGATATCATTTCTTTTAAACTAATATCTATATCTTCATTATTTTGTAAAATATTTCCTCTTTTATTTTTATTAAGTTGTTTATATGTGAAAATTGTTTTTTTTCCTTTAATGAAAACTTTATCTATATCGGAATTGTTAATAACTTTAGACAACTGCTCATGATATTTATTAGACTTAGAACCTAATTCAAGCATATCGCCAAGTATTAAGTATTTTTTAAATTTTTTTTTTTTAATTAAATTTAACTTATTAATTGCATTTTTTACTGACAAAGGATTAGCATTATAACTTTCGTCAATTAGATTAAATTTTTTCTTGTATCTTATTATTGTGTGTTTTTTTCCTCTTCCATCTGGTGTCTCAAAATTCTTCATTTTCTTTTTAATCTTATCTATATCAATTTTTAATACGTTTAAAACTGCGATTGAAGCAAGCACATTATAAATATTTAAATCTTTAATTTCTAAATCTATTATTTCATTATTTATTTTTATAAATATTTTTGAGTTTTCACCTTTTTTGACAATTTTTTTAATTTGAACATCTGATTTTTTATGATGGCCAAAAGTAAAAATTTTTAATTTATATTTGTTGGCTTTTTTCGATAGATAATTAAAAAACTTATCGTCTCTATTTAAAATTATCGTACCGCCCTCACTAATGCTTTCTATGATTTCTGATTTGGCTTTTGCAATTCCATAAATGTTTTGGAAGTTCTCAATGTGGGCTTCACCGATATTTGTTATTACTCCTATATGAGGTTGAATTAACCTTGATAAATTTTTTATTTCTCCTGGTCTACTCATACCAACTTCAAAAACCCCAAATTTATCCTCAAAACTTAAGTTGGATAAGCTAATCGGAACTCCTAAATGATTATTGAAAGATTTTGATGAAGAGCAAGTCTTTCCAAAATTTTGTAATAAATCTTTAATTAGATTTTTTAAAGATGTTTTTCCAGCGCTACCTGTCACCGCTATTATTTTTGCTAAAGAATGTATTCTTTTAAATTTCGCAAAACTATTTAAAAATGAGATAGAATTTTTAACAGTTATAATTTTTTTATCATTTTTTTTTGAAATTTTAGATGAAATAATACAACCTGCTCCTTTTTTTAGAGCAGTATTTACGAATTTATTTCCGTCAATTTTTTTTCCTTTAATTGCTAAAAATAAATTACCCTTTTTAATTGTTCTGGTATCAATAGATAGACCGCTAAAATTTAGTGATTTTTTTTCACCTAAAACTTTATAGAGTATTAATTTGTTTTGTATGTATTTTTGATCTTTTATTGATTTCTTTTTAATTTTAACGTTTATTTTTTTTACAATCTTTTTGTCTGAAATATTTAATATCTTATTCTTGTAAAATTGTTGTTCTTCGTGGCCTTTACCAGCGATCAATACTATTTCCCCCGGGACAGCATTTAAAATTGCTTTTTTAATAGCCAGTGTTCTATTTCCAATATTAAAAGATCTGCTCTTTGAAATATTTTTCAAAAGATCATTTCTAATTTTTTGAGGTTTTTCATTTCTAGGATTGTCATCCGTTATATAAATTTTTTTGCAGTTATCATTAGCTATCCTTGCCATTATTGGTCTTTTAGTTTGGTCTCTCTCACCTCCACATCCAAAGACTAAAGAAATATTATTTCCATAATTATTCTTCAAAGATTTAAGAGATTCAAATAGAGCATCTGGTGTGTGAGCGTAATCGATAAAAACTTTTACATCATTTGGATATCTTTTGACTAACTCGAGCCTGCCGTTGACATCTTTTAGTTTTTTTAAATTTCTAAATATTAATTTCTCTTTTAATCCACATAATTTTGCTGCTTCTATTGCCATAGATAAATTTCTAATTTTAAAATCTTCATTAAATTTTAAATTAATATTCTTAATTTTTGTTAAAGTATTATTGATATTTGATATCTTTAAATTCTTCTTTTTAGCAATTTTCTTCAAAATTTTAAAAGTTGGAATTTCCTTATTAGAAATAATAGTTGATTTTTTACTTAAGATTTTTCTAAATAATATAAGTTTTGCATTTAAATAAGACTTCATGTTTTTGTGATAATCTAGATGATCCTGACTGAAATTTGTAAATATTGCGGCTTTAAATTTTATGTGGTGTAATCTTTTTTGATCAAGGCCGTGACTTGAAGCTTCAATAATTACGTTATTTATTCTCTTATTTTTTAGATAATTTAAATTTTTATGCAGCGTAATAGTATCGGGAGAAGTCAGTTTAGTTTTAATAATTTTATCATTATATTTTATGCCTAAAGTGCCTATTGAGGCTACGCCAAAATTATTAATTCTAAATATTTGATAAAACATATCAGACACTGATGTTTTTCCGTTTGTCCCTGTAACTGCTATAATATTTTTTGGCTTTGATTTGTAAAATTTTGAGGATATCTCGCTCAAAAGATGTCTTATTTTATTTGTTTTAATTATGAGAATACTGCTGTTTCTAATTTTACAACTTTTAGAACAAACAACAACCGAGGCGCCTTTATAAACTGCATCTTTTATAAATTTTTCACCATTAATTTTTTTTCCTTTGATAGCAAAAAAAATATAATTCTTTTTAATTTTTTTACTATTCGTTGAAATTCCGGAAATGATAATTTTTTTTTTATCTTTTGGGATAACTCTAATTAAATTTTTCAACAACATACTGATTAATAAACTCTTCGTTATTTATGGCTAAAATTGGCCCAATTTTTTCTATTATTTTGCCTGCAACATAAACAGAATTCCAACCAGAAGTGTTATAAGGTGCTTTGGTCCTAACACCTCGATAATTATAAATTAAATCCTTATTAATTTTAGGATTTTCTAGCATTACGAATAAAGCATAGTTAGGTTTGTTAGAGGGAAAGACAGAGATAAAGGTGTTTATTCTATTTTTTTTGTCACCGTAACTTTCAGCTGTACCTGTTTTGCCTCCTACATAATACCCCTCTATATTTGCCAAACTTGCTGTACCGTCTTTACTAATAACTACTTTTCTTAAAATATTTCTCAATTTATTACTTGTCTCGGGAGAAATAATTAATTTTGGGTCTTCAATTTTTCTTTCTTTGATCAGGCTTGGTATGACTATTTTTCCTCCATTGATCATAGCTGCGTATAAAGCTGTAACTTGCAAAGGAGTAGTGGTAATTCCATGTCCAAACGAAACCGTTTCTAATTTACATTTATTCCATTTCAACTTGTGAGGTACTCCAACCTCCTCTAATTCAATTTTTGGATTTTGAGTTAAATTTGTTTTCCTGATAAATTCCTTATAATTTTCTTCACCTATTTTTTTTGCAAGTAATACGGAACCTACGTTAGAGGATCTAATTAGTATTTCTTCAACCGATAAGTTTTTTGGATGTTCTTTAATGTCTGTAATTTCGTGAATAGAACATCGAAATTTTTTTGGGATATTCTCAATTATTGTGTTTGTATCTACTAGTTTTTGTTCAAGAGCTAATGCTATTGTAAAAGTTTTAAAAATTGATCCTAGTTCATAAACACCTTTAGTAATCTTATTAATAAATTTTTTGTCTTTAATAATTTTTCTCTGATTAATATTAAAATTAGGTAAAGATACTAGAGATATAATATCACCATTATTAGTATCCATTAAAAGAGCACCACCGCCTGTAGCATCAAAAGTTTTGATGGCGTTATTTAATTCCTTATTAATTATATATTGGATGTTACTATCAAGAGTTAATTCTAATGGCTGGTTAAGTTTCTCTTTGATTTTTAATTCTTTATCTAAATATTTTTCAATACCTGATATTCCATAATTATCGTAATCAACCTGACCTATAATATGGCTAAATAAATCTCCGTGGGTATACATTCTTGCTTGAAAAGGTTCAAACTTGATTGCTTTTTCTCCTAAAGCCCAAAATCGATCTTTTTCGATTTGATCTATTCTTTTTTTTATTCGAAAATATTTATTTGCTTCTAACTTAACTTTAATTTGATCAATGGGAAGATCTGGAAAATTTAATCTTAATTTTATTAAAAAATTTTTTTTATCTTTAATTAATTTTGGATTAATTGCAGCATGAAAAGTATTTATATTTCTAGAAATTATCATACCATTTCTATCTACTATATCTCTTCGCGATAAAAAAAATTGCGACTTTTCCCCTTCATTATTAAATATATCTTTTTTATTTAAAGAAATATGTGTAATTTTTATTGAGAAAATTAAAATTAAAGAAAAAAAGAAAAAGAATAATAAATAAATTCTATCTTGAAAATTATTTGATTTTTTTAAAACATGATTTTTTTTATTAGTTTCTAAGTAATCTTCAAAGTAAAAACTAGATTGATTAATATTCTTATTTTTTTTGTATTTTTTTTTCATATATATTTTCAAGATTTGAAATTTTATTTTGTATTTCAGTAAAATCTGAAATATCGAAAAATATGTTTGAATATTTAATTGGTTGATAATTATCAAATCCAATTATTGTTAACTTTTTTTCAATTTCTGCTGGTGATGTTAAATAGTGAAAATCCAGTTGAGCTTCATTGATATCTTTTGTTTTAATTAAAATAATTTTACTTAAATTTGAAATATTTTTTTCTATAACTCTAGTTTTATTTTTAATAATAGAAGTAACAACTAAAAAAGAGATAAAGATCGATGACGCAATGATAAATTTCATTTTAAACATTGATTGACTCCAAATCTAAATAATTCTTAAATTTTTCAATTAAATCTAATGGGTATTTAAAATTATTTTTACTTCTAATTGCGTATCTTAACTTTGCTGACCTTGATCGATTATTTTGATTAATTTCCTCATTTGATGGTCTTAATATTTTATTCTTATATTGCTCAAATAAGGCTGAGTCGACAGCCTTGGTTTCAGGCAAATATCTTGAAGGTCTAGATTTATTTTTTGAAAAGTTAGTAAAAAAGTATTTTACAATTCTATCTTCGATTGAATGAAAACTAATAATTAAAATTTTTCCGCCTGGCTTTAATTTCTTAGTTGCATTTATAATTCCGTTTATTAACTCGGTAATCTCTTTATTGACAAAAATCCTGAGTGCTTGAAAAGTTTTAGTACAAGGATTAATTTTACTCGAGTAATTTTTTTTCTTACTTTTTTCAATTATTTTTACTAGCTCATTTGTATTTTTTATTTTTTTTGTATTTCGATGGTTAACAATATTTTTAGCAATTTTGGTTGCCTCTTTTTCATCGCCTAAAATTTTAATCACTCGCTTTAAATCAAGTTCACTTAGATTATTTATTACATCTAGAGCAGATATTTCATTTAAGCCCATAGTCATATTTAATTTTTTATTTGATTTAAATGAAAAACCTCTATCAAAATTATCTAATTGAATTGATGATAAACCTAAATCAAAAATTACAACATCGACATTGTCAATTGAAATACTTTCTAATTGACTAAACTTTAATTGACAAAATTTGAACCTTTTGGGATATTTTTTTTCTAGTTTTTTTGCTTCTAAAAATACTTTTTTATCTCTGTCAATTGCTAAAACAGTAGTCTTTGAAAACTTTAAAATTTCTTTGGAGAAGCCGCCTCCTCCAAATGTACAATCAATAAATTTCTGTCTAGTAGATGGAGATGATATTTTTAAAACCTCATTCAACATCACTGGAAAATGGGGAAATTCCAGTGATGATGTTTGATTGTTCATGAATCCAAGATTGGCTCATTAAAACTTTTGTTTTCTTAAAAATGCAGGAATTTCAAAATCTTCTTCCTCATTTATATCTTGATCAAATAGTTGATCGGACTCTTTGTTATCTTCTTCAGTAGTTTCTGCGCTCGATTCTTCTGATTGAAAGTCTTGCCCTTCAGAAAATAATTTTGGAGTATACTCTTCCTCCATATTCTCTGATGTTAATGATGCACTATCATTTTCCTTAAAATTATTACTCTCTATGTATGATGCGCTTTCAATTGAAACTCCAGATGGAATGTCACTTGAAACTTTTTCTCTCTCAGTTGACACCCCAATTAAATTTTCATTTTCTAAGTTATTATCCGAGTTATTAATCGAACTAATTTGCTCTTGTTCTTTAAATTGGTAGCTTTCATCAAGTTTTAGCGCTGTAGCACCGTCAATAGAATTCAATGTATTATTTTCAACTCTAGTACTTTGAGAAAATAAGTTTTCAGAATAACCTGTATTTCTATTCTGAATTCTAGAAACCATATTTAAAACTGTTTTGTTTTCAGTTTTATGACCATCAAGTGCTGTAGCAACAATAGATACTCTTATTCTACCTGTCATACCCTCATCCTTAATTGCTCCAAATATCAATTCTGCTTCTGGATCAACTTCTGCTCTAATTTTATTAACTGCTTGATCAACCTCAAATAAAGTAAGATCGTTTCCACCTGTAATATTAATTAATAAACCTTTTGCACCTTGAAGAGAGTATTCATCTATAAGTGGATTATTTAGCGCCATTTCAGTTGCTGCCATCGCTCTATTTTCTCCCTCTGCTTCACCTGTTCCCATCATAGCTTTACCCATTGAGCTCATCACAGTTTCAACATCTGCAAAATCTAGGTTAATCATACCAGGTCTAACCATCAAATCAGTAACGCTTTGTACTCCGTGTTTTAAAACATTATTTGATAAATTAAATGACTCTTCAAAGGTAGTTGTCTCACTAGCAATTTTAAAAAGGTTTTGATTAGGTACAACAATCACTGTATCTAAATGTTTTTTAAATTCCTCTAAACCCTCAACTGCTCTTCTCATTCTTTTAGGTCCTTCATAAGAAAAAGGTAATGTTGTTACGCCTACAGTTAGAATATTTAACTCTCTTGCTGCCCTAGCAATAACATGCGAAGCGCCAGTTCCTGTTCCACCCCCCATACCTGAAGTGATAAAAACCATATTTGCTCCTTGCATATAACTTGTAATTTCATTTAAAGATTCATCTGCTGCTGCTTGGCCAATATCATGTTTTGCTCCAGCTCCTAAACCTTTTGTTAAATTCATTCCAATTTGAATTTTTGCATGAGCTTTGCTCATTTTTAAATCTTGAGCGTCAGTATTTACTGCAACGAATTCGACCCCTTCCATGCCTGACTCAATCATTGCATTAATAGCATTCCCTCCTGCACCTCCAACACCTAAGACTAAAATTCTAGGTTTTAATTCTTTAAGTTCTCCCCCACCTATATTAATACTCATGATATTTCTCCCTTCTGTTTAGTTTCCCATTTTAAATTTGATCTATTTTGGTAAGCCTTTTTTCTTGCAACAATTTTAAACTTTTCGAAATTTTTTGGTTCCCAGATTTGAAATGTTTTTCCTAGACCAACAAACAAAACATTATTTTTAATTTTTGCATGAATAAGTAATTTGTCTGATAACGAAACTCTACCTTCAGTATCGAAATGTAAATTTTCACTTTCTGATAATATTGAGGTAGCAAAAAAATCTCTTTTTTCCTCAAAAGGATTTAAAGAGTCTATAGTATTAGAGAGTTTTTCTACTCTATCCTGAGAACAAGCTTCTAAAGCAGAATGATTAAATGAAGGATAGCATATAAAACCGTTATAGCCTATTGAGTTTAAATGAGATCTAAAAGTAGCTGGCACTGAAACGCGTCCTTTCTTGTCTATTTTGTTCTCGTAACTCGATAAAAACATTTTTAATTAAAAACCTATTATTATTTATAATTTTCAATATACCCTCCATATTGGGATTATGTGGGATAGTATGGGTTTTTGTTAATTAGTCAATAAGTTTATATTTGACTAAAAGTACAAATGTAGAACGCTTTTATGTAGGATTGTTGCCAGATAATCTGTAAGCCGGGTTCTGTCATTGAAGATGTCATTTCTCTTGGCTCAAATTCACATTTAAGCTCTAGCGGTTAACCCAGAAGACTAACTAAAGACTGTTTTTTATGCTTTCACACAATGTCTTCTCTATTTAACCTTGCTCCCAGTGGGGTTTGCCGTGCGTTTTTTGTTACCAAAAAACCGGTGAGCTCTTACCTCACCGTTTCACCCTTGCCTTGATAAGGCGGTTTATTTTCTGTGGCACTATCCCTGAAGTCACCCTCGCCAGTCGTTAACTGGCACTGTGTCTTTATGGAGCCCGGACTTTCCTCTATTAAATTAATAATAGCGACAATCCAATTATCTGGCTATTTGCTTTTATTTAATTAATTTCAATAAATCAAGATATTAAAAATTAATGAGTTAAAAAATGGCTAATTTTATAGGTTTTCTGATCGATTTTACCATTTACATTTTCAGGCAAAAAATGTCTTTGAAAGGATTTTACTACTTTTTGATCTGTAGAATTTCTCTTATAAACATGAAAATATTTATAACCTAACTTTAATAAGTTTTTAAAAAATAAAACTTCAATTAGCTTTGGATTTGAAACGAATTTACTCGTATTTTTTTTCTTTATGTACCATTTTCCAATATTATAGGAGTTTAATTTTTCCCACGGGAACTTCTCTCCTGGATCAATTTTTCTAAGAGGAGCAATATCAGAATGGCCTAAAAAATTTTCTTTTTTGATTAAATATTTTTTTTTCAATCTCTTGCATAATTTGATTAAGCTAGAAATTTGTTTAAAGTTAAATTTTTGATAACCAAATCGATGTCCTTTGTTCACTAATTCAATACCTAAAGAACAATTATTAAGATTGATAAAATTTTTCCATTTAGATTTACCAGCGTGCCAAGCTATATTTTTATCTTTTACCATTTGGATAATTGCCCCTTTTCTGTTAATCAGATAATGGCAACTCACTTTGTACTTAGGATTTTTAAGTCTTTTAATAGATTCAATTTCTGATTGCATTCCAGTATAATGAATAATTACAAATCTTATTTGTCTTTTAGATCTAATTTTTTTTGAATGATTTGAAGAAAAATTTGAAATTATTTTCATAAAGATGATTTTAAGCTTTTAAAGCTTTATATTAGCAATTTTGAGCTAAATTTTATATAGATTAATCATTAAAATTATATATATAGCCATTATATGCAAATTTTAAAAAATATAAAAATTGCTCTGTTGTTCATGGTAATTTTTTCATTTTTACCGCTTAAAGCAAAAGCCGCGGAGGAATGTTTTGAAAAAGTTAGTAGGTCTGTCTTTAAATTTAATATGGCTCTTGACGATGCAATTATAGAACCTATTGCAAAAGGTTATAATAGACTACCTGATCCAATAAAAAATGGAACCAGCAATTTTACATCGAATATTGCAACTCTTCTATCAATACCGAACTCTTTACTTCAAGGGAATTTAAAACAAGTTGGTCATTCGACCGGAAGCTTTGTCGTAAATTCAACTGTTGGAATATTGGGATTTTTAAACCCAGCAGAAAAAATAGGTTTGAAACCTCATAAAGAAGACGTAGGTCAAACTTTAGGAACTTATGGTGTAGGACCAGGCTGTTATTTAGTTTTACCAATTTTGGGCCCCTCCACAGCTAGGGACACTTTTGGTTTAATAGCTGACACTTTTGTAGACCCTTTCGCTCACGTAACTATTAGAGAAAATGAACTTTTCGGAGTTTCAGGAAATGATCTGGATTATTTTTCAGTAAGAGGGACTACCGCAATAGACTTTAGAGCAGACAATGATAAAAATTTGACAAGTTTAGAAAAAAACTCATTAGATTTATATTCCTCACTCAAGAGTGTTTATCTACAAGATAGGGAAAATAAAATTAAAAACTCTATTGAAGACAATGACGAATGGGGAAGTTTAGATAACTAGATCAGAGATGAAGAGATTAGTTGTTTCTTTTATATCAATATTTTTCCTTTTTCAAAGCTCATTAGTAGCGTACAGCTCAAATCCAAAAGATTTCGTCAATGAATTAGTCGTTGATGCAATAACTAAACTAGCCGATAAAAATCTAAATAAAGATCAAAAAATCATTTTTGTCGAAAAAGTAGCCTTAGAAAATGTCGATGTAAAAGCTCTTGGTCTTTACACGCTTGGTGAATTAAGAAAGTCATCCAATGAGGAAGATATTTTAAATTATCAAAAATCATTCGAAAAGTATTTCTTAAAAAGCCTTACCTCAAGATTAACTGATTATTCATCAAGTAAATTTGAAATATCAGGTGAAGATAAAAAAAGCTCTAACTATACAATTGTAAATTCTAAGATAATCCCAACCGATGGTGGTCCAGAATTAAAAGTTGATTGGAGAGTATATACTAAGAATCCAGACAAACCTTTAATAAGAGATTTAATTGTGGAAGGTTTAAGTTTAGCTAGGACTCAAAAAGAGGAATTTGGATCAATTTTAAGCTCAAACAATAACGATATAAAAATACTTATAGAAAAGCTTGACGAGTTTGTGAACAATTAGTTTGGTGGGCCCGCCAGGACTCGAACCTGGGACCAATACATTATGAGTGTACTGCTCTAACCAACTGAGCTACAGGCCCAAATAAATATTCTTATATCACAATTAGTTATTTTTCTAAGAAACTTTTTAGCTGTTTAGATCTACTTGGATGTTTAAGTTTCCTTAAAGCCTTTGCTTCTATTTGCCTAATTCTCTCTCTAGTAACAGAAAACTGCAAGCCTACTTCTTCTAATGTGTGATCTGTATTCATTCCTATTCCAAATCGCATTCTAAGAACTCTCTCTTCTCTCGGAGTTAATGATGCTAAAATTTTTGTCGTAGACTCACTCAAGTTTGATTGTATAGCAGTGTCAAGTGGTTGAAGTGCGTTTTTATCCTCAATAAAATCTCCTAGACTGCTATCTTCCTCATCTCCAACAGGTGTTTCAAGTGATACTGGTTCTTTAGCAATTTTAAGTACCTTTCTAACTTTTTCTAAAGGCATCGCTAATTTTTTGGCAAGCTCCTCAGGTGTTGGTTCTCTACCAAATTCGCTCATGATCTGTCTTTGAGTTCTAACAATTTTATTTATCGTTTCAATCATATGAACTGGTATCCTAATTGTTCGTGCTTGGTCAGCTATAGATCTGGTTATTGCCTGTCTGATCCACCAAGTTGCATAAGTTGAAAATTTGTATCCCCTTCTATACTCGAACTTGTCTACTGCTTTCATTAATCCAATATTTCCCTCTTGAATTAAATCCAAAAATTGAAGACCTCTATTAGTATATTTTTTAGCGATGGATATAACTAATCTTAAGTTGGCTTCTACCATCTCTTTTTTAGCTATTCTAGACTCTCTTTCCCCTTTTTGAATTCTGCTTACTAATTTTTTAAATTCGCCAACTGAAAGACCAATTTTTTTACTAAATTCAACTAGTCTGTCTTTAATTTCTGTAAAATCTTTTTTATATTTTTTAAAGAAAGCTTTCCAAGTTGGGTTTTCTTTTAAGAAAGACTCAAACTTAGGATTTATCTCATTGCCAATATAATACTTCAAAAACTCTTCTCGGGAGATTTTGTTATCCATAGCCAGTCTTAAAAGCACACCTTCCAGAGAAACGATTTTTTTATTTTCTTTATAATGAGCTTGAACTAATTCTTCGACTACGTGTGGAGCCAATTGTAAGTTTTTAAAATTATCTACTAATACTTCTTGAATTCTCTTAAAATTTTTATTTTTGGATACTGATAGTTCTTTAGAGGCCAATAAACACTCAAGCTTTTCTACTTGATATTTTTTAAGTTTTGCATAATTTTTATTCAAAGAGTCTAAAATATTTATAATTTTAGGCTTAATTTCTTCTTCCATTTTAGCTAGGGAAACGTTGAACTCGTCATCCTCACTATTATCACCTTCTTCTTTTTTTTTATCAGCAACATCTAGTTTGTCGTTTTCTTTTTTTTGCTTATCTTTTTTGTTAATCTTTAACTCATCGTCATCTTCTAAAGCTTCAAAATCTTCATAAGTGGAGTCAATATCTATTATGTCTCTCACTAGCATTTGTTGATTTTCTATTTGTTCTTTCCAATCAAATATTTTTTTTCCTACGATTGGACTTTGGGTTAACGCATTAATCATAACATCTTTTCCAGCCTCAATTCTTTTTGCAATAGCTATCTCTCCCTCCCTTGAAAGAAGCTCAACTCCACCCATCTCTCTGAGATACATTCTTATTGGATCGTCACTTTTGTCAGAGGTTTTTTCTTCAGCTTGAGATGAATTTTCTTTTTTTTTGTTTGACTGATATTGTGATTTCTTTTCTACTAATGAAATTTTTTCGTCTACTAATACTATAAATGCGCGCTCGATATTCTCATTGGTGCCGTTTCTTTTTCCTAATGATTTTCCAAGTTCCTCGTAAGTTATAAAACCTCTATGTTTCCCTTTAACTAGAAGTCTTTCAAAGGATTTAGTGATCAGTTTTTCAGCCATAATTGAACGGTGGAATATATATAATGACTAAGTCTAAAAAATCTATACTTTTTTATTCCCTATTTAACTGACTTTTAAGCTTAATTAACTCTGAATAAGAGTTTTCATCCAAGTTGTTAATTAATTTTTGCTCAAGAGATTCTATTTTTCTTAGATTTCTTTGCTCTTTATGATCTAAAATTAGTTCATCAAGTAGAATTGAGATGTCTTCTTGGTTTTTGTTTTTCGATATTATTTGTATATTCGAATTTTCATTGATTTCTTTTATAATGTTACCAAATTCATTACTAATTTTTAATCTAATGGACTCTTTATCCCCTTCCTGTGTAAAAGAGTTTAGGATTGCAGTTTTTAAACTTTCATTTTTTTCTGTAAGAAATACTATTTCGGTCAACTCCTCTATTTTTTTTAATGCGATCTCTAAATAATTTAAAATTATAAAAAGAATAGAAAATTCAATGATCTGAATTTTCGATAGACCTTCTCTTTTTTGATGTAAGATTCGTGTTTCTTTGAGAATTTGATTATTTTTTTTCTTTTTGAAAGGAGAATATCTTTGATTGTGACTTGAGTTTTGTATTGGTGTTAATTTTTTAATTTTTTCAAGGAAGTCTTCTAGTACATACTTTTTCAATGTTTCATCTTGGATAGAATATGATAGTTTTTTAATTTCCTTCTCAAATTTTGAAATTTCATATGGATTGTTTTGATCTATTATACCAAGATGGTAATTCCAAATAAAAGATTGAATAATATCTTTTTCTTTAATTAAGTTTAATAAACCCTCTTTGCCATTTTGCTTAATATAATCGTCAGGATCTTTTCCCTCAGGCATAATAGAAAAATAAATTTTATTTTTTTCATTAATTAAGGGAAATAATCTCTCAGCTATTCTTAAGGCAGCCTTTTGACCGCTTTCATCTCCATCTAAACAAATTATAGGATTAGGAAAAAATTTCCAAATTAAACTAATTTGTCTTTCAGTAAGAGCTGTACCCGAATTAGCAATTACATTTTTAATACCTGATGCGTAAACGCTTACAACATCCATATAACCCTCTACAATTAAAACCTCATCAGTTTTTGATCTTAAATCTTTTGCCTTATCTAAATTGAAGATCATATTACCTTTTTTATAAAATTCAGTTTCTGGAGAATTTATATACTTAGCAAGTTTACTCTCACGAATTATTCTCCCACCTAAAGCGATGGTGTCTCCAGTTATATTATTAACTGGAAAAATTACCCTCGAATTAAATCGGTCAATATATTTTCCTGTTTTATCATTTTTATAATATAAACCTGTTAAATTAATATCTTCTTCAGAATATTTTTTTAATAAGTCATCATAAAAATTATTTTTCCAAGGTACATAGCCAAGCTTAAACTCTTCAATAATATTTTTCTTTAAACCTCTTTTAAAAAGGTAGTTTATGGCATCTTGATTATTTTGTTCAAATAATTGCTGATTAAAATAATTTGTATAATCCCTAAAAATATTTTTATAAGTTTGAAATCTTAAATCTTTTTTTTGATCAAAGTTAGAAAACCTGTAAGGTTGCATGCCCGCCTCAGCTGCTAAAGTTCTTACAGCTTCACCAAAGCCTATAGATTTTGTTTTCATTAAAAAATCAAAAATATTTCCGTGTTCGCTACTACTAAAGCAATGATAAAATTCTTTTTCATCATTCACTGTAAATGAGGGACTTTTTTCATTTTTAAAAGGAGAAAGCCCAATAAATTCTTTTCCTCTTTTTTTTAGTTGAACTGTTTTTCCTACAACTTGAGATACTTTTAATCTCAGTTTTATTTCATCAAGATATTCTTTTGGATACTTCATATTAACTTAAAAGTTCTTTTATAATTGTGCTAACTTTTGAAAAATCTAGGGTATCAGAATGTTTCGATTTTAGTGCTCCCATCACTTTTCCCATATCTTTCATCGAGGATGCCCCTACAGATTTGACTACATCTGCACAGATTTTTTTTGTTTCATCTTCGCTCAATTGTTTAGGAAGAAATGCGTTAATTACCTCAATTTCTTTAGTCTCATTTTCTAATAATTCATTTCTTCCTGCCTTCTTATATACTTCGCAAGACTCGTTTCTTTGTTTAATCATCTTTTTTAAAATAGTTGTGATATCGCTGTCTGATATTTCCTTCTGGCCTTTTGTTCTTCCAGCGATCTCGGCATCTTTTATAGCCGATACCACCAATCTTAACGTGGGGTAAGTGTTTTTATCCTTAGCTTTAAGAGCCTGATTTAACTTTTTTTCGATTTGATTTCTTAGAGACATAAATTAAAATTATTTTAATCACAATTCTTATCTAAAATAAAAAGAACTTTCTTGACGATTTTATTACTATTTCATATGTTGCGCAAAATCATGTTTATAAGTTTTTTACTTTAACTTATGAGTTGTATTTGAAAGCTTCTATTCAAAATATAAACTCAATTAAAAATCTTAATAAGATCGATTCCAACGCTATTTTAGTCCTACAAAATGGTAAGTTTTTTAATGGACTTGGTTTAGGTTATCAGGGGACTGCCACTGGAGAAGTTTGTTTTAATACATCAATAACTGGGTATCAGGAAATTATTTCAGATCCATCTTACGCTGAACAAATTATAAATTTTACTTTCCCCCATGTAGGAAATGTAGGAACAAATAATGAGGATCATGAGTCTGATAAAATTTGGACTAAGGGGGTAATCATAAATTCAGAGATTACTAATCCCTCTAACTATAGAGCTCTTAAACATTTAGATGAATGGTTAAAGAAAAATAAAATTACAGGTATTACAGGTATTGATACAAGAAATCTTACTAGCTATATAAGAGACATAGGAGCCCCTAAAGGGACTATATCTTTTTCCAAAAAAAATAAATTTAATATTAAAAAACTGCTTAAACAGACTCAAAAATGGAGTGGGCTAAAAAACTTAGATTTAGCAGAAAAAGTTTCTACAAAGAAAAGTTATGTGTGGAAAGGTTTAAAAACTTGGAAAAAAGAAGATGGTTATTTAAAAAATAGAAAAAACTCGTTTCATGTTGTAGCCATAGATTACGGAGTAAAAAAAAATATATTAAGATATTTTGCAGATTTTAATTGTAAAGTTACTGTTGTTTCATGCAAAACTAAAGCCTTGGATATAATAAAATTAAAACCTAATGGTATTTTTTTATCTAATGGCCCTGGTGACCCTGCGGCAACAGGTAAATATGCTATTCCAGTAATAAAAGAGCTAATTAAAAAAAATTTTCCTTTGTTTGGAATTTGTCTTGGACATCAAATTCTGGCCCTAGCTTTGGGTGCTAAAACAAAAAAAATGAGCCTTGGGCATAGAGGGGCAAATCATCCAGTTAAAAATTTAATCAAAGGAAATGTAGAGATTACAAGCCAAAACCATGGCTTTGAAGTTGTTAAAAGCAATCTTCCAAAAAATATTCAAATTACTCATCAATCTCTTTTTGATAACAGTATTGAAGGTATTAAATTAAAAAGTAAACCTGTTTATTCAGTTCAATATCATCCTGAGTCCAACCCGGGTCCACAAGATAGTGTTTATTTATTTGAAGAATTCATAACAAGTATGAAAAAAAATGCCAAAAAGAAAAGATATTAAAAAAATTTTAGTTGTCGGGGCTGGTCCAATAATCATTGGTCAGGCTTGTGAGTTTGATTACTCTGGGACGCAAGCATGTAAGGCTTTGAAAGATGAAGGTTATAAAGTTATTTTAGTAAATTCAAATCCAGCAACAATTATGACAGATCCTGACGTTGCTGATAAAACATATATTGAGCCAATTACTTTAAATGTTCTTGAAAAAATTTTAATTAAAGAAAAACCTGATGCGATACTTCCTACTATGGGGGGACAGACGGCTTTAAACCTTGCAATGGAAGCAGAAAAAAAGGGAGTTCTTAAAAAATATAAAATAGAACTTATAGGAGCTAACTCAAAAGCTATAGCTAACGCAGAAGATAGAAAGAAATTCAGAAAAAACATGATTGATATTGGTTTAGACTTACCAAAATCAAAAATTGTAAATAATCTTGGTCAAGCATCTAAAGTTTTAAAACAAATCGGATTGCCAGCGATTATAAGACCTGCTTTTACCTTAGGAGGTCTGGGTGGAGGTATTGCCAAAAGTAAAAAGGAATACCAAAAAATTATTAAAAACGGCTTGCAAGAATCACCGGTTTCTCAGGTTTTAGTCGAAGAATGCTTAGAGGGATGGAAAGAGTTTGAGATGGAAGTCGTTAGAGATAAAAAAGATAATTGTATTATTGTTTGCTCAATCGAAAATGTTGACCCAATGGGTATTCATACTGGAGACTCCGTTACTATTGCTCCTGCATTAACTCTTACTGATAAAGAATACCAAGTAATGAGAAACGCCTCGATTGCTTGTTTAAGAAAAATTGGAGTAGAAACTGGAGGATCAAATGTTCAGTTTGCCATTAATCCAAAAGATGGAAGAATGGTTGTGATTGAAATGAACCCAAGAGTTTCTAGATCTTCAGCTCTTGCTTCAAAAGCAACAGGCTTTCCTATTGCAAAGGTCGCTGCAAAATTAGCAATTGGGTACACACTAGACGAGCTTAAAAATGAAATAACAAAAACTACGCCAGCTTCATTTGAACCAACAATTGATTATGTTGTTACAAAAATCCCTAGATTTACTTTTGAAAAATTCTCTTCTTCTGCTGCGGTCTTAGGCACATCTATGAAATCTGTGGGAGAAGCAATGGCTATTGGAAGAAATTTTAAAGAATCATTACAAAAAGCTTTAATCTCACTTGAAACAGGTTTTTCAGGTTTAGACCAAATATTTAAGTTGAATGCCAAACAAATAGAAAAAAAACTAAAAGAAAATATACCAAATAAAATTTTATTAGTTGGCGAAGCATTAAGAAAGAAAATCAACATTAATAAAATTCATAAACTATCAAAAATAGATCCTTGGTTCTTAGGACAAATAAAAGAAATTATTAACGTAGAAAATGAGATTAAAACGAAAGGTTTGCCTAAAAATTTTAATTCATTTAATTTTGTTAAATCTATTGGATTTTCTGATAAAAAATTATCAGAACTATCCAATATTAAAGAAGATATAATTAGAAAAAAAAGGTCAGCTTTAAAAATTTTTCCAGTTTATAAAAAAGTTGATACTTGTGCTGCTGAGTTTAAATCTTTTACTCCTTACATGTATTCATCATATCAAAGGAATTTTTCAACAAATACTGAGTGTGAAGCAGATCCATCTAATAGAAAAAAAATTATTATTTTAGGCGGAGGACCTAATAGAATTGGTCAAGGTATAGAGTTTGATTATTGCTGTTGCCAAGCAAGCTTTTCTCTTAAAGAAGCTGGCTATGAAACTATAATGGTCAACTGTAATCCAGAAACTGTTTCAACAGATTATGACACCAGTGATAGATTATATTTTGAACCTTTAATTGAAGAGTATGTTTTTAATATAATTAAAAAAGAGAAAACTAAAGGTAATCTTATAGGTGTCATAGCACAGTTTGGTGGTCAAACTCCTATTAAGCTTGCTAAATTTTTACACGATAACAAATTACCTATATTAGGAACTCAATATACTTCTATCGATCTAGCCGAAGATAGAGATAGATTTAGAAATCTTTTAAATAAATTAAAATTAAAACAAGCTGAAAGCGGCATAGCAAAAACTTTTCCTCAAGCACTAAAAATAGCCAAAAAAATCGGTTTACCATTAATGGTGAGACCCTCTTATGTTTTAGGTGGAAGAGCAATGGAAATTGTTTACGAGAAAAATCAACTTAAAAAATTTGTACAGGAAGCTTTTAAAGCAGCTGAGAAAAATCCAATACTAATTGATAAATTTATAGATCACGCTATGGAAGTGGACGTAGATGCTATTTCTGATGGTAAAGAAGTTTTTGTTGCAGGAATTATGCAACATATTGAAGAAGCTGGAATTCACTCTGGTGACTCCGCATGTAGTTTACCGCCGGTTTCCATTAAACCCTTTTTGATAAAAGAAATAGAGAACCAAACAAAAAAGTTGGCTTTAGCTTTAAAAGTAAAAGGTTTCATGAATGTTCAATATGCAATTAAAAATGATGAAATATTTGTCATCGAGGTTAACCCTAGAGCAAGTAGAACTGTACCGTTTGTTTCAAAAGCAAAAAATCTACCCTTAGCTAAAATTGCATCGAGAGTAATGGCGGGAGAAAAATTAAGTAAATTTAATTTAAATAGTAAAACAAAAAAAATGTTTGCAGTTAAAGAAGCGGTATTTCCTTTTAATAAATTTCCTAACAGTGATTTATTACTTGGACCTGAAATGAAATCTACCGGTGAGGTTATGGGCTTTGATGAAAACTTTGGAATGGCTTTTGCTAAAAGTCAAATAGCGGCTTCCAATTCCCTTCCTACTAAAGGATTGGCATTTATATCTCTAAAAAATAGTCATAAAAATGAAGGTGTAGCTTTAGCAAAACAATTATCTAAAATGAATTTTAAACTTTGTGGTACCGGTGGAACAGCAGATTATATAAATAAGCATGGAATTAAGTGTAAAAAAATTAATAAAGTTAATCAGGGATCTCCTCATATTGTCGATGTGTTAAATGCAAAAAAAATTGCTTTAGTAATCAATACCGGAGGTGGTAATAGTGAAAAACAAATAAATGATGCTTTAGCATTAAGAAGAGCTACATTAGCAAATAAAGTTCCTTATTGCACAAATATGTCAACTGCTCAGGTTTGTATTGAGGGCATTAAATCTCTAAAAAATGAAGATATTAAAGTAAATTCTTTACAAGATATAAAGAATTAACAAACTTTCCAATCAGTTGGAAAAGTTACATAATTTACTTGGATACATCTTCTCTCTTTTTTGATTTCTTTCTTTTCCATGCCGTGCCAAGATTCTGGTCCGCTGGTGAAAAAATATCCATAATTATGCTTATAAGGAACAGTTTTTACTTTTGTTAAGTTTTTATCATAAAAGTCTGTTCCTAAATTTTCTGACTCGTCATGAAGATTTATAAATATAATAGATGACATTAATTTTTCTTTTATATCGCAATGAGGTTTAAGCCAAAAACCTTCTCTATCACATATCACCTCTAATCTAACATATGAATTGCTTAAATCTTTTCCAATTAAAGATCCTATTTTTTTATAAACTTTTTCAGATCTTAATTCTTCGATGAAATTTGTTAAATGTGGAAATTGATTAGCGTTTTCTTTAGTAACATAACATCTTAACTTTTTTGCTTTACCACCATCTTTTATACCTGAACGAAACGCTCCATCACCACCATCGAGAGCCCTAGTGCCATCGTAATTTAAGTTTTCTTTTTTAGGATCTAATACACTGGCTGTACTTATTTCTTTAATAGCGCTTTCAGTTAAAGGCTCATTAATCTCAAAGTGATCAAAAGGTTCACTAAAGGATTTTGTTTTATTCTCTAAAGATTTATATAATTCCATTTGTCTTCATTTTTGTTTTTATTATAGGAGCAATCCTATTTACCTCGTTCAAACTTTCATAACTCCATTCTTCTATATTATCTTTTAATTCTCTAGTTATACCTAAATTTGTCAAAAGAGAATAAAATTTTTTAAATCTTGCGTTATTTTTATTGGATTTCATCATGGCAATATAAACTGGCTTTCCTGTAATTGCAGCCTCAGAAATCATAGAAGTAGAGTCGCAGGTTACAACTGAGATATCTGCCAGAGATAGAGCTGATAAATATGCTTTTTTATCGACAGATTTTATTACGAGGTGATTAAAATTAAATGTATCATAGGCATTTTTTATTATTTTTTCCGGTGTCCTATATGATGGGACAATAATAATTTTGTATTTATCAGGTGTGAATAGGGTTTTTATTTTAGTAAACAACTGTTGAATAGCTAGATCATTATAATTGTAATACTTATTAGGACCTCCGATAATAAAAGCTACTAATTTTCTTTTTTCTTTTTTAATATCGAGATAGTTAGAATTATCCTTAATTTCCTTTTTAGTTAAATAATGAATAGCTCCTTTAGTTGTGAGAACATTGTCCCCTTTTACGTTGTCATGTTCAGGGCTTATTACTAAATCAAAATGTTTTAATGAAACTTTTGGATCTTGAACATGTATTGTAAATATTTCTTTACCAAGTCTCTTTTTAAAAGCAATAGATGGTATGACACTTTTTCGTCCACAAGATATAATAACTTTCGAGTCACAAACAAATTTTTCCTTAACAAGATTTTCAGAAATCGGTGTTAATTTTGGAGGTAGAAAGCTCCATAGATGTTTTAATTTAATTGACTGGTGTTTATAAGTTAGTCCTAAAGCTCTTGCCAATCCTTCAACTTGGCTGACCATGCCGTGCATACCTTGCGTTAAAAGAAGAGCTTTTAATTCCAACATAAATAACTATATAATCAAAACAGAATGAATAATAAATCAACTAAACATACAAAAGTGTTAATTATTGGATCAGGTCCAGCTGGTTATACGGCTGCAATTTATGCGGCAAGAGCTTTATTAAAACCAATATTAGTATTTGGAGCAGAACCAGGTGGTCAATTGACAACAACTACAGATGTTGAAAATTTCCCAGGATTTTCAAAGGTGATTCAAGGTCCTTGGTTAATGGAAGAAATGAAAGGTCAGGCAGCTGCGGTTGGTACAGAAATGATCCAAGATCATATTAGCAAAGTTGATTTATCAAAAAAACCGTTTGTTGCAACAAGTGACAATGGTCAAGTTTATACAGCTGACTCAATTATAATTTCCACAGGTGCTCAAGCAAGATGGTTGAACCTCGACTCGGAAACAAAATTTAGAGGATTTGGAGTTTCTGCATGCGCCACATGCGATGGGTTCTTTTTTAAAGATAAAGAAGTTGCGGTTGTAGGAGGTGGGAATGCGGCAGTTGAAGAAGCAATGTTTTTAACAAAATTTGCATCCAAAGTTCATTTAATTCATCGAAGAAATGAGTTAAGAGCAGAAAAGTTACTTCAGGAAAAATTAAAAGCTAATAAAAAAATAGAGATTATCTGGGACAGCGTTGTTGAGGAAGTTCTGGGAACAGACGAGCCAAAAGTTGTAAACGGAATTAAATTAAAAAATGTGAAAAGTAACAAATTATCAGATTTAAAAGTAGATGGATTATTCATCGCGATTGGTCATGATCCAGCAACATCGTTATTTAAAAATCAAATTGAGATGGATAAAGAAGGTTATTTAAAAACAAAACCTGACTCAACTGTAACAAATATTCCAGGTGTCTTTGCTGCTGGTGATGTTAAAGATAAAATATTTAGACAAGCTGTCACTGCTGCAGGTATGGGATGTATGGCGGCCCTTGAAGCGGAAAAATATTTATCTCACTAAGATAAATTTTCGCAGAAACTTTTTATTCTTCCCATTGCTTTTTTTAAATTTTCCATTGAAGTAGCATAAGATATTCTAAAGTATCCATCTAATCCAAAAGCAGAGCCTTGCACTACAGCGACCTCTGATTGTTCTAAAAGTTTTTCTACAAAATCTTTATCAGTTTTTAATTTAGTTTTTTTCCCTAGTAATTTTTTACAACTTGGAAAAACATAAAATGCTCCTTCAGGTTTTAAACAATTTATTCCTTTGATATTATTGAGGCTATCAACAACAAAATCTCTTCTTTCTTTAAATGAGTCTGACCTTTCCTTAATAAATTCTTGTGTTCCATTTAGTGCTTCTACTGCCGCAGCTTGGCTTATTGAAGTTGGGTTACTAGTTGATTGAGATTGAATTTTAGCCATAGCTTTAATTATTTCTTTTGGACCAGCAGCATAACCTATTCTCCACCCAGTCATCGAATACGATTTACTTACACCATTCATTGTTAAGGTTCTTTTTTTTAGTTTATCTATTTGAGCAATAGTAAAAAATTTAAAATCATCGTAAGTAATATGCTCGTAAATATCGTCACTTAAAATATAAGTTTTCTTATATTTCAATAATATTTTTGATAAACTTATAATTTCATCTTTTGTATATGCAGATCCAGTAGGATTTGAAGGAGAATTTAAAATTATCCATTTAGTTTTTTTCGATATAGCTTTTTTAAGTTTTTTTGGAGTGAGTTTAAAATTATCTTTTTCTTCACACTTTACAATTTTAGGTTTGCCGCCAGCTAATAAAATAATATCTGGGTAAGATACCCAGTAAGGCGCAGGTATTAAAACTTCATCTCCTTTATTTATAGTTGCCATAAAGGCGTTATACAAAACTTGCTTACCACCTGTTCCTACTGAAATTTCATCGATATTATATTTTAAATTATTTTCTCTATTAAATTTATCCTGAATAGCTTTTTTTAATGCGGGTGTTCCATCTACAGCAGTATATTTCGTGTCTCCTTTTCTGATAGCTTCTATGGCTGCCTCTTTTATATTATCTGGAGTGTCGAAATCTGGTTCTCCAGCACCTAAACCAATAACATCTTTGCCTGCAGCTCTCATTTCCCTTGCTTTTGAGGTTACAGCTATTGTAGGCGACGGTTTTATACGTTTTAAACTATTGGAAACTATGCTCATTGAAATTTATAATATTAATAAATTATTATTAACACAAAATGCAAAATACTTATCAAGAAAAATTAGCTGATTTAGAAGTTAATAACTCTAAAGATTTTAAGAAGTTAGAGGGCGGTATTAACTTTAAAATAAAAAGTGATTTTCAACCTAGCGGTGACCAGCCGGAGGCCATAAAAAAATTATTAAAAAATCTTGAAGAAAATAAACAAGAACAAGTTTTATTGGGTGTAACTGGTTCAGGTAAAACTTTTACAATGGCAAAAGTTATAGAAAAATCTAACAGACCTGCTTTAATATTAGCTCCAAATAAAACTTTAGCTGCACAATTATATGGAGAGTTTAAAAGTTTTTTTCCAGATAACGCCGTAGAATATTTTGTTTCCTACTACGATTATTACACACCGGAGGCATATGTTCCAAGATCCGATACTTATATTGAAAAAGAAGCATCTATTAATGAACAAATAGATCGTATGAGACACTCAGCTACTAGGTCTTTGTTAGAGCGAGATGATGTAATTATTGTTGCAAGTGTATCTTGTATTTATGGTTTAGGTTCAGTTGAAGCGTATTCAAAAATGACAATTACCTTAAAAAAGAATTATGAATATGAAAGAGATGAATTAATAAGAGCTTTTATTAATTTACAATACAAAAGAAATGACCAAAATTTTTTTAGAGGTACATTTAGAGTTAGAGGAGAAAATTTAGAAATATTCCCTTCACACTTAGAGGATAGAGCTTGGAGAATAAGTTTTAATTTTAATAAACTTGAAAAAATTGAAGAATTCGATCCTTTAACAGGTGATAAAACAAATGATTATTCTATAATTAAGATTTACGCGAATAGTCACTACATAACTCCTAAACCAACTATAGATCAAGCAATCAAACAAATTAAATCAGAACTTGCTGAAACTTTAAAAAAACACCGAGCTGACGGCAAATTACTGGAAGAGCAAAGATTAAGAGAAAGAACAAAATTTGATTTAGAAATGATAGAAGCTACCGGGACTTGTGCAGGAATTGAAAATTATTCTAGATATTTATCTGGAAGAAAAGCAGGTGAACCCCCTCCTACTCTTTTTGAATACTTTCCAGATAATGCAATAATATTTGTGGATGAAAGTCATGTAACTGTTCCACAATTAAATGGTATGTACAAAGGAGACCGAACAAGAAAGAGTACCTTAGCTGAATATGGTTTTAGACTACCTTCTTGTATGGATAATAGACCTCTAAAATTTGAGGAGTGGGATTTAATGCGAACTCAAACAGTTTTTGTTTCTGCAACACCAGGCCCATGGGAATTAAAACAAACCGACAATAAACATATAGACCAAATTATTAGACCAACTGGATTAATAGATCCACCGGTTGAAATTAGACCAGCCAAAACCCAGGTGGATGATTTAATGCACGAAGCTAAAGAAATTGTAAAAAAAGGTTACAGAATTTTAGCAACAACACTTACGAAGAAAATGGCTGAGGACTTAACGGAATATCTTCACGAGAATGGTCTTAAAGTGAGATATATGCACTCTGACATTGATACTCTAGAGAGAATTGAAATTATTAGAGATTTAAGAATGGGTGTATTCGATATTCTTGTGGGTATAAATTTATTAAGAGAGGGTCTAGATATTCCTGAGTGCGCTTTAGTTGCCATACTTGATGCCGACAAAGAAGGTTTTTTGAGATCAGAAACCTCATTAATTCAAACCATTGGTAGAGCTGCAAGAAATATTGATGGTAAAGTAATTTTATACGCTGATAAAATTACTAAAAGTATTACTAACGCCCAAAAAGAGACTGACCGCAGAAGAAACAAACAGCTTGAATATAACAAAAAAAATAAAATTACTGCAGAAACAGTAAAAAAAGAAATAAGCGATATCTTAGAGTCTGTTTATGAAAAAGACTATGTCAAAATTAGTGAGGGATCTAATGTTGGTGGAAATTTGAAGAAACATCTAAAAGCGCTTAATCGCAAAATGAAAGAGTCCGCTTCAAATTTGGAATTTGAAGAAGCTGCAAAAATAAGAGATGAAATCAGAAAATTAGAGGTGAGTGAACTTGAAATTACTTTAAATCCTAAAATTTCTCAGTACAATTTAAAAAGTAAAGTTTATCCAAAAGGAAGATCTACGATGGGTATGCCAGGCACAAAGCCAAAAAAAGCTATAAAAAAATGGAAGCCAAAAAAATAATTATTACTGGAGGAGCTACAAGAATTGGCGCTGCTATAGCTAGGAGCTTGGCAAATTATGAAACCTCCATCACGATACATTTTAATACCTCAAAGAAAGAGGCAGAAAAAGTCAAAAAAGAATTACAAGACTTAGGAAGTGAGGTGTATTTAATTAAAGCAGATTTAAGTAGTCAAAAACAAACAGAAAACTTAATTAAAAACGCTTTTAAAAAAATGAAAGGTATTGATTGCCTTGTTAACAATGCTTCAGTTTTTGAAAATGATGATCTATTAAATTTTTCTGAAAAATCTTTTCTCAAACATATTAACATTAATTTAAAAGCTCCATCCATCCTTACAAGTAAATTTAAAAAATTAATAAAAAAAAATGAAGGGTGTATAATTAATATTATTGATCAAAGAGTAGAAAAGTTAACTCCATTTTTTTTTTCATATACTTTAAGCAAGTCATCTTTGGCTACTCTCACAAAAATAACTGCTATGAAACTTGGTCCAAACATACGAGTTAATGCGATTTCGCCTGGCCCAACATTAAAAAATAAAAGACAAACTGAAAGTCATTTTATAAAACAATGGAAATCCATATTGTTAAAAAAGCAAGTGGATGTTTATAATATATGTGAGGGAGTAAAATTTTTAATTAAAAATAGCAATATAACAGGAGAAATAATTAATATCGATAGCGGTCAACGTCTTGCATGGAAAACCCCAGATATAATAAATATTAAAGAATGAAAATTATTAAGTTTAAAACTAAAGAACAATTTAAATACAAAAGAAAAGTTATTATTAAAAACTTAATTCTTAATATCTTTATTGGTATTCATGATTTTGAGAAAAAGAAAAAACAAAAAGTTAGATTTAATATTGACGTAGAAACGAATTCAAATATTAAGCCTTCGAATAAAGATTTTTCAACTATAATAAATTATGAGACACTTGTGGATAAAATTAAAACATTGGTCAAGAAACAGCATCATGAGTTACTAGAAGAATTAGCTGAAAATATTTTTAAAATTATTTTTCAAAGTAAACTTGTTAAGAAAGTCAATGTAAAATTAGAAAAACTTCAAATAATAAAAGAAACTGAGTCAGTTGGAGTTGATGTTACAAAAAATAGATTATGATAAATAGTTTAGAACTTGGAAAAAAAGTAATCAAAGACAAAATACCCATGATACCTAAAAATCCAGGCGTATATAAAATGCTAAGCTCTTCAGGTGAAATTCTTTATATTGGTAAAGCAAAAAATATCCCGAATAGATTAAAAAGCTACGTAACAGAATCTAATCTTCCAATAAGAACTGAACGAATGTTATCGCTTACTCACAACCTTGAGACTACTACCACAAGTAATGAGAGTGAGGCCCTATTGCTTGAGGCGAATCTAATAAAAAAACACAAACCTAGATATAATATTCTTTTGAGAGATGATAAATCATTTCCTTATATTTATATTGGAGAAAAAGATAAATGGCCTCAACTTACTAAACTAAGAGGAAAAAAATCTAAAACAGGTTATTATTTTGGTCCTTTTGCTTCAGTTGGTTCAGCTAATTGGACAATAAAAATTTTACAAAAAATTTTCTTATTAAGAGTTTGTGACGACACAGTTTTCAAAAATAGAGACCGGCCATGTATACTTTATCAAATTAAAAGATGCTCAGGGCCTTGCGTAGGTCATATTGAAGAAAAAGATTATTTATCTACAGTAAATGATGCTATAGATTTTATTTCAGGTAAATCTAGAAGAATTCAAAAAAATTTATCCAAAGAAATGGAAAGAGCTAGTAAGGAATTGGATTATGAAAAAGCTGCTATTGCAAGGGATAGGATCAAAGCTTTAACGCAAATACAGACCTCACAAAAAATTAATCAAACAAATTTAAAAGAAGCTGATGTTATAAGTGTTTATAAAGAGACCGGAAAAACTTGTATTCAAGTTTTCTTTTTTAGATCTAAACAAAATTGGGGTAACCAAGCCTTTTATCCAAAACATGACCCAGAAGATAAAGTTGAAGACATACTCTCATCATTTTTGTCTCAATTTTACGAAAATAAAACTATTCCATCTCTCATTCTAACAAACATAAAAGTGAACGAAATTAAATTACTAGAAAAAACTTTTTCTACGAAAGAAAATAAACAAATTATTATAAAATTAGCTAAAGCCAAAAATGAGATAAGTATTTCTCGACTAGCAGAAAAAAATGCTAAACAAGCTTTAAAACAAAAACTTATTCAATCTGATACAAACAACAATTTAGTTGAAGCTTTGGCTTTAAAATTCAAATTGAATAATAATATTGATCTTATAGAAGTTTACGATAACAGCCATATCCAAGGAACAGATTCTATCGGAGCACTTATATGCTTCGGTAATGAGGGTTTTATAAAAAAAAGATATAGAAAATTTAACATCAAGGATGAAAAAGTTAAAAACGACGATTATGGAATGATGAAAGAGGTCCTTTTTAGGAGATTTTCAAAAGCTATTAAGGAAAAGTCAGGATCTCTATCTCTCCCTGATCTGATATTAATTGATGGCGGTAAAGGTCAATATTCGGTGAGTAGAGAAGTTTTGAATGAACTTGGACTGCATGATTTACCTATTTTAGCAGTAGCAAAAGGTAAGAGAAGAAACGCTGGAGAAGAAAAAATATATTATCAAAATAAAGAGTTTATTTTAAGCAAAAATGATCCACTATTATTTTTTATTCAAAGATTGAGAGACGAAGCTCACCGATTTGCTATAAGTACTCATAGAGCAAAAAGGAAGAAAAATTTAAGTAAATCTTTATTAGATCAGATTGAAGGAATAGGAAAACAAAGAAAAAGAGCTTTGCTAAATCATTTTGGATCCGCTAGAGCAGTTGAATCTGCTAGTCTCGAAGATCTTAAAGCTATTGAAGGAATAGAAGACAATATAGCAAACAAAATATATGATTATTTTCATGAATAAAATATGAATCTTAAAATACCAAATATACTTACTATTGGCCGTATAATTATTGTACCTATTTTTGTTTTAACTTTTTTTATTCCAGGTTTTTTCGGAGATTTAATTCCCTTTTTTTTGTTCGCCTTAGCTAGTTTTACTGATTATCTTGATGGACTATTGGCTAGAATGTTTAAAGAAGAATCAAAGTTAGGTGAACTTTTGGACCCAATTGCTGATAAGATTTTGGTTGCTGCAGCTTTAATTCTACTTGTTATGAATGGAACCATTAAAAATTATGAGGTGATTGCTGCAATTATTATACTTACAAGAGAAATTTTAATATCTGGATTAAGAGAATTCCTAGCAAAAGGACGAATAAGCATGCAGGTTACAAGTTTATCTAAACTAAAAACTTTTATTCAAATGATCTCGATTGCTATACTTCTTACTGGTGAAAGTGGAAATAAAATAATTAACTTCCAAGACTATAACGCTCAAACAATAGGAATTATACTTTTGTGGCTTTCTGCCTTTTTAACTTTATATACCGGATATGACTATTTGCGGAAGGGCATAGATCACGCCATTAATGAAGATAGCAAAAACTAGGCAGCAGTCTTTTTTCTTACCAAGCTCTGGTAAGACTTATTTAAATCAGTAATTAAATCGCAAACTTTAAAACTATATTCAGATATTTTAGATACCGGAGTTACCTCAGCAGCTGTACCCGTTAAGAAGCAACCAACAAAATCCTTCATTTCATCTGGTTTAATTTTTCTTTCTGTAACTTTAACTCCTTTTGATTTTGCAATTTTAATTACTTCTCTTCTTGTTATTCCATCTAAAAATGAGTCGGGAATTGGAGTATGTAATTCTCCAATATCATCTTTAAAAAATATATTTGCTCCAGTTGCTTCTGCTATATTTCCTTCATGATCTAACATTAAAGAGTCGGTAAAACCTTTTTCTTCAGCCGCATGTTTAGATAAAGTATTGATCATATATAATCCTGCTGCTTTTGTATCCCAGGGAATTGTATTAGGTGCTGGTTTTCTCCAGCTAGAAATATCTAACTTTATTCCATTTAACTTTAATTTTGGATCAAAATAAGATCCCCATTCCCAAGTTGCTATCGCAACATGAATTTTATTTTTTTGAGCTGATATAGCCATCATTTCACTTCCTCTCCATATTAAAGGTCTTACATAACCATTCATTACTTTTTGGATATTAACAATATTTTTACAAGCGCTATTTATTTCCTCTGTGGTATATGGCACAGAAATACCCATTCGTTTGGCTGAATAAAATAATCTTTCAGTATGATCTTCCAGCTTAAATATCTCACCGTCGTAAACTCTTTCTCCCTCAAACACGCAGCTTGCATAATGTAATCCATGATTTAAAATATGAATATTTGCATCAAGCCAATCAACAGTTTTTCCATTGAACCATATTTTTCCTGATCGTTTGTCGTAAGGAATGCTTTCCATTAAATGTAAATATATAGATTTTTTATTTATTAAAAAGTATATATATCGGTAGGATAAGTCAATATAACTTACCATTATGAAAGATTTACTTTATTTAAAAGATGAACAAATTAAAGAGTTTATTCAATTACTATATTATGCTTATAGAGAAACATTTTCAGACCCAAAAGAAGTTTTGTCAAAAAAATTTTTTGGCCCAGCTCATCTAAGGGCATTAAATCTTATTGAAAGAAATCCTGGTATAAACTTAGGTGAATTAATTTTTAGATTAAAAGTTACCAAACAAAGTTTAAATAGAGTGTTGAGAGACCTTATTAAGTCTAAAATGATAAAACAAATCCAAGATGAGACGGATACAAGAAAAAAAAATATATATTTAGATAAAGAAGGAAAAACATTTTTTGAGACAGTTTATAACACTCAAAAAAAAAGAATATTTAATGCTTTAAAAAATTCAAATTCTGACTCAGTAATAAAATTTAAAGATGTTTTAAAAAAAATTGTAAATGGAAAATAATAAAAATCATATTCTTATTGTTGATGATGATAATAGAATACGTAACCTTTTAAAAGATTATTTATCTGAAAATAATTATATCGTTTCTACCGCGGAAAATGCAAATCAAGCAAAAGAAAGGTTAGAATATATTAAGTATGATATTATTATTTTAGATGTAATGATGCCAGGTCAAAATGGTTATGAATTAACAAAGGAAGTAAAAAATAAAATTAAAGTTCCTATAATTTTACTAACCGCAAAAGGGGAGGTTGAGAACAGAATTAAAGGGTTAGAACTAGGAGCGGATGATTACATAGGTAAACCTTTTGAACCAAAAGAATTATTATTAAGAATTAAAAATATTATTAATAAAAATACAAAAATTGATTTTAATTTAATACACAAAATAGGTGCAGCAGAAATTGATTTAAATAAAATGATTGTAAATTTTAATGGTAAATCTAAAAAGATTAATAATTCAGAAAAGAAAGTTCTTGTTGAGATGCTTTCAAATCCAGGAAAAACTTATTCTAGAGAAGAAATAGGAAAAATTTCAGGAATAAGTCAGGAGAGATCTATTGATGTAATGATTACTAGATTAAGACAAAAAATAGAAATGAAACCAAAAAATCCTAAATATCTTCAAACAATAAGAGGCTCGGGCTATGTTCTCTGGATTTAATAATTTTAAAAAAAATATTTTACCTAAAAGACTTTTTTATAGAGCCTTAATTATTGTTGCGGCTCCGACAATCATTTTACAAATTATTATAACAGTTGTCTTTTATGACAGTATATGGATCAAAGCCAATAAGAATATAACAAGATCTTTAGTAACTCAGTTAAAAGCAATTGAAGAAGTATATCAAAACGATAAAACAAATTTAGATTTTTTTACTGATAGTTACAAAAATAATTTCAACTTTGAAATAGGTATTAATCAAGAAATTTTTCCAAATAACAGTGGAGAAAGAAGATTTAGTCCTATGGATAGATCTTTAAGGAGAGAATTAAAATCTACTTTTGGTAATAATAATTACTGGTTTAACACCTCTAAATTTAAAAACGCTGTCGAAATTAAAATCCGCTCTAACAATGACGTTATTGAATTTTTAGTTCCAAAAGAAATGGTATCGGCTTCATCGGTGAGAATTTTCGTTTTATGGACTACTTTACCTTCATTGGTTTTAATTATAATTGCTTTAATATTCTTGAAAAATCAAACGAAGCCACTTGTAAAACTTGCAAAAGCTGCAGAAAGATTTGGAAAAGGAGATTATGTGAATGACTTTCGGGCATCAGGATCACAGGAAATTAGAAAGGCTGCTTTTGAATTTGATCGTATGGCAAAGAGAATTAATCGTCACCTTAATCAAAGAGCTGAAATGCTGTCGGGAATTAGCCATGATTTAAGAACACCACTAACGCGCTTAAAATTACAGCTTGCTATGCTTAAGCAAAAAGAAATTTCAGAAAAAATGTCTAAAGATATTGACGAGATGGAAAAAATGTTAAATGATTATTTGCAATTTGCTAAAACTCAAATTCAAGAAGATACCGTCTTAATTAATTTAAATAATCTTTTAAACTCTATAAAAAATAGCTTTGATGACAGTAACTTATTTTTTAATAATAGTACTGCAATTGTGGAGTTGAAAGGCAGGCCCACTGCATTAAAGAGATCTTTTGAAAATATAATTCAAAATGGATTGAGTTATGGAAACAAAGTTTATTTGAATGTTCAAAAAGGAAACAAAAGAGTTACAGTAACAATAGAAGATGATGGTCCAGGTATACCTGAAGACCAATATAAAAATGTGTTTAAGCCTTTTTTTAGATTAGATAAAAGTAGAAGTTTGAATCAATCTGGTGTTGGGTTAGGTCTTGCAATTGTTGAAGATATTATAAATTCACACGGTGGAAATATTCATCTTGGGAAAAGCAAGTACAATGGTTTGCAGGTTAAGATCTCTTTGCCTTTTTAGTTTTCTTATTTTTTATCAATTTTTTAATTGTTGCATCCTGTTTTTGAACAATTTTTTTTAAGACTTCGAACTCCTCTCTTGAAACTAACTCAAGTTTATTGATAATTTTATCTTTTTTGAATTTTAAATCTGTAGATATTTCTTTTCTAATATCTTTAGAGGTCAAAATACCATTTTCAATTAAACTAGATATAGACTTTAAAATTTTTTCTGAATTCTTCATAACTTATCTTATTTGATGAACATCTTAATTTCAAATATGATATAAGAAATTATGTATACCCATAATTTAGACCCTGTTTTGATAGATTTTGGGTTCATAGTAATTAGGTGGTACTCATTGGCTTACATCTTTGGAATAATTTTAGGATGGTGGTTGGGGAAAAAAATAATCAATCATATTATCAAAGATATTAATCTAAAATTTAATATTAAAGAATTTGATGATTTAATTACTTATTTAGTTATATCTATAATTATCGGTGGAAGACTAGGTTATGTAATATTCTATAACCTGGGTTACTACCTCGCTAATCCTTTTGATATAATAAAAGTCTGGGAAGGAGGAATGTCTTTTCATGGCGCTCTTTTAGGAATAATTGTTGGAACATATTTATTTTCCAAAAAAAAAAATTTGCCGACTTATTTTTTTTTAGATATTATAGCTTGCGTCTCACCTATTGGAATTTTTTTTGGCCGTTTAGCTAATTTCATCAATGGAGAACTAGTAGGAAAAGTAACTACAGTATCTTGGGGAGTAATTTTTCCAACTATAGACAGTTTGCCTAGACATCCTTCTCAATTATATGAAGCTGTGCTTGAAGGTGCGGTATTATTTATAATATTAAATAGTTTAATTTTTAGACGAAAATATAAAATGGGAACTTGTTCATATTTATTTTTAATTTATTATGGAATTTTTAGAGTTATATCAGAGTATTTTAGGCAACCAGATCCTCAATTAGGATATTTGTTTAATTTGTTTAGCATGGGAACCCTTCTAAGTTTTTTGATGATTATAGTTGGTTTAATTATTTCAAATTTTTTACAAAAAAAAAATGAAACGTAATCATATATTTTTTAAAAAATCTAAAAATTTACCTAGTGACAAATTTTTTAGAAACGTTCTTTATGATAAAAAATTTGGCTACTATACTTCACAAATTCCTTTTGGAAAAAGTGGTGATTTTATCACCTCGCCCAAAATTTCAAATATTTTCTCTGAAATAATTGCAATTTGGATTGTGTCTTCTTGGGAAACGTTTGGGAAACCAAAAAATTTTAATATTATAGAACTTGGTCCAGGAGATGGAAGTCTAACGAAAATCCTCTTAAAATCTTTTAAAAAATTTCCTGAATTTAATTCAATTAAAAATATGTTTTTATTAGAAAAAAGTATTTTTTTAAGAGGTATGCAGAAAAAAAAAATTTTAAACAAAGATGTTAAATGGATTGATAACCTTAATGTGATCAAAAGAGGACCAGTAGTTTTTTTTGGAAACGAATTTTTTGATGCAATTCCTATAAAACAATTCAAAAAAATAAAAAATAATATTTATGAAAAGTATTATTCACTAGAAAAAAATAAAGATATAAAAGAAATATTTACTAGAGCCTCGCCTGCAAATATTAAGATGATTAAATCTTACAAATCATTAAAAAATTTAAAATTTATCGAATTTCCTCTATTTGGCCTCCAAGAGCTTAAGAAAATAAATAAAAAAATTTCTAAATTGGGAGGGTGTATTTTAATGATTGATTACGGATATTTAAAACCAAATAATCAAAATACTTTACAATCTGTAATGCATCATAAAAGAAATAGCTTGCTCGATAACCTAGGTAAAGCAGATGTTACTGCACATGTTAATTTTGCACTTCTTAGTGAATTTTTTAAGAAAGATGGTTTAAAAGTGAAAAAAATAATTACTCAAAGGCAATTTTTAGAAAGAATGGGTATTCTTGAAAGAGCTCAGATAATGTCAAACAAAATGAAATTTAGAGAACAATCTGATCTTTATTTAAGGTTAAAAAGGTTATTAGGGTCTAACTATATGGGAGATTTATTTAAAGTCATTATGGCCTATAAATTTATTAATAATAATTTTGCTGGATTTAAATAATGTTTTACTCGAGAAAACTAAAAAAAATAAAACAAATCAAACATTGTTTCTTTTCCAGAAAGAATGGATTTTCAAAGGGTATTTACAAGGGGTTGAATTGTGGAAAAGGGTCAAAAGATAAGAAAAGAAATGTTAGAAAAAACTTAGATTATGTTGCAAAAAAAATGGATGTTAAAAGAGATAAATTAATATTAATGCATCAAACACATAGTAACAAAGTAGTAGAAATTAAAAAAAATAATTATAAAAAAAAAATTTTTGCGGACGCCATGATTACAAAAATGAAAGGTTTTGCTCTTGGTGTAGTAACAGCAGATTGTGTACCAATTATACTTTACGATTCTAAAAATGAAATTGTTGGTTGCATACATGCTGGTTGGAAAGGTGCCTTTTTAGGGATAATTAAAAATACCATTTCTAAAATAAAAAAAATAAGTTCCGGTAATAAATTTTTTGCTTGTATTGGACCATGCATTGGTAAGAAAAATTACGAAGTAGATAAAAATTTTTATAAAATGTTTTTGGCTAAATCTAGAAACAATAAAATTTACTTTTCAAATAAAAATAAAACAAAAAAGTTATTCGATTTAAGAAAATTCGTAACTAAAAAACTTATAAAAGCTAATATTAATATAGATCAAGTAGACCGAGATACTTTTGCTGAAAAAGGTAATTTTTTTAGTTACAGAAGATCATGCAAATTGAAGCAAAAAGATTATGGTAGATGTATATCTTCAATTTGTATGCCTGAACTTAATTAATTTGAAAAGATATAGAAATAAGGTATAAGTAGTGACATTTCATGAAAATTTTATCTGGAACTAGTAATCAAAAACTTAGTAAGGATATTGCCAAGCAACTAAAGCTTAAACTTGTAAATACAAATATAAAAAGATTTGCTGATGGAGAAATTTATATTGAAATAAATGAAAATATTAGAGGAAATAGTGTTTTTGTTGTTCAATCGACTTCTAATCCTGCTAACGATAATTTAATGGAGCTATTGTTAGTTATTGATGCTTTAAAAAGATCATCCGCCAAAAATATTACAGCTGTAATTCCATATTATGGCTACGCAAGACAGGATAGAAAAGTTGCTCCAAGAACATCGATCTCCGCAAAAGTTGTTGCAAATTTATTAACTAATGCTGGTGCGAGTAGAGTTGTAACTGTTGATTTACATGCTGGTCAAATTCAAGGTTTTTTTGATATGCCAGTAGACAACTTATTTACTACTCCGCTTTTTGCAAAATATATTAAAAAAAAATTGAAAAGTAAAAAGTTGATTTGTGTTTCTCCAGATGTTGGTGGAGTTCAAAGAACTAGAGGTCTTGCAACAAGAATTAAAGCTGATTTAGCAATTATAGATAAAAGAAGACCAAGGGCCGGTCAATCGAAGGTGATGAATATTATTGGAGATGTTAAGGGTAAAACTTGTATCATTGTAGATGATATTATTGATAGTGGTGGTACAATTGTAAATGCTGTAGCAGCTTTAAAAAAAGCAGGCGCTGTAGATGTATATGTTTTTATAACCCACGCTGTTTTAAGTGGTGCGGCAGTAGATAAAATTAAAGAATCTAAAATAAAGAAACTTATTATTACAGACACAATTGATAACTCAAAAAAAATAAAAAATAACATCAAAATTGAGGTATTATCTATATCTTCATTAATGGCAGAAGCTATAAAAAGAATAGCGAATTCAAATTCAGTATCTGATTTATTTAATTAACTCTTGTTTTGATAATCATCTTAGGTTATACACCCACTTCAATAAATTTATGAATAATTTAAAGGCAATTAAAAGAGAGATCAGCTCTTCAGGTTCAAATAATAAGTTGAGATCTGAGGGGTTAATACCTGCTATTTTATATGGCGGAAAAGAAGCTAACAAAAATATTTCAATAGAAAAAAAAGATATTAAAAATTTAATTCACTCAGAAACATTTTTATCAAAAGTTTTGGAATTAGACATTGATGGAAAAAAAGAAAGAGTAATTCCAAGAGACATAGCGTTTAATTTTGTTTCAGAGGAGCCTATTCACATAGACTTTATGAGAATAGTTTCAGGTAAAAAAATTATTCTAGAAATACCAGTAAAATTTACAAATCATCCTGACTCACCGGGATTAAAAAGAGGCGGAGTGTTAAATATTGTTAGAAGAAAAGTTGAATTAAGATGTCCTGCTGAAAATATACCTGACGAAATAATTATTGATTTATCTGGAACTGATATCGGCACAAGCATTAAAATTTCATCAGTCAAATTACCAGATAATATTGTCCCAACTATAACAGACCGTGATTTCGTTATAGCAACAGTTGCTTCTCCAACCGTTATGAAGGAGCCAGAGAAGCCAGCTGAAGATGAAGCAGTAGCTGAAGGTGCTGAAGGTGAGGCTCCAGCAGAGGGAGCTGAAGCAGCAGCTAAAGATGGAGAGGGAGCTAAGAAAGATGATAAAGCTAAAGAAGGTGCTGATAAAAAACCTGACGAAAAAAAACCTGCTGAAAAGAAACCTACTGAAAAAAAATAATTAATATGCTTTTACTTGTCGGATTGGGCAATCCTGGGTCCAACTATACTAATACTAGACACAATATTGGTTTTAAAATTATTGATGCTATAAACGCTCACTTTAAACTTTCTAAACAGAAACCAAAATTTAAGGGTTTGCTCACCACTGGGAATATTGATGAACAAAAAATCTATGCTATTAAGCCTTTAACTTTTATGAATAACTCAGGGACAGCTGTCAAAGAGCTAATAGATTACTTTAAGATTGACGCAAAAGATGTTTTTGTTTTTCATGACGATATGGATATTGATTTTGGAAAGATAAAAGCTAAATTTGGGGGCAGTAGTGCAGGTCATAATGGAATTGAGTCTATAGACAAATTTATTGGTAAAGATTACTCAAGAGTTCGTATAGGTATAGGTCAACCTAAACAAAAGAAAAAAGTAAATAATCATGTGTTGGAAGATTTTAAAGAGGATGAAGAAGAAAAAATCAACGATATTACAGGTAATATTGTTAAACAATTGCCTACCCTAATTCAAAAAAAAATAGATCTTTTTTCAAGTAAAGTAAATCAAGACCTTAATGGGATTTAAATGTGGAATAGTTGGACTTCCAAATGTTGGTAAGTCTACTTTGTTTAACGCATTAACAGCCTCAAAAAATGCAGAAGCAGCAAACTTTCCCTTTTGTACTATAGATCCAAATATTGGAATTGTTGATGTGGTAGATGAAAGACTGGATCAACTAACTAAATTATCCAATTCTAAAAAGAAGATCTACACAAATATAACTTTCGTAGATATTGCAGGTTTGGTTAAAGGGGCTTCAAAAGGTGAGGGTTTAGGTAATAAATTTCTTTCCCATATAAAAGAAGTTGACGCAATCATTCACTTAGTAAGGTGCTTTGAGTCAGATAAGATTACTCATGTCAATTCAAAAATTAACCCCGTGGATGATCTTGAAACTATAAAAACAGAAATAATACTTTCAGATTTAGATATTATTCAAAAAAAACTGGAAAAGGGTAAAAAAAAATTACTCGGAGAAAAAGAAATAAAAATACTTGAGGACAAATTAAAACAATTAAATGATGGCAAAGAAGTAATCGCAAACGACAAAAATGAGGAAAAAATTCTTAATACCTTAGGTTTATTAAGTATCAAACCAAAAATTATAGTTTGCAACGTTGATGAAGAAAGCCTAGCAAAAGGGAACACTTTTACCAAAAGTGTAAAAAAAAATTACCCAGAAGAAAAAGTAGTTACAATTTGTGCAGACATCGAAGATCAAATAATGAGTCTAGATAAAAATGAAAGAGAGACTTTCATGAAGGAAATAGGTCTTAACAAAACTGGTCTAAACCAACTAATCAAAGAGGGATATGAACTTTTAAACCTAGATACTTTTTTTACCTCTGGCCCTGAAGAAAGCAGAGCATGGACAGTGGAAAAAAATACACCTGCGCCCAAGGCCGCGAGTGTCATACACACTGACTTTGAAAAGAATTTTATTAGGGCTGAAACAGTAACTTGTGAAGATTTTATTAAGTATGGAAGTGCTGAGAAATGTAAAGAGAACGGTAAATTAAGAATAGAGGGTAAAGACTATATTGTAAAAGATGGTGACGTTTTATACTTCCGTGTCAACCCTTGACCAAATCTTCTTCATGCTCAAATATACCAGAGTGGTTAACAGTACTAAGTAAATAATTACTTTAACCCCTGTTCTATGTCTTTCCTCTAGTTCAGGTTCGGCTGCCCATGCTAAAAATGTTGTTACATCTTTTGCCATTTGGTCAACGGTAGAAACTGTACCGTCTGCATATTCTATCAATCCATCTTCAAGGTTGTTTGGCATTTTGATTTTATTTCCTATCATATACTTATTATAATACACTCCTTGATCTAAAGTTACTCCTGGCGGCGGGTCTTCGTAACCTACTAAAACAGAGTAAATATAATTTGCCCCTCCTTTTCTTGCTTTAACTAGAACAGACATATCTGGAGGATATGCGCCTCCATTTGCTGCTGCTGCTGCCTCCTTATTGGGATGAGGACTTACAAACATATCAGATGGTCTGCCAGGTCTAGTAAACATTTCACCCTGACTGTCTGGTCCGTCAGTAACCTCGAAACTTGCTGCGATAGCTTTTACTTCTGCCTCTGTAAATTCAGGACCACCAGACTCTCCGAGATTTCTGTAACTAAGATATTGCATAGAATGACACGAAGAGCAAACTTCTTTATAAACTTGAAAACCTCTCTGCAATGATGCTCTATCGAAAGTTCCTGTTAAACCCTTAAAACTCCAATCCACCTTTATTGGATCGGTCATTTCAGCGCTGTGTAAAGGTTTAATTGTGAGGAAAAGTAGTATGATTATTTTGTTTAAACTTATATTAAACTTTTTCATTTAATTTCCGTGCTAGAGACGGTTCTGCTCCTCCAGTCATAACTGGCTCAGATATACTCATAGGGATAGGATCAGTTTTCTCAAGTAAACCTACTACTGGTAAAATAACTATAAAGTGTAAGAAGTAATAAATAGTTCCTACTCTTGCCAAAACTAAATAAACTCCTTCAGCTGGCATAGCACCAACATAACCTAACATTAAAACGTCTATAACTAAGATCCAAAAGAATTGTCTATAAAGAGGTCTAAATACAGCAGACCTAACTTTTGAAGTATCTAACCAAGGCAATACAAATAAAATAAATATTGCGCTGAACATTAAAATTACTCCACCTAGCTTATCAGGAACTGATCTTAAAATTGCATAAAAAGGTAATAGATACCACTCAGGTACTATGTGAGCTGGAGTTACTAGTGGATTTGCTGGAATGTAGTTATCTGAATGACCTAAAACATTTGGTGTAAAAAATACAAATCCAGCGAATATAATCATGAACACTAATAATGCAAAAGCGTCTTTAATAGTTATATATGGATGGAATGGTACAGTATCTTTTGAAGGTTTCTTTATATCTATACCAACTGGATTGTTATTACCTGGAATATGCAAAGCCCAGATATGCAAAACAACTAATCCTAAAATTAAAAAAGGAAATAAATAGTGTAAGCTAAAAAATCTATTCAATGTAGGGTTGTCGACTGAATACGCACCCCATAACCATGTAGTAATACTCTCTCCAACTAGTGGTATAGCGCTAAATAAATTAGTTATTACTGTTGCCCCCCAAAAACTCATTTGTCCCCATGGCAAGACATAACCTAGAAAAGCAGCTGCCATCATGAGTAAGTAGATCATTAGTCCTAATATCCATATTATTTCTCTTGGTGACTTATATGAACCATAGAATAGAGATCTAAATATATGTATGTAGACTGCAAGGAAAAACATAGATGCTCCATTACTATGGATATATCTAATTAACCATCCATAATTAACGTTTCTCATAATATGTTCAACACTTCCGAATGCTAAATCTGCATGTGCAACATAATGCATTGCAAGAACTATTCCTGTAACAATCTGTGTTATTAAACAAAAAGTCAGAATACCACCGAAAGTCCACCAATAATTTAAATTTTTTGGAGTTGGGTAATCAGTTAAATGGGCGCCTAAAGTTAATAAAGGTAGACGATCGTTAAACCATTTTGCAGCTTTTGATTTAGGTATGTATTCCTGATCACTCATAATTATTTCTATTTATCCAATTTTAATAGTGTTGTTATCTAAAAACTCAAATTTAGGTATTTCCATGTTAGTCGGAGCAGGACCTTTTCTAACCCTACCGGATACATCGTAATGAGAACCGTGGCACGGGCAGAACCATCCGTTGTAATCACCTTTATCTTTTAAAGGGACACATCCTAGATGAGTACAAACACCTAACATAACTAACCATTCATCTTTACCCTCTTTTACTCTCTCTTCATCATTTTGAGGATCGGGCAAATCGTCCAGGTTTACTGCTCTAGCCTCTTGTATTTCTCCAGGTGTTCTTCTTTTTACAAAAATTGGTTTTCCTCTCCACAAAACAGTAATTGATTTTCCAGGTTCCACTTGGCTAATATCAACTTCTGTGGTTGCTAACGCTTGTTGTGCTTTGTCTGGATTCATTTGGTCAATCATTGGCCAAATAACTGCTCCCACACCAACGGCTCCGATGGTGTAGCTAGCTGTAAATAAAAAATCTCTTCTGTTTACTTTTTTTTCTTCTTTGCTCATTTATTTAAGTGCTTATAATGTAATTATCAAATAAGACTAAATAATTCTATTTTCTAGGGTCAGAATGACACATAAATTAAGGAATATTAATGCACATAGCTCTTTATAAGCCTGATATTCCTCAAAATACTGCAGCTATAATTAGGTTGGGAGCCTGCCTAAGTCTAAAGATTCACATAATCGAACCTTGTGGTTTTAACTTACACGACTCAAGATTTAAAAGGGTAGTGATGGACTATATTGGGCTAAGTAAAATATTTAGATACCAAGATTATGATGATTTTATAAATAAAAACAAAAAAAAAAGAATAATTCTTATGACAACTAAAGCAAAAAAATATTATCATAAGTTTAAATTTAAAAAAGATGATATATTATTATTTGGCAGAGAAAGCGCAGGTGTACCAAACAATTTGCATAAAACTATAAAAGATAAAATAAAAATACCAATGAATAAAAATACTAGATCTCTAAATGTTGCTATGAGCGTAGCAATAATCTCTGCTGAGGCTTTAAGGCAAAATAATTTATTGAAATAATGATCAATTCAGAATTTAGAAAAAAGATGGCAGATAGTTGGTTTTCATATTTACAAGTACAAATATGTAAATCATTTGAAAACTTAGAAGGTAATAAATTAAAATTTTCCAAAAGAGATTGGTACAAAAAAAATATTAAAGAAGGTGGAGGAACATCTTATCTTTTAACTAAAGGTAAAATTTTTGATAAAGTAGGAGTAAATAAATCAACTGTATCTGGAACGTTTCCCAAACAATTTAGATCAAAAATTTTTGGAGCAGAAAGAGATGGTAAATATTGGGCATCAGGAATTTCTATAGTTGCTCATATGAAAAATCCAAAAATACCCGCAATTCATTTTAATACAAGATTTATTGTGACATCTAAAGAATGGTTTGGTGGAGGTATGGACGCAACTCCTAGTCATACGGATTTTAAAGAAAGTAAAATTATTCATAACGAATTAAAAAAAATTTGTTTACAAAATAAAAAAAATTATAAAAAATATCAAAAATGGTGTGATGAATATTTTTACTTGCCTCATAGAAAAGAAGCTAGAGGAATTGGTGGAATTTTTTTCGATTATGAAACAAAAGATTGGATTAAAAACTTCAAGTTTGTACGAGAACTTGGTTTTGTGTTTATTGATATTTCGAATAAAATAATTAATAGAAAAAAAAATTTTAAATATTCAAAAAAAGATAAAGAAAAACAATTGTTTAAACGTGGTAGATATGTGGAGTTTAATCTTTTGTATGATAGAGGTACTAAGTTTGGTTTAAATTCTGGAGGTAATATCGACTCTATTTTGATGTCTTTACCGCCAGAAGCTAAGTGGAAATAATTATGGATAAAGAACCTATAACAGTGAACGGTCTTCAAAAACTAAAGTTAGAGTTAGAGGATTTAAAAAATGTTCAAAGACCAAAAGTTGTTGAGGCTATTGCTGAAGCAAGATCCCATGGAGATCTGAAAGAAAATGCTGAATATCATGCAGCAAAAGAACAGCAAGGTTTAATTGAAGGACGAGTTCTTGCTATTAACGATTTAATAGCTCGTGCAAATGTAATTGATGTGACCAAAATTGAAAATAACGGAAAAGTAATCTTTGGTTCAACAATAAAACTAAAAGATTTAGAAACAGAAAAAGAAATTAGCTATAAATTAGTCGGTCAAGATGAAGCTAATATAAAAGAAAATTTAATTTTTTTTAAGAGTCCAATTGGAAAAGCTTTAATCGGTAAAGAAAAAAGTGAAATAGTGGCCGTAAATACTCCATCTGGTGAAAAAAACTTTGAAATATTGAACGTAGAGTATGTTTAATTAGAGTTTAATCGAATTATTTCTTTCATCTGATCCTCTGAAATTTTAAAATTATTTTTAATCCATTCTTCCTCTATTTTCTTCAATACTCTGCCAATTTGGCTACCTTGTTTCATTCCATTATCAATCAAATATTTTCCATCAACTGGAAGCTTTTGTTTTTTTGATTGAAGTATTTTTTTTAAAGTCTCGGAGAAATCTTTAAACTTTAATTTTTCATTAATAACAAAATTTAAAATATTTAAATTTATTAAGTGATTTTTGCCATTAAGATAAATATTTTTTTTTAAGTCTTTGTTAAAAAAATATTTATTTCCTTTAATTAGTATTATATTTTTTGCAGAAATATGTAAATTCTCTTTAATATTATTCGAAACGTTATATTTATGTACGAAATATTCATGATTATTTTTTTCATCTATAAGAAGCACTGCTAATAAAAGCTCTCTGTTTACTTGAGTATAATCGCAAATCTTTGCTAGACGTTCTAAGCGCTTTAGATTTTCAAATTCTGGAAATATCAAAGAAAAAATTTCTTTTAAATGTGTGCTTTCATTTAAATTTATAAAATTTTCTAAATCTAATATCTTATATAATTCAATTAAAATTCTCTCTTTTGAGATTTTTTTTATTCCGTCTAAATTTTGTTTGATTGCATCAATTGTTGATAGTTCGACTTTGCTGTCATACATTATTTTAAATCTTAAAAATCTTATGATACGCAAATAATCTTCCTCTATTCTTTTTCGAGGATCTCCAATAAACTTTACATTATTATTTTTTAAATCAACGGTTCCCATTTGAGGGTCAAATATCTTTCCATTAATATCAAGATAAATTGCATTCATAGTAAAATCTCTTCTTTCTGAGTCTAATTGCCAATCATCAATATACTCAACCTCGGCATGTCGACCGTCAGTTTCGACATCTTTTCTGAGAGTTGTTATTTCTAGATTAAATTTATCAGTAACAAGAGTAACCGTTCCATGTTTTATACCAGTTTCAACTATGTTAAATTTTGTATTTAAAAATTTTTCCTTTATCTCTTCTACGCTCAATGTTGTTGCGATATCAATATCGTCAATTTTATCATTGGATAAATATTTTCTAACACAACCACCTACAAATCGAGCGGTTACGGTATCAGCTGAAGAACCCTCTTGAATTTTGTTAAAAACAAATTTTAAGTCTTTATCTTTATAGAATGGAAATAAGTTTCGTTTAATTTTATTTATGAAGTTGAAACTTAAATTAAGCATATATCTGTGGCTGGGGCACTAGGATTCGAACCTAGGATGGCGGTATCAAAAACCGCTGCCTTACCGCTTGGCTATGCCCCAATGTTAAGAAATCTGATATATCATAAATCACCAAAATTAAACAGTTTTCGCAAATGAAAACCAAAAACTTGGGAACTTGATTTTTAATTTATTTAAGGCTTTTTTTGCAGTTATTTGATCCTTGAATAAGCCGTAACAAACTGACCCAGATCCGGTCATTCTTGAAAAACAACACCCCTTTTCATTTCTAATTGCTATTAATAATTTTTTTATAATGGGATATTTTTTTTCAACAATTGATTGTAAATCGTTATTTTCTTGAGAAATTACATTAATGAATTTATTTTTAGTATTTATTTTACTATGAGATAATAGTTTCTTTTTGGAATACTTTCGTACCTTTGAATAAATCTCTTTTGTCGAGCATCTTATATTTGGCTTAACCAGTATGAAAAATAATTTTTTTTTTTGGAAATAAGTAATATTTTTTAAATTGCTCAAAAAACCTTGTTTGCATAAAAAAAGTCTTAAATCTGTTCCAATTATACTTTCTGCTTTATTTAATAAGCTTTTCGATATTTTACCTTTCAAGAGAACTTTTAAGATAGATGCTGCATTTCCAGTTCCCCCTCCTAAACCTCCAAAAACAGGAATATTTTTATTAATACTAACAGAATAATAATTTGAAATTATTTTAAGTTTTCTAAGAAATTTAAAAAGATTAATTATTGAATTGTTGTTTTTATTTACCAATTTTGAAAAAGGGCCTTTAAAAAAAATTTTATCTTTTTTTTCTTTAATCTTTTTTAAATTAATTTTATCTGATAAATTTATTAAGCAGAAATAAGATTGAATTTCATGAAGGCCGTCTTTACGCTTTGAATTAATTCTTAAAGATAAATTAATTTTAGCGTACGAACTTAAAACCATAATTTATAGACCTTTAATTAATTTTTTTTCAATAGTTTGCTTAAGTTCATCTTCTGCTTTTTCAAGATTTAAAACATAATTCCAATAATATCTTGCCTGAATTTGATTACCATTCTTCCAAAGCACATCTCCATAGTGATCATTAACTATAGGATCTCCAGGCATCAATCTAACAGCTTGCTGAAGGAAATTTTTAGACTCTTTATATTTTTCAAGTTTAAACAAAGCCCAACCTAAGGAGTCTATTATATAAGGATCATTAGATCTTAATTTATTTGCTTTTTCTAACATCTTTAAAGATTTTTCAATTTTCACACCTTGTTCTATCCATGAGTAAGCTAAATAGTTTATTACGTAAGCTTGATCAGGATTGGCTTCCAATGAAGCTAGTAAATCTTTTTCAGCTTTATCCCACTCTCCTATTCGCTCATAAGATATTCCTCGCCCGTCTGTTGCCTCTGCGTATAAAGGATTTTCTATTTCGACTTCATCAATAATTTTACTATAAAATATAATTGAGTCTTTAAACCTTTCATTATTTTTTAAAAACTCTGCGTAATCGAAAGTTTCGTAAATATCTTTTATATCTAAACTATTATAGGTATCACTGACAAGTTTCAGTGCTTTATCTTTTTTTTCCTCTTCTAAAAAAATTTTAGCAAGTTGTTTGGCAGAATACCATGAAAATGCTTTGCCTCGTTTACTTAAATTATTATAAATTTTTTTTGCTTTTGTATAATTATCAATTTTGTAAAAGTTTTCTGCAAGTAAAGTATCGTAAGAGTGAAAGTCATTGTTTAAAAATTTTGCTAAATTAAGATAAAAATTTGATAAAGGGTAAATTGACTGAGAAGATAAAGCGTTGGCAGTGATATATAGAATCTCTGAAATAACATGTGCCACTTTTTTACAATCGAATACGGAAATATTTTTGTTTTTATCTAGGTCAAGCTTATACTGATTAAGCAATAAGTTTCTGGGATAAAGTTTTATTGCGGATTTAACAATTTTTTTCGCTTCATCTATTTTTTCAGAATTAGCAACGTAAGAGGCATAAAAATACTTGTATCTAGAAAAATCAGTTTTTTCATCTGATGTTAATTTTATAAATAAATTTTCTGTGTTTGGGCTATTAAAAAAACAATTTAAAAAAACATTTTGTATGCTTTTTAAATTTTGAAATCTTTCATCTATTTTATTTAATTCTGATGTTGCTTGATTTAAATTTAAATTATTTAAATTTGACCAATTATGAAGAGAATTTGATACATAATTATTTAAAATAAATCTTGATCTCTTATTTTTAGCTTTAAGAAAATACTTTTGAGCTAAATCAGTATTTGAGTTTTTTAGGTGAAAAATTCCTGTTATTAAATGACTTTCAAAAATATCTAATTTTTTTTTCTCTAGCTTTCTAGAATAATTAAAGGCTTCTCTAATATTTCCGGAATTTACCAACGAATACAAATATTTTACTGAATAATTTATATGACTATTTTCAAGCCCATTTAATTTTTTAAAAAAATTAAATGATTGTTCGTATTGATTGTTATTCAATAATAAAATGCCTGAAAAATAGTCTGATACACTATCAGCCTTATTAAACTTATCCAAAGATTTAGCAGGAGTTGTGGACAAAAAAATAATGACAAACAAAATCTGTCCTATAGTCTTTAAATTAAACTTAAATATTTTCATAATAACTGATGATAAAAAAAATCAATTCTTCCTCTATTAAATTAATTAAATATTACAAACTTATTAATCACAATTTAATTTACAATAACAAGGCAATCAATAGGTATAAAAATAATAATTTTGAAATTTCTGCTGATAAAGCAGAAAATTTAGAAAGACTTAAAAAATCAATCAGTGCTATCAAAAATTGTAGTCTAAAAAGTAGCGCAACAAATATGGTATTCGGTGATGGCAATCCTAAATCAAAGATTATGCTTGTTGGAGAGGCCCCTGGTTCCAATGAAGACCAGGAAGGTCTACCTTTTGTTGGTCGTGCAGGGGCTTTACTTGATAAAATGTTAGCCTCAATTAATTTAAATAGAAAGAATGTTTATATATCAAATATTATAAATTACCGGCCTCCAGAAAATAGGAGACCTACCGATGAGGAAGTAAATCGGTATATGCCATTTATCAAAAGACACATTGAAATAATTAATCCTAAAATTTTAATTTTATTGGGTAGTACAGCAATGAATGCTTTAATAGGTAACGATATTGTCATATCTAAAGCTAGGGGAAAATGGATTGATAAACAATTTGGAAACTGTAAGACCTCTGTAATTATAACCTTTCACCCTGCCTTTTTGATGAGGCAACCAGCTCAAAAAAAAATGGCCTGGATAGATCTAAAAATGGTCAGAGATAAAAAAGCTAAAATTAAAATATAAATAAATTAATGATAACCGCGGGTGTAGATGAAGTTGGTAGAGGATGTTTAGCAGGACCCGTAGTTTCAGCGGCTGTAATTTTAAAAAACTCGATAGATCTTAAACTGTTAAAAGACTCAAAAAAAATCACTTTCAAAAAAAGAATTGAAATTGCGAAACATATTAAGCTTAATTCAACTTATGCTGTGGGAATATCTTCAGTTGAAGAAATATTAAACTTAAATATCTTGCAAGCGACCTTACTCTCAATGAAAAGAGCAATAGATAAATTAATAATTAAACCAGAATTAATCCTAATTGATGGAAATTTTGCACCAAAGGGCTTGAAAAATTTTAAAACTGTAATTAACGGAGATGAAAAAATTAAATCAATAAGCGCCGCTTCAATTATAGCTAAAGTTTTTAGAGATCAACTAATGATAAAATTATCCGAGGAGTTTAATAATTATGCTTGGGAGAGAAATTTTGGCTACGGTACTAAGGCTCATATGAACGCTTTAAAAAAATTTGGAATAACTTCACATCACAGAAAAGGTTTTAAACCCATACACAAGATGTTGTCGAGTTAAGACTCCCTAACACTAAAAGACTCTTTTTTTTACTAAAATGGTTTGACCGTGGATTCAATTTAAGGTTGAATCTTTATATGTCACAAATTATCAATCAGATTGTAAATGGAAACTCCCTAAAGGAAATAAAAAAAATTCCAGATAAATCTTTTGATTTAGTTTTCGCAGATCCACCATACAACATGCAAATAGGTGAAACTTTAACAAGGCCTGATGCTTCCAAAGTTAATGGAGTTAATGACAAATGGGATCAGTTTAATAGTTTTAGAGAATACGATGAATTTTGTAAATCGTGGTTAAAAGAATGTAAAAGAATTTTAAAAGATAATGGAAGTATTTGGGTTATAGGTTCTTATCATAATATTTTTCGATTAGGCTATCACTTGCAAAATTTAAATTATTGGCTTCTTAATGACGTCATATGGAGAAAAAACAATCCAATGCCAAATTTTAGAGGGACAAGATTTACTAATGCGCATGAAACGTTGATTTGGGCTTCGAAGACAAAAAAATCGAAATACACTTTTAATTATCAATCGCTAAAATGTTTTAATGATGATTTGCAGATGAGATCTGATTGGACTTTGCCAATTTGTAATGGAAAAGAAAGATTAAAAAAGAACGGAAAAAAAATTCATTCAACACAAAAACCAGAGGCTCTTTTGCACAGGATTATTCTAGCTACAACTAATAAGGGCGACAATGTGTTTGATCCATTTTTAGGAACTGGAACAACAGCTGTTGTAGCAAAAAAATTAGGAAGAAATTTTTATGGAATTGAAAATGATGTTAAATATTTTAAAGCCGCCCAAGAAAGATTAAATAATACTAAAAAAATTGAGGATGACTATTTAGATATAGTTGAAAACAATAAGTCTAAGCCAAGAATACCTTTTGGCTCTTTAGTGGAACTTGGGATATTAAAACCAGGAACTACATTATTTGACCCAAAAAAGAAAATTAATGCTAAAATTATGGTTGACGGCAGTATCAAATGTAAGCTGTCAGAGGGGTCTATTCATAAAGTTGCAGCTAAAATAATGGGTGCTGCAAGTTATAACGGATGGACTTATTGGCATTGTGATATAAATGGATCAACAGTAGTTATTGATAGTTTGAGGCAAAAATTTATTTCGGAGACAAAAGCTTAGTTTTTATAAACTTTACCTAAATAGCTCTCAATAAATTTTTTACGTTTTACTAAAAATTTTAAAATCATATTTCTAATATTTTGCATCAATGAATTAGAAAAATGAAATGCAAAGAAATTTAAGTTCGATCTTTTTCTAATAATTTTTGCTCTTTTCGATCTTAATTTAAAATAAGTATCCGTATCTAATTTATTTTCCTTTAATAAATTAAATATTTCATAGGCGCTCTCTATCGACTGCCCAGCACCTTGTGCTAAAGTTGGTAAAAATCCATTAAAAGCATCGCCAATATAGAAAACTTTTTTATTTGATGACGAGAGAATTTTTGGAGTGAAATAAAGTGGCCAAGATTTTATCTCATTATTAAAAATATTTTTTAATTTAGAGTTTTGTTTTAAAACTAAATCTGTAATTAATTGTTTTGTGTTGTCAGGATCAAATTTTTTACATCTCATAATGCAAACCAAATTTAACTCCCTTTTTTTATTAATGGGATAAAGAACAATATGACTTTTACTCCCTAACATTAAACTTATATTTTCATCATTAATATTAAGCTCAGATTTTGATTTTAAAATAAATCTTGCCGCTATTGCCTTCTTAAATTTAGGCTCATTTTTTTTCTTTTCAAAAAATGATCTTGTATTAGAAAATATCCCATCTGCTGCAAAAACAAAATCTACAAGGTCATTAGTATTGTCATCAAACTTTATTAAGATTTTATCTTTTAATTCTGAAACTTCTTTTATTTTTTTTCCAAATCTTAAATGTTGAGTATAAATATCTTCTTTTAAAAATTCTATTAAAGTTGATCTTTGTAAAGTAGTATATTTTGTTTCCTCGTTATTGAATTTAGATAAATCTAAATCACATATTTTTTCATTTTTTATATTATAAAAATCTAATGTTTTCGGGTTAAATATTTTCTCATTATTAATTTTTTTAAAGTTTATCTCATTTAAAATTTTAATACTGTTTGTAGCCAGTTGAATTCCATAACCTTCTTCGAGAGATAAACTTTCTTCTCTTTCATAAACCATAAATTCATGATCAGTAAATTTTTTTAAGAAATTTGCTAGGGTAAGTCCTGCAATTCCAGCTCCGATGATTGCTAATTTTTTTTTCATTAAAATAATACTGAAACTTGTTGAAAGATTTTTTTTGTAAAACTTGGAATAAATTCTTTATTATTATTTAATGGATACCATTTATGAGATAGTGGAATTTTATTCGAAAACTTATAATATAAATTAATATTTAGTTTTTGATTAGATATAGAATTTTTATAATTTTTTAAAAATTTCCATTTTTTGTTTCTTTTGATGTTTTTCATTTTTTTAATAGATGGAAGATTAAAATTCTTTAAAAAACTAATTTTATTTTCTTTAGTTAAAGCAATTTGTTTACTTTTATTTAAATAGCAAAAAATATCATAGTACATTATTTTAATTTGTTTTCTTTTATTAGTTTTAATTTTATTTGAAGATTTAAAATACCTGCAGCTTTTATTCAAACAACAATCACCACATTTTGGGTCTTTTGGTTTGCACACTAAGGCCCCAAATTCCATTAAAGCCTCAACAAAGTCTGAATTTCTATTTGTACTAAATAGTTTTTTTTTATTAACAGAAATAAGTTTTTCAAATTTGATGTCTATCTCTTTTTTATTTAAAAATCTTGCAAATATTCTTTTAACGTTTCCATCTATTGCAATAGTTGGTTTGTCATGAACTAATCCTAACAATGCATTTGCCGTATATTCGCCAACACCTGGTAGTTTTTTTAATTCTTTTAGATTGTCAGGCAACTTTGAATTATATTTTTTTACTAATAATTTTGCAGAAGCTAATAAATTTCTTGCTCGCCTATAGTACCCTAGCCCTTCCCATAATTTTAGAATTTGATTTTCATTTGCTTCGGAGAGAGACTTAAGAGTCTTATAGTTATTGGTAAATTTTTTAAAATAAGGAATAACTGTTTTTACCTGAGTTTGTTGCAACATAAATTCACTTAAAAGTCTGTAATAAAGCTTTTTTGGCGACTTTTTGCTAACACGCCAAGGTAAAATACGTTTGCTATTATCATACCAAGCAAGAATTTTTTTTGATAAAGTTGCGTTTAAATGCATAGTAAAAATAATAATAAAACCCAAACGTTCATACAAGGACTAAGACCTTTTTCAAGTTCAATTCCAAAAACATTAAAAAAACATCTTAGAAAAGGTGGTTATAATTATTCCAACATCGTAGATAATTGGACAAATATGGTAAGTAAAAAAATTTCTGATGCTTGTTATCCTGCGACAGTAAAAATGGGAAAAGAAATGAGAGATGGTATACTGGTTTTAAATGTTATCCACGGGAAAGAAATGGAAGTTGAATATGAAAAAAAAGAGATAATTGATAAAATTAATAGTTTTTTTGGCTACAATTGTATTGGTAATATTAAATTAAAAATTACGCAGGATAAAATGAAACTTAATGAAAAGATATTTCCGAAAATAAAAAATTTATCTAAAATCGAGGAAAAAATGAGTAAAGTAAAAGATAGTAGTTTAAAAAGTTCTCTTAACAATTTTTTGAAAGCATTTAATGGGCGAAATAAGAAAAATTTTTAAAACAGTATTTATATTAATATTTATTTTTTCTGCTCAAGCAGAAAGTAAAATATTAAGCATTGGAAATCCTGATGCTAAAGTTATAGTAAAAGTTTTTTCATCTCTAACTTGTCCTCATTGCGCAACTTTTCATACTTCAGTTTTTAATAAATTAAAAAAGGAGTATATTGATGAAGGTTTAGTAAGATTTGAACATCATGCTTTTCCATTAGACTTGGCTGCGCTTAACGCGGAGGTAGTCGTACGGTGCCAAACTAATAATGAAACAAAATTTAAATTATTAGGAGAAATTTATAATAAACAAACCTTCTGGGCCGTAGGTTCTGATATAAACAAAATAAATGATTTAATAAAGGAAGTCGGTTTAGATTTCAATTTAACTGAAGAAAAAATGAATGCATGTTTAGAAAATAGTCACGTTCAAGATGAAATACTTAATGAAAGGATTGAAGCTCAAAAAAAATATAAAATTGAGTCTACACCTACTATATTTGTAAACGAAAAAAAATATTCTGGTAAAGTAGATTATAAAAAATTTAAAAAGATTATTGAAAAAAATTTGTAAATGAAATTTAAACAACTAGATATAACTGGCTTTAAATCATTTTCTGAAAAAACAACGTTTTTAATTGAGGAAGGTTTGACTGGGATTGTCGGTCCAAATGGTTGCGGTAAATCTAATATTGTTGAGTCTTTACGTTGGTGTATGGGAGAAAATTCTGCGAAAAGTATGAGAGGTTCAGGAATGGAGGATGTCATTTTTTCTGGAACTTCAAATAGACCTTCAAAAAATATTTCAGAAGTTGCATTATTACTTGATAATCAAAATAAAGAAGGTCCTTCACATTACAAAGAGTTTGATGAAATTTCCGTAAGAAGGAAAATCGAAAAAGATAAAGGATCCAAGTATTATATTAATGACAAAGAAGTAAGAGCGAGAGATGTTCAAACTTTATTTGCTGATTTATCGACTGGAGCACACTCTCCTTCGCTTATAAGCCAAGGAAAAATTGGTCAACTAGTTACGGCTAAACCAATTGAAAGAAAATCTATACTTGAAGAAGCTGCTGGTATTTCTGGGATACATGCAAGAAGACAAGAAGCCGAGACAAGATTAAATGCAGCTGAAAACAATTTAAAGAGAGCCGATGAACTTAAAAGACAACAAGAAAAACAACTAGATAATTTAAAGAAACAAGCGGAAGAGGCCACAAGATATAAAGAAATTTCACGAGAGATAAAAAAAATTGAAGCAGGCTTATATTATTTAAAGATAAGAGAAATAGAAGACGATAAGAAAAAAATTGTTGAAAAACTAAGTGAACAAGATGATGAAATAAGTGCAGTAAACATAGATTTTAATCATAATAATACCCTTTTAGAAGAAGAGAATAAAAAACTTGCTCCTCTTAGAGACAAAAAAATGGAAAGTGCCGCAAGATTACAAAAGCTTAATTTAGAAATGTCCAATCTTGCTGAAGAAGAAGAGAGAGTTAAATCTTTGCAGGGAAAACTTGAAAAATCAATCAAGACTATTGGGTCAGATCTTGAACGGGAAAAAAGTATCTCTTTAGATGCAGATTTGAATGAAAAAAGAATATCAAAAGAAAAAGAAGAGCTTTTAAAAACAGAAAATGAACTTCTTGAGGTAGAAACAAATTCATCTAAAGAATTAAAAGAGTCTAAAAATCAATTAGATAATTTACAGTCAAAATTAGATGCTATGTTAGATCAGATTGAAAAAGATATTGATGAAGATAAAAAGCTCTCAAAAGAAACATTTAGTGATTTGAGACAACTTGTTAAAAGTATTACATCATCTCAAGAAGTATATGCTGAAAAATTTGGAAAAGACAAATCTATACAGAGTGACTCCATTAAAAGGAAGGAGAGAATAAAAAATATTGATGTAGAATTAGAAAATTGGATAAACCTAAGATCAAATTCTGAAAAAATGACTGCTGAATTATCAGATCGAAAAAATAAATTGCTTTTAGAGTTAAATGAAAATCAAAAAAATCCTGAACGTATAGCAACATCTAAGGGACAGAATTTACAGAATTTAGATAATACTAAAAAAAGGAATGAAGAAATAGAAAACGAACTAATCAACTCTGAAAAAAAATATAATTTAATCAATCAAAATTTAAAAGAAATTCAATTAAAACTATCAGACCTAAAAGAAAACAAAGCAAGAAATGAAGCAACTGTAGAAGGAATTGAAAATAGAAAAAAAGATTTATTATATTCAGTAAAAAGTGAATTAAATATTGAAGGTGAGGAGTCTATTTTATCCCAATCAGATTTAAATGAAATTTCACCTGAAAAATTGCCCTCATTAGAGGATCAATCTCAAAAAGCAGAAAAAATTAAAAAACAAAGAGAGTCGCTTGGATCTGTTAATTTAAGAGCTGACGAAGAAACTAAAAAGTATGAGACAGAAATAAAAAAGATGGAGGATGATAGGGCTGATCTATATTCTGCAATAGTCAAATTAAAAACAAGTATTGATGAACTAAATCAAAAGGGAAGAGAAAGATTACTTGAGGCGTTTACTAAAGTAAATAGAAAATTTAATGAAGTCTACACAAAATTATTTAATGGAGGGTCTGCAAAAATAGAGCTTGTTGATTCAGAGGATCCGCTTGAAGCTGGGTTAGAAATGTTTGCGTCTCCTCCAGGAAAAAGATTGCAATCAATTACATTGTTATCTGGAGGTGAACAAGCTTTAACAGCATTGTCATTAATTTTTGCAGTTTTTTTAGTTAATCCATCACCTATTTGCGTTTTAGATGAGGTTGACGCCCCATTAGACGACGCCAATGTTACCAGGTTCTGCGGTTTGTTAGACGAACTTACAAAAATAACAAAAACCAAGTTTATAATTATTACTCACCACGCTTTAACGATGTCAAGAATGCATAGACTGTATGGTGTTACGATGGCAGAGCAAGGTGTGAGCCAACTAGTTTCTGTAGACTTACAAAAAGCTGAAGAGTTAGTTGCTTAAAAAAAATGACAATTCCTGAAGATTTTAAAACTCGCCTTAAAATTGCAAAGTCAAAAATAGAAAAACAAGTGCAATCTGACAAAGAAAAAAGAGGCACGTTTATGGGTAGTGCTTTCAAATTAGGCACAGAACTAGTAGCAGCAGTTGCTGTTGGGACAATATTTGGGTTTATTTTAGATAGTTGGTTTGGTACTAAACCATGGTTGATAATAATTTTCTTTTTTTTGGGTGCGGCTGCAGGCATGTTAAACGTAATTCGAACTGCCAACCGAATGCAAAAAGAGGATTAATTCAAAGGAATTTATGGCAAGCAATCCGATGCAGCAATTTAGCGTTTATAAAATTGGACCACAGATTAAAATTGCTGGAGTAGATTTATCATTTACGAATGCAAGCTTATTTATGGTTATAAGCGCCTCTATTATATTATTATTTCTGTTTGTGGGTACTAAAGAAAAGAAAATTATACCTGACAAAATCCAACTTATAGCAGAGATGTTTTATAGCTTTGTTGCAAAGATGATAAGTGATACTGCAGGTTCAAAAGCTAAACCTTACTTCCCTTTTATTTTTAGTTTATTTATGTTTGTTCTTTTCTGCAATATGGTTGGGATGCTTCCCTACTCTTTCACAGTCACAAGTCACATTATAGTAACTTTGATAATGGCTTTATTTATTTTTATTGCGGTCACCATTATAGGATTTGCCAAACACGGCTTTAAATATTTAAGTATATTTGTTCCAAATGGTGTTCCTGCAGTGCTATTACCTTTGATTACAGTAATTGAGATTATCTCATATTTAAGTAGACCAGTTAGTTTATCAGTCAGATTATTTGCAAACATGATGGCAGGACATACTATGTTAAAAGTTTTTGGTGGATTTGTCATAAGTTTGGGATTACTTGGTGGGTGGTTACCGCTTAGTTTTTCAGTAGCACTAACAGGTTTGGAGATTCTTGTAGCTTTTCTTCAAGCTTATGTTTTTGCAATATTAACCTGCATCTACTTGAATGATGCATTAAATTTACATCATTAATTAATAAAGGAGGAAAAATGGAGTTAGAAGCGGCAAAAATGATTGGAGCAGGTCTCGCTGCAATCGCATTAGCTGGAGCTGGTGTAGGTATTGGAATTATTTTCGGTAACTACCTCTCTGGAGCAATGAGAAATCCGTCTGCTGCCCAAAAACAATTCCCTAATTTACTTTTAGGATTTGCTTTAGCAGAAGCAACTGGATTATTCGGCTTAGTAGTAGCTTTAATTATTTTATTTGCATTTTAATCAAATAAATATGAGGAGTTACTTTAGTTTAGTAATAGCTACTTTAGTTATTAACACTGATTTGTTTGCAGCTGAGGCTGGTATGCCTCAGCTGGATCCGAAGTATTGGGCGTCTCAAGCTTTTTGGTTAATTTTAATTTTTACAATTTTGTATATTTCGATAGCAAAATTTTACCTGCCAAAAATAAAAAATAATTTAGATGATCGTGAAAACAAAATTAAAGATGATGTTGACGATGCAAATAAATTTAAAGAGTTGTCTGAGTCCAAATTTAAAGAATATGAAAAAATTTTAGCAGATGCTAAAAAGGAAGTTATTAAAATTCAAATGGACTCTAAAAACATACTAGATAAAGATATTCAATCTAAAAAAGAGGCTATGGAAAAAGAGATTGAAAACGAAATATCGAAAGCACAAAAAGAAATTAATGAATTAAAAAGAAATTCTCTTATTGATATACAAAATATTTCAGAAAACATCACTTCAAGTATTATTGAAAATATTTCAGGAGATAAACTCAAAGAGAGTAGTATTAAGGCCGCAGTTGAAGATGTATCAAAAAAAAAAATAGGTGAATATTTATGACTATAGATGCAACTTTCTGGGTAATGATATCCTTCTTAATTTTTATAGGGTTGCTCATTTACTTTAAAATCCCTCAAAAAATTAAAACAACGTTAGATGAAAATATCAGTAATATTAAAAATCAAATCGATGAGGCAGATAAGCTAAAAGAGGACGCTAAGAATATTTTAACAGAGCACGAAAAAAAAATTAGCAATTCCAAGGCTGAGGTAAAATTAATGGTTGATAAAGCTAATGAAGATGCTGAGAAGAATGTGATAAAAACTAACCAGGATTTTCACAATTTAATGGAGAACAGAAAGAAAAACGCTGAGGAAAGAATCAAACAACTTAAAAACCAAGCTTTAAAGGATATTAAAAATACTTCTGTCAAAATAGCAATAAAGTCAGTGGAAAAACTTCTTAAAAATTCATTAGATAAAAGCAAATTAGATAAAATTTACGCCTCTAGTGTTGAGGAAACAAAATTAGCACTTAAGAAAAAATCTAGTTAGAATAGGCCATAAATATCAATGGCAAAAAAAATAATTGTAATAGGATCAGGTTTTGGTGGTTTAGCTGCTTCCCTAAGATTAAAAGCAAAAGGATATAAAGTTACTTTATTAGAAAAACATCCTGATCTTGGTGGTCGAGCTAGAGTTTTCAAAAAAGGTGATTTTATATATGACGGTGGGCCAACAGTCATAACTGCTCCATATCTTTTCGAAGAATTGTTTTCAATGTTTAATAAAAAAATTTCAGATTATGTAAAAATTGTACCTTTAGATTTATGGTACCGTTTTGTGTTCAGCGACGGAGATACTTTTGATTATAATGGGAACGATAAATCAATGGAAGAACAAGTCAAAAGATTTAACTCTGATGATTATAATGGATACAAAAAACTAGTAAATTTCACTGAGAAAATTTTTGATAAAGGATTTACAGATTTATCTGACAGACCATTCAATAATTTGGTTTTTATGATGAAACAAATACCTTCTCTTTTAAAGTTAAAAAGTTATAAATCTGTTTATAGTTTAGTTTCAAATTATATCACAGATGAAAAATTAAGAAGGGTGTTTAGCATGCATCCTCTTTTAGTAGGTGGTAATCCCTTCAGTACTACTTCTATTTATACTTTAATTCTTTTTTTGGAAAAAAAGTGGGGCATCCATTACTCAATGGGGGGAACCGGAAGCGTTGTCAGTGCATTAGAAAAATTGATGATAGAGGAAAATATTAAAATTATTAAAAACGCTGAAGTAACAGAAATACTCGTAGAGAGAAAAAAAGTAAAGGGTGTAAAAGTAAATAATTCCAAAATAATAAATTGCGATTATATTATTTGTAATTCAGATCCCCCGAATGTTTATAATAAATTAATTAAGTCTAAAGAGGATTATAATTTTTTATTTAAACAAAAAATGAGAAGAATGGATTATTCAATGGGATTGTTTGTTTACTACTTTGGATCTAAGAAAAAGTATAGCAATGTTGCGCATCATACGATTTATTTTGGAAAATCTTACGAGAAACATTTAAACAAAATATTTGAAAAAAAAACTCTTTCAGAGGACATAAGTTATTATTTACACCGACCATCTGCGACTGATCCAAACATGGCGCCAAAAGATCAAGATGCTTTTTATGTTTTAGTACCAGTGCCTAATAATCAATCAAATATAAATTGGATTGAAGAGGGAGATAAATTTAAAAATCTGGTTCTAGATAAAATGGATAAAACTATTTTGCCAGGAATAAAAGAAAATGTAGTAAGTGATTTTTATCTAACTCCTGATTACTTTGAGATAGACTTAGCTACTCTACATGGATCTGGTTTTTCTATTCAGCCAAAATTTTCACAATCGGCGTATTTTAGATTTCATAACCAGTCAGAAATTTATAAAAATTTATATTTTGTAGGTGCAGGTACACATCCTGGTGCTGGTATGCCAGGAGTTCTTTCTTCTGCTAAAGTATTAGATAGATTATTTTAATGAGTACTAATTTATTAGAAAAACATGCAAAATCTTTTTACTGGGCTAGTTTTTTTCTATCCAAAGAAACATTTAAGAAATGTTCATCGCTTTATAATTTTTGTAGAACATTAGATGACATAGTTGATGATCACAAAGAACTAGAGGATAAAAGAGAAAATTTCTTTAATTTCAAAAAAGAATTTATTAACAAAGATTTTAGGAGTTCAATCATAAAAGAAATGTGGTCAACAATTAATACTGAAAATATTTCTACAAAAATTGTATTTGATTTATTTGACGGTGTAGAAACAGATTTAAAAGATAGGGTCGAGATAAATAAAAAAAAGGATTTATTTATATATTCTTACAGAGTTGCAGGTACAGTTGGTTTAATGATGTCAAAAATACTTAAAGTTAAAAACAAAGAGGCTTTAAAAGGTGCAATTGATCTTGGTATTGCAATGCAACTTACAAATATTGCTAGGGATGTTTGTGAAGACAAAGAACGTAATAGACAATACATCAACCCTGATTTTTCTTCTATTCAAGATTTGATTAGTGAGTCTCAAACATTTTATGAAAAATCCTTTAAATCTTTAAGTAGTATACCTCTGAGGTCAAGATTTTCAGTTGTCGTAGCAAGGCGTGTTTATAGAAAAATTGGTGATTATATTCTTAAGCAAAAAAAACATTGATAATTATAACAAGGCAGGAAAAATTTATGTTCCAGTATTAGGAAAAATATTTCAAACTTTTTTATCTATATTTGATTTTACAAAGTTATTATTTGTGAAAGAGTTAAATTACGATAATCATATTAATCACGATATTCTAAAAGAAGAAATAAATTTTAATGAAAGAATTTGATTATGTAATTATAGGTGGGGGTTGTGCGGGATTATCTTTAGCTTATGAACTTGAGATTAGTAATAAATTAAAAGATAAAACTTTAGCTATAATTGAACGGCGTGAAGAGTATAAACGAGATAAAACATGGTCTTTCTGGAAAGTTTTTGATCATAGCTTTGAAGATTGTGTAATTAAAAGTTGGAATAATTTTACAATAAATACCTCAGAGGGTTCTCAAGAATTAAAGAATGATAAATATCCTTACCAAAGCATTAATAGCGGAAAATTTTATGAGAAAATTAATTTGAAACTTTCTAGTAACTCTAACGTCAATTTTTTTAAAAATTTGGATGAAATTAAATCTGAAAATTCTTTAATTTTTAATAGTGTGATAAAAGATGAGCTAGATAAATCTAAGCTATGGCAACATTTTCAGGGCTTAGAAATTGAAACACCAAAAGATGTTTTCGATGATGAAATTTTAAATCTTATGGATTTCAATTGTGATCAAAGAAATGATGTACATTTTTTTTACACACTTCCATTTAATAAAAATAGAGCTTTAGTTGAAACAACTTGGTTATCAAATTTAGAGGATCAAAATCTTATGGATTATGATTTACAATTAGAGAACTATATTAGAAATAATTTGGGAATTAAAAATTATAAAATTAATTTTTTAGAAAAAGGTGCCATTCCTCTATTTTACCCTTTTTTAAAAAATGAAAATCAAATTAATATTGGTTCTGCCGGTGGTATGACTAGGTTGAGTACAGGATATACTTTTTTAAATATACAAGAGCATAGTAGATATATTGTTAAAAATTTAGATAAAATTGAAAAAGTAAAAACATTTAACTTAGGAAAAAAATACCAATTCTTAGATAAAGTATTTCTAAGAGTTTTGGAAAAGTATCCAGAAAAAATGCCGAAGATTTTCTTTGAAATGTTTAAAGCTCCCTCGGATACTGTCATAAAATTTTTATCTAATAAAAGTAATATTTTTGAAGATATTAATATTATAAGTAAAATGCCTAAATTTATTTTTATAAAAGCGCTATTTAATTAATGGAAAGAATAAGCTTCAAACACTCGGTTATATTTTTCAATTTTTGTATTTTGATTAGTCCATTTTATTTCATAGTAAATTTTGAACCAATTTTATTTTGTTTATTCTTAATATTAATTCTTGGAATTTCTCATGGAGCGTTGGATAATATTAAAGGGGAAAAACTTTTTAAAATATTTGGTTATAAATCTAGTATTTATTTTTATCTTACGTATATATTAATCTCTATTTTAATTGTAGCTAGCTGGTTGCGTTTTCCAAATACTGTCTTATTTATATTTCTAGTTGTTGCGTCTTATCATTTTGGAAAAGAAGATACGGTGTTTTCTTTTAAAAGAAAGTTTTTGATATCTGAATTTTTATTTTTTTTAAAAGGTTCGTCAGTTATCTTAATGCCTCTATTATTAAAAAAAGCTGAAACGATTGAAATATTTAGAATTTTGAATTTTAATGTATTTGAATCATCAATTTTCACAGTTCAATTTTTGATAATAATGTTATTTTTAAGCTTTTTATCGTCTTTATATATTTCACAAAAAAAGAATGCTAACCTTATTGGAATTATGGTTATGGATTTTTTTTCGTTATTTATACTAAATTTTTTCTTAACGCCTGTATTAGCTTTCACACTTTATTTTTGCTTTCTACATTCTATAAGACATTCTATAAAATTGATTTTGGAATTAGATAAATCTATTAAAAGTGGACTTAGAAAATTTATTAGTAGGGCAATTCCTTTAACACTGATCACTGGTGTAATATTTTTATTAGCGATATTTTTTTTAAATAATTTTTATAAGTTCGATGAGGCTATTTATAAGGTAATTTTTATTGGTTTGGCGTCTCTTACTTTTCCGCATATATTACTTGAATACCTGTTAGAAAAGAATGAAAAAAGAACTTAAAATTTATTTAGCATCTCCCAGAGGATTCTGTGCCGGAGTTAAAAGAGCAATTGAGATTGTAGAGAAAGCTATAGATAAATTTGGAACTCCAGTTTATGTAAGACATGAAATTGTGCACAACAAACAAGTTGTTGATGAATTAAAAGAAAAAGGTGCAATATTCGTGGATGAGCTCTCGGACATTAAGGACTCAAGTAGACCAGTTATTTTTTCCGCGCATGGTGTTCCTAAATCAGTTCCTGAGGAAGCAAAATTTAAAAATTTATCTTATGTGGATGCTACTTGTCCGTTAGTTTCTAAAGTGCATAGAGAGTCTGAACAACTAAATAAAAATGGTTTTGACATATTATTAATTGGTCACAAAGATCACCCGGAGGTTATTGGTACCATGGGACAGCTTCCAAAAGGTTCGATTAAGTTAATTGAAACTAAAAATGATACCGATAATCTCAATGCAGATAACTTCAATAAACCCTTGGCATATATAACTCAAACCACTTTATCTGTTGATGATACCGCTGAAATAATTGATGCCCTTAAAAAGAAGTTTCCAAAAATTAAAGGTCCTATTAAAGAGGATATTTGTTATGCAACAACTAATCGACAATCTGCTGTAAAAGAAATAGCCTCTAAATGTGATATATTTTTTGTTGTAGGTAGTCGGAATTCATCTAATTCAGTAAGACTTGTAGAGGTAGCAAAAAAGGCAGGATGTAATAATTCTCATTTAATGCACTCAGAAAAGGAGATTCCTTATAACGATATAGAAGACTCTAACACTATTGGAATATCCTCGGGTGCTTCGGCTCCAGAAAAATTGGTTCAAGGATTACTTAATAATTTAAAAAAAGATCGTAAAGTTTCTATAGAAGAAGTAGTAGTTGCAGAAGAAAAAGTTATTTTTAAATTACCAAAAGAACTTAACTAATGGCAGTCTACACAAAATTAAATCAAAATAAAATTGAGGAAATTTTATTAAGTTACGACTTAGGAAAGTTAGACTTTTTCGAAGGTATTGAAGAAGGAATAGAAAACACAAATTATTTTTTATCAATTAACAAAAAAAAATTTATACTAACTATTTATGAAAAAAGAGTTAGATCTGCTGATCTTCCTTTTTTTTCAGATTTAATGTCATCATTAAATAAAGCTAGCTTTAAATGCCCCGCCCCTATTTCAAATAATAATAATGAAACTATTACAAATTTTGAGGGAAAAAAACTAATGATTGTCACGTTTCTTGAAGGAAGAGCAAAACAAAATCTTTCACCTGCCAACTGTAAAACAATAGGGTCTGAGGTAGCTAAAATGCATGAGCTCACAAAGAGTCTTAAACTAAATCGACAAAATGATCTCTCAGTCAATTCATGGAGAAAGTTGTTTAATTCAGTTAAAGATAAGTGTGAAAATATACATAAAGATTTGCCAAGATTAATTGAGGAAAATCTTAATGATGTTGAAAAAAATTGGCCAAAAAATCTGCCAAGAGGAATAATCCATGCAGATTTATTTCACGACAATATTTTTTTTATTCAAGATAAATTTAGCGGTGTAATTGACTTTTATTTCTCATGTGAAGATTTTTTTGCTTTTGAAATTGCTATTTGCTTTAACGCTTTGTGTTTTGACGGTCTAAAAAGCAATTTAAGTTTTAACGTTACTAAAGCAAAGAATTTTATAGATGGATATACATCTGTAAGAAAATTGTCTGACGAAGAATTGAATAATATTAAGGTTTTATCTCAAGGCGCTGCTTTAAGATTTTTGCTAACCCGAGTATTCGATGCGTTAAATAAGGTAGAAGGAGCAATAGTTAAAATTAAAGATCCGATGGAGTATTTAAAAAGATTAGAATTTCACAAAAATGCAAAAAATCATGAGGATTATTTTTTTTAATGAAATTAAAAATTTATACAGATGGTGCTTGCTCAGGTAACCCTGGGAAAGGAGGTTGGGCAGCGATCATATTAGATGATACTAACCAATCAAGTATTTCCGGAGGCGAAAAAAATACGACTAATAATAGGATGGAATTAATGGCTCCAATTATGGCATTAAAAAAAATAAAAAAGAAATCAGAAATTACGATTTTTACTGACTCAAAATACGTGAAAGACGGAATTACTGATTGGATTAAAAAATGGAAACAAAATAATTGGAAAAGTGCAAATAAGAAACCAGTTAAAAATAAAGATTTATGGGTGAAATTGGACAGCGCTTGTCTAAAACATAAAATTACTTGGAAATGGGTTAAAGCTCACGCTGGCAACAAATATAATAATCTTGTTGATGAGTTAGCAGTTTCAGAGACTAAATAGATTTTAAAAAATTCTCAGCAGCAGATAGTTCGCAAGTAGCTGTTTCTTTTTCTTCCTCTACTTTTTTAACTTCACCATTCTCCACAAGCATAGTGTATCTATTTGATCTAATTCCTAATCCTTTTTCTGACTTATCTACTTCTGCTCCTATCGCTTTGGTAAATTTAAGAAATGGATCTCCAGCCATGAAAATTTTACCTCCAGCATTTTGATTTTCTCCCCAAGCCTTCATAACATTTGGATCATTTACAGCGATACATATAATTTTTGAAATTCCTTTTTTAGTAGCCATCTCGTAATTTTTTACGTACCCAGGAAGATGACGAGCTGAACAAGTTTTAGTAAAAGCTCCAGGCATACCTAAAATAATAATCTTACCTGTACAAAGATCTAAGAGATCAATTTTTTTTACATCATTATTTTGGTCAAGATAAAATAATTCCGAGTTAGGTAGTTTGTCTCCTATTTTTATTCTCATTGTATTTTACCCAAAATATAATTTTTTACTTCTGAATTTGAATTCCCAATAATATCAAATGTTTCCTTTTTATCTATATTCAATTTTAGATGTTCAGGTGAGTCTAAATTTTTACCTATAGCTTTTTTTATTGTATCATTAAACTTATAAGGATGAGCTGTACCAAGAACAACTATATCTCCCAAATTTTTAAAACTTTTTGCTGCGCCTACGCCAGTAGCAGTATGGGGATCAATTATAAATTTATGCTCTTTATATATCTCATCGATTATAGATACTGTCTGTTCATCTGTAACTTTTACTGCTTCAAAATCTTTTTTTATTCTATCGATTTCTTTTTTTTCTAAATTGAATAAACTTTTAGATGACAGATCATTCATTAATGACCCTACCTTACTATCGCTTTCATCTAATATATAGTAAAGTAGCCTCTCAAAATTGCTGGCAACTTGGATATCCATGCTTGGCGTGATGGTTGCTTTCACTGTATCAGGTTTATATTCACCTGTATTAATAACTCTTTGTAAAATATCATTTTTATTTGTAGCAACTATAAGTTTATTAATTGGTAAACCCATTTTTTTTGCCACATATCCAGCATAGATATCTCCAAAATTACCAGTTGGTACAGAAAAGCTAATATTGTTTTTTTTTAATTTAAAAAAAGAATAAAAATAATAAACAATTTGACAAACAATTCTTGCCCAATTGATAGAATTTACGCCAGACATGTTTATTTTTGATCTAAAACTATCTTCATTAAAGAGCTGTTTTACAATTTTTTGACAATCATCAAATGAACCCTCAATAGCAATATTATAAATATTAGCACCACCAATTGTTGTCATTATTTTTCTTTGAATATTAGAAATTTTATTATGAGGATGCAGAACAAAAAGATTTATATTTTTTCTATTACTTAATGCTGCAATAGCCGCTGAACCAGTATCTCCTGATGTAGCTACTACGACATTTACAATTTTATCTTTAGCGACTTCTAAGTAATCATACAGATTGCCAATTACCTGCATTGCAATATCTTTAAAAGCTAAAGTGGGCCCGCGATAAAGCTCAAGAAGATCGATCTCTCCAATCTTTTTTAAATTTACTACTTCTTTATCTTTAAACCCACTATAAGATTTTTGTATCAGTGAGCTAAGTTCTTCCTTTTCAATTTCACCTGAACAGAAATTAAAGATAATTTCTGTAGCAAGTTCGTTATAGTTAAGTTGACTTAAATTATTTAGTTCCTCTTGATTATACTTCTTAATTTTAGCAGGTAAAAATAACCCTCCGCCTGGTGCAAGTCCTCTTAAGAAAATATCTTTAAAACTAAATTTTAAAGATTTATCTCTAGTGCTAAAATAATTCATTTTTTTCTTCTAAAATATAAATAATAAAAAATTATAGAAATTGATATTGCATACCACGTTATAGCATATTTGAGGTGATTGTTTGGCACATCAATGGTGATCTTTTTAGGAATTGGTGACTTAACTTGGTTATCTTCCAAAAAAATTACAAACTCGTTAAATTGTTCTCCTGTAGCCTCTTTCAGATCTTCTAAATTTATTGAAAACCAAATATTATTTTTTATATCATTATCTGGTTTAAACATATTTGGTTCATATATTTCTCTCAGAAGACCGATAATTTTTTGCTCGGCTGATGTATTAAGATTTATCTTAGCGTTACCTTTAAGTTCTTTATTTATCCACCCTCTATTAACTAGGACATTTTCATTTTTATTTGTTCTAAATGGAGTCACTACATCGTATCCTGGTTTTCCTTTTTCATTCAAACTATAAAGGTAAATTTGTTTATCAAAATCAAATTTTCCTTTAGCGTTAATTCTTTGATAGTTTTTTTTAATAGAACTTGAGTATTCTACTGGTTGAGAGTCTAATCCAAAAGTTATTTCGCTAATTAATTCTAGTTTCCACTGAAGTCTGTAAAGTTGCCAAGTGCCTAGTGCACAAAATAATGTTATGAAGAAAATAACAAATAATTGAAATAATAACGCTTTTTTCAATTTGAGTTTAACTTCCCCAAATATAGATTGCAGCAAAAAGGAATAACCAAACTACATCGACAAAGTGCCAATACCAGGCAGCTGCTTCAAAACCAAAATGATGAGTTGGTGTTGAATGACCTTTCATTGATCTAAACAAACATACTGCTAAGAAGATTGTTCCAACGATTACGTGAAATCCGTGGAAACCTGTTGCCATATAAAAAGTTGAGCCATAAATATTTCCATCAATAGTAAATGTAGCATGATGATACTCGTAAGCTTGGAAACATGAAAATATAAAACCTAAAAAAACAGTTGCAATCAGTCCATTAACTAAACCTTTTCTATCATTTTCAAGCATCGCATGGTGCGCCCAAGTTACTGTTGTTCCTGATAACAATAAAATTAAAGTGTTGATTAAAGGTATGTCCCAAGGATCAAACGTTTTTATATCAGGTGGTGGCCAAGTCCCCCCTATTGTCTCTGTTGGAAATAAACTCGCGTTAAAATATGCCCAAAACCAAGCTACAAAAAACATGACTTCTGAAGCAATAAAAAGTGTCATCCCATATCGATGACCAATTTGTACTATTTCGGTATGATGGCCCTGATGTTCTGCCTCTTCGATTACATCTCTCCACCACATAAATGCTCCGTAAATAACTAAAGCAAAACCAACTAACAAAAGCCAAAGTGCTTTTGAATGAAAATAATAAACTGCACCAACAGCTAAAACTAAAGTTGCAAACGAAACATAAATAGGCCAAGGACTAGGATCTACTAAATGAAAATCGTGTTTTTTTTTATCTGTCGACATATTTAAATTTTACCCTTTTCGTAAAATTCCGTTGCAAAGAAAGTAAAAGATAGAGTTACATCAGAAATATTCTTCGTTTTATTATCATCAACTACTTTCGGATCCAAGAAAAATGTTAAAGCAAATTCTTGGCTCTCATTAGGTTTTAATGTTTGTTTTTCAAAACAAAAACAGCCAATCTTATTTAAATATTTTCCAAATGAAGAGGGAGATACATTGAAAGATGCCGAGCCAGAAGATATCTGATTGCTTGGGTTTTCAACATTGAATTTAACTGTGTGTACCTCTCCAGGTTTTAGATCTATTGTATTTTTCTCTGGAAAAAAGTTCCAATCTGATGTGCTATGTACATTTGTATCAAATCTCATTTTATAATCTTGATTAACTATTATTTTTGGTATTTCTTTTTCCGATGCATTTTGAGTTGTACCACCAAAACCTGTTACCCTACAAAATAAGTCGTACAAAGGAACTGCAGCAAATGATAAACCCAACATCAATAAGAAAATGGAAACTAAGGCTATTGGTGTTAAATTTCTTTTATTAATTGTCATTAAAGCTCTCTATTATAAATTCCAATATTATAAAATGTAAGAGCAAATAAAAAAATCATAAAAAGTATTAATAATATTGCTGTTATTATATTTTTCTTTTTTTTGCTCATAATAAAAAATCTTTGGCATTATCGATTAGTAAAACTAAATAAATAAAAAATAAATAAAAAATCGAATAAACAAATACTTTTCTTGCAATCTTATTTGACGTTTTTATTATTTTTGATTTAAATAATTCAAAGCATAAATAGTTGTAATAAAGGGTCGTTATTAAAGCTATTGTTAAGTAAAATAAACCAGCAAAATTAAAAAAATATGGGGCTATAATAATTGGTAACATTGCAAATGAATACAATAGTATATTTGTTTTTGTTGTTTTTGTTCCAGCTATAACTGGTAGCATAGGTATCTTGGCTTTTTTATAATCACCTGACTTATACAAACTTAATGCCCAAAAATGAGAAGGCGTCCAAAGAAAAATAATTAAAAAAAGTATTATTGGTTCGATTGAAATTGTGCCTGTAGCAATCGTCCATCCAATGACTGGAGGCAACGCTCCTGCGGCACCTCCAATAACAATATTTTGAGGAGTCTTTCTTTTAAGCCAAATAGTATAAATAAAAAAATAAAATCCGATTGTTGAGGCTAACAAAACTGCTGATACTAAATTAGCAGAATAGTAAAGAGTTAAAATTGAAATAACTGAAAGGATAACTCCAAAATACAATGCCTGATTTCTTTTTACTTTTCCTGTTGGTATTGGTCTAAGACAAGTCCTGCTCATTAAAGCATCAAGATCAGACTCGTACCACATATTTAACGCTCCTGCTGCACCAGAACCAATTGCGACTGCTAACAATGAAATTAAAGAAGTTTTTAAATCAACATTATGTGGAGCAATTAATAGTCCGACCATACAAGTAAATAAAACAAGAGACATTACTCTTGGCTTCATTAAATTAAAAAATGAATTTAGATCAAAAACTAAACTTACTTTAGAGTTCTTTATCTTTGAAAGTGCTTGGTTCAATTTACTTTACTTTAGGCAGCTCTTCAAAAGTATGAAACGGCGGCGGTGAAGACACAGTCCATTCCAGAGTAGTTGCTCCCTCTCCCCACGGGTTTTGTTCTGCTTTTTTCTTTTTCGCGAAAGCGTATAAGAGATTTATCAAGAAAACTGCTAGACCGACTACAGATATGTAAGAGCCAATAGATGAAATATAATTCCATCCGGCGAAGGCATCTGGATAATCAGCATATCTTCTTGGCATACCTGCTAATCCTAAAAAGTGTTGAGGGAAAAAAATTAAATTTACTCCAACAAGCGTTAACCAAAAGTGCAGTTTTCCTAAAAATTCCGAGTATTGATATCCGCTCATTTTACTAAACCAATAATAAAATCCTGCAAAAATTGCGAATACCGCTCCCATTGATAGTACGTAATGAAAATGTGCTACTACATAATAAGTATCGTGAAGAGCAGTATCTACTCCAGCGTTAGCTAGCACTACTCCTGTTACACCTCCTAATGTAAATAAGAAAATAAATCCTATGGCCCATAACATCGGAGTTTTAAAACTTATTGATCCACCCCACATTGTAGCAATCCAAGAAAAAACTTTGATGCCAGTTGGAACAGCAATAATCATTGTAGCTGCTAAGAAATATGCTTTAGTATCTGTGTCTAGTCCGACTGTGTACATATGATGTGCCCAAACAACAAAACCTACTACACCAATTGCAACCATGGCATAAGCCATACCCAAATAACCAAATACAGGTTTTTTAGAGAAGGTTGAAACGATGTGACTGATCATTCCAAATCCGGGAAGAATCAGAATATAAACTTCCGGGTGACCAAAAAACCAAAATAAGTGTTGAAATAAAACTGGATCTCCTCCGGTTTGTGCTTCAAAGAAAGCAGTTCCAAAATTTCTATCAGTTAACAACATAGTTATTGCCCCTGCTAAGACTGGTAAAGATAATAAAAGCAAAAATGCTGTAACCAAAATAGACCAAGAAAATAAAGGCATCTTATGCAAGGTCATGCCTGGTGTTCTCATATTTAAAATTGTTGTAATAAAATTTATTGCTCCTAAAATTGAAGAAGCTCCAGCAACGTGTAAACTTAAAATTGCTAAATCCATTGCCGGACCTGGTTGACCAGTTTTAGATGATAATGGAGGATATATAGTCCAACCGCCTCCTACACCTTGCGCACCTGGAGGGCCATCAACAAATATTGATGCAATTAATAAAATTAAGGCAACAGGTAATAACCAAAAAGAAATATTATTCATACGAGGAAACGCCATATCAGGAGCACCAATCATTATTGGAACAAACCAATTTCCAAATCCACCTATCATGGCAGGCATTACCATGAAGAAAATCATAATTAAGCCATGACCAGTTACTAGTACATTATATAAGTGATAATTACCTCCAAGAATGCCGTCTCCTGGATGCGCTAATTCCATTCTCATTAAAACAGAAAAAGCTGTTCCAATTATTCCTGCAATAATTGCAAAAATTAAATACATTGTTCCAATATCTTTGTGATTAGTGGAATAAGCCCATCTCTTCCAACCAGTTGGGTTATGATGATGCTCGTGCGTTGCAGTAGTTGCTGACATTAATTTATCTCCTTAATTTGTTTAGCCAACTTAATATTGTTATTAATTTCCTCTTTAGCAAATTCTACTTTAGCCCTTTCCAGCCATTGATTATATTCCTCTTGAGAAACTACATTTACAGTAATAGGCATAAACGCGTGTTTGATTCCACATAGTTCAGAACATTGACCATAAAAAGTTCCTACTCTGTCTGCCTTAAACCACGTTTCATTAATTCTTCCTGGAACTGCATCTCTTTTTACTCCGAATGAAGGTAGAGCCCAAGCATGCAAAACATCGTTTGCAGTGATCATTACTTTCACTACTTTATTAACAGGAACATAAACTTCATTATCCACTGAGAGTAATCTTGGTTGACCCTCCTTTAAATCTTTTTCTTCAATCATGTATGAGTCAAAAATTATATTTTCATCAGGATATTCGTAACCCCAGTACCACTGATAGCCTATGGCTTTTATAGTTACATCAGCTTTTGGGATTTCATCTTGGGAATATAAAACTTTAAATGAAGGAACGGCTAATACGATTAAAATCAAACAAGGAACCAGAGTCCATATCACCTCTATAAAAGTATTATGACTAGTAGTCGATGCCTCTTTATTTTTTGATGCTCTAAATCGGATACAGGCATAAGCAATTAAAAAAAGAACAAATACTGTTATTGCAGTAATAACAGGCAGCAACATATAATCATGAAACCATACAATATCATCCATACTTTCTGAGGCTGATTTTTGAAATCCTAATTGCCAATCTTTAGGTTGGTTAGCTAAAACTGAACCTGGGAATAATAAAAATAAAGTGTATGCAAATTTTTTAAGCATAAGTTTTTATACAGCTTTTAAACAATTTAACAATTTCAATTAATGCGACAATTAATAAGAGTTTTTGATAAAATTAACTAATGAAATAGCGCTAATTACAGCAGTATCTGACCTTAGAATGTTTCTAGATATTGTGAACGACGTTACGTTTGAATTTCCCAGGATAGAGTCCCTTTCAGATGGAGAAAAGTCCCCTTCCGGGCCAATTAAAACTGAAATTGGATTACCTTGCTTTAATGTTTCAGCATTTAAATTTTTTGTTGAATTCACGTCAGCAAATAATAATTTTGAAGTTCCATCGAGGTTATCTAAAAAATCTTTTAGTTTTGTCACTTCGAATATTTTCGGAGGACTTAGTTGATTAGATTGTTCTGTGGCTTCAATTACAATTTTATTAGCTCTATCATAATTTAATTCTTTTACTTCAGTTCTCTCAGATATAATTGGAGTTATTTTTCTTACTCCAAGTTCTGTAGCTTTTTGCAGTATAATCTCCATTGGATTTTTTTTAACTAAGCAGATCGCTAGTTCAATATTAGATAATCCCTTTGGTTGTTTTATTTTTTCTATTATCTTAACTTCAACTCTATCTTTATCTAAAAAAACAATTTCACTTTTCCATTCACCCTCTGAGTTAAAAAAATTAATATTTGAACCTCGTTTTAATCTCATTACATTGACTACATAATGAGTATGCTCTTTTGATAATAAGTTTGTAGAATTTTCCTCTATACTGTCAGGATTATATAATCTAATATTCATTTGATATTATTATACTATAAGTAAAATTTAATTAATCAAAGGAGCTTAATTATGTCAGAAAGTCAAAGAGCTGGTGATGCACCGATTGGGGTAAATGTGGTGGAGGGAAAATCATATTATTGGTGTACTTGCGGAAAAAGTTCTAAACAACCATTTTGCGATGGTTCTCATAAAGGATCAGACTTCGCTCCATTACAATACAAAGCAGATCAATCCAAAAAAGTTTTTTTCTGTACTTGTAAACTTACTAAAGATCAGCCTCTATGTGATGGATCACATAATGCAAAATAAATCATGAATACAAAAGCTATAGTTTTTGATGCTTACGGAACTTTGTTTGACGTAAATTCCGCGGCAGAAAAATGCAAAGATAAAATTGGAGATAAATGGGAAGGATTTGCAAACTTTTGGAGAACAACTCAACTTGAATATACTTGGCTCAGAAGCTTAATGAAAAGACATAAGGATTTTTGGAAAGTCACAGAAGAAAGTTTAGATAAATCAATGAAAGTTTTTAATATCGACATGAGTATGAAAAAGGATTTATTAAATCTTTATAAAGTATTATCTCCCTACCCTGAAGTTAAAGAGATACTTGGAAAATTGAAAGAGAAAAGTTTCAAATTAGCTATACTATCAAATGGAACTCCGGAACTTTTGAGTGAATTAGTAAAAAGTAATAAATTAGACAATTTATTTGATGATCTTTTCTCAATCGAATCTGTTGGGATTTATAAACCAGACTCAAAAGTTTACGACATGCCTGTAAAAAAATATAAAATAAATTCCTCTGAAATTACTTTTTTAAGTGCCAATACCTGGGATGTTTCTGGAGGTGGAAATTATGGTTACAACTCTATATGGGTTAATAGAAATAAAGCTATTTTTGATAATCTTGATTTTAAACCAAAAGATGAAATCAGCGATTTAACGCAGTTACTTAAAATAATATAATCATATATAGTCATTATCTCATGATTAAAATTGAAGTTAAAAAAATTGTAAAAGCCTTAAATGCTTCAGATGGTGCTGGGGTAAAATTAAAAAGAAGTATTGGGACTCCAGAAGCAGATTATATTGATCCTTTTTTAATGCTTGATGAGTTTGGATCAGAAAACAAAGATGATTATATAGCCGGCTTTCCTCCTCATCCTCACAGAGGAATAGAGACTGTTACTTACATGTTAAATGGTGAGTTTGAGCATAAAGATAGCACTGGAGCTAAAGGAGTTATGGCCTCTGGTGATGTTCAATGGATGAAAACAGGTAGAGGAATTATTCATTCAGAAATGCCAGCTATGAAAGAAGGTAAATTATTAGGTTTTCAATTATGGATCAACATGCCAGCTGAGTTAAAAAAAAATAAACCCGAGTATCTTTATATTAAAGGTAATGAGCTTGGAACTCATAAAGATAATGACAAAATTGTTAAAGTAATTTCTGGAAAATATAAAAATGCCAAGGGACCTGAAAAAAATCATAATGTTGAACCAATATATTTTCATGTGGTTTTAAATGAAGGAAAAGAATTTAATTTTGATGCTCCTGAAGGACATAATAGTTTTATATATTTGCTTAAAGGTGAATTAAAAATAGGTGCTAAAGATCATGGTAAAACCTCTGCCTCAAATTTAATTTTACTTAATAGAGGTAATAAACTTACTGTAAGAGCCACTAAAAAATCAGAATTTTTATTCATTGCTGGAAAACCAATTGGTGAACCAATAGCAAGAGGGGGGCCTTTTGTCATGAATACAAAAGCTGAAATACTTGAGGCTATTCAAGATTATAACAACGGAACATTTGCTAAATATTAAAAGTTCAAGTACGTTTCTTAAATGCCAAAATCAATAATAATTAAAAGAAACGGTGGACCTGAGGTTTTAGAACTTCAAGAGGTTAATATTGGCTCTCCTGGACCTGATGAAATTAAGGTTACTAATCATGCGATTGGACTAAATTATATTGATACATATCACAGATCAGGTCTTTATCCCCTTAAACTACCAAGTGGAATTGGTTTAGAAGCTGCAGGTAAAGTAGAAGAAATTGGATCTAATGTTAAAGAATTTAATTTAGGTGATAATATCGCTTATGCCTCTGTTCCGCTTGGTGCATATTCACAACAAAGAATTATTCCATCTAAAATAGCTGTAAAAGTACCAGATGGAATTTCGCATAAATTAGCTGCTACTTTAATGACTAAAGGACTAACAACAAATTATTTAATTTGTAAAACTTATATTCTTAAAGCAGGTGAAACAGTTTTATTCCACGCAGCTGCGGGAGGTGTTGGTCAAATTTTTGCGCAATGGGCAAACAGTATTGGAGCAAAAGTTATTGGAACAGTAGGGTCAGATGAAAAAATAAAAATTGCAGAAGAAAATGGTTACGTGCACGTTATAAATTATTCAAAAGATGATTTTGCTAAAAAGGTTATGGAAATTACAAATAATGAAGGTGTCCCAGCAGTATTCGATGGGGTTGGGAAAAATACATTTAAAGGTTCATTAACTTGTCTTAAAACAAGAGGGATGATGGTAAGTTTTGGAAATGCCTCTGGTCCTTTAGATCCAGTAAATGTTCCAAAAGATATACAGCCAAAAGGTCTTTATTTAACTAGACCATCAATTGGTCAATATTTTACAAACAGGAAAGAACTTCAAGCTGGTGCAGATGCAATTTTTGAAAAAGTTAAATTTGGAAAAATTAAAATTAAGATTGCTAAGGAATATAATCTGATGGATGCAAATCAAGCTCACAAAGACTTAGAGGCTAGAAAATTAACTGGCCCAGCGATATTAGTGCCGTAATGGATAAGAAAGTAGTATCTCCTTGTATAAGTATATGTAGAACTGATCCTGTTACGGGTTATTGTTATGGTTGTGCCAGAAATAATGAAGAAAAAAAAATTTGGAAAGAAGAAAATACTACAAATGAATGGAAAGAAAAAAATTTGAAAATAATCACAACTAGAATGCAAGGTTGGCAATTAGATACTTTTAAAGAATCATACAATCATAAAAAAAATAGTGGGATATCTTTATTTAAAAAAAGTATTCTTGAAAAGAATAAATTATAAATCTTTTTTCATCGAGTCCATATCGCTTAAATGATATTTAAGAGCCTGATTAGAAAGTCTTATCTCCTGCATAAATAAGAAAATTGAAATTATCATACAAATACAGCAGCCCGCAAAAATTAATCTCGCTGTTTGTAGGAGACCCAAATAAAGCATTAAAACTGTGCCCATATTAAATAAAAATCCAAAAGCTGCAAATCCCATAACGTATTTGAGATAGTTGGTCCTTTTATTCAAAACGTGTAATTGGTTTTCCCATTCTGGAGGAATTTTTTTTTCAAAAGTATATTGGTCGTGTATTTTTCTAATTAAAGCGCTCAGTGTATGAAATCTATTGCTATACATAGTCATCATTAATGGGATAGCCGGAAACATTAAAGCTGCTACTGTGTAATCTATATTCATTTCGAATCGAATTGATTATGAAGTTAGTGTTTGATATTTACAAGTAATATTTCATGCACCATTTAAAGATATTTATAGAGTTAACAAGACTAAACAAACCAATTGGTTTTATGCTTCTATTTTGGCCTTGTTCTTGGGGTTTAGCTTATGCTTATTCTTTTCATCTGGACCTAAATTTATTTCTTTACTACTTAATATTATTTTTTCTAGGTTCAGTTTTGATGAGAAGCGCAGGATGTATTTTTAATGATATAGTAGATAAAGATTTTGATAAAAAAGTCAGAAGAACAAAAGACCGCCCAATAGCTGCTGGAAAAATTACTCTTAAGCGCTCTTTCACTTATGTTTTAATTCTTTGTATAATTGCGTTTTTAATTTTATTGCAGTTCAACTTATTTACAATTATTTTGGGAATGAGTTCGATGCTTCTAGCATTTTCTTATCCTTTCATGAAAAGAATTACTTATTGGCCGCAATTATTTTTAGGCATTACTTTTAATTGGGGGATTATAATGGCTTGGGCGGCTACAAATAGTAACATAACTCATGAAATTGTAATCTTATATATATCAGCCATATTTTGGACATTGGGTTATGACACCATTTATGGAACTCAAGATATGTCAGACGATGAATTAATTGGTTTAAAATCTACATCTATTAAATTTAAAAAAAATATTAAGTATTTTGTTTCAAGCTCATATTTAATATCATTCTTATTAATAGCTTATTTGTTTAAAACTAAAATTGGTTTAAATATATTTTCTTTAATTCTGTTAATTTTTTTAATAAGCCTAGTATATCAACTGTTACAATTTGAAAAAAATAATCCAAAAAAATGTTTAAAAATGTTTAAACTTAATAATTTTACAGGTTTAACTTTGTTTTTTGGAATTTTATCGATCAATTTTTAACATGAAGTTCAATGATATAAAATTAATACTTATTAGACTTTATAAAGAATATGTAAAAAAACATATCAAGAGAATTATTGTAGCGCTTGTTTTATCAATATTAGTAGCTGGAAGTACTTCTGGGATTGCCTGGCTACTTGATCCAGCAGTAAAAAAAATATTTATTGAAAAAGATAGAACTTTGGCGTGGTTGATACCTCTATTGATTATAGTTTCTTTTTCAACAAAAGGGCTTTCACTATATTTTGCAAGAATGAACATAATTAGAGTTGGACAAGAAGTTGCTGGAGAGATTCAAAAGAAAATAGCAAATAATATATTATTTTCAGATATTCAAACTTTAGATAACAGGCATTCAGGAAAATACATTTCTAACATAATGTTTGACGCTCATCAAATCCAAAACTTGGTTAGTAATGGTGTGCTAAATATCATGAAAGATAGTTTTTCTGTCATAGCTTTAGTTTCGCTAATGTTTTATCAAAATTGGAAGCTTGCTTTATTTGCAATCTTAATGATGCCTTTGGCCGCAGGTTTTGCAAAAAGTTTAGGTAAAAGAATTGGAAAAGCTGTTGGTGAGGCTGGAGAAATTTCTGGAAAACTGACTTCATTTTTATCTGATATTTTTAAGGGTTCAAAAATGATTAGAATTTATCAAAAAGAAAAAGAGGAAAATAAAAATGCTAATAAAATAATTACAGATTTAGTTGAAAAAAATATAAAAATTAACAGTGTTTTGGTAAGAGCTACACCTATTATGGAAACTTTAACTGGTTTCATGATTGCAGGATTTATTTTTTTTTCAGGGAAACTAATTGCTGCCGGTGAGTTAGAGGTAAATAGTTTCTTTTCATTTTTAGCAGCAATGATGTTGGCTTATCAACCTATTAGATCATTAGCGACTATAAATATGGCTGCTTATCAAGGGGCAACTGCCTTTAAGAGAATTTCTGATATTATTGATAAAAATATTGAAATTAAAAATGATGAAAGTTTGCCTGATATAGAGATTACGAATACTAACATAATTTTTAATAATGTTTCATTCAAATATCAAATGACTAATGAAAAAGCCGTTAGCAATATTAATATTTCCATAAAAGGAGGATCTATGTCTGCTTTTGTTGGCCACAGTGGTGCTGGTAAGAGTACAATAATAAATTTACTCCCTAGATTTTATGACCCTCAAGAAGGAACAATAAAAATCGATAATCAAGATATAAAAAAAGTATCTCTAATTTCTCTAAGAAAAAATATTTCATTAGTAAGTCAAGACGTGATTTTATTTGATGATAGTATTAGAAATAATATTGCTTATGCTAATACAAACTCAACCATGTCAGAAATACAAGAAGCTTGTAAGTTTGCTGCTGCAAGTGATTTTATAGAAAAATTACCAAAAGGCTATGAGACAGTAATCGGAGAAAATGGGGTAAAATTGTCTGGTGGTCAAAAACAAAGAATATCAATAGCTAGAGCTGTGCTAAAAAAATCTCCAATTATCCTACTAGATGAAGCTACATCTTCTCTAGACGCAGACTCAGAAGAAACTGTTCAAAATGCAATAAATAATCTAACTAAAAATAAAACTACGTTAGTAATAGCTCATAGACTATCAACTATACATAACTCTAACAATATTTTTGTTATAAAAGAAGGAAACATTATTAATTCTGGTAATCATGAATTTTTAATAAATAATTGTAGTGAATATAAATCACTTTATAAAAAACAATTAAAATAAAATGATACTTTTATATAAAGTATTAAGTATAATTTTATATCCTATTTTTGTTATTTTAATTTACTTAAGAAAATTAAATGGTAAAGAAGATTCGCATAGATTTAGGGAAAAAATTTATTCATCTTATTTTAATATTAAAGAAAAAAAAGCTAAATTAATTTGGTTTCACGCCGCAAGTATCGGTGAATTTAAAAGTATACTTCCGATCATTGGACAGCTAAATATTAATAATGAAAATTTAGAGTTTTTGATTACTACCACTACATTGAGCTCTGGAAATCTTGCAAAAAAAGATTTAAAACAATTCAGAAATGTTGAGCACAGATTCTGTCCTATAGATGTTCCATTTTTGATGGAAAAATTTATATATCTATGGAAACCTGACAAAATTTTCTTAGTAGACTCTGAGATTTGGCCTAATTTAATATTAAAAGCTAAAAAATATAAAATTCCAATAGCCTTAGTAAATGCTAGATTGACATCTAAGTCTTTTAAAAAATGGATGATATTTCCTAAAGTTGCTGAAAAAATTTTTCAAATATTTGATCTATTCATATGTGCTAATGCTCGAACAAAAAATTATTTAGAAAAATTAAATGCTAAAAATATTTATTTTAAAGGTAACATAAAATTAATAAATGCTATTGAAGAAAAAGATATTAAAAATTCAAATATAAATATTTTACATGACAAAAGATTTTGGCTTGCGGCAAGCACTCATAAAGAGGAAGATATTTTTTGTATCAAAACTCATCTTAAGCTTAAAGAAAAGTTTAAGGATATTATCACAATTATTGCACCTAGACATATTGAGAGGTCAGAAAAAATTCTATTATTGGCCAAAAAGTTTAATCTAAATGTACAAATATTGGACAAAAATGAAAATATTTTACAAAAAAAGGAAATCATTATTGTTAACTACTTTGGCGCTTTAACAAGTTTTTTTAAATACGCTAAAAGTGTGTATATGGGAAAATCAATGATTCTAAGATTAAAAGATCAAGGAGGACAAAACCCTATTGAAGCTGCGCAATTAGGGTGTAAAATCTATAATGGTCCATATATTTCTAATTTTGAAGATATATATAAAGTATTAGAGGAAAATCATTTTTCAAAGAAAGTAGAGAATTATTTAGAGCTAAGTGATAATTTAGTCCAAGATTTAGAGGATTCCAAAAAAGATACTAATCAAAGTAAACATTTGATTAATAAATTAGCACATAAAACCTTAACTGATACAATGATACTTATTAATAATTTTTTAGATGATAAAAATAAATAAACCTAAATTTTGGGACAGGAAAATTGGTTTAATTTCAATTTTATTTTTTCCATTAACGTTAATTGTTATTTTTTTTACTTTCTTAAAAAAAAAAATTACTAAAACTCGAGACTTTAAAATACCTGTTATATGTGTTGGCAATATATATTTAGGTGGCACTGGCAAAACACCTACTTCTATTCTTCTAGCCAATGAGCTTTCTAAATTAGGAAAAAAACCTCTGATTCTTAGAAAATATTATAAGAATCATAATGATGAGTATAGTCTTATCAAAAATTATTTTAAAAATTTAATTATTAGCAAGAATAGAATTGAAGGCTTAAAAGAGGCTGAAAAATCTAACTTTGATATAGTTATCTTAGATGATGGTCTTCAAGATTATAAAATAAAAAAAAATTTGAGCATTGTCTGTTTTAACAACAACCAATTAATTGGGAATGGAATGGTTTTACCTTCTGGTCCTTTGAGAGAAAATTTATCAATTTTGAAAAATGTAGAGATAGTTATAATCAATGGAAGCAAAAATATTAATTTTGAAAATAAAATTTTAAATATTAATAAAAAGTTAGAAATATTTTATTCGTTCTATAAGCCGATTAACTTAGACCAATTCAAAAATAAGAAATTATTAGCATTAGCTGCTATTGGTAACCCAGAAAATTTTTTTCAATTAGTTGAGAAAAATAATCTTAAAATTTTTAAAAAAAAAATCTTTCCTGATCATTATCAATTTTCCAAAGCAGAAATGCAAAATATTTTAAGAGAAGCTGAAATGGAAAATTATCAAGTTATAATGACAGAAAAAGATTATTATAAAATAAATCACTATAAACTAAAAAAAATAAATTATCTTAAAGTATCTCTAGAAATTTATAATAAAGAAAAGCTTTTTAAAAAAATCAATTCCTTATATGTTTAGAACACTCAATTATTTCTTACAGTCATTATTCGTGTACTTATTTTTTTTTATAGGACGTATTTTGGGAATAAAACTCAGTAGAAAATTTTTTTCAGGGGTGTTTATTTTAATTGGCCCATTTTTTAGATCAAATAAAATAATAAATAAAAACCTTAAAATTTTTTCTAGTACAATTTCTTTGAAGGATAAAAGTAGGATAGTGAAGGATATGTGGAGCAATTATGGAAAAACATTCATTGAATATATTTTTTTAAATCGTTTTAGAAGAGAAAATAAATTTGTAATTTTAGATGGAGAAGAAAACTTACTACAAATAGCTAAAGAAAATAAACCCGTAATTTTTATATCAGGACACTTTGCAAATTTTGAATTGATGTCTATGGAAATTACAAAAAGGAATATTTCATTAGCTACTATTTATAGACCTTTAAATAATATTTTTATAAATCCATTTATGGAGTTTCTTAGAAGGAAATATGTGTGTAAAAATCAAATTAAAAAAGGGATAAATGGAGTGAGAGAAACGATAGGATTTATTAAAAAAAATCATTGTATTGCTTTAATGATTGATCAAAGAATAAGTGAAGGTGAAAAAATTAATTTGTTTAATCAACCAGCTCTTACAACAACCTTGCCCTCTCAACTTTCAATTAAATTTAATCTAGAAATAGTACCAGTTTACATCGAAAGAATTAAAGATAATAAATTTAAAATTGAGTTTCAAAAAAGAATAAATCCAAAAAATTTTAGAGATAAATTAGAACTTAGTCTTGAATTGAATAAAGTTTTAGAAAAAATGATATTAAGAAATCCCGGTCAGTGGATCTGGACTCACAATAGATGGAAATAGGATTATTTTTTTTGTAATTTAAATCTCTCATTAGCTTCTATTGATGAAAAATAGGCCTCTTGCAAATCTACATTCCAGTAGCTAAGATTTTTTAGTTGTATTTCTTTTCCGGATATCGCACATAAAACATAGTCTCCCTCTTCAACAATTTCAAAATAATTGTGCTTAAAAATAAGTTTAGCTTTTTTTTTACTCATCAATAAATTATACAATATAAAATCTATAATGAATATTGGATTAATAGGAAGCGGCGGACGAGAGCATGCTTTATGCAAAAAAATATCTGAGTCTCGCTTGGTAAAAAAAATATTTTGTTTTCCTGGTAACGCTGGTACATCTGAATTAGCTACAAATGTTGCAGTTAATATCTTAGCTTTTAAAGACGTTTTAAAATTAATTAAGTTTCACAAAATTGACCTAGTAATAGTTGGTCCGGAAGAGCCATTAGTACTAGGATTAGTTAATTTATTAAAAAAGAATAAAGTAAAGGTTTTTGGTCCAAATAAATATGCAGCAAAATTGGAGGGATCAAAAGCATTTATGAAAAAGATCTGTGCTCAAAATAATGTGCCAACTGCTAACTTCAAAATATGTAATAAATTACATCAAGTGAAAAAATTTTTACAAATAAGTATTCTTCCTCTTGTAGTTAAGGCTGATGGATTAGCGGCGGGGAAAGGTGTTACGATTTGTAAATCAAAAAAACAAGTTATTAAAACAGCTTCTGAAATATTTAAAGGAAAATTTAAATCATCAAGAAAAGTTATACTTGAAGAATTTTTAGAAGGAGAAGAAGCTAGTTACTTTATAATAGTAGATAATAATAGTTTTAAATTTTTTGGTACAGCTCAAGATCATAAACGTGTTTACGAAAATGACAAAGGTCCTAATACTGGTGGCATGGGTGCATACTCTCCAGCTCCAATTGTCACAAAAAAATTAGAAAAAAAGATTATATCAAAAATAATAACACCTACTTTGAAAGCCCTTAAAAGAAAAAAAAATCCTTATAGTGGATTTTTATATGTTGGGTTAATGATTAAAAATAACGAACCGTTCTTAATAGAATACAACGTTAGAATGGGGGATCCCGAATGCCAAGTTATATTGCCCAGATTAAAAACTGACATTGTGAAAATTTTTAAAAATGCAGCATCTAACAACTTGAGAAAAACGAAGATAAGTTGGAAAAAACAAAAAAGTATGACAATTGTATTATGTGCGAAAGGTTATCCAAAAAAATATAAAAAAAATTTACGTATTAATAATATTAAAAAAGTCAAGCTATCAAATACAGATTTTATATTTCATGCAGGGACTAAATATTTTAATAAAGAGATCAGGTCAAATGGGGGAAGAATATTAAATATATCTTCAACTGGAGATAGTTTTAATAATATTAGAAAAAAAATAATATTAAACATTAAAAAGTTAAATATTAAACATAGTTTTTACCGAAAAGATATTGGATGGAAAGTAATTGATAAAAATGAGAATTATTAGCGGGACATTAAAAGGTAGATCTTTAAATTTTTTAAAAAACTCTTATACAAGACCACTTAAAGATAATGTTAAGGAGAACATCTTTAATATTTTAAAACATTCAAATTTAATCAACGTACGAACCGAAGACTCAAATATTTTAGATTTATATTCTGGTATTGGATCCTTCGGAATTGAGTGTATTTCTAGGGGAGCAAAGAAAGTTACATTTATTGAGAAAGATATCAATGCCTCAAATATTTTGAAGGAAAATTTAATTAGATTTTCACTAATAAATAAGTCTAAAATTTATACTGATAGAATAGAAGCAGTTTTGAATAAAGGTTTTAACGAAAAATTTAATATTTTCTTTTTAGACCCTCCTTTTTCAGATAATAATTTTTTAAAAAATTTAGAACTTATTAAAAAAAAAAAAATTTTTAATAAGAATCATATTGTAATTACTCACAGAGAAGATAACTGTGAAGATGAATTCAAAAGTTTTTTAAAGATAGTTGAAATAAAAAAATACGGCCGATCTAAAATTATATTTGGGATATTTAAGTAAGAAATTTTTTTGTATAAACCTTTACTTGCTCGACAGCTGGTTGGTCATATGGGTTTAAATTAAGAAGCTTTCCTAATATTACTGTTTCAATAATAAAAAAAGAAAACAATTCACCTAGTGCTTCTTCATTGGCATTTTTAATTCTAAATTCTCGAAATGGAATTTTTTTTATTTTAAAAGATTTGATTACAGCTTTTTTTTGAGCATTTTTAACATAACTTAGTCTTTTTTTGTTCAAGAAATTGTTAATTTTCAAATTTTTGAGATTTATCTTTTCTTTTGCTTCTTTTTCAAAACTTATAATATTAAAAAATTTATCTTTAGGTCCATCTAAATATAATTGTAATAAGCTGTGGTGATCTTTTGGAGCATTAGAAATTAACGGAAGGAAACCTTTATTATTTTTTCCTAAACTTTCGGCAATTAGTTGTTGAGACCAGTATAAAAATTTTTCTAATTCAGGAAAATAATTTAAAAAAATTAAATTATTTATTTTTTTTGATTTCATTAAGATTGCAAGATTGATTATACTTTTTTTGAGTAAATTTTTTCCCTTTCCTGCTAGACATCCGAGTAAATTTAATCTTAATTTGTTTATATTAACTCCCATTAGATAAGAGGGAATGATACCAACTTCCGAAAGAACCGAGTACCTGCCGCCTATATAATTTTTATGTTCGATATAAAATAAGTCAAATTTATTTGCTAATGAAAATAATAAATTATTTTTTTTTTCAGAAATTATAATAATGTTTTTTGCATTTTTTTTTATTATATTTAGTGCGAATGTATTTGATAACGTCTCAATCGTACTCCCTGATTTTGAAGTGATTATAAACAAGATTTTTGATAAATTTTTTTTTTTTAAAGTAGCTATTTGACTTTCGTCTATATTATTTAAAAAGAAAATTTTTTTTTTTATTCTAGTTCTAAAAAAAGTATAAATAGCTTCAGTACCTAAAATAGAACCACCAATTCCAATAAATACAATTGATTTAAATTTTTTGAAATTTTTAAGGTCTTTAACATTAAAATTAAATTTAAAATTTTTATCTAAGACGTGAAGTGTTTTGTTCGTATTTTTAATATCTGATTTTATTTCTAAAAAAATTTTATCAAATTTTTTAGAAAAATTATTTGATAAGCCATTTTTATAATCTTTAATCCAAATATTATTTTTAAAAGTTAGATTTATATTGTTCACTTACGTATTCTTTTTAATATTGAATTTTCAACTGAAGAAGATTTACTTGTAGAATTATTTTCATTTTTAGGGGCGTTTAAAATTCTTTTTATCTTTTCTTCTTCATTTATTATTTTTTTCGGTTGAGAACCTGGTATTGGGACCTCTTCGAAATCAGGTGGTATCACCAGTGGATTTCTTTTTTTTACTAAAAATTCATCAGTTGTTGTTACTTTTTCATTTTTGAGAACTTTTTTTGCATCACTCAAACTACTGCAAGATATTAAAAGGATAAATAATATTAATAGAAAATTCGATTTTTTCATTTTTACAATTTTTTATAAATAAACTCTTTAATAATAAATATAAATATTCCTATTGTAATGAATATATCTGCAACATTAAAGGTAAACCAGTGAAAGTTGTCATAATGAAGATCAATAAAATCTGGCACAGCATTATAAACTAATCGATCATAGAAATTCCCAAGTGCGCCTCCAATAATAATAGAATATACAAGTTTATCTAATTTTTCAGATTTAACAGAGATATAAACTAAAATTGTTATCACTATTCCAATTATAATTGTAATTAAGTTATAAAAAACATTTGAGTCTGTGCTTAGTAAACCAAAACCTATCCCGATGTTCCAAATTAAGTCAAAATTAATAAAATTGTTAATATAATGAGACTTTTCATCAAAATTCTTCAATACGGTATTTTTTGAATATCTATCTAAAAAAAAAATTATAGAAATAATTAATAAGTAAAAGATATTTTGTCGTTTAAAAAATAATTCTTTTTTTACTTTTAGGTTGGTCAATAAGGTCATTATTTTACAAAATAGGGCATTCCGCTCTACTGCATTTTTTTTCTAAAATTTTCCAACACCTCTCACATTTCTTTCCAGTTGCTTTGTTTACTTCAATCTTTATTTCATTACTTTCTGATAATATTGACTCTGCTTTAGAGGTAATAAAATATTCCGCTAAATTTAAATTTTTCAATAGTTCAAAACTTTTTTTATTTACAACTAATTTAATTTCTGCCTCTAAACTTGATCCTATTTCTTTGCTAGATCTCTTTGCTTCTATTGCAACATTGGCTTCTTGCTTAATTTTAAATAATTTTTCCCATTTTTCACTTAATTTATTATTTTCCCATTTTTTTGGTATTTCTACAAAAGTATACTCGTGAATACTCTTACTTTCTTTATTAATAAGGCTGAAAATTTCATCAGTAGTAAAAACTAGTATAGGGGCAAACCATTTAACTAAGCTCTCCAGAATTATGTTCAAAACTATTACACAATTTTTTCTTTTTTTTGAATTAAAGTTATCACAATAAAGAACATCTTTTCTTATATCGAAATAAAAGGACGAGAGATCTAAAGTACAAAAATTTAACAATTCCTTATATAGTTTATGAAAATTATAATTTTTTAAATTAATTTCTACAGATTTGCTGATATGATAAATTTTATGTAAGATATATTGCTCTAATTCATCAAAGTCGTTTAGTTGCAATTTTTTAAAATTTTGTTCTTCAAATTTATCTTTTATATTTCCAAGCATAAATCTAAAAGTATTTCTAATTTTTCTATAGGACTCAGCGTGTTGAGTTAAAATACTCTTGTCAACTCTAAGATCTTCAGAGTAATCTGAAGCTGCGACCCATACTCTCAGAATATCTGCTCCATAATTTTTCAAAATATCCTCTGGAGATATGACATTTCCCATTGATTTTGACATTTTCATACCTTTGCCATCAACGACAAAACCGTGTGAAAGAATACTTTCGAATGGAGCTTTACCTCTTGTTCCGCAGGATTCTAATAAAGAAGAGTGAAACCAGCCCCTATGCTGGTCGGAACCTTCAAGGTACATGTCAGCAGGCCATTTTAAATCTTTTCTTTTTTCCAAAACAAAACTATGCGTTGATCCGCTATCAAACCAAACTTCAACAATGTCTTTAAGTTTCTCATAATCATCAGGATTATGATCGTCTCCCAGAAACACTTTTGGATCATCTGTAAACCAACAATCAGACCCTTGTTTTTCGTAAATATTAGCTATTCTATCTATTACCTTTTGATCTCTAAGAGGTTCTTTTGTTTTTTTATTTATAAAAATTGGTAATGGAACGCCCCAAACTCTTTGTCTTGAAACACACCAATCCGGTCTACCCTCGACCATAGATAATAATCTTTCTTTTCCTTTATTAGGAAAAAAATTAGTATTATTAATTGCTTTAATTGCTTTTTTTCTAAGATCATTTTTTTTCATAGAAATAAACCATTGCGGTGTTGCTCTATAAATTAAAGGGGCTTTAGATCTCCACGAATGAGGATAACTATGATTAAGTTTATCATTTTTCAGTAATTTTTTTTGTTCTTTTAATTTTTCTATAACGATTGGATCTGCTTTAAATATGTGAGTATTAGTAAAGTAAGGTATTTCTTTAGTATAAAGACCAGCGTTATCAACTGTATAAAGAGATGGTATATTATTTTTTAAACATAAATTAAAATCATCTGGACCATGGCTTGGGGCGCAATGAACGATTCCTGTTCCCTGTTCTAAATTTACAAACTGTGCATCTAACATTGGAACGTCGTAGTCAAAATTTATTTTAGCAAATGGGTGGCTACAAATAGTGTCTTTAAGCTCTGATCCTTTAAAAGATTTTAATTCTTTAAATTTTTTAATTTCACATTCTTTGGTAATAGTATCTATTAAGTTTTTAGCTACAATAATTTTTTTATCTTTAAAATTCTCAAGGTCATCAATTTCTAAAACTGAGTATTCGATGCTACTGTTAAAGGCTAGAGCTTTGTTGGCTGGTATAGTCCATGGTGTAGTAGTCCAAATAATTACACTTGTGTCTTTTAAAAAATCCTTTTTAGTTTCCTTTACTTTAAATGCTACGTAGATTGTATTTGAAGTATGATTCATATACTCAACTTCCGCATCTGCCAGAGCAGTTTTTTCAACCGTAGACCACAGGACTGGTTTGAAGCCTTGATATAAGCTTCCATCTATAAGAAATTTACCTAACTCTCTCACAATTTGAGCCTCAGCTTCATAACTCATTGTTGAGTAATAATTTTCAAAATCACCGATAACCCCCAATCGTTTGAACTCTTTTATGTGAACTTCAATCCAACTTTTTGCAAATTCTCTACACTCTTGCCTAAAATTTTTTATTGGAACTTCGTCTTTATTTTTTTTCTTTTTTTTATATTGTTCTTCAATTTTCCATTCGATTGGCAGTCCATGACAATCCCAACCTGGTACATAAACTGAGTCCTTGCCATTCATTTGATGAAATCGAGTAATAATGTCTTTTAGAATTTTATTTAGTGCTGTACCCATATGAATATGCCCGTTCGCATAGGGTGGTCCATCATGTAATACAAATTTTTCTTTACCCTTTGAACTTTTTCTTAGTTTTTCAAAAATTTTATTTTTTTCCCATTTTTTTAAAATTTCTGGTTCCTTGGTGGGTAGACTTGCTTTCATAGAAAAAGCTGTTTTAGGAAGTTGAAGAGTATCTTTAGACATTATTTTTTAGCTTGTTTGATATCAATTTTTATTTGTTTTTTTAAATACTCAAAGCTTTTAAATTTTTTCTCTGCCCTTAAAAATTTTTTAAAACTAACAGTAATTACTTTATTATATAAATTTTTGTTAATTCCAAATATATTTGTCTCTAATAACAAACTCTGACCATTAAAGGTTGGTCTATATCCTATATTTGCTATGCCATTATTACTAACATTATTAGTTTTAACTTTTACAGCATAAACACCTAGCCGTGGTATTACATAACTATTTAGTCTAAGATTGCATGTTGGAAAGCCAATTTTACGACCTCTTTTTTGGCCTTTAATAACTTTACCTTTAATGCACCAGTTACGATTTAATAATTTATTAACTTCTTCAATATGACCTTTTCTTATTTTTTTTCTTATAAATGTTGAAGAGATAATTTTTTTTTTCGCTTTAAAGGGCTTTACGATTACATTTTTAAAATTATATTGGTTTTCGTATTTCTTTAAGGTTTCAATATTTCCTTTACGCTTAAAACCGAATCTAAAATTTTTACTTACATATAAAAATCTACAACTAGTTTTTTTATGAATAATCTTTTTAATAAATTCTCTAGGCGATAAAAACGAAAAGTTTTTATTAAACTTTATAACAATTAAGAAATCTAATTTCAATTTTTTTAGTTGATCTTTTTTTTGTTCTAAAGAGTTTATTCTGTGATTTTTTATTTTTTTATTAAAAAACATTACTGGCACCGGTTCAAAGGTCATTAAGCCAAAAGGTAATCTATTTTTCTTAGCCTTCCTTCTTGCGTCATTAATTACTTTTTGATGACCCAAATGTATTCCATCAAAATTACCTATTGCTATTACGCCTCTACGATGCTTTGAATTTAAATTTAGGTTATTATAAGTTTTCATTTTACCAAGTTAATTCTTTCTGGAAGAAATTAGTCTTTACTTTATATTTCGTTAAAAGAGTATCAAGTTTTGTTGAGTCACCAATCTCTTGCCGATGAACACCGTCAGTGATAAATATTGAGTCTATATTTAAATTATTAGCTCCTTTAATATCTGTTCTTAAATTATCTCCTATAGCTAAAACTTTTTCACTCTCATGAAAACACTGGCTGTAAACCTCTTTGTGTGGTTTTCCATAATAAATAACTTTTCCACCAAGCTTCTCAAATACTTTGGCTACGGAACCTGCACAAAGCTCCTCGATATCTCCTCTGTGTACTGTTAAATCAGGATTAGTGCAAACTAGTTTTTTAGAAATTTGTTTTTGTAAAAATTTTTTATAATAATTTATATCTTCATCTTGATCGTCAAATAAACCTGTGCATAAAATAAAATCACACTTTGAAATTTCTGTTTTATTTTCTTTCTGTTTTTCAAAAAGAGAGCTATCCCTAGGTGGGCCAAGGTGAAAAAAAGTTTTTCCGAATTTATTTTGATTAATTGCGTGCATTGCAGCCTCTCCTGATGTTATAACTTTAGAAAGATATTTTTCATCCATATTCATTTTCAATAAAAAATTAATAACTTTAGAACTAGGTCTCGGTGCATTAGATAAAAAAACTATTTTTTTTGAATCTTTATAAAGGAAATCAACAGCCTCTATAGCTTTAGACTTTAATGTTATGCCATTATGCACTACTCCCCACAAATCTATTACAAATGTGTCGTAGTGTTTGTATATTTCCGATAAGTGTTTAAGTTCCTTCAATGTATTAATTTGCTCCCTATATCTTTTTTACCCTCATAAAATACAGTATTTATTGGTTTTTTTAATGATTTTTGCCTCTTGAATTCTAATCAAAACATACCATATCAACACTACATCAAAATTTATAGGAGAAAATACATATGAAATTTAGACCCCTGCACGATCGTGTGCTTATTAAAGTTCTAGACTCTGAAGAAAAAACTTCAGGTGGAATTATCATCCCTGATACAGCCAAAGAAAAACCCCAGGAAGGCGAAGTAGTAGCCGTGGGACCTGGTGCTATGAATGATACGGGAAAACTTGCTCCAATGGATGTAAAAGTTGGAGATATAGTTTTATTCGGAAAATGGTCTGGGACTGAAGTTAAAATTGACGGTAAAGAATATAGCATTATGAAAGAATCAGACATAATGGGTATTTCAAAAATTAAAAGATAACCTTAAGAGGAGAATAAAATGGCAAAAATAATTAAATTTGACACAGAGGCTAGATCTAAAATGCTAACTGGAGTTAACACTCTAGCGAACGCTGTCAAAGTAACTTTAGGTCCAAAAGGGCGAAACGTAGTTATGGACAAGTCCTATGGAGCTCCAAGAACTACTAAAGATGGAGTTTCAGTAGCTAAAGAGATTGAGCTTGAGGACAAGTTTGAAAATATGGGTGCGCAGATGGTTAAAGAAGTTGCTAGCAAGACTAATGATAATGCTGGAGATGGTACAACTACTGCAACAATATTAGCTCAAGCAATTGTTAACGAAGGATTAAAATACGTAACTGCAGGCATGAACCCAATGGATATCAAAAGAGGTATCGATAAAGCTGTAGAGCAAGTAATTGAGAAGTTAAAATCGTCTTCTAAAAAAGTTAAAGCTAACGAAGAAGTTGCTCAAGTTGGAACTATTTCAGCAAATGGTGAGAAATCAATTGGTGACATGATTTCAAAAGCAATGCAAAAAGTTGGTAACGAGGGTGTTATTACAGTAGAAGAAGCTAAAGGAGTTGAAACAGAATTAGATGTTGTAGAAGGTATGCAATTTGATAGAGGATACCTGTCTCCTTACTTTGTAACAAACACAGAAAAAATGATAACAGAACTTGAGAATCCTTTAGTTCTTTTAGTAGAGAAAAAACTTACTAACTTACAACCGATGGTTCCATTGTTAGAGTCAGTAGTCCAAGCTAACAGACCATTGATGATAATTTCTGAAGATGTTGAAGGCGAAGCTTTGGCGACTTTAGTTGTTAACAAATTAAGAGGAGGATTAAAAGTTGTGGCAGTAAAAGCGCCAGGCTTTGGTGATAGAAGAAAAGCAATGTTAGAAGATATTGCTATTCTAAGTGGTGGACAAGTAATTTCTGAAGATCTTGGTATCAAGTTAGAGAATGTAAAAATTGGAGATTTAGGTTCTTGTAAAAAAGTAAAAATTGATAAAGAAAATAGTACGATTGTAGCTGGAGAGGGTAAAAAATCTGATATCGAAGCAAGATGTAATCAGATTAGAGCAGAAATCAATGAAACAACTTCAGACTACGATAAAGAAAAGCTTCAAGAAAGATTAGCTAAACTTGCCGGTGGTGTTGCTGTGATTAAAGTTGGTGGTGCTACTGAAGTAGAGGTTAAAGAAAGAAAAGATAGAGTTGAAGATGCGCTTAACGCTACAAGAGCAGCTGTAGAAGAAGGAGTAGTAATCGGTGGTGGTTGCGCCCTACTTTATGCTGCACAAGATTTAGACGGTTTAAAAGTAAAAGGCGATGATCAAAAAGCCGGTTTAGAAATTGTAAAAAAAGCCCTTCAAGCACCAGTAAGACAAATTACTGCAAATGCTGGTGTCGATGGCTCAGTAGTTGTAGGGAAACTTATAGAGGGTAAAAAGGCTTCTCAAGGATACGATGCTCAAAACGAAGAGTACGTTGACATGTTTGCTAAGGGTATCATTGATCCGACTAAAGTTGTTAGATCTGCATTACAAGATGCTGCTTCTATCGCTGGACTTTTGATTACAACAGAAGCGATGATAGCGGACAAACCTGAGGAAAAAGATGCTAGTCCTGCAATGCCTCCAATGGGCGGCGGCATGGGTGGAATGGGTGGAATGGGAATGTAAACTTAAAAACCCTACTCAAAAATTAAAAATCCTCAAGAAAATAAACACTTCTTGAGGATTTTTTTTTATCTCAGTTACAATCAAGTAACAATGTTAATTCAATGTAGTAATTTTCTCTGTTTTCGTCTAGGTTTACAGAAGATGATACACGTTAAATTTAGTTACTATTCTGCTTTTATTTATATTTATTATCATAATTAAAAATTAATATTAAGATCTCAAATGCTATTAGATAACTTAATTAAAGACGAAAAAAAAGTTAATAGATTACTTTACTCCTCTGGACCATATTGGGATTACAAAAATAGTAGAGCAATACTTGAGATTAAAAAAAAAGGTTTAAGTGATTTTAGAGGTTCCAGTGCTGGAATTGGAACATCCTTTGGTGATAATATACCTTCAGATATACGAAATGAATTTAATATTAAAGGTAGAATAATTAGCAAAATATTTTCTTTGCCAATTTTAAATAAAGTTTTTAATGGTCAATTAAATCTTACTCAAGATTACATAAATTATTTTATTAAAAACCAAGCAATTGTGTATCAAAATAATAAAAATGTTGAAAATTTAATAAATAAATATCATTTTAAAAATACTACAGAATTTGGATGTATTCAAATATTTGAAAAATTAGGAGTAAAATATTCTACAATATATTTACAAATGGCATATAGAATAGAGGAATTATCAAAATCATTTAATTTTAAAAATATAAATAGTTTTTTTGAAATTGGAGGTGGTTTTGGAACAAATGTACACTTTTTAATTACAAATTTTTCAAATATAAAAAAGATTCTTTATTTAGATGCTGTTCCAAACATATATGTAGGTACAAAATATTTAGAACATCACTTTGGAAAAAAAGTTAAAAATTACCTGGATTTAAAAAATTTAGATAAAATAAATTTTCAAAATAATGATGAATTAGAAATTTTATGTATACCGCCTTGGTTAATAGAAAAAGTAGATGTAGAAATAGATCATTTTCACAATGCCGCTAGTTTTGTTGAAATGCCTAAAATAGTTATAGATAATTATGTTAAATTTATAAAAAAATTTAAAACTAGAGAAATATCTTTAATTTCATATGATGGATATGATCTTAAAACAACTTTCAATCCAGAAGAACTCAATCTATTTTTTGAAAATAAACTAAAAATTTCTTGGAAAAATAATTTGATCGAAGAATATAATCGTAAATTAATATATTTAACTTCTAATTAGTTATTTAATGTATTAATCTTCTGAAAGTTGGACGAGTTTGAGGTCAGATTTCTCTTACTTAAAATGTAGTAAGTAAATTAGTGTTGTTTTTATTATATTTTGGATTGAGATAAGCGAATGTAATTTCACCTACCCAAAGATTTAAAAAAGGCTGCAATTTTGCATCCTTTTTTTTTACAACAAAATCAAAAGCAATAAGAATGATGAAAGTTTTAGTATTTAATTTATGATATAATTATGGATGGGATTAAGAAGGCTATTAAAAAATTATTTTTATAAGAAAAAGTTCGATATCACTTCAAAAAAAAATATTGGTAAAAGAATTGAAAGACAAAGTATTTTAATTACTGGTGCTAATTCAGGAATAGGCTACGAATTAACTAAAAAGTTTTTAAGTTTAAATAATTTTGTTTTAGCGACTTATAATAAAGACTGCGAAAATTTGAATAAATTGTCAAACAACAATCTACAAATTTGTCAGTGTGATCAAAGTAAAATTGAAAATATCGATGTTATTATCAATCTCGTAAAGGATAAACCAATAAATATTATTATTAATAATGCGGGGGTTTGGGGAGGTAAAAATCAAAATTTTAACCAAATCGATTACGATAACTTTGTTTCTGCCTCAAATATTAATGCAATTTCAATTTTGAAATTTGCGGAAGTAGTTTTAAAATATTCCAAGAGACATAGCCTTAAATCAATACTAAATATTAGCAGCCAATATGGTAGTACCGAACACAATACATCAGGGAGAGACTATGTTTATAAAGGAACTAAAAGTATGATGAATTCATTTTCAAAAAATTTATCAATTGATCTAAAGAGAGATTATGGTGTTAACGTTATTTCTATTTGCCCAGGAAAAGTAAGAACAAAAATTAATCCTGGTGGAATTTTAGATCCACAAAATGTAGCCTTAAATATAATTGATATCCTGGATAATGCTGAAACATTAAATGGTAAATTTATCAATCTAAATAAAAATATTTTAACTTGGTAAATAAAAACTAATCAACTAATCAAACCACTTAAAAAATTATTCAACTTTAAAGTTTTTTTTTTTGTAGTAAATAAACAGGCAGAAGAATTCAATATCAACCCATCTTTCAATACTCTTAAATTGTTATCAGCTAAAGTTTTACCGGTGGAAGTTATGTCTATGATAATTTCTGAGGAACCTATAAATGGATAAGTTTCAGTGGCACCTAGACTGGGTATCAATTTATATTGAGTTACTCCTTTGGAAATTAAAAAATAATTTGTTAGATTTGGATACTTAGTTGCTACTCTTAATCTAGTATTTCTTTTTGATCTTATATCAAATGATATTTCTTCAAGATCAGCAATTGTCTGCACATCTATCCAGTCATCTGGTACTGCAATCACTAGGTTTGCATTTCCAAAATCAAGTTTTTTTTGGATATTTATTTTACTTTGTAAATTTTTGCCTGACTCTTTTAAAAGATCTAGACCAGATACACCAATATCTAGTGTTCCATCTCCTAATCTTTGAATAATTTCTTTAGCATGTAGAAATATAATTTTAATATTAGGTTTATTCTCGATTGTTCCAAAGTAATTTCTTTCTTTTTCACTTTGTAAAATTTTCAACCCATTGTCATTAAAAAATGATATTGATTTTTCTTTTAATCGCCCTTTACTTGGCAAACCTATTGTAATCAAATCTTTCATATATTTTTTAAGTTTATTGCTGCACCAACAGCAGGAATACTCCTTTTGGCTCCTAAACTTTTAAGTAAATCATCATAACGACCACCTGAAGCAATTTCTTTAGTACCCGAGAATACTTCGAACACAATTCCAGTATAATATTCAACGTCTCTACCAAAATTTGTAACAAAATTAATATCTTGATTAAGTTTTTTCAAATTTTGGATAGATTTAAAATTTTTAAATATGTTTACTTTAAGGTTATTTTTGTTTGCAAAATTTAGTAACTCATTATCTAGTTTTGAGAGTTCACAATTAATTTTTAAAAAGGTTTTGATAATTTTTACAATTTTTTTTCCATCTACAAATGATCTTGGATCTTTAATTTTTTTATCAAATCTTTTTAAAATTTCTGATATTGACCTTCCGGCAATCACTTTATCTTGATCAAATTTTTTCATTTCATAAAATCTTTTTTTATCTGCATCAAAAGTTACTGCATCAATATCTGTATTTTTTTCTAATCTCTTTAAAAGTTCTTCAAAATATCTTGGTCTCCAAAAGTGTCTTATTAATCTTAGCCTCCATCTTTCTGGCATCTCAAGAGCATTGACCAAGCTCTTAAATAAACTTATATCACCTACTTTAATTTTAATTTTTTTCATTTTAATTTTTTTTGCTGAACTTAAGATTGTGCTAACTACTTTAAAATCATCTTTAATGAGATTTTTTGAACCTAGAATTTCGATGCCTAATTGATCATTAATGAAGTTTGCGCCTTTGACTCCTGATCTTCGATAAGCTTGACCAGAGTAATAAATTTTTGAGGATGACTTGTTTTGTAAGAAACTTATACATGATGCAACTGTTAAATCTGGTCTTAGGCACATCGTTTTCCCATCTTCTCTATCAAAAGTAAACATTGAACTTCTAAATTTTTCACCTGACCTTTCAATAATATAATCTGAGTCTAAAAGAACATCGGGTTCTGATAAAACAAAACCATTACTTTTAAAAGTTTTAATTATTGTCTCAGACAATTTTTTTGATTTCATTAACTAATTCTTTTATTTCAATTAATTTTTCTTCTCCTGAACTTAAGTTCCTTAATGTCAGCTTACCGGACTTAATTTCATTCTCGCCATATAAAATAACTGCAGGAGATTTTATTTTATTCGCATACTCCATTTGTTTTTTTAGCTTACTTTCTCCAGGATAAATTTCGGCACTTATACCAGCTTTTCTTAATATTGTTTGAACATTTATATAATCTTTCATTGAATTTTTATCGAAAACACAAATCACGACTGGTTTAGATTGCTTTACATTAAATTCTTTTTTTTGCATCAAAGCATATACTAAACGATCTAGGCCAATAGATATTCCCGTAGCAGGAGCATCATAATTTCCAAAATTATTTACCAAATTATCGTATCTTCCCCCGCCTCCAATAGATCCAAATTGAATTATTTGCCCTTTATTGTTTGTTACATCAAAATTTAAATTCACCTCAAAAATTGCTCCTGTATAGTATTCTAGACCTCGAATAACTGATGCATCGAATTCAAAATTTTTAAAATTGTAATCTTTAAAAATTTTCAATATCTCAACTAAATCTTTTGTTTCAGGTAAATTCTTCTTAAGAGTTTCTTCTATCTTTTTAATATCTTCTGGCTTTAAATTTGCACCTTTTGTGAAATCACCAGACTTATCTTTTCTTCCCTCACCTAATAATTCTTTTACTCCACTCCAACCAATTCTATCAATTTTATCTAAGGCTCTAAGAGTGGTGAGTTTTTGTTCATTATCTTTTATATTTATTTTTTTAAACAATTCTTCAGCGATTTTCCTAGATGAAATCTTGATTATATATTCTGATTTTGAGAGACCACATTTTTCAAGAATTTCTGAAATCATAACACATAACTCAGCATCTGCCTGTAAGCTTTTTGTTCCTACAAAATCTGCATCGAATTGTAAAAATTCTCTAAATCTTCCAGGCCCTGGTTTTTCATTTCTCCATACGGTTCCTAATTGATATCTTTTAAATGGTTTAGGAATTTCTAAATAATTTTTTGCCACATATCTTGCCAGTGGAGCTGTAAGATCATATCTTAAAGACATCCACTTGGTTTCATCCTTAAATGAAAATACACCTTCATCAGGTCTTTCTTTATCAGGTAAAAATTTTCCAATACTATCTGAATATTCAAAACTTGGGGTTTCGAGATATTGAAAACCGTACTTGATCATAATTTCTTTAATATTAGAAATTATAAAATCACGTACGAGTAATTCTTTTTCTTGTCTGTCTACAAACCCTGATGGAAGTTCTTTAGATGGTTTGTTATTTTTTTCTTTTGTCATTGTTTGGTACAGCAGGGTGGATTCGAACCACCGACCCCTAGTTCCACAAACTAGTGCTCTAACCAACTGAGCTACTGCTGCATCCTAGTTATATTTATCTTAATTTTTGTTAAATTTATATATTTTTGATTATAAGCTAAGCAATAGCCTAGCGTGCATTCTTTGAGAATGTGTTCTAAGTGTAGATAATTTATTTTTTATAAACATTGTTAGCTATTTAAGAAATAAATGTGTCTTTTTCAAGAAGGAATTAGCGGGACAATAAAAAAGCTTTAGGCTTATCTTAAAGTCCCGTTAACCAGTGATTTTTGGAAATTTAGATTAAGATGTTTTCTGCAGTTTAACTGCTGAAGGACCTTTTTCCGTGCTCTCCACTTCAAACGTTAACTCATCACCTTCATTTAAATATTTTAAACCTGCGTCTCTAACAGCTGAAGAATGAACGAACACGTCTTTTTCTTTGTCTTCTCTTTCAATGAAACCATATCCTTTAGTACCATTGAACCACTTTACTTTACCTTTTAGTGTACTCATATTGTTTTTTGTTCCTTATATTTATTAACTTTAACTAATCAAAGATTAGTTATTTGAACCTTAAATAGATTTGGTTAGTGAAAGTCAATAGAAGAAAATATTATTTAAATCGATTGTTTTTTTGCAACAATGGCTAAAATAAAAGAGCAATTAAGCTAGTTATCGCTAATAGGCCTATTCCACCGTAAATGAGTTTGTTTTTGCTTATATGAGATACTAATTTTTGGATATTCGACTCATTGTAACTTAAACCACCTCCCTCAAGATTTGTAGATTTACTAAAGCCTTGATCTCTTCCAATTTGTAAGAATTTTGCCTTTCTATGATCGTAAATTTCTTCTTTGCTAAAGTTTTCAAAACTTTTAAGATTTTTCATAATTGCATGCTTAATATCTGCAGCAATACTTTCAGGATCCCTGTGAGCTCCACCGAGGGGTTCAGAAACTATCTCATCGATAACTCCTAGTTTTAATAAATCTTTTGCTGTAAGCTTCATAGCTTCAGCTGCTTGTAAGGACTTGCTTGGATCGCGCCATAATATAGATGCACATCCCTCAGGAGAAATTACCGAGTAAATAGAATTTTCCAACATGATAACTTTATTTGATGAAGCTAAAGCAATTGCACCTCCTGATCCACCTTCACCAATGATGATTGAGATATTTGGAACAGTTAATGACATGCTACATTCTATTGAATTCGCAATAGCAGATGCTTGCCCTCTTTGTTCAGCTCCTAAACCAGGATAGGCACCAGGCGTATCTATAAAACTTACTACAGGAATTTGAAAACGATCAGCTAACTTCATTAATCTTATACATTTTCTATAACCTTCCGGTCTCATCATTCCAAAATTTCTTTCAATTCTACTATTTAGATCTTCACCTTTTTCTTGACCAATAATTAAAACAGATTTTTTATCAATTAATCCAAACCCTGCGATAACAGATTTATCATCACCAAAATAACGATCACCAGATAATAATGTAAATTGAGAAAAAATTTTTTTAATATAAAAATTTGCTTTAGGTCTATCTTCGTGCCTTGCAACTTGAGTTCGTTGCCAACTATTTAGATTAGCGTATGTCTCTTTAAGTTTTTCATTGATTTCGTTTTGGGTATTTTTTATTTTTTGCGTATCTACTTCTGAAATTCCTTCAGAGCCAAAAGGGCTTTTTAAACCATCTACTTCTTGCTCAAGAGCCTTTACTTCTTTCTCAAAATCTAAATAATTTTTCATAATGAGTTAATAATGCTACTATTAATGTATTATAATAAAATGTAAAGAACGGCAGATTATGAGTTATATTGAGAAAAAAGGCCTTAAAATTAGTTCCATATTATTTGATTTCGTCAATAAAGAAATCATGCCTGGGACAGATATTCAAACTGACAAATTTTGGGATGGTTTCGAAAAAACCGTTCATGAACTTGCCCCTATAAATAAAAGATTGATTGAAAAAAGAGAAACTATTCAAAAACAGATTGATAATTGGCATAAACAAAATAAAGGTAAAGAGCTAAACAAGAAAGAATACACTGAATTTTTAAAATCAATTTCTTACATTGTTGAAGAAAAAGAAGATTTTAATATTGAAACTACTAACGTTGATAGTGAGATTGCTTCAATTGCAGGTCCACAACTTGTTGTGCCGGTAGATAATGCAAGGTACGCTTTGAACGCTGCTAATGCACGATGGGGTAGTCTTTATGATGCTTTGTACGGAACCGACGTAATCCCTGGAGATAAAGGGAAAGAATTTAACAAGGAAAAAGCAAAAAATGTAATCACTTATGTTAAAAAATTTTTGGATGAAAGTGTGCCTATTGATGGCTTAAATTGGAGTGAGATATCTGAAATTAAAATTAAAAATAAAGATTTAATATTTTTAAACGATAAAGATGAAAAAAATCTAAAAAATAAAAATCAATTTGTAGCTTTTAATGAAAAAAATGGAAAACTTAGTTCAATCTTAATTCAAAATAATAACCTTCATATTGAAATTTCAATGGATCCAAATCATATGGTAGGAAAATTAGATAAAGCTTCAATTTCAGATGTTGTAGTTGAATCAGCAATTTCAACTATCGTTGATAATGAAGATTCAGTTGCAGCTGTTGACGCAGAGGATAAAGTTAAATGTTATCGTAATTGGCTCGGTTTGATGAAGGGAGATCTCACGGCTAATGTGGAAAAAAATGAAAAAAAATTTGTAAGAAAATTAAATTCTGATCGAAATTATACTTCTCGAGATGGAGAAAAAATTTCTCTTCACGGAAGAGCACTTTTATTAAATAGGAACGTAGGTCATTTAATGACCAATCCAGCTATTCTGTTAAAAGATGGTTCAGAAATACCTGAAGGAATAATGGACGCTTTTTTTTCCACAATATGTGCTCTACATGATTTTAAAAATAAAAAGAATTCCCGGACTGGTTCTGTTTATATTGTAAAACCAAAAATGCACGGGCCAGAGGAAGTATCTTTCACAAATACTCTTTTTGAAAAAGTTGAAGAAGTTTTAGGTATAAAAAAGTTTTCAATTAAGGTTGGAATTATGGATGAAGAAAGAAGAACTACGGTTAATTTAAAAGAGTGTATTAGACAAGTTAAGAATAGAATTGTTTTTATTAATACTGGTTTCTTAGATCGAACTGGAGATGAAATGCACACATCTTTTGAGGCAGGTCCTATGATATTTAAAGGAGATATGAAAAAATCAACTTGGCTAGGAACTTATGAAAATTGGAATGTTGATATTGGATTAAATTGTGGTTTTTCGGGTAAAGCTCAAATAGGAAAAGGTATGTGGGCTATGCCGGATCAAATGGCAAACATGATGGAACAAAAAATTGGTCACCCTAAATCAGGTGCAAATTGTGCATGGGTTCCTTCACCAACAGCAGCAACGTTACATTCAATGCACTATCACAAAGTAAATGTTTTTGATGAACAAAATAAAATTAAATCACGAAGTAAAGCTAAACTAGAGGATATTCTAGAAATTCCAAAAGCAGATAGACCTAACTGGGCATTAGACGACATTAATCGAGAATTAGAAAACAACGCCCAAGGAATTTTAGGTTATGTTGTAAGATGGATTAACCAAGGTGTTGGTTGCTCAAAGGTGCCTGATATTAATAACGTTGGTTTGATGGAAGATAGAGCTACACTTAGAATTTCATCTCAACACATTGCTAATTGGTTACACCATGGAATTTGTAGTAAGGATCAAGTAATGGAAGTAATGAAAAAAATGGCTAAAATTGTAGATGCACAAAATAAAAATGATCCAGGTTATCAAAATATGTCAGATAATTTTGAAAAGTCAGTGGCTTTTTCTGCGGCTTGCGATCTTGTTTTCAAAGGAAGAGTGCAACCTTCAGGCTATACAGAACCTTTATTACATCAAAAAAGATTAGAAAGAAAAGCTTCTAATTAACTTTCAGTTACAGGCACTCTATTTTTAAAAGCTGAAAATAAAGTTCCATCATCTAATTGTTCAATCTCTCCACCAACCGGTAGGCCTTGAGCTAATTTTGTAATTTTTAACTTATCATTTTTAATGGTATCTTCGATATAATGTGCAGTAGTTTGCCCTTCAACAGTAGCACTTGTAGCAATAATTACCTCTTTAAGATTATTTTTTTTAATCCTTTTAACAAGAGACTCAATTAAAAGATTTTTTTGTTCATAGTTTTCATTAGAATTTAATGTTCCACCTAGGATGTGATAATGGCCTTTATAAATATTGGCAGAGTCTATTACCCACATATCAGCAAGATTTTCGACGACGCAAATTTTATCGTAGGAATTATCAGAGGAACAAATGCAAATTTTATCTATAATTTTTAAATTTCCACAATCAACACATCTAACTACTTTTTTATAAACTTGAGCTAAAGATTTAGCCAAAGGTTTAACCATATTATCTTTATTATTAATTAATTTTAGAATAATCCTTTTTGCAGATTTAGGTCCTAAACCAGGCAATTTAGAAAATTGCTGAATTAACTCGTTGATTTCTGGAATTTCATTATCCATTAGAAAGGAAGTTTAAAATCTAGAGGTAAGTTTAGACCACCCGTTGCTTTAGATAATTCTTCTGCAGATTTCTTTTTTAGATTTTCTTTAGCGTTATTATAGGCAGCAATTATTAAATCGTTTACTATTTCTTGGTTCTCTTTTTTCACTGCATCACTAATCGTTATTGATTTAAGTTCATAATCTCCTGATAAAACAACTTTGACAAGATTACCTCCAGCCTCTCCTTCCACTTCAATTTTTTTAATTTGATCTTGAGCCTCTTTCATTTTTTCTTGCATGGCTTTGGCTTTTGATAACATGTCGGAAAAGTCAGTCATTTATTCCTCTTCTTTTAGATCAATTAACTTAGCATCTGGGAAAGCTTTTTGGATATCCTGAGCGATTTTACTTTTCTTAAACTCTTCCACCTTGTTGCTTTTATCTTCTAAGTTTTTTTCATAGATACTTTTTGCATCTGCATTTTTACTTAAAGATATAATCCATCTTTCACCTGTCCATAGAAGCAATTTTTCTGTAAGATTTTTGATGAAATTTTTGTTTAGTTTTTCATTGAAACTAATATCAATTGTGCCTTTATTAAAACTTACTAATTTTACATTTCTTTCAAGATCGTACTTAAGTTCTATTTCTTTTTCTTTGTTTGCCTGATCAATTAAATCTTGAAAACTTGTTATTTCTATTTTGGCACTTTGATTATCTTTTAATAAATTTTTTACAGGATTAGTTTTTATCTGATCAGTGCTTTTAAGCTGATTTTTAACTTGATTAGGAATGTTGGTCTCAAGTGGCTTATCATCAATTTTTTTTCCAACCAGGCTTTCGTCAGATTGCTGATTAGTTTGTAAATTTTGAGTTTCTTTTCTCGCATCAATATTTTTTAAATGTACTAATTGCATTATATACATTTCTAACGTTAAATTTTCATTCCCAACAATTCTTAAATCATCGATGGTTTTAATGGTTAGTTGCCAAAATAAACCAATATCTTGCATGTCTATATTTTTAGAATATTGATCAACCATTTGTACTTCTGCTTCCGATATAGACATATCTTTTTCAATAGGTCCTAAACTTATTCTTCTGCTAAATAGATAAAGCACCTCAAGAATATCGTTTAAAAAGTTTTTTGCATCTAATCCATCATTAATTAGTTCGTGTAAATATTTTAAAGCATCTTTTTCGTTGCCTGTTAACACTTCTTTGAATAACGATATTATTTTACTTTTATCTGCTAACCCTAACATTTGTCTTACATCGGGCTCTTCTATTTGTTTACCTTCATTAATAGATTGAGATATTAATGCTCGGTCAAGCAAAGAAATAGAGTCTCTGACAGATCCTTCTGAAGTTCTTGCGATTAATTTAATGGCATCTTCAGATATTTTACCTTTTTCTTTATCAGCAATAATTTTTAAGTGTTTACATAGCTGCTCAACACTTACTCTTTTAAGATCAAATCTTTGGCAACGAGATAAAATAGTAACAGGTATTTTTCTTACTTCTGTTGTAGCTAAAATAAATTTTAAACTTGGTGGTGGCTCCTCTAAAGTTTTTAGCAAACCATTAAAAGCTTGTTTTGAGAGCATATGAACTTCATCGATTATAAATATTTTAAATTTTGCACTAGTGGGACTATATTTTGAATTCTCAATTAATTCTCTAACATCATCAATACCTGTTTTAGAAGCAGCATCCATTTCTAGAATATCCATGTGGTTAGAACTAATAATTTCAGCGCAATGACAATACTCACCCGTTTTGCACTTTTCTCCTTTGGTAAAATCTTTAGTACAGTTTAGAGCTTTAGCAATTAATCGTGCTGTTGTAGTTTTTCCCACTCCTCTAATACCAGTGAGCAAATATGCATTTGGAGTTTTGTTAAGTTTTATTGCGTTAGTAATTGTTTGTGCCATTACCTCTTGGCCAATTAAATCTTTAAAATCTTGAGGTCTATATTTAAGTGCTAGAATTTTATTTGTCATTTTTAAGAGGCAGGCAACAACCTGAAAAATTTTCACTACGGCTGCTTCTTTTCAGACCTGACCGGGTTTATGAAACATCCACCTGATGCCAACCTCAATATGAGTATATCAAGATCAATTTAAATACTACAAGACTAGATTTGAATTTTGTGGACTATTTTTGCCTAAATTTTGAAGATTCGTACACTCCAAGTATGTCCAAAGTTTCTGTATGAAAGCCAAGTTCTTCTAATGCCTTTTTTACTCCAGCTTGCTCTAAATGACCTTCAAGATCTAAATAAAAGTTTGCTTGATCAAAAGTATTTTTGACAGAAAAACTTTCTAGCTTTGTAAGGTTTACTTGATTGGTAGCGAATCCTCCAAGACATTTATAAAGAGCCGATGGTTCACTTTTTACTCTGAAGATGCAGCTAGTAATATACTTTTTATTCTTATCATATTCGGGTTGTTCAATATTTTTTCCCATTATTAAAAAACGAGTAACGTTTCCTTTATCGTCTTCTATATTTTTTTGTAAAATTTTTAATTTGTACATTTTTGCTGAAAGATCTGAGGCTATCGCTGCTATAGTTTTGTCATTTCCCTCAGCTAAATCTTTTGCAGAACCTGCAGTATCTACAGAAATAATAGACTGAAAGTTATTTTTTGAAATAATATTTTGACATTGGCTAATAGCCTGAGCGTGGCTTCTAACATACTTAATATCCTTCATGGTTGCATCGGGTTTTCCAAGAAGATTATGTTCTACAGGAAGAAAGTATTCACCATGAATTTGTAATTTATATTTTGGTAATAAGTAATGAATATCAGCTACTCTACCAGCTAAAGAATTTTCAATTGGAATTACTATTTTACAATTTGGGTCGTTATAAGCTTGTTTAAAAGTATCTTCAAAGGTCGCGCAGGTTTTAATTTCTGTATCCTTATATAATTTTTCTACAGCAATGTGAGAATAAGCACCTAACTCACCTTGTATTGCAATTTTCATCTTACTCATTTGTTTCCATTATCTGTCTCACTTCCATTAAATCACTTTTCGTATCTACACTTAAAGGAGAAGAATTTATATATCCAACATGAATTGACATGGAGTTTTCTAAAGCTCTAAGCTGTTCTAACTTTCGTTCTAATTCAAGTTTTGACCTTTTCAAGCTTACATACCTTACTAATGCTTTGTTAGTAAAGGCATAAATACCTACATGATGAAAATAGTTTTCATATTCTTTTGTGTCTTGTCTGAAAAAATCTATAGCTTGATCAAATTGATTAATTTTTAGCTTATTTTTTGTAGCAACTTTAACATTATTCTCGTCTGCTAGTTCTGACTCAGAGCTAAATGTGCTTGCCAAAGTTCCGATATCACATTTACCTTCGCTCATATAAGATATTAAATTAATTATAGCTTTAGGATCAATGTTGGGCATGTCTCCTTGCAAATTTATAATTAAATCAGGTTCACTTTTTAAATGGTTTTTAAACACTTCATAAATCCGATCTGTGCCTGTTTGGTGATTTACCTCAGTGAGAATTGCTTTTCCTCCGTTCTTGGTAACTACATCTATAATTTTTTGATCAGGTGTAGCTACATAAACATTTCCAGTATTTGTTTTTTGTGCAGCTTCATAAACGTGAAGAATCATCTCTTTGTTTTTTATGAGTTCCAAAGGTTTGTTTGGTAATCTTACAGCGTCTAATCTTGAAGGTATTATTATTGCAGTTTTGTCCATAATTATGCGTCCCAAAGACGCAAAAAAAATTAAGTAATTTTAAGTTTTTTTATAAAAGTCGTGCTATACGTCACTAAAGTATTTATCAAAAATATGGATAGTTTTGAATTAAATAAAATTATAGGCGCAGTTCTTCTTACTGCATTGATTATCATTGGTATTGGAAAATTCACTGATATTTTATTCCACGTTGAGAAACCTAAAGAGTCAGCTTACAAAGTCGAGGGATTAGAGGTTGCGTCTACAACTACTTCTGGTCAAGAAGCTGCAAAAGTTGTTGAAGCAGTAGATATAAAAGCACTTTTAGCAATGGGTGACTTAGCACATGGAGAAAAAGTTTTTAAAAAATGTACTGCTTGCCACATGATTGCAGCTGGGGGGAAAAATATGATTGGTCCTAACTTATGGAGCGTTATAGGTAGACAGGCTGGAGTAGTAAGTGATTATAAATATTCAAAAGCTATGATCGCCTACGGTAAAGAATGGACTTTTGAGGAAATGAATAGTTATTTAATCAAACCTCAAGCATACGTTAAAGGAACTAAAATGGCTTTTGCTGGTTTAAGAAAAGAAAAAGATAGAGCTTCTGTAATTCTTTATATGAATTCAAAAAGCGATAGTCCTAAAGCATTACCTTAGTCTAGACACCACTTAATTATACTTTTTTGAGCATGTACTCTGTTAAGAGCCTGTCTCCATACCACAGACTGTTTTCCATCAATAACTTCATCGGTAACTTCTTCACCTCTGCCTACAGGCAAACAATGCATAAAAATTGCATTTGAATTTGCTTTTTTCATTAATTTTTTATTAACTTGAAATGGTTTTAGAACCTTCTTTTTAGTTTTTTTATTAACTTTATCATTCATCGAAACCCACTTATCAGTCATCACACAGTCTGAGTTTTTTACAGCTTCATCGGGTTTTTGGGTTATCAAAAGATTAACTTTATTTTTTTTAGCCCATCCTAATATTTTTTTTCCTGGAGCATATTTTTTAGGACAACCAATTTTTAAATTGAATTTAAATTTACCGGCTGCTTCGATTAAAGAATTAGACATATTATTATCACCGTCACCTAACCAAGAAACTGTTTTGCCAGTTATAGAACCATTGCTCTCCTCATATGTTAAAATATCCGACATAATCTGGCACGGATGACTTTTATCAGAAAGGCCGTTTATAATTGGAATATCTAAATGTTTACCGAACTCCTCTAAATTTTTGTGCGAAGATGTTCTTAGCATAACTATATCTACATATTCAGTTAAAACTTTTGCAGTATCTTTTAAAGTTTCATCTCCTTTGCCATAATGAATTCCATCTGGATTTAAAATAATAGAAGACCCACCTAGTTGCTTAGCAGCAATATCAAAAGACATTCTTGTTCTTGTTGAGGGCTTTTCAAAAATCATTGCCATAGACTTGCCTTCAAAAGGTTTATCGTCGTCAGGAGCAGATTTATTAAATCCTTTTCTACTAAGTTTTCTAGTCTTAGCCTCATCAATAATGGCTCTTAGATCACTCGAGGAATGATCTGATATATTTATAAAATTTTTCATCTATAGTTTTTGCAAACCTTATCTATTATTTTTAAGCTTAAATTAATTTCTTGCTTTGTTACATTTAAAGGAGGCAAAAGTCTGACAACATTCTCTGCGGCTCTAATTGTAAGCAGATTACTTTTTAATAGTTTATCAATAAAGGGAACTTGATTTTTATGTAAACATAAACCCAGCAATAATCCTTTTCCTCTAACTTCTTTTATAATTTTAGGATATTTATTTTTAAGTTTATTTAATTCGCTTAGAAAATATTTTCCATTTTTAGCTACGTTAACTAAAAAACCTTTTTTAAACATCACATCCATAATTGCATTGCCCGCACTCATCGCTAATGGATTGCCGCCAAATGTTGATCCATGGGTTCCTGGTTTCATTCCTGAAGCAACCTTTTTATTAACTAATACGGCGCCTATTGGAAAACCACCCCCTATTCCTTTTGCAATTGGAACAATATCAGGCTTTATTTTTGCATGCTCAAATGCAAAAAACTTTCCGCTTCTACCTATTCCACATTGAACTTCATCAAGAATAAGTAATATCTTTTTTTTATTACAAAGTTTTCTTAATCCAACTAAACAAAAATCTGGAATAACTTTAATTCCACCCTCACCCATAATAGTTTCAACCATAATAGCAGCGGTTCTACTTGTAATAGCCTTTTCCAAACCTCTATGATCGCCAAAATTAAAATGATCAAAACCATCAACTTTAGGACCAAAACCTTCTATAGCTTTTTTACTATTGCTAGCAAAAATAGTTGCAAGAGTTCTGCCGTGAAAACTATTATTAATACATAAAATTCTATTTTTTCTTGGTTTGCCTCTAGAATAAAAATATCTTCTCGCAAATTTTATTGCAGCTTCTGTAGCTTCAGCACCTGAATTTTGAAAAGCAACGTAATCTGCAAAAGTTTTTTGAGTTAATCTTTTGGCTAATCTTTCCTGTTCAGGAATGATAAAAGCATTTGAAACATGCCAAAGTTTTTTTGATTGCTTATAAATAGATTTAATTAAATGATTATGAGAGTGACCTAGGCAATTTACGGCTATACCTTGAACAAAATCTAAGTATTTTTTACCTTTTGTGTCATATAGAAAACTTCCTTTTCCTCTATTAAAAGAAATTTTTTTTCTATTATAAGTTTTTAATATCGAGCTCATTTTAAGACTTTATTTTATAACCGTTTTTATACAACAAGTAAGTTATAAACCAACTTACAACACTTAAAATTGTCAAATACACTAAACCAATTGTAATTGATCCATCTGCTTGCCCAATAAAACTATATCTAAATCCGTCAATCATATAAAAAAATGGGTTAGCTTTGCTTACAATTTGTAAAAATTCTGGCAATCTGTCTATTGAATAAAAAGTGCCTGATAAGAAAGATAAAGGAACAATTACAAAATTTGTTACAGTCGCCATGTGATCGAATTTTTCAGCCCATAAACCAGCTATTATTCCTATGTTCCCCAGTATGAAAGATGAAAGAAGAGTAAATATAATAAGTAATAAATAATTTGTGATTTCTATTTTTATAATAAGTTTAAAAACAATTATCGAAACTGCAGCTATCATTACACTTCTAGTAACCGCTGCAAGAGAAATGGAGACAGTAACCTCAGCAGCTGACAGAGGAGCGTAAAGAAGGTCAAGTATGTTACCTTGAATTTTTCCAATCATAAAAGATGATGATGAATGAGAAAATGATTGTTGGATGACTTGCATTGAGATCAACCCTGGCGCTAAAAAAGTTATAAAAGGCACACCAAGGATATCGCCTCTATCTGCACCTATTGCTAGAGATAAAACAAGTAAAAAGAGTAAAGATGAAATAAGCGGAGAAAAAATAGTTTGTATCCAAACAATTAAAAATCTTAAGACCTCTTTTTTATATAAAGTCCAAGCTCCAACCCAATTAATTAATCCAAATCTTCTTGATCCAATTTTATATTTCTTTGTAAATTCAACCATTGATAGTCTTATAACCCTTATTAAAAAAAACTGTGCAAAACTTAACCTACTAACAGGCTAAAGACGTTTTAGTGTTTTAAACCACAATATAATGCTCTAAGCCTTAAATAAATACTAAATGCTGTAAAATTATACTATGAGTTGGACAGACGAAAAAGTAGAAAAACTTAAAGAACTTTGGACCAAAGGACATACTGCAAGCCAGATAGCAGCAGCATTAGGTGACACTACTCGTAACGCTGTTATTGGTAAAGCTCATAGGCTAAATCTTGAAGCAAGAGCCCCATCTAAGCATTCTGGAACATCAGTATCTAGAGAAAATAAGCAAATCAGACGAGGACCTGCACCAACTTCTAGAAAAGCAAAATTTCAGTCAATTTTATTAGATAAGAACTTTGAGCCTGAAAACCCTAAATCCCTAGAAGAGTTAACAGATACAACTTGTAAATGGCCTATCGGTCATCCAAATGAGGAAAAATTCTATTTTTGTGGAAGAAAACCAGAAGGCGAATTTCCTTATTGTAAGTTACACGTTTTATATGCCTTTCAGCCAAAAGGTACAAAAGAGGAGGTGCTTGATAAAGAAGATGAAGTACCAGAATTTATTGAGAAAAAAGTTAAGTCGTCGGCTTAATTAATCTTCAAAATTTTAACATATAGCTAATGATATTCATAAAAAAATACCTTAAATGGCTAAGCACTTTTCTAGTTCTTACAGGTATTTTACTAACTAATTTAAATATGTATCCAATTAATATAATGTTTCATGGTGCTGGAGTTGTAGGTTGGACGATAGCTGGTTTTCTCTCAAAAGATAAAGCAATTCTTACAAACTTCGGGTTGCAAATTCCTTTATTTTTAATAGGATTTTATCAATTGTTATTTCAATGAAAAATAGAATATTTATAGGTGAATTTATAGGTAGTGCTTTTTTAGTCATGATCATAGTTGGTTCCGGGATAATGGCTCAAAATTTGACTAGAGACTTTGCCGTCATGTTATTAGCTAATACTCTTGCCACTGGCGCAGGATTGTTTGTTTTAATTAATTCAATTGCAAATATTTCTGGAGCTCACTTTAATCCTGTTGTTACAATGACAATGTATTTCACAAAAAAAATTAAAAAGGACTTAATTTTCACTTATATAAGTGCCCAGATTTTAGGATGTTTATTGGGAGTAATGCTTGCAAATTTTATGTTTGATTTACCCTTAATAGAATTATCAAGCAAAGCTAGACCAGGGTTTAATATTTTTATTGCAGAAGTTATAGCAACTTTTGGTTTAATTTTCATAATATTTGGTTCACTAAAAAATGGAACTGTTGCAGTTGCTGCATCCGTTGCAACTTATATTACTGCTGGGTATTGGTTTACTTCATCAACTTCTTTTGCTAACCCTGCGGTTGCACTAGCTAGAACTTTCACTGATACATTTACAGGTATAAACTATTTAAATACACCTACTTACATAGTTGCAGAAATTATCGGTGCTTTGTTAGCTTTATTTATAATTCAGAAAATTTTTTACAAAAAATAATCCCGTGAAATGAACGCGTGAAACTAGTTTATTTTTGATTAAATTTTTTGAAATATAATGTTATTTAGTTTTTAAGATAAATATTCTTAATAACAGATAATTAATTTGTAAGTAGTCGAATAATTTTTATAAGCGATCCAAGGCCTATTCGAAAAAAAAAATTAATAAATTCTTTACTAGATTTGTTTTTAACATGCTTTAAAAGTTCTATTAAGTATGACGATTCCGAAGTCAAGAATAAGAATAAAAAAATGACAAAAAAGAAATAATATGGAACTTACGTTAATATACACGATTATAGGGTTCGGATTAGCAGGTTATAGTGTAATCGCTAACGACTCTATTCAAACACTCGGAACTTTTATTGCCTCAAAGCAAAAATGGTTTAAATGGTACACGCTCGCAAGTGCTGCATCACTGGTAATGATTGTTGCAATAACTTGGGGTTGGTACAGTTATGATGGAGATATTTCTTACGGAAGATTAACAAGAATACCTTTCCAAGAAATTCAATGGTACCACGCAGTCGCTCCTGCAATTCTATTGGCACTTACAAGAATAGGTATCCCAGTATCTACAACTTTTTTAGTTTTATCTGCCTTTGCCTCAACAGTTGTTTTGGAAAAAATGCTTGTAAAAAGTATTGTAGGTTATGGTATAGCGGCAACAGTTGCTTACTTCTGTTGGATTGCAGTTTCTAAATTTATTAATGAGAAACTTGATGAAGTTAAAGGAGATAAATGGATTGCTTTTTGGCGAAATTCAGTTTGGGTATCTTCAGGCTGGTTATGGTGGGTTTGGTTATCACATGATGTTGCAAACATTGCTGTGTACTTACCTAGACAATTAGATCTTTCATTACTTTTAATTGTATTAACATACTTTACCGTTCTACTTTTTTATATCTTCTACATTAAAGGTGGTCCAATACATCAGGTTGTATTAGAAAAAACTGGAACGAGATATGCTCGATCAGCAACGATCATCAACGTTATTTATGCTGCAGTTCTTTTCTACTTCAAAGAGTTGAATGATTTACCAATGTCAACGACATGGGTGTTCGTAGGCTTATTGTGTGGAAGAGAGTTGGCAATTTCAACTATGAACAAGGATTATAAATTCAAATATGTGTTTCCATTGATTGGAAAAGACTTTGTTAAAATGATATTTGGATTAAGTGTCTCGGTAGCAATCGTGCTTGCGATACATTACTTTATAATTCCTAGAGGATTATTTTAATAATCAAGACTATTTTTTCTTCTGAAGATCTTCATAAATTTTTTTAAGGTCTTCAGGAGATAGGTTTTTTTCTTTTAATTTATCTAAAATTTCTTCATCTTCTTGGCTAACATTTTCACTCGTCTTTTGGTCTTTAACTTCACTTCTTGCTTCAAATCCAGCCTTGATATGTTTTACAGAAACTAGAATAACAATAATGGCGATAATACCTGCTAGCGATAAAAACAATAAAGTCATATTTAGATTATAGCTGATATTTGGCTAAGAGTTAAATGAGTTTAGTAAGTATGTAAATTTGTAGCAAAAGGATTAAAAAAGGCAGTATAGTCCTGATAAGTTCCATTGTATGATTATATTCATCCAATTTTCTTTCTAGCCAATTTCTTTGATATTTTTTTTTTGCCATGCGTGTATTTATATCAAGAAAGTAAAAAAATCAAGTTTTAGAATTAAAACCAAGAAATATTTTTTGCTTTACAAATTTCTTGAACTTTTTTTGGATAGTCAGTTATTATTCCATCGACACCATACTCGATCATTCTAATAATATCTTGTTCTCTATTCACTGTCCAAACACAAGTTGCGAGTCCATGTTTGTGTGCAAGTTCAACATTTTGTTTTGTTACATCACGGTAAAAAACACTCCACACATGACCTTCTAATGATTTAATAATATTAGGAAGTAAAAATAATTCTTCCATAGGATAATTTTTAACCATCCATGGAGAGTTCTCATAAATATTTTTTTTAGTTATTGAAAGACCTTGTTGCAAAGTAATGAATCCTCTTAGAACATTTGGGTTTTGTTTTTTAAGAGCGTAAAGAATTCTAAAATCGTATGAAGTTATTAATGTCCTGTCCTCTAAATTAAATTCTTTAATATCTTTTAAAACTAATGAGACCATTTTTTCAGGGTCTGGTGTTACATTTTCTTGTGTAGGAGTTGATTTAATCTCTAGATTTAAAAATACGTCTTTATATTTTTCTTCAGTAACTAATTTAAAAAAGTCTGTTAATCTTGGTATTTTTTCACCTTTAACAGATTTTTGATTTTTAAATCTTTTTGCGTACTTTGTTTCTGGTTTTACACTCTCAATGCTATACTTACTAATTTCCTCATAAGTTAATTCTACTAATTTCATGCTTTTATCTGTGATCCAGTTTCCTGAAGCATCTTTGACTAAATCAGGATTTAATCTGTAATCGTGAAAAATAGTTGGAATATTATCTTTTGAAATTACGACATCAAATTCAACTGCCTTAATGCCTAGATCAAAAGTGTATTTAAAGCCAGAGATAGAGTTTTCAACAATATCGCCTCTTGCTCCCCTATGGCCGTATATTCTTATGTAGTTAGGTTTCGTTAAAAATGGATTGATCAATTAATCCTCAAATCAGTATTAGTATCAAACAGGTGTAGTTTGTCATTTTGAATGGAAAGATTTATATTTTTTCCAATAGTTTCTTCATTAACAACACCTGAGATACTTGCAACTAAAATTTCATTACTATTTTCAAGTTTACCATGAATAAGTGTATTCGCTCCAATCAACTCTACAAGTTCAACTTTTAACTTTATTGGACCGTTTTGATCTAATTCAAAATCTTCAGGTCGCATACCTACATTAACGGGTCCGCTAAATTTTGAATTAATTGAGATTGAGGCTTTGTTTGCAAAATTCACTTTATTACTTTGACAGTTACCTTTTAATATATTCATTGCCGGACTTCCGATGAATTGAGCCGTGAATAAAGTTTTGGGTTTTGTATAAACTTCTAAAGGCGTTCCAATATGTTCTACATTACCTTCATTCATTACAATCATACGATCAGCTAATGTCATCGCTTCAACTTGGTCATGTGTAACATAAAGAGATGTAGTTTTTAATTGGGTTTGAAGTTTTTTAATCTCTAATCTCATTTGAACTCTTAATTTTGCATCAAGATTTGATAATGGTTCATCAAATAAAAATGCTACAGGATTTCTAACAATAGCTCTTCCCATAGCAACTCTTTGTCTTTGTCCACCAGACAATTGACTAGGTTTTCTCTCTAACAATTCACCAAGCTCTAAAATTTCAGCTGCTTTTTGAACTCTTGATTCAATTTCCTCTTTTGGCACTTTTGCAATTTTTAGACCATAAGCCATATTACCAAATACAGTCATGTGAGGATAAAGAGCGTAATTTTGAAATACCATGGCAATATTTCTTTCCATGGGTTCAAGTTCATTTACCTTTTTATTATCAATTAAAATATTTCCTTCATTAGCATCCTCTAACCCCGCAACCATTCTCAATAATGTTGATTTACCACAACCAGAATGTCCAACTATAACAATCAGCTCACCATCTTTAACGTCAATACTAAGATCGTGAATAACCTGAGTTTTTCCAAAAGATTTTTTTAAATTTTGTAAACTGATTTGAGACATTATTTATCGCTTTCTAATAGACCTTTAACAAAAAACTTTTGCATACTGATTACTACTATTACTGGAGGAACCATAGCTAACATTGCCGTTGCCATAACCGTTGGCCAATGTGCATAATCATCTCCTGTAGGTATCATTGAGTCAATTGCCATCACAATAGTTCGCATATCAGGGTCAGTCGTCATTAATAATGGCCATAAGTATTGGTTCCAACCAAAAATAAACAAAATAACAAATAGAGCTGCAATATTAGTTTTGCTAATTGGAATTAATATATCAAAAAAGAAACGCATTGGACTACATCCGTCCATTCTAGCTGCTTCAACCATTTCATCGGGTATCGTCATAAAAAATTGTCTAAATAAAAAAGTTGCTGTAGCTGATGCAATCAATGGGAAGATTAATCCCGTGTATGTATTTAATAGATTTAAATTCGCAACTACTTCATAAGTTGGTACTATTCTTACTTCTACTGGAAGCATTAAAGTAATAAAGATTAACCAGAAACATAAGTTCCTAAATGGAAATCTAAAATAGACAAATGCAAAAGCTGACAATAATGAAATGATTATTTTTCCAACTGTAATACCAATGGCCATGATTGCAGAGTTGATCATCATTTTTATCACGGGAACTTTAGCTCCGTATCCTTCTGGCGAACCTCTAAATAATGCATTTGCATAATTTTCAAAGAATTCTGTCCCTGGTAACATTGGTAATGGAGGATAAATAATTGCATCTTGTGTAACAGTTGATGCAACAAAAGTTAGCCAAACTGGGAAGAATATAAATAATACCCCAAGAATTAAACCAAGGTGAGTTAACCAATATCCTGATTTCTTTTTCTCAACCATTAGTAATGAACCTTTCTCTCTATATATTTAAATTGTATTACAGTTAAAATTCCAACCAGCACTAAAAGTATTACGGACTGAGCTGCACTTGATCCAAGGTCTTGGCTAACAAAACCATCGGAAAATACTTTATATACTAATATGGTGGTCGACTGTTCAGGTCCACCCGAAGTAATGGTGTGAATTACTCCAAAAGTATCAAAGAAAGCATAAACAATATTTACTACTAATAAAAAGAATGTGATCGGTGAAAGTAGAGGTATTACAATTGTACCAAATCTTTTCCAAAAACTCGCACCATCTATTGCTGCCGCCTCAATAATCGATTTTGGAATGGCTTGTAACCCTGCTAAAAAAAATAAAAAGTTATAACTTATTCTTCCCCATGATGAGGCTAGAATAACTAGAAACATTGCTTGATCACCTTTTAAAGTATGATTCCATTCGTAACCTAAAGCTTTAAGATAATAAGAAGCCAAACCAATATTTCCGTTAAACATAAATAACCATAAAACTCCTGCAATAGCTGGGGCGATAGCGTAAGGCCAAATTAATAATGTTTGATAAACGCCGGCTCCTTTAATTAATCGATCTGCTAACGCAGCTAAATATAATCCTAAAGCCATAGATGAAACGGATACTGCAGTTGAAAAAATAATTGTAGTTTTAAAACTTGCTAAATAATAAGGGTCGGATAATAAAAATCTAAAATTATCTAAGCCTACAAATTCTGTTTTTAATCCAAAAGGATCCGGTAAAAATAAAGAATTCCAAATGGCTTGTCCTGATGGGTAAAAAAAGAAGACAAAAGAAATCAATAGTTGAGGTGCAACTAGCAGTGCTGGTAGCCACCAGCCTTTAAAAAAAACTCTTTTGTCCATTTGATCTTTAGAAGTATACCAGGGGCTTTCGCCCCTGATACATTAAATTGATTTATTTGTTTGCTCTTTCAAATCTTCTTAAAAGAATGTTACCTCTTTTAACAGCGCTGTCCAAAGCTACTTGGGCAGTTTTGCTGCCATTGTAAACTCCTTCCATCTCTTCATCGATAATTCCTCTTATCTGATCAAAAGATCCAAGACGTAAGCCTTTAGAGTTTTCAGTAACTTTATTTCTCATCATCTGTACACCCGCTAAATCAGTTCCAGGATTTGCTTTATAAAATCCTGAACTTTTAGTTTTTTTAGCGGCAGCTGTTGTTACACCTAAATAACCAGTGTCCTGATGCCACTTCGCTTGAATGTCAGTTGTTGATAGGAAAGCTAAGAATGCTGCTGTAGCTTTATTCTCTTCTTTAGATTTTCCAGAAAGTGCCCATAGTGAAGAACCTCCAATAATAGTATTTTGAGGTGCATTTGTTCCACCATAGTAAGGTAAATGTCTAATACCAAATTCGAATTTAGCTTCTTTTTTGATACCAGCATAACCAGCAGAAGACTCAGTCATTAACATACATTCGCCAGCTCTAAAATTTTTACCGGCTTCGTTTCTTCTTCCCATGTATTTGAATTTACCTTCTTGTGCCCACTTACCTAAAGTTTGAATATGTTTGATATGTACTGGGCTATTAAATGATAGCTCAGTATCTAAACCAGCAAATCCATTTGCTTTAGATGCGAACGGTATATTGTGATAGGCTGAAAAATTCTCAAGATGGACCCAGCTATGCCAACAAGTACAAAAAGGCATATCAATACCTTTTGCTTTTGCAGCATCAAGCGCGTTTCCAACTCTTTTCCAAGTACTTAAATCCATCTCCGGATCTAGACCTGCTTTTTTCATTAAATCTTTGTTAACCCATAGAACTGGTGTTGAAGAGTTATATGGCATAGATAACATTTTACCGTCTGTCGTAGTGTAATAACCACTTACTGCTGACACAAATCCATTTGGATTAAATCTTTGACCAGCATCTTTCATCAGTTGGTACATAGGAACATAAGCTCCTTTTGCAGCCATTAAACTTGCAGTACCTACTTCAAATACCATAAGTATATTTGGATGTTGACCAGCTCTAAAAGCTGCAATACCAGCGTTTAAAGTTTCTGAATAATTACCTTTTCTTGTGTGGACTACAGTGTATTTATTTTGGCTTGCATTAAACTTGTTTACTTGTTCATCAAGTAATTCACCAAGTCTTCCACCAAAAGCATGCCACCATTGTATTTCAGTTTTTGCTTGAGCAGCAGTTCCTGCAAACATTGCAAAAAGTGCTATCGAGCAAATAATTGCTTTTATTGATTTCATCATTTTTTCCCCCACGTTTTATTAAAAGAGAAAATGCTAGCACATTATATATATGAAGAGGAGTCCCAGCTAAAATTAAGATTCTACCTATGGTTTTATTTTACTTTACCAAAAACGTTTAAAAGTACTACTCCAGTGATTATTAAGACTAAACCGATAGTTCCATAAAGATTAGGTGTTTGATTATATTTAAAAACTCCAAACAAAGTTACTGCAGTAATTGTTAAAGCTCCATAAGTTGCATAAGTAAAACCTACTGGAATAATTGTCATAGCTTTAGAAATACAAAATAAACAAACTATAATGCTTGTTACACAAAAAATGGTTGGATTTAACTTTGTAAATCCCTCAGTAGTTTTCAAAAAGCCGTTAGAAGCAATTCCTGTAACTATCGCTAGAACTAAATAAATATAACCTGAAAATAAGCTTATGCTTTTCATTTAAACTTTTGCGAACTCACCGCCATCTTTATATCTCCATAACCACTTCTTCATGGCCTCCTCTACATCGGATGGTTTTACATTTAAGTCTTGTAAGGTCATATGATTATTTGAAACCACATTATCTGCTTCTGATAAAATCTCACACTGATCTTTTGTTATAATTGGAGGGATAGGCAATAAACTTAAAATACTACTTTGAATTTTTGCAATTGGCATGGGCATAGGAACTACAAATCTTTTTTTATTAATAGTTTTTAAAATTGATTTAACCATATCACCAAAACTTATGACTTTTGGTCCGCCTATTTCATAAATTTTTCCCTCGTTACCTTTTAATTCAATAGCATGAACGATTGCATCAGCAACATCATTTACTAAAATAGGTTGAAACTTATAATTTATTCCAACAACAGGAATAACAGGTAAAATACTTAATTTTGAGAAAAGATTTGTAAAATTATCTTCAGTTCCACAAACTACACTTGGCCTAATGACCACTGTATTTTTAAAATTTTCTAGCGCTTTAACTTCTCCTTGATATTTAGATTTTTGGTATAAAGATTTAGAATTTTCACTCGCACCTATTGCAGAAACATGAATAAATTTTTTAACATCTGACTCTGAACAAATTTTAGCAACGGCTTCGGGTATGTTTGTATGAATGTTGTAAAATTTTTGTTTTCTAGTTTCATAAAGAATACCAATTAAATTTATAACGACATCTGAGTTTTTTATAGCCTCTTTTAATTCTGAGAAATTATTTGGGTTCCAATCAATTAACTCTATTGCACCTGGAGTAGCTTGTGTTTTTAAATAACCTTTTTGAAAGGCTTTTCTAGTAGATATAATGCATCTGTAGTTTTTCTTGGTCAAATTTCGAACAAGATATCTACCTATAAAACCCCCACCACCTAAAATTGTGCAAATTTGATTTTTCATGGTATTTAGAACACTTATATATGAAAATAACTAAGTTTAAAGAGGACATAACTTCAGAGATAGCTAGCTCATTTAAAAATAGTATTGCAATTGATACAGAAGCAACAGGTCTTCAAATTCCGGAACGAGATAAATTAAGTTTAATTCAAATTTGCGATGAAAAGGGTAATGTATTTATAATTCAGCCGAATAAAAATAGTTTTAAGGCACCAAATTTAGTAAAAGTTTTAGAAAACGAAAAAATTTTAAAAATTGGTCATTTCCTAAGATTTGATAAGAATGCTTTGGAATTTTTTCTTAAATGTAAAATGAAAAATATTTTTGACACTAAAATTGCTTCGAAGATTGTTAGAACTTATACTGACAGCCATGGCTTAAAAAACCTCGTTCAAGAGTTCTGCAATAAATCTCTTGATAAGAGACAAGGTAGTAGTGACTGGAACAAGGATATAAATGAATTGTCAGAGAAACAATTAGAGTATGCTGCAAACGATGTAATTTATTTACATAAGATTAAAGTTGAACTAGAAAAAATGCTTATTAGAGAAAAAAGAATTGATATCTTTAACAAATGTCTTGCTTTTTTAGATACTCGGGTAGTTCTAGATCAAACTGGTTTCAAATTTGATATTTTTGAACATTAATGAATAAAAAAAAATATATTAGCCTTGCAAAAAAATCAGCAGATATTCAAATAAATGAATTAAAGAAAATTAAAAAAATTTTTAATAATTCATTCGTAAAAGCTGTAGACCTTATATTAAATTGTAAAGGTAAAGTGATTTTTGCTGGAGTTGGAAAGTCAGGATTAATAGCTAGGAAGATATCCGCAACTTTTTCAAGTATAGGAATTCCCAGTTTTTTTTGTGATCCTGCTCAAGCTTTGCATGGAGATATGGGTCAAATAGAGAGAAAAGATATACTAATAATTTTTTCTTACTCTGGAAATACATCTGAACTAAATAACATGTTAAAATTTGCAAATAGATTTCGTATCAAGATTATAGGTGTTGCATCAAAACCTGAAAGTATTTTACTTAAAGCAAGCGACATTAAATTAGTTATACCTAAAGTAAAAGAGGCAGATGTTATTGGTATGGTGCCAACTTCAAGCACATCTATTACTTTATTGCTAGGTGATTGCTTAGCAACAACAGTGATGTATCAAAGAAAATTTTCTAAAGAAAAATTTAAGGTATTTCATCCTGGTGGAAATATTGGTAATTCACTTCTATTGTCGAAAGATATTATGATTACAGGAAAAAAATTACCTGTCATAAATTACGATAAAACTTTTAAAGATGCCCTGAGAATAATGAATGAAAAAAAATTAGGTATAATAATTTTGTTAAGAAAAAAGAGTATACTTGGTGTCATGACAGACGGGGACTTAAGAAGAAATTTAAATCATTATTCATCTGAAGCAAAAATCGAAAAATTTATTAAAAAAAATCCTCTAGTTGTAAGTGAAAATATGCCTGCTTCAAAAGCATTAGCGATAATGAATGAAAAAAAAATTACTAGCTTACTGGTGGTGTCGGAAAAGAATTATAATAAAAGTAAAAAAACATTAATTGGTGTTATTCATATTCATTCATTGTTACAAAGTGGAATCAAATGACCGATAGAAAAAAAAAATTACTTTTAATTCAAATTTTTTTATTACTATTGTGTTTAATTTTTATCTTTTACACTTACAATTTAAAAAAAGAAAAAAGCAGTAAAATAATTATTTCAAAAGACATCGAGCAAAAAATTGAAAAGAGTATGGGTAACCAAGAAGGTGATATTTTTTTTAATATCGAATATTCTGGTATAGATTTAGAGGGTAATAGATATATCCTAAAATCTAAAGAGGCCAGAAATGATAATAAAAACCAAAATATAATATTTATGAAAGAAGTTAGTGGAATTTTTTACTTTAAGGATGGAACTGATTTAAAAATAAACTCTTCTGAGGGTATTTATAATAACCAAACTTTAGATATAATTTTTATTAGAAAGGTTATCGCATTTTATAAAGACGGGAAGCTTCTGGCCGAAAGAGCTGAATATAATAATTCTGAAAACAATATTAAAGTAACAAATAATGTTCACGTAATTGATATAACAGGGGAAATATTTGCTGACGAACTTTTTTTCGATATGAATGAAAATAAATTAGACATTGCAAGCTATAAAAATAAAAAGATTAATGCTAATATTAACTTGAAATGAAAAAAAAATTTAGAATTCTCAAATTCAAAAAAGACAGGCCTATATTTGAAATTAAAGACTTAAGTAAATCTTATGACGGAAGACCAATACTCAAAAAACTATCTTTAAATGTATTTCCTGGCGAGTGTGTTGGTATTCTTGGACCAAATGGTTGTGGTAAGACAACATTGTTTTCAATGTGTATTGGTGAACAAAGTTTAGATGGAGGAAAAATTTATTTAAATAATAAATCTATCGATCAAATTCCAATTCACTTGAGATCTAAAGAAGGTCTAGGATATTTACCACAGCAAAGAAGTGTTTTTGATATGTCGGTTTATGATAATATTCTTGGTGTATCTCAAATTACTATAAAAGATGTAGAAGCTCAAAAATCTATTACAGAAAAACTTCTTGATGAATTTAATTTACAACATTTAAGGTCATTAAATGCATCGGTTTTATCTGGCGGTGAAATAAGAAGGTTAATGATGGCAAGAGTAATGATAAATAAACCTAAAATAGTTTTACTCGATGAACCACTTGCCGCATTAGACCCTTTAGTGATTCAAGACATACAAAAGTATATATTAAAAATTCAATCTAACGGCACTGCGATTTTAGTAACAGATCATAATGTTAAAAATTTGTTTGATATTACAGATAGAAACTATGTTTTAGGAGAACAAACTATTATTGCTCAAGGAACATCAAGAGAAATTCTTAAATCTACAAAAGCAATAAAACATTATTTTGGATCTGACTACTCACAGTAAAATAATGTCTCAAAAAAGTTTTAGTGTAAATATAAATAATAAAGTTAGGCCTTTTAACAAATCTATAAAAGTTGACTCTGATAAATCAATCTCAATTAGGAGTTTTTTAATTGGATCAATTTCACAAAATGTTTCAGTTGCAGAGAATGTTTTAGAATCTGAAGATGTATTATCAACAATAAAATGCCTTAAAAAACTAGGAGTTAAGATAAAAAGATCAGGTGAAAAGAAATTTTCTATATATGGTAAAGGATTAGGTTCCTTGAGTGCTAAAAAAAATACCACTCTTAATTTCGGTAATTCAGGAACTTTAGCAAGACTCTTGATAGGCATGCTAACAACAACTCCAAACATCAATATAAATGTTAAAGGGGATAATTCACTGAATAAACGTAGTATGAAGGAATTAATTGAATTAATGTCAAAATTTGGTGGCATTTTTCTTCCTAAAAAAAAATTTAAATTCCCTTTAAAAATTATTTCTTCCAAAATGCCAATAGGAATAAATTACGAAGCTGGGGTTTCTGCACAATTAAAAAGTGCTGTAATTCTTGCAGGATTAAATGCTTCGGGACATACGATAATAATTGAAAAATCTTTTAGCCGAAATCATACTGAAAACATCTTATCTAAAAACAATAATGTAATTAAGATTAAAGGGAATAGAAAAAGAATTATTGAAGTAGTAAGTAAAAAGAATCTAAATCCAATTAAAATAAATGTTCCTGGAGACCCATCATCTGCTGCATTTTTTACTGCCCTTACATTAATGAATAAAAATTCAGAATTAAAAATTAGAAATGTTGGACTTAATCCAACACGCATAGGTTTTTATAAGTTATTAAAGAAACACGGAGCAAAAATTATTTTTAAAAATATAAAAAAAAAAAATAATGAAGCTATTGGTGATATTTATATATCTAGCTCTAAAATTAGACCAATTAAAGCTACAAAAGAGTATTACGTAAATTCAACTGATGAGTATCCAATATTATTTGTTATTGCGGCACTTGTAAAAGGAACTTCGGTATTTAAGGGAGTAAAAGATCTGGCTAATAAAGAGAGTAATAGAATAAAAGAAATGCAAAAAATTTTAAAACAATTAAATGTTAATAGTCTTTTTGCAAAAGATGATATCAAAATATTTGGTAAAGGCTTGTTCAGTGCTGAGAAAAAAAGAATTTTAGTTCCTAAGCTTGGAGATCATCGGATTTGTATGTCATCATTTATTTTATCAATATTAACTGGTGCAAATACCAAAATAAAAAATTTTGAAACAGTTAATACGTCTTCTCCATCTTTTTTAAAAATTATGAAATTGTTAGGTGTAAATTTTGAAATACAAAACTAAAGATATTAAAATTTCTTGTGATGGTGGCGCTGCTACTGGTAAATCTACTGGTGCTAAGATGATTGCAAAAAAATATAAATTAAAATTTCTTTCATCTGGTTTATTATATAGATACGCAGGTTACATGATACTTAAACGTAAACCAAAAAATAAGATTAAATTTTTAAAATTAATATTTAAGAATGTGGATTACAAAAAAATTCAAAAAATTAATCTTCAGTCACCAAAGATTTCAGAATACAGTGCTGTCATAGCTAAAATTGGTGAAGTAAGGAAAATATTGAAAAAATATCAAGTTGATTTTTCAAAAAAATATAAAAGTTGTTGTATAGAGGGCAGAGATATTTCAACAAAAATTCTACCGCAATCAGATATAAAATTTTTTTTCAAATGTAATAATCATATCGCCTCGATTAGAAGATACAAAGAGTTAAAGAAAAGAAAAATGAATGTAAAACTTTCAGAGGTTAAAAAAGCCTTAAGAATTAGGAATATATTAGATACAAAAAGAAAAAACTCCCCTTTACTTAAACATAGAGATTCGGTAGTAATCGACACCGGAAAATTAAGTAAACAAAGTATGTTAAATAAAATGTCTAAACACGTAGAAAAAATTTTAGAAAATTAAAATATGTCGATTGAACAAGAGCTAGAAAAAGTAAGTTCCTCCCAAAAAGAATTCCAAAGCCTACTAGATCAAGACTTTAAAGATAGAAAGCTTAAAGAAAATGAAATTATTAAAGCTACTGTGACTGAAGTTACAAAAAATTTTATAATTGTTGATTGTAAAGCAAAAATGGAGGGTATGATACCTTTAGAGGAATTTAAGAATGATGATGAGCTATCTAAAATTAAGGTTGGGTCTCAAATAGATGTATACCTCGAGAGAATAGAAAGTTTTAAAGGTGAAATAGTAATTTCCAGGGAAAAAGCTAGAAAAATGAAAGCCTGGAAAAAATTGGAAAAAGTTTTTGAAACACAAGAGGAGATGACAGGATATATTACTGGAAAAGTAAAAGGCGGTTTTATAACAACAGTAGAAGGTTTGCCATGTTTTATGCCCTCATCACAAATTGACGTTAAGCCTCTTAAAAGAATAGATCACCTAATGAATACGCCAGTGAGAGTAATAGCTACAAGAATAGATAAAAATCGAGGTAATGTATGTGTTTCTAGAAGAGCAGTGTTAGAAAAAAGTAAAAACGCGGAAATAATTGAGGCTTTAAAAAAAATTAACGAAGGTGACATAATTGAGGAAGCGATCGTGAAAGCAACAACTGATTGGGGTATATTTTTGGATATTAATGGTATAGATGCATTGCTTCATGTTTCAGATTTAAGTCATGGAAGAGTAAAAAAACCATCAGACTTAGTAACTATTGGACAAAAAATTAAAGTAAAAATTACAAAAATTGATAAAGAAACAAATCGTGTTTCAGCGTCTGTCAAAGCACTAACAGAAAACCCCTTCGAAAATATTGAAAAAAAATATAAAGTTGGGGGAGTCTATGAGGGAATAGTTACTAAAATTATGGATTATGGATGTTTTGTTAAAATTGAAGATGGTGTTGAAGGTTTAATTCATAATTCTGAGTTAGATTGGACTAATAGAAATATTAAGCCCAACAAAGTGCTTTCTGTTTCTCAAAAAATTAAATTTAAAATTGTAAATATTGATAAAGATACTAAAAGAATTTCACTATCTTATAAAGCTACGACTGAAAACCCATGGGATAAGGTTAAAGACAAAATAGGCAAAGAAGTTAAAATTAAAATAAATAACATAACTGATAAAGCTATATTTGGAGATCTTGTTGAAACAAAGTTAGCGGGTATGCTTCACTATAAAGAGATATCATATCAAGAAAATATAGAAGATCTTAAAAAATTTAAAAAAAATGAAATAATCAATGTAAAAATTATTGAAGTTAAAGATGATAAAATTAGATTTTCAAAAAGAGCTTTAGAGAAAGACCCTTTAAGCTGGTTTGAAGATAATAGAAAAAAAATTGGAGATGTTATAACTACTAGAATTCACGAAGTTTTAAAAACTGGGGTGAAGGTAGCAATAGATCAGGATAAAAAATTAATAATAAATATTAAAAAAATGGACCTAGCTAAAGATGCAGCAGATGCTAGACCAGAGGTGTTTTCTAAAGGAAATGTTTTAGATGCTAAAATCACTGAACTCGATATCATAAATAGAAGGGTAAAATTAAGTGTAAAAGCTGCTCAAATAGATGAGGAAAAATCTTTGATAGCAAAATTTGGTGAAGGTGCAACTAAATCTGGAGCCACATTAAAAGGTATTTTTGAAAAAGCTATTGGTAAAAAAGATAAAAAAAAATAATTGTCACGTTTAAAGCTCATAAAACAGCTTAAAGAAAAAAATCCTAAACTCAATCGTTCTGAAATAGAAGCTGTAATAGATGTCTTTACTAAAAGTATCTCAAAGGCTTTAAAAAAGGGGTATAGCGTAGAGATACGTGGGCTAGGTCGTTGGCATCTTAGAGAATTCAGAGAAAATTTTAGTGCACGTAACCCTGTAACTAATGAATTAATATACAAACCAAAACGTGTTAAGGTAAAATTTAGACCATCAAAGAAGTTAAATAAAATTATTAACGAATGAAAAAATTAATATTCATAGCTTGTGACACGAATAAAATCAGTAAAGTGAAAAATATAATTTCTAAGACCAGTAATAATAAATTAGATATTGGTTATAAATTTGGCTTAGAGTTTTTATACTCTAAAAATGGACGTAATTTTATTTCAAAAATAAAAAGGAAAAAAATATTTTTAGATCTTAAACTAAATGATATTCCAGCAACTTGTTCTAAAGCTTTGATGTCTTTGAAAGACATTAAAAATATTAATTATATAACACTACACGCTAATGCAGGTGAAGAAACTATAAAAGAGGTTGTTAAGACAGCTAAAAAAATTAATTCTAAACTTAAGATACTACTGGTTACTGTTCTAACAAGTATATCAAATTCATCTATTAAAAAGATAGGTCATACAAAATCAATAAAAGAATTAGTCAAAAAACAAGCGCTCCTTGCTAAAGCTTGCGGTTGTCATGGAATTGTTTGTGCGGGAACTGATTTAAAGTCTGTAAAAAAAATATTTAAAGGTGAAGTAGTTACTCCGGGTATTCGTCTTACAGGTGATAGTGCCGGAGATCAAAAAAGAGTAATCGGACCTAAAGAAGCTTTTAAAAATGGAAGTACTGCTCTTGTTATGGGAAGATCAATTATTAAAGGGAATATCAAGAATAATATTTCTAGATTAATTAAAGAATTAAAGTAATGAAAATCAAAATTTGTGGTTTGGATATAACCAGAGATGTTCAACTATGTATTGATCATAAAGTGAATTTTTTAGGATTTGTATTCTATAAAAAGTCTCCAAGAAATGTAAATATAAAAGATATTAATATCTTATCAACATATAACAAAAAAAACTCTTCCTTTGTAGCTGTTACCGTTAATCCAACTGATAGTTTTATTAAAGAAAATTTATTAGGTAATTTTGATTACGTACAGCTTCACGGGTCAGAGTCAAATGATAGAGTGTCAGAAATTAAAAAAATGGGCTTTAAAATTATCAAAGCTATTAAAATTAAAGAAGAAAAAGATATAGATAAATACAAAGAATTTACTAATGCTGACATAATATTATTTGATACACCTGGAATGGAAAAATCTTTAGAATTTCCTAAAAATCTAATTACTAAACTTCCTCAAGGAGAAAATTATGCATTAGCAGGATCAGTCTCTGAGGATAATTTACAAAATATTTATAAATTAGGGGTTAACTTTTTTGATTTATCGTCTAGTTTAGAAAGTCAATTAGGTTACAAGGATCATCTAAAAATTAAAAGTTTTATGATTAAAATTAATGAGCTTAAAAATTAAAAAAAATACACCTCTTATTGACCAACATGATAACAACTTTATGTATGGTGGAAAATTTGGTGGAAATTTTATTCCAGAAACTCTCAAAAAACCTATAGACGATTTAACAAAATTATTTGCAAGGTTACGAAAAGATAAAAAATTCCTTAGAGAGCGAGACCATTATTTTACTTCATATGTTGGCGCTCCAACGCCTTTTATAAAATTAGAAAATTTATCTGATAATCTAGGCGGGGCGCAAATTTATGCAAAAGTAGTTTCTGAGGCTAATGGTGGAGCTCACAAAATTTATAATGCCACTGTCCACTGTTTGATAGCCAAAAAAGCAGGGAAGAAATACGTTGTTGGAGATACGGGTGCTGGCTATGCAGGAAAAATGCTTTCGATGGCTGCAAAGAAGTTTGGTCTTAAATGCAAAATTTTTATGGGCGCTAAAGATATTACAAGACAACGACCTAATGTTGAGGCTATTAGAAAAAATGGAGCAACAATAGTACCTGTAACCACTGGAAGTCAAACACTTGTTGATGCAGTTAGTGAATGTATGCGATATTGGGTTTCTAATTGTGATACTACTCATATGTGCGTTGGTTCAACTGTTGGTCCTAATATATTTATAAAGATTTGCGCTTGGAGCACTGCTCAAATTTCAAGAGAGTTAATTAAACAAGTTTTTGAGGAATTTGGAAAAATTCCAAAAAATCTAAAATTAATTAATTGTGTTGGTGGAGGAAGTTCTGCAGCAGGTTTTTGGAATGAATTTATGGATACACACGCTGAGTTCATTGGTGTTGAAGCAGGTGGGCCAAAAAATAGTAAGTTACATGCAGCTCCTTTAACTAATGGATCTAAAATTGGAATTCTTCATGGCGCTGCTCAATACGTTATTCAAGATAAAGAAGGGCAGATAGGTTCAACAGAGTCAATTTCAGCTGGACTAGATTATCCTGGGATATCTCCATTGCATTGTTTCCTTAAAGATACAAAAAGAGCAAAGTACACATCTGCAAGTGATGAAGATGCGCTTAAAGCTTATCAATTAGTATCTAAACTTGAAAATATTTCACCATCCCTAGAACCGTCTCATGCGTTTGCAGAAGCAATACGAATTGCTCCAAAATTAAAATCTTCAGAAGTAATTATAGTCAATTCATGTGGTGATAGTCTTAAAGATAAGGATATAATCAAACAAAAATTGGGTTATTACACAAGATGAAATCAAAAATTGCTTTAACCTTCGATAAATGTAAGAAAGCAAAAAGGCCTGCTTTAATAACTTATACGGTGGCTGGCGATAACACTAAAAATAATTCACTTAAAATACTTAATAAAATCTCAAAACATGCTGATATTTTAGAACTTGGATTTCCACATAACACACCTATAGCAGATGGAGGTCAGATACAAGGTAGCTCTCATCGAGCTCTTAAAAATGGAATTAAGTTAAAAGATGTTTTTCAAATTGTTAAAAAATTCAAAAAAAATAATCCTAGCAAGCCTATTATTCTTATGGGCTATTTTAATCTAATCTATCAAAATGGAGAAGATAGCTTTTTAAAAAGTTGTAAGTCGTCAGGAGTAGACGGTATAATTATAGTTGATCTTCCGTATCCTGAAAATAAGATATTTGCCAATAAATGTAAAAAAAAATCAATAAACTTTATTCAACTACTATCCCCAACCACATCTAAGGAAAGGATGAAAAAAATTGTTAAAGATTCCCATGATATGATTTATTATATATCGATGTTATCAACCACTGGCGGTAAACTTAAAGTTTCACCTAAGAAAATTCTTAAAAACTATAATATTATTAAAAGAGTCAATCCGAGAAAGAACTTGGTAATTGGTTTTGGAATCACAGATAAGAGCATATCTGCTCTAAAATCAGCTGATGGATTAGTTGTGGGCAGTATGCTGTGTAAAACTATAACAAATTCACTCAAAATGAGACAAAATCCTGTCACAAATTTAGATAAAGTTGTGTACAGTCTTAAAAGAAAAATAATATGAATTGGATATCAAAATTTATCAAGCCAAAAATAAAGTCTCTTTTTGAAAAGAAATCCTCAAAAAATGAGGAAAATCTTTGGACAACATGTGGGTGTAAAAATCTAATTTACAAAGAAGATATGGAGGCAAATCTAAAAGTTTGTCCGAAGTGTGGAGCTCATCATAAATTAACTTGTAAAGAAAGATTTGAAACTTTTTTTGACAGTAAAGAATTCGAAATTATCCAAACTCCATTACCAAAAGACGATCCTTTAAGTTTTGAAGATAAAAAAAAATATTCTGATCGGTTAAAAACAGCTCGTAAATTAACTGGTCAAGATGATGCAGTTTTAATCGCAAAAGGAAAAGTTCAAAATATTGATATAATTGTAGGAGCTCAAGATTTTAGATTTATAGGTGGATCATTTGGTGCAGCGTCAGGTGAGGCTTTTATTGCTGGCGCTCAGAATGCTATAGCTAATAATGTGCCCTATGTATTCTTTAGTTGTTCCGGGGGACAGCGAATGATGGAGTCATCTATTGCTTTGATGCAAATGTCTAGAACAGCTTTAGCCGTAAACGAATTGAAGAAAAAAAATGTTCCTTTCGTTGTAGTTCTAACTGATCCTACAACAGGTGGCGTTACTGCTTCGTGGGCAATGCTAGGTGATATTTTAATTGCAGAACCTAAAGCAACTATTGGTTTTGCAGGTAGACGTGTTATTCAAGATACCGTTAGAGAGACTTTGCCTGATGAATTTCAAACAGCAGAATATGTGAAAGATCACGGAGGAATTGATTTAGTTGTCGAAAGACAATACCTAAGCTCTACAATTGGAACATTACTAAATGTTCTATTGAAAAAGACAGAAGCTCAAGCTAAACAAGATTCGAATGTCACAGTCGATAAGTCTCTACAAGCAGTTAGCTAAACATAAGCTTTTTAATAAAACTATAAATTTTGATTTAACGCGAATTAAATTAGTTCTTAAAAAGTTAAATCATCCTGAAAAAAAGCTTAAAAATGTAATTAATTTTCTAGGTTCCAGTGGAAAATTTACAACTCTTAACTCTATTAAAAGTTTCATCGAAGCTAATAATCAAACAGCTACAGCCTATATTTCACCATCACTTAAAGATATTAAAGAAAGGTTTTGGATGGGTGAAAGATATTTAACTCATCAAGAAATTAAACAATCTATTAAATTAATCGAAGAAATTAAAGTCCCTCTAACTATTTTTGAGGTCCTCACGGTGATTTATATAATGAATGCTTCAAAACAAAATGTTGATTATCACTTAGTTGAGGCTGGAGCGCTTTTTGCCAAAGATTCCACTAATGTTTTTGATTTTCCACTAGCTCAAGTAGTTGTTAATATTAATAAACAACATCTTAACTTTTTAGAAAAAAACAAAAAAACACTTGATGAAGTAATTTATCAAAAGGTAGGTTTTCTTAGCAATTTTACTCATATTTATGTAGGCAGACAAAAACCTAATGTTTTAAAAAAAATTAAAAGAAATTTAAAAAAAAATAGAAGTAAAATAAATTATTCAAATACTTGGAAATTGTTTAAAAAAAATAAGAAATATTATTATCAAGATGATAAAAATAAAATAATACTTAACTCTAAAAATATTCATTCAAAAGGATTACTCGAGAACCTTTGTCATGCTATAAAGATAGCTTTAGATCTTAAAATAAATAAAAAAGTAATAGAAAAAACAATACCTAAAATTATTTTTGAGGGACGTTTTCAGTATCTAAATAGCGGCAAGATTAAAAGAAAGCTTCATAAAAATGAAAAAATTATGATCGACGGCGCTCATGCTGAAATTGATGCCAAAAATCTTTCTGATTACTTAAAGTCAATAAAAATTCCAAGATATGGTATATGGGCAATGATGAAAAATAAAGAGCCTGATTTATTTATAAAACAATTTAAAAATATATTTAAAAAAATAATCACTATTCCAATTGAGAATGAAAAGGGTACTTTAAATAGTAAAAAACTTTATCAAATAGCTCTTAAAAATAATATTACCGTCAATAAAGCTAATAATTTTAATGAAGCTTTAAAAAAAATTTCTTCAAAAGAAAAAAAGCTTATAGTTTGCTTTGGCTCGCTTTATAATGCTGGAAATATCCTAAATAAAAATTAGATATGAGGCTGGATAAATTCTAGCATATCTTTTTCACTAGTAGCGCCTACTTTTGTTCCTAAAAGTTTTCCATCTTTAAACAATAAAACAGTTGGAACTCCTCTAACTGAATATTTGGTAGGTTCATTAGGCTGACTCTCAATGTCATGATAATAACAATCTATTTTATCGGGCATATCGTTAGAAATTTTTTCAATGATTGGCTTTAATTGTTGACATGGTCCACACCAACTTGCAGAAAATTGAATTAAATTCAATTTACTTCCATTAATTTGATCTTGAAATTTTTCGTCTGTAGAATCTTTAAATGCCATACACCCTAATTAAGTATTTTTAATTTATTGTCAACTACGCAGATGAATAATGTTTTTCTAATTCTTCAACGTACGCGTTAATATCATCTAAAATTTTTAATTTTTCAGACTCTCCTAGTTTTTCAAATTTAGCTCTCAAAGTATCAATTTCTGAATAAGTTCTGGGAATAGTATTCCACTTTTCATTATTAGTACTCAAAAGTTTTTTAGCCGTATCTTTGTGTATTAAATTATAATCTTCTTTGCTCAAAACTTCAGGTTTTTCCGCATATAGCAATTTTTTACCAAAATATTGAAGCCTCTCATCTTTAAATTTTGAAATTACATTTATCTTTTTATTCCATTCGACTGAATGAAATTCGGGCATAATTTTATTATCCTCAGCTGTGGTAAATTTAGCGTAAATACTCTCTTCATTATACAAATCCTCTTGCGATTTACTTTGTGCTTTTTCTTCAACTTCTGATCTCTTGATCGATTGAATTTTTTCTCCAAATTCTTTATTTTCTCTAACTAATTTTGCTCTAGTTTCAAGTTTTGCTAATCCAATAATTTTGTATTCATCAAATTTATTTCCGTAAGATGGGTTCATGATTACAGGATGCTTGTTGTGTCTGACAGTTCTAATAAACTTTGGTTGCTTTTTCATTGCTGCCTCTAATTCCTTTAAAGGCATGTTCAAATATGGAGTTGGATCATGTCTTAAATCAAAACATAATGGCCACTGGTATTGTGGATGCTGGCAGATAAAAGTTTGTACATAAGGTCTACTTTTTCCGTAAAAATATTCATTAGTACAAAATAATAATTCCTTTTTAATAACTTCTAAAGATTGAGTTTTATCCATGGTTAACATGCTAGCTTTCCAAACATTAGGGGCCTTTTTAGAAATAAGTTTAGCAATGCCTACAGTGGCCATGACATCGCCTATAGCGCTATGTGCATCTCCATGTTCAATGCCATTTAATGGAGCCATTTGATCTAGTTTGTAAACATCATTTCCTTTTTCATTTACAGGATTTTTTAAAGTGTCTGGATAATAAAGATTAGCTGCTCTTGCCAAACTCAAAACATCTCCCCTAGTATTTCCGTTTGTACTAGTTAGATATGGATATTCCAAAGTTTGGAACAGAGTAGATCGTAAAAATTCTTCATCAAACTCTATACTATTAAATCCAATATAAGTCGCCTTGCCCCACCTTTTTAAAGTTTCAACAAATTGTCTTATCATTTCATAATGGGATAAATTTGAATTCTTTAACATTTGAGGAGATGATTTATTTACAATTAATGCCATTGCCTCAGGAATAATTCCTGGACTTAGTCTGCATCTAGCATCAAATCTATCAAGTTCATCCAGATTGTCATTAGTTAGGACAGCTCCTATTTGAATAATCTGACCCCAATACTTATTAGATGAGCTGGTCTCAAAATCATAAAAGACAAAATTTGACATTATAATTTACTTTAAAATTTTAATCTTTTCAGAATTTTCTTCTAAAGTTTCCTTAACTTGCTGAGGATCTTTAATATTGGAAAGAGTGTTCATTATTGATCTGGCATCTCGTCCGAAGCCATCTGTTGCTGTCATTGCTTGTTCGAGTTTTTTCCTTAAATCTTTAATACCATCAAAATGTTTATCAAACCTAGAACTGATATTTCTTAAATCACTATAAATTTGTGTCGCATGTTGTTGAACTTTTAATGTTTGAAATCCTAGATGATAAGATTGAAGTAAAGCAGACAAGGTGTTGGGTCCTGAAATAGTTACTTTATATTTTGTTCTTAATTCGTGTAATAAAAGCTCTTTAGTTTTTGGATCTCTGTAACTTGAAAGCTCGGCAAATAGTCCCTCGGTTGGAACATAAACTATTGCAAAGTCAGTACTTTTTGGTGGCGCAATATATTTGGAATTCACCAATTTTGCTTTTAATCTAAAAGCAGATGCTAAATCTTTTCTTGCCTCTACCTGGGCTCCTTTGTCATTTGCATTATAAGCATCGTCAATAGCTTTATATTTTTCTACAGGCCAATGGCTATCAATTGGCAATAAAACATCTTGAAGCTTTATAGCAAATTCAACTGTATCAGATGTTTCTTCAGGTTTTAATTTAACGTTAGCAATGTATTGTGATGCTGGTAAAAGGTCTTTTAGTAAAGATCCTAGTCCAAATTCCGCTAACGTTCCGTAAGTTTTAACTCCACTTAAAATCTTACTAAAATTATCCTGACTTCTGTTTAATTCATTAACTTGTCTGTTAAATACTCCTACTTTCTCATCAACTTTAGTTAATGCTCCTGTCATATCTTTTGCTATTTCTTTGCTCATTGAGCCAAATGACTGGCTAAAAGAATTTTTGAGTGAACTCACTTCATCTTTAAAAATTTGACTATTATCGACCTGTTCCGGTTGTTTTTTCTTTAACAATAAAATAACTGCTACTAAATTAGCTACTAGTAATACTATAACAATTAAAACGAGTATCGAATCCATAAACTATTATATATCATTTTATAATACTTTTTGCTGATTTCGTTTTATTTATCCATTGTAATGGAATGTTTTTAACTCCATTCGCTGCTGCAAAATAAGCGCCAACAAAATTTGCCCTTGAACAATTGCAACCTCCTGCTTTTATCGTTTTAATCACAGCAGTTTTATAATTTTTTGAAGTAATCATAGCGTGAATAGATCCCATAAATGTTCCGGGATAGCTACAGGCTTTTCCAAATTTTTTAACAATCTTGATATGATTGTGTTTTTTAAGTCTAATAACTTTTTTAATATTACTTACTACCTCTCTAAAATATCTATTTTTTTCATACTTCTTCACAAAAGAGTGAATTGCATTTTCATCTCCGTTATTTGCAAAATTTATGATTTTTAGTTTTGCTAAGGCATAAGTTTCATTGATTTTTGAATTAGCTACACTTTTAATAACTTTTTTTAGATCTTTCTCTGAGTTATTATAAAGGTAGTAAGGTAAAGCTGCGCAATACCCATCTGACTCGTTAACTTTTGTGCCTCCTGTTGTATTTTTTCTAGATTTAATATTTTGAATAGTCTCCAATATATTTTGATGAATCCAAGGACCATTTATGGGGCCCTTCCATTTAATCTTTTTATATTTTTTTCTTAGTTTTAAGTTTCTCCAATATGCTGAGCCTGGACCAAAGTTTTTTATAATGTTTTTTTTAAAATTTTTGAGGATATCTGATTTCTTTTTAGTAGAAACTAGGGTCTCAAACATTACTTGTCCCACATCATTATAACCAGAGACATTACCTGTTTCAATTGAGTAAAATGGACTCTTATTTTTTTTCATAAAAGTAATGTCTTTTTTACCTTTAATATATTTTTTTAATTTTTTTGGATCGTAAACCCAATGCAGGGGTCTTGCAGCTGCATCGGCAACAGTTGCGCCTAAAAAAATATGTAAATTATCCATTCCTTATTGCTTTCTTATTTGCTAAAGAACCGCAAGAAGCATTAATGTCTCTCCCTCTACTTCGTCTAAACAAAGATAAGAATCCATTATCTTGAATAGTTTTTGAAAACTTATCTATATTTTCTTGAGAGGCAGGTTTAAAGTCTTTGTTGGCTAAAGGATTAAATTCAATTAAATTTAATTTAGATGGAACTTTTTTCATAATCTTAACAAGTTCTTTAGCGTGCTTGTCTGTCATGTTTTCCTCCAAACAAATCCACTCGATAAAAATTGGTAATTTAGTTTGATCATAATATTTTTTTAATTGTGGAATTAAAGAGTCAATGGAGTATTTATCATTAATTGGCATAATTTCTGATCGGTGTTTTGGAATAGAACTATGTAAACTCCAAGCTAAATAAACATCTAATTCCTTTGCAGCCCATTCAATTGCATCTTTGTCATTTTTTTTAATCCCTACCCCAACAGTGCTTACTGTTATTCTAGTGCGACCATACTCTAATCCATCTTTATTTTTTGAATTATCGATAGCAACTTTTACATTATCTAAATTTAAAAAAGGCGAACCCTCACCCATTAAAACTTGATTAGTAATTTTTTTTTGTGTCGACCAGTCATCAATATAATTTTTGCTTAAAATAATTTGGCAGATAATTTCACCTGGTGTTAAATTTCTTACGAGATTTTTGGAAATTTGTGCAGTGGCACAAAATTCACAAGAGAGATAACAGCCAACGGATACTGATAAACATATAGTATAGCGGCTTTGAGATTTATCAGGAATTAAAACAGTCTCTACGTTTCTTTTATCTTTTAACTCTAATAAAAATTTGATTGTTCCATCTTTTGATTTTTGTACATCAACTATTTTGGGTTTTTCTAAACTTATAAGTTTTTTAATTTTTTCTCTAAGCTCTAAACTAAAGGTTGTCAATCCATCGAAATTTTTGATATTTTTTTTATAGACAGCATTAAACATTTGCTGAGCTCTCATCTTAGCTTTTGAGCTGTCTACCTCAACTTTATTAGTTAAAAAGTTTTTTAATTGATCAAAATTTAGATCATAGAAATTTTGTTTTTCCATTGCGTGAAGATAATAAAGAATTGAGTAAGGTATTTAAACCCTGATCTTTAAAGATTTATTAAAACTTTGTTAAATCAGTTTTTATTTCGTTAGTACTTTTCCAGCATTTTTACATGAAATATTAATTAATAAACTTTATTATAATGTTATAAATAATAATGGATAATAAATTATTAGGAGTGATCATTATAGGATTTGGAATTTTAGTTCTTTTTAGTGATCAGGAATATAATTGGATTATATCAGCTGCAGCAGTGGGGATAGGTTCAGGATTTCTAATTCGTAAAGAAGAAAAAAATGATATAGACAAATAAAAATGTCTAAAAAAATATTTATTGTTTATGGTCATCATAATACTAAGGACTCTTTTAATGCATCTATAAGAAATACTTTCATCGATGAAGCTAAAAAATTAGGTCATGAGATCGATTTAATCAATTTACATGAAGAAAAGCCAATACCTTTTTTTGATGGTTCAAAACCGAGTGAACAGATTCTTGATTATAGAAAAAGATTAGAGCAATGCGATATATTGTTTATGATTTCTCCGTGCTACAATCTAAGAGCAACTGCAATTTTAGAAAATTGGATTGATTTAGTACTTGCACCTAAATGGTTTTTTTCTTTTAAAAGATTAGTAGGAAATTGGGGGTACCCTGTACCAGGAGCAATGAAAGATAAAAAAGCTATCATGTCAATGACCTATGGGGGGAATTGGTTTTCAATTCAAACCTGGTTTCAAAATATACCTTTTCGAAGAATAAAAGCTGGAGTTCTAAAACTTGGAAAAATGAAAACCGCCTATATAAGATTTTATGAGGTGTTGCCTGGAATGTCTGAAAAAAGATTTCAAGAACACATGAAAAAAGTAAGAAAAACCGTGCAACAATTGTAATATTTTACTTTTAAGTTTTAAGAGATATAAGTTTTAATATGTTAGAAAAATTAAGAAACTTTATGGTTGAATCAGCCAACATCATGTTTGATGATACTAAAAATGACTTAAGAAGTTTGCCTAAAGCCGTAAGATTACAAATATTAATTGTACTTTCATTTGTTTGGTCTACTGTTTTTAGTTTGTACGTATTCTCAATGACGTCGTTCATTTTTGGTTGGGCAGGAGTAGTCATGGGTCACATTGGTTTAATCATAGCAGTTTATTTGACATTCAAGTTTTTTCACAAAAAAAAAGAGCAGCCAGTAAGTGTCTTTCAATCAGGTAACTACAATCCTGCTAAAATCTTTGCTGTATTTTTTGTTATATTTTTTATTTTTATCTTCACTAAAGGTATTGATGTTTTAACAAGAACTAATTCTTATGAAACACCTTACGGCGAACCTGATACAACGACTGAAGAGCGAATTAAAAGATTTGTAAAATAACAATATCTTATCTAAAATTAATCTATGAAATTATTGAGAGTCGGTGAAAAAGGCCAAGAGAAAGTTGCTGCCGTAGACTCTGATAACTTAATAAGAGATTTGTCTCAATATTTAAAAGATTTAGATCCTAATACCTTAAATGAAGTCACTTTAAATAAATTAACTCAAATAGATTTATCCAAATTAAATAAAATTAATTCAAATGTTAGAATAGGAAGTTGTATATCTAATCCTGTAGATTTTTTAGCCATAGGTTTAAATTATAAAGCACACGCAGAGGGTACTAATTCAAAATTGCCAACAGAACCTATACTTTTTAATAAGAGCTCTGGCTGTATACAAGGTCCTAACGATCCAATTCTAAAGCCAATAGCTGCTAATAAAATGGACTATGAAGTAGAAGTTGCAATGGTAATTGGTAAAGAAGGCAAAAATATTTCTGAAAATAATGCTCAAGAATATGTTTTTGGTTATTGTATTGTTAATGATATTTCTGAACGCTCTTGGCAAAAAGAACGTGGAGGTCAATGGATTAAAGGTAAATCTATCGCTGGTCCAACAGGACCTTATCTCGTAACGAAAGATGAAATTGTGGACATTAACAATTTAAATCTTTCTTTAGATGTAAATGGAGAAAGAAGACAAACAGGAAATACAGAAAGAATGATATTTAATTTTAATTTCTTAATATCTCATATCAGTCATTTTATGACATTATATCCAGGCACAATTATAACTACTGGTACTCCAGCTGGAACAGCCATGGAAATGGATAAGCCAAAATTTCTTCAGGTAGGTGACAAATTAAATCTTAAAGTTGATCATTTAGGCGAACAGAACCATATAGTGGCAGAGGAAAGTTAGTCTCTAAAGTTTCGTCTTCGTTTTGAAAATTTACCTTTTTTTTTGAAAGACTTATTATCTTTAAACTTTTTTTTAAATTTAAAGTTTTTTTTCTTTTTAAAATTATCGTTCCTATTATCATCTCTTTTATCAAATCTTTTTTTTCCTCTTCGTCCTCGTCTATCAAATGATTTACGCCCTCTTCTTTTACTAGAATTTGATCCTCTCTCTGCTGATTTAAAATTAGGGTCAATCAATCTTTGAATGGCGTTCCATTTACTTCTATCTTCATCTGCAACAAAACTTAGAGCCGAGCCCGCTGATCCTGCTCTAGCTGTTCTGCCAATTCTATGAATGAAATCCTCTGGAACTTGTGGTAAATCAAAATTTATAACATGCTTAATCGCTGGAATATCTAAACCTCTGCTCGCCACATCTGTACCAACCAAAATTCTAAAATGATTGTTTCTAAAAGCTTTAATTACTCGATCTCTTTTATTTTGTCTTAAGTTTCCATGAATAGCGTCTGCATCATGATCGTCGTACTTTAAACGTTTAACCATTTTTTCAGCATTACGTCTTGTCTTTACAAAAATTAGAATAGAACCTTGTCTGATGTAAATTTCTTTAATCAACTGATTGTATTTGTCACCTTGTTTTACTCTAAGAACTTCTTGTTTAATTTTTTCTATAGGCATTGATGTTGAGCCGACTGAAATTCTCTCAGGATTGTTTAAATATTTTTCAGCAAGTCTTAAAATATTGCCGGGTAAAGTTGCTGAAAATAGTAAAGTTTGATGAATTCTAGGAACTGTTTCTAAAACTTGATTTATTTGAGGAGTAAAACCCATATCTAACATTCGATCTACCTCATCTAAAACTAAAAAAGCAGTATTGCGTAAATTTAATGTTTTTCTTTTTAGATGATCATTTATTCGTCCCGGGGTTCCAACAATTAAACGAGGATTTCTTCTCATTTGCTTTAATTGCTTTTGCATAGAGTCTCCTCCAATTAATAATGCCGTTCTAATATTACCTCGACCGACTAAACTGTTCATTGTTTGCATAACTTGGGAAGCGAGTTCTCGAGTAGGCGTCATGATTAAAGCTGTCTCTTTTTTAGTTTTGAGAAGAAAATTAATTAGTGGAATTCCAAAAGCAGCAGTTTTACCTGTCCCGGTTTGTGCTGTACCTAGAATATCTTTACCTTCTAGAGCTATGGGTATTGCTTTAGCTTGAATAGGAGTAGGGGTTTTAAAATTAATTTTTGCTATAGACTCAATTAGTGTTGGTTCTAAATTAAGAGATAAGAAATTTTCCATGTATGATTTAAAGTTTTAAATAAATAACGAATACTTATGCCTTATACCCTTGGTTGAACCTTAGCAAGACTTTGTTATGATTGGGCGTGAAAAAAAGAAAGAAAAGAAAGAGCTTTAGACTTAAAATGAAAAGAAGGCGACAAAAAAGAAATACAAAAGGTATTTTAAAAATTATAAAAAAAGGTATTAAAAATGTCTAAAAGATACTCGGGGAAAAGCTTTAAAGATTCAAGTTTAATGAAAAAAGCAAAATTAACGTTTAAAGAAAAAAGAAAACTTAAAAAAGAAAAGAAGAAGAAATAATGTGTGGTCGTTATAAAATCACTAAGCCTCTAACTAAAACAGTCGATCTTGTTAAAACTAATATTAAGGTTGAAGATACTGATAATTATAATGCGCATCCAACTCAACAGTTGCCTATAATTAAATCTTATACTAATGGAAAGGCTTTAGAATTATGTGAGTGGGGTCTTGTTCCTGGCTGGTCTAAAAAACTTGATAAATTCTCACCATTAATTAACGCAAGAAAAGAGACACTAATGGAAAAGGTTACGTTTAAAAATTTGATACAAACTTCAAGATGTGTAGTCCCTGCAGATGGTTATTATGAATGGAAAAGAGAGGATAAAATTAAAATTCCCTATTATTTTTCTAAGGAAGATGATGAGATTATGTTTTTTGCAGGTATTCATCAAAACAATCAATTTTGTATCATAACCAGAGAAGCAACAGAAAAAATCAGCTCCATACATCATCGTGAACCCTTGATCATCAATCAAAGTCAGATTAATAATTATTTAAATGTTAAAAAAGACGCTATGGAAATCTTAAATTCTATAAAACCCCCAAGCCTAAAATTTCATGAAATATCTAGGGATGTAAACAATCCTGTAAATAATGATCCTGCTTTAATCAAACCTTTAAATTAAATGAACTTATCTATTACGCCGGGAATAAATAACGTTGGGGCCTATATAAATGATATTGATCTTAAAATTTTAAATAAAGAACAGGCAAAAGAAATAAAAAATATATTAAACCAATTTGGTGTTGTCTTTATCAAAAAACAAAACCTAGATCCCGAGTCTTATCAAAAATTTGCAAAAGATATAGGTCAGCCGGTTGTTTATCCGAGATTAAAGGGGTTAGATGCTAAATTTCCATTTATAAATGTCATAGAGAGAAAACCTAGTGATAAAAATTTAAGTTTTGGTTCCAGTTGGCTGCATCAAGATACTAGTTATCTGGCTAATGATCGTCCTCGTTATACCATGTTGATGGGAATAGAAATTCCAACCGGACAAGGAAATACGATCTTCTCATCTGGATTTAATGCCTACGAAAAATTACCTCAAGATATTAAAGATAAAATTAAAAGTGCTACAGGTGTTTTTTCTTCTGCAGGGCCCATTGCAGTCACAAGACTAGAAAGAGAGAAAGAAATGGGTATAAAATCCTCTGAAAGCATGGAAGCTGAACATCCCATTGTAAAAACTGTCAATGGTAAAAAGACTTTATATGTTTCCCCAGGCCATTTGATTAAAATTAAAAATGTTAAAGAAGAGGATGCGGAATATCTAAAAAATTATTTGATAAATCATGTTAATAAAGAAGAGTTTATATTTTCATATGAATGGAGTAAAAATGATATTTGTGTCTGGGATAATTTATCTATTTTGCACATGGCGAGTGAAATAAAAAATTGCAAAAGGGTGATGCATCGAATTACAATTAAATAGTCATTTTTTCAATATTGTAAGGTGACCCATTTTTCTTTTTTCTTTGATTATCTTTTTTCCGTAGTCAAAAAAGAATTCGTCCTCTTTAAAAGTTTTCGATCTGTATTCCTCAATTTCTTTACCTAAAATATTGATCATTTCAGCATTTGAATTTTTTTTTGGTTTTTCAAACTTAAGCCCGCATACTGCTCTAATATGATTTTCAAACTGACTAATATTAAAAGCGTTAATAGTTAAATGACCAGAATTATGTACTCTAGGTGCAATTTCGTTAACCAATAAATTATCGTCTTGATCTATAAAATACTCAACACACATGCTTCCTACATAACCAAGTTTATCAGCAATTAACTTAGCGTTTTTTTGAGCTTTCTTATAAGTTTTTTCGTCGATGTTAGCTGGAATTTTTGAATGTTTTAAAATTTGATCTTTGTGTAAATTCTCAATAGGTTCGTAAATAAAAGTTTCACCATCGATAAATCTTGTAATAATTATTGAAATTTCTTTTTTTAAATTAACCTTTTTCTCTAAAATATAGTCAGCAGTGAAACACCAATCTTTTTTTACATCAGCTAATGATTTCAGTATAAATTGACCTTGTCCATCGTAACCAAGAGTATTAGTTTTTAAAATTCCTGGCAATAAGTTACTGTTTTTAGTCACATCTTCTGCCTTTTCTATAAAAGCCCATTTAGTTGTTTCAATGCCGAGTTCATTAATAAAAGATTTTTCCAATTTTCTGTTTTGGATAATTCTATTAATTTCAGGTTTTGGTAAAACTTTTTTTTCTTTTTCTATTTGTTTTAAGATACTGATTGGAATGTTTTCAAATTCAAAAGTAACTACATCTGCTTTATCTATAAATTGCTTTATTTTTTGTTGATTATCATATTTTGCAAAAATGAATTGATCGGCATATGTTTGGGCTGGACCTTGTTCATCATCAGATATCACAACTGTTCTGACGTTAAGTTTTTTAGCTGCCTGGCAAAGCATTGAACCTAATTGACCAGAGCCTATGATACCTAATATGCTGTCAGACATTAATTACTTAGGTTTTTTTTTAATGGATTGAGTTTGAAGACGTTTCCATTTTTCTAAATTTGATTTTACTTTATGATCAAAATTACCGATAATAGATGCCGCTAGTAGTCCGGCATTAAATGCTCCATCAATAGCTAAACAGCCAATTGGAACACCTTTTGGCATTTGTGCCATAGAAAGTAAACTGTCGAGACCCTTTAATTTTTTTGTTTCCATTGGAACTCCAAGCACCGGTAGCGGGGTCAAAGATGCAATCATACCAGCTAAATGGGCCGCTCCTCCAGCCCCAGCAATAACTACACTAAAACCATTTTTTTCTGCGGACTCTGCAAATTGAAACATTCGTTTTGGTGTTCTGTGGGCACTCACTATTAAAACTTGATATTTTATTTTTAAAATTTTAAGAATTTTTTCGCAATCTTTCATTATAGGATAATCTGACTGAGATCCCATAATAATGGCTACTTTACTATTTTGTTTGTTGCTTTTCACAAATTAATTTAACAATTTTGGCTATAAAAACAATGGCCTAATCAAAATTAGGCCATTAATCAATTAAGGGAGAAAGAATATTATGCTCGAGCTCTAAAAAGTAAAGCTTTTGGGGAGTTTTGAAGCTCGAAAAGAGAAATTTTTTTAATTTTTTTACTAGTATTTTTACTTTTAATTTTTCTAGGTTTTAATCTCATATTTACCTTATAGTTTATATTTAATTGAGTAAGTATTGCTAAAATTGCAAACTAGATTTGTAGTTAATGGCAAATTTTGGCGAACATTTGACCTCTATTCGTCAAATTTATATTTTTTCTAGTAATTTTTGAGATAATTTACTAATCGACCCATTACTGTCAATTACGGCCAATTCTACCTCTGCTGTTACCAAAATTTCATCTGCTCGTATTACTTGTTGTTTTAGATTTAACCTCACAGGTGTTTTCTTTATAACATGCGTATGTATTTCTAATTGATCCTCAAAATTAGCTGATTTATGATACTTTATATTACATTCTCTTACTACAAACACAGCGTTGTAATCTTTTTTAAGCTTAGCATGATTTAGTCTTAAGTGGTCATAAATCATCTCCGTTCTAGCTCTTTCAATGAAATTTAAGTATCTGGCGTAATAAACAATTCCTCCAGCATCTGTATCCTCATAATAAACTTTAATTTTAAAGATGTGAAAATTTGACATATTAAAACATATGCGGAATGAAGAAACTTTTCAATAAAGTAAAACATTCTTTTTTTGGTCTAATTTATGCCAATCAAAACGCAGAATTTAGAATTACTTTTAAAATATGAAAACATTATCTATTATATTTTTATTGCTTTTGTTAACTAATTGCGCAGGTAATAACATGGCCAAAGTAAAAATTGGCAAACGTTGTACAACGGCTGATGCAAATAAATTGCAGGAGTCTTCTTATGTTTGGTTTGTAAGCAAAGATGCCGCAAAAGATTTTGATAAAAGAATCAATAAATTAAATTGTTTAGGTAGCTAAATAATTCTTTAAAATTAAATAATCTATGATAGTAAGGGATATGAATTTATCCCTTATTATTTCTTGTATTCTTATTATAATAGCTTTAATTATATTACCGTTAATAATTTCTTATAAAGCAGAAAAAAAGGACAAAAATATTAATGAATGGGAAAAAATCAAAAAATTTGGTGAGAATATTAATGACGAAACTAGAAATAAAAATTAATAATACTCATGAAGAAATTTTCTACTTTCATTTTAATCATTATTTTTTTTAGTTTAGATTTATTCGCTATGAAAAAAAAACCCTACCACCATTTACCAGATGGTACTTTTAGAAATCCAATGGGTTCACCTGAACGAGACTCTAACGTGAAATGGTCTTATAAAATTTTCAATGAGGAGAGAAAAAAAATTAAGATAGAAATACCTGAAGATCATGTTGTTCCCCGAACTAAAGTCCTAAAGGATTTAAAAGATAATGAAAACAATGACTATATAGCTTGGATTGGCCATGCTACATTCTTGATTAAGCTAGGTAATACAACAATTATAACAGATCCTGTTTTTTCAAAGAATACAGGACCATTAATTTTTGGACCGAAAAGATATGTGCCACCTGCTGTAAACCTTAATGAAATACCTCCTATTGATTTATTTCTTCTAACTCATAATCATTACGACCATCACGATATGTCAACGATTAGAAATTTTCCTTACAAAAAATCTAAAGTAGTTTTACCTTTAAAGCTTGGAAAATATTTTAAAAATTATAAGGACGTAAATGAATTAGACTGGTACCAAGAAATTAAAGTTAACGATAATGTGAAAGTTACTTTACTTCCTGCTGTACACTGGTCAAAGAGAAGTTTATGGGATACTAATAAAACTTTGTGGGGAAACTTTTTAATAGAGTACAAAGGAAAAAAGATTTTATTTGCTTGTGACACAGGCTACGGAAATATTTATAAAGAACTTGGTAAAAAATATGGCCCTATTGATATTACCTTCATCAATATTGGCGCTTATAATTTTTTTCCTATGATGCCGGTAAAAGACAAGTCAGTTTATCACACTAATCCTGAGGAGGCTTTGCAAATTGCACGGGACTTAAGAAGTAAAAAGATAATTGGTATGCATTGGGGAACTATTGTACTTTCTTTAGAACCAATAATGGAACCTCGTGAAAGATTTAAAAATGGGGCTGAAAAGTTTGGTTATGAAAAAAATGATGCAATTATTTTTAAAATCGGTGAAGTCAGAAAATTAAGTCAAATTATTAATTAACTTTTCTTTTGTTTCTCTCCCTGTCTAAAAGTTTAGTTAATGCGTCAACCATAGCATCTGAGGCTTTGAATATTTCATTAGGTTGAAATTCATATGTTGAATTATTTTCAGGGTTAGTTTTATCTTCGATTACAATTCCTTCGTCAGGAGAATTATTTTTTATATAAATTAAAATTAACCAATCATCATCAGCTGAGTCATCCCACTTAATATATATCTCACCAGTTTCAAATCTTTTATCAATACATCTTATAATACTTAGATATTTTGGAATATATTTTTTATTCAACTGAAAACATAAACTATGTGCCGATCTATAAAAACTTTCGAGAGCGTATTCAATCTTGCGACGTTCTTCGCTATAAACTCTTTCTTTTTCTAATAATATTTCTTTGCTATCACCTTCTTCAATTTTAATACCAAGACTAGCTACCCTTTCTTTTATGGCTTCATTTATTTTTTGTTCTCTAATTAGTTTGTATTTTTCTTTTATTTTATCTATACGTTGCTGGACTTCTTCGTAAGACTCTCGCTGTTGACTAAGAACATATTTTTCAAGACTTCTGATCTCTAAAGCTTCTCTTTTTCTAAATTGATCTATTTTTTTCTCTAATTTTATTTGTTCTAAAAACTGCCTTTGTTTTTCTGCCCTTTCTTTTCTAAGTTCAGCCTGTTCGAGTTTTATAAATTTTTGAAGATCTAGTTTTCTTTCTCTTTCTAGTTTTTGCTCTTCCCTTAGCTCAGTTTTTTTAGCTAATAAAGCAAGTTTTTCTTGCTCAAGCAGTTTTTTTTGAGCTTCTTTTTTTTCTTGCTCCATTAATCTTAATTTTATTTTTTTCTGTTTTTCACGTTCTTCTAAAATTATCTTTTTGACACTTGATATTTTTTTAGAAACTCCAACAAAAAAGTTTTCAAGTGATTGGTCTATATTAAAATTAAATCTAACTAGTGATTTAATTTTGTCATTTAATTTTAATAAGCTAGATACTACAGCTCTTGTTTTTTTGTTGGTTTTATCAAACTTTTTTATTTTGATAATTTTATTATATTTGATTTTTCTTTTAGTTTTTGATCTTTTGCCTTTTTTTTTATATTTTCTTCTTTTAGTTCTTTTATTTTTTATTTTTTTGCTATTAATTCTATTTTTTTTTGTAAAACGTTTTTGAAATCTTTTGAATTTTTTTTTAGTAGATTTTTCTTTTTTCTTTTTCATACCTGCTACTAATTAAATAGCAGTTTTTATGAATATATATAGTCTCTTGTACGATGTGCTGATTGAAACTTCTTAACAATTTGTAATTGAAAAACAACAAGATCCCTATATCTAAATGCTGCCGCACAACTTGCCATGTAATATTCCCACATTTTGACAAATTTTTCGTCAAATAAATCTTTCACTTCGTTTTTTTTATTCATAAATCGCTCTAACCAACTTTCTAAAGTTTTATCATAATGTCTAATAAGTGTTTCAGTATCACAAACAATAAGGCCTGTTTTTTCTATTGGTGTAATAATTTGACTGAATGAAGGGCAAGTTCCTCCTGGAAAAATGTATTTATTAATGAATTTATTAGGTGGAGATGGTTTATCTACTACTCCAATGGTATGGAGCAAGAATATACCATCATCTTTAAGAAGCTTATTCATTGACTTAAAAAACTTGTTATAAAATTTTTTTCCTACATGCTCAAACATTCCAACAGAAAAAATACGATCATATTTTCCTTTTGCCTCTCTATAGTCAATTAGCTCAAATTTAACTTGATTATCTAAGTTTAATTTTTTTGCTTTAAGTTTACAGTATTCAATTTGATTTTTACTTAAAGATATTCCAGTTACCTCACATTTTTTTTGTTTAGCTATTTCAAAGGCCATACCCCCCCATCCACATCCAACCTCTAATACTTTTTGTCCTTCCTTAATATCAAGTTTCTTAACAATGTGATCAATTTTATTTTGCTGAGCTTCCTCTAAAGTCTTTGTGTCATTTTTCCAATAGGCGCAGGAATACAAACGATGATTTTTATCTAAAAAAATATCGTATAACTTTTCACCTTTTTCTCCGCCAATATCATAATGATGTTCGACATTCTTTCTAGACTTCCCAGGTAAATTATAATTTGTAATAGTTCTCCAAACTTGGTAAATTTTTTTTGTTATTAAGCTTGCTGTGGAAATTTCGCCTCTTCCTAAATTCTTTACTAGATCCATCAGAAAATCTTTTAGTGATCCATTTTCAATAATAATTTCATTTCTCATGTAAGCTTCAGGAAATTCAAGCTCAGGATTTAACAACAGTTTCCAATTTAAATTTTCTTTCAACAATTTTAAAGTAATAGGCTTTTCTTTTTTTGGATCGCCACAAATATATTTTTGTCCTTTGGCATCAATTAAAATAATGCCACCTTCCTTATAAATATTAGTAAATATTCTTGCTAAAATCATAAATCATGCGGCTAAATTTTTTTCTGAAACAAATTCTAATTTTTTTAACTTGTCTATTAATTCTTTTTTCTTTTCCTCTGATAATAAAACTAAAGGCGGCATTATATTTTTGAATGTTTCATCTTTAACTGATAAAAAGCTATGAAGTGCAGATATTAAATTATATTGATCAAATGTCTCTCTAACGTTAATTAATTGTTTGTTCTTAGATTGAGATATTTTATTTTCAAAATCGTCAAACACTTTTCTAGCTAAAGAGTGCGTAACATTCGTCACCGCAGAAATACAGCCTGAACAGCCAAGCTCTAAACCTTTTAATAGTTTGGACTCTGATCCTGGAAACATCAAAAAGTTCGGTAATTTAAGATTTTCATATAAATTGTAACTTGAATCTTTGCATCCAATAATATTTTCTGGATAAGCTTTAACAAGTTTTATTACTGCTTCTTCTGAAAACTTATAACCACTTAATTTTTCAAAATTATATAAAATAATTTTTACCTTAGGGATTGCACTAATCAATCTCGAGTAAAAATCAAAAACACCTTCATTAGTATTTCCTTTGTAATAGGCAGGCGGCATTATTAGAAATTCTTTAAAATCATACTCCATTGCATATTTAACAATATCAATATTTTCATTTAAAGAATTATTACCTGTTCCTAAAAAAAAATTCTTTTTTAATTTATTGTTCGCAATTTTAGCAATAAGTTCTTTTTTTTCATTTGTAGAAATTAATTGACTTTGACCTGTTGAACCAAAAAAGAAAATTCCGTGTAAACCGCTTTGAATAGCTTGACTTGCATGTGCAATAGTTGCATCTATATTCAAGGTCCTATCAGCATTCAATAGGCTCAAACCAGCTGCGTATACTCCTTTTTTAATCATAATCTTACCTAAATTATTCTGTCTAAGTTATATTAATAAAATTAAAAATGAAAGTTTTAGTAATTCAACCAAAAATTGGTATGGGAGATATGGTAATTTATTTGCCCTATATTCACGCTATATCGAAAAAGTATCAAACTCCTGTATCGATTTTAGTAAAAGAAAACTCTCGAGCAAATCAACTGTTAGCTGAAGACAGACATATTGATGAAATTATATTATTAGACAGATCCAAAAATAATTCTGGATCTCATGATGGCCTTTCGGGTTTTTTAAAATTAAGTAAAGAAATAAAATTAAAAAATTTCAGTAAAGTTTTTATCTTCAATAGTTCATTAAGATATCTTTTAATTTCAAAATTGGCAGGCATAAAAAATATATCTCAATATCCATTATTTAGAAAAAAAGATAATATCGTAACCTCAGCAAAAATTTTTACTGAACATGAACTAGGTTCAATTGTATCTACACAACCCGAACTAAGGATAAACCAAGAAAGTTTTAATAAAGTTAATCAAAGTTTTTCTAAGGAATTTAAACATATATGCTTAGGAGTCTCTGCTAGTGGCCCCACCAAAAGATGGAATATTGAAAATTTTATAACTCTTTGTAAAAAGATAAACGAGAAAATTCCATCAAAATTTTACTTAGCAGCAGGTAATAATGATAAAAACCTAATCGATAAGTTCCTTAATTCTAAAATTAGTAAAAACTGTACTTCGTTCCAAGACTTAAAGATAAAAGAAACAATGCCTATTATTAAAAATTGTGATCTCTATATAGGAAATGATACAGGCTGGTTGCATATTTCTTCAGCGCTAGGAATTAAATGTTTAGCATTATTCATGGATAGTCCAGTGCAAGCGTACGGTAAATATTCTAAAAATATTAATATTATTTTACCAGAAGGTGAAACTGAAGAGACAACTACACATGATACTTTAGGAGCAGATAAAATTTCATTTGAGAAGGTTTTTGAGAAATCTATAGAACTTTTGAATTAGCTAAAATCTGTTTTAATTATTTTTTCTTTCGCCTCGTTAACTAACTGGCTGAGTCTTTCTGTTTTTACATCTCTATTCATATCTGGATGTATTTTTTTTTGAAGCTGATTAGCTGCTTTAAGTACCTCATCTTTAGAACACCCCCTTTTTAATCCAAGTAACTTATATGCCTCGTCGTTAGTAACACTTGATGATCCTTGAGTTTGACCAAACTGACCTTGAGAAAATCGCCCTGAATTTTTTAAAAATTGGATCAATCTCCATAGCTGAAACATTTGAAGAGCAGTTAAACCTTTAATTTTTAGCCCACTTAAAATTACGAATAGAAATGGAAGTGAAAAGATATACTTTCCCCCAATTGCTAAAAGAGCAGCGAGTATCAATGAAAAATAAACTGCAATTTTTTTAATTGTAGTTGCAATTTTTTTTGAACTAGTGCGTGCAAACCAGTTTAAAAACAAATAAACAATGACAAAAATGATAATTCCTATTAGAAACAAATTCATATAATTTTCTATTATGAGTATACCAAAACTAAAAAAAATTAAGAGTGAGAAAAAATACCACGACCTAAATTTAATAGATGAATATGCTTGGGTAGACCAGCCAAATATCCTTGAAGTGTTAAAAGATGCAAATAAGCTTGATCCAGAAGTTAAAAACTACATTAAAGCTAATAATAACATTACTGATCAATATTTTGATGATGTAAAGAACTTACAAAAAAATTTATTTAAGGAAATTAAATCTAAAATTAAACTTGATGACACTTCGCTTAAGTTTAAAGATAAGAAATACTATTATTGGGTAAAAACAGAGGCTAAAGGCAATTACGGAAAAAGAATAAGACAATTAATCGATGGTTCTAAACCTGAGGAAGTTTTTTTTGATGGTGATCTTGAAAAGAAAAATTATGGATCCGAATATTTTGGTTTAGGTTCAGTAAGCACATCTCACTGTGATGATCTTATGGCTTACTCGTTAGACTTAAAAGGATCTGAATACTATACAATATACCTTAGAGATTTAAGAACTGGAAAAAATAAGCAGGATGTTATCGAAAATACAAGTGGAGGAATAACCTGGTCTTTAGATAGTAAAAGTTTTTTTTATTCAAAATTAGATAAATTTCATAGACCTAGAAAAATTTATAAACATATTATCGGCCATCCTGTTAAAGAGGACGAACTCATATTCGAAGAAAAAGATGATACATTTACTTGCAACATTAGTCTTACCTCAGATGAAAAATTTTTTATTATTTCCACATCTGATCATATCACTACTGAAGAATACTTTTTTCAATCAAATAATTTAAAAATTAAGCCTGTTTTATTTAAAAAAAGAAAAAAGGATACAAGGTATTCGATAGATTCTTGGAAAGGATATTTTTATATTCATACCAATGAAGATGCCAGAGACTATAAAGTATTGAGATGTAAGACTGATCAGATCAATAAATTAGAAACTTTTATTCCTGCTAAAAAAGAAACTGTTATTGGTGGCCTCGATTTTCTTGATAATTATATTTTACGTGGCGAAAAATCTGATGCTATTCCAAAGTTATTTGTAAGAAATATTAAAACAAATAAAGAAGAGGAAATAAAAATTTCTGATGAAGCTATTGGAGTACCTGGAGCTTCTCTAATGCAAAAAGATACAAATACAACAAAAATAAGAGTTAGTTGGGAAAGCATGGCAACACCTGGGAAAATCTTCGAATATGATATTCTTACAAAAGAAAAAAAATTAGTTAAAGAAACAGAAATTCCATCAGGTCATGATCCAAATAAATATGTGGTAGAGCGGATCAAGGCTAAATCACACGATGGCAGAATGATACCTATAAGTTTAGTAAGATTAAAAAATACAAAGCAAGATGCTAAATCTAAAGTATTACTATACGCGTATGGTGCCTATAAGCATAGTATTTCACCATCATTTAGTGCCTCAAGATTTTGTTTAATTGATAGAGGTATTACATTTGCCATTGCACATATAAGAGGCGGGGGAGATCTTGGAGATGCGTGGCATGAGGAGGGTAAAAAGAAATTAAAAAGAAATACTTTTTTAGATTACATTGCTTGCGCTAATCATTTAATTGAACAAAGATACACTTATAAAGGTGGCATTTGTTTTTACGGTGGCAGCGCTGGAGGTCTGACTGGTGGAGCAGTAGCAAATATGGCTCCAGAATTATTTTTCTCAATGTTATTGTTAGTTCCTTTTGTAGATACAATGACAACAATGTTAAATGAGAAATTACCATTAACTCCTGCAGAATGGGAATTGTGGGGCAATCCAATTAAAGATAAGGATTATTTTGAGTATATTCTTTCTTATGCTCCATACAATAATCTTGGAAAGAAAGATTATCCTTCGATGTTAATTACAACATCTCTATTTGATAACCGCGTTCTATATTCAGAGCCAATTAAATATATTGCAAAACTTAGAGATATTAAAACAGATAATAATGCTCAATTACTTAAGTGTAAAATGAAAGCTGCTGGTCACGGGGGAATGAGTGGGCGAGATAATGCAATTACAGAATTAGCAGAAGAATACTCTTTTATTTTAAAGTCTGCAAAAATTTTAAAATAACTATCTTGAAAATTTAAAAATAATTATTACATATTCAATGTTGGTTGCCAAATGGGGCTGACAAGTAACCTTGCTAACAAAGGAGGATATATGACAAGTAAGGATCTATCGATCTTTAATTCACTCAGACCTTATAGCATCGGATTTGATGACATGTTTGATCAGTTCGAGTCTATATTGGGAAATGGCAGTCTTGCTATGCAAAGCAATTATCCGCCATATAACATCCGAAAAGTAGGCAATGATAAGTACGCTATTGAAGTAGCGGTTGCTGGCTTTAACAAAAACGATGTTGAAGTTGAATATGAAGATAATCTTTTAACTGTTAAGACTAAAGACGTTAAAAGATCTGAAGAAAAAGATGGTGATGAAGTTATTCATCGAGGAATCTCACAAAGATCTTTTGCTAGATCATTTACGATTGCAGATGATGTGAAAGTAAATGGTGCTGAGCTTAAAGATGGTTTGCTTACAATTTCTTGTGAAAAAATCATACCAGAAATGAAGAAAAAAAAACTTATTGAAATTAAATAAGTTTACCTTACTTGCGGAGTTAAATGCTCCGCAGGTATTAAATATTATCAAAAAAATACTTACCTAAATTAACGCCTGTTAAATCGTAATAAGTCTTCAAACCTGTTGGACTTGTAACATTTATGTCCCCAATAAGTTTTCCTTGAATAAAGTCTATGCCTGCAAAATAAATATTTTGTTTTTTTAATTCGATAGCTACGATCTTACTAATCTCCATTTCATTCTGGCTAATCTCTATTTTTTTTGCGGATGCTCCCTTGCTCATATTTGAAAGTATACTGCCTTTTTTTGGAAGCCTTGAGATAGCTCCTTTTATTTTTCCATTAATTATAAATACTCTTTTATCTCCTTTTGAAATCTGAGGAATAAACTTTTGAAACATTAAATGATGATATTTTTTTATAAATTTATTTATTAATGATTTATTAAATTTAGTTATGAGTTTTACGTCATTACCACTGTAACTTTCGATTGGCTTCATCACTATTTTTTTATTCCTTTTTAAAAATAATTTAATTTCATTTAAATTTTCACTGATTAAAGTCTTGGGCATAAACTTGGTTAATCTTAGAGAAAAGAGTTTTTCAGGTACTTCCCTTAAAGCTTTAGGATAATTAATTATTCTAACTTTTTTTGAAATATGCTCCAAAATAAATGTCGTATTAATATATTGTTGGTTAAACGGAGGTTCGCTTCGTATTAATATCAATTTTGCTTGCAAAAGATTTAATACTTTTTTATTGAGTACTTTTACTGGTTTCTTTGAATTATCTACGAATTTTACTTTGGAGCATAAGGCTGTCACTTTACCGTTGATAAAACTTAGATCTCTAGGTTCATAATAATAGATTTGATAACTTCTTCTTTGAGCCTCTAAGCCTAAGAAAAAAGAGGTATCGGTTTTAATGTTTATTTTTTTTAAACTAGAACCCTGAATAATTAAAATTTTCTTTTTCATTTTTAAAAAAATCTAAGTTTTTAGTCTTCTTATATTGATCTAATAAAAGCTGCGCTCTATTCTTTTTATTCTTAATTACATTTTCAACATGTTTTAAATAAACTGTTTCATCGTTTCCTTTAGAATTAATCTGCTTTCTTTCTACTAAACCTCTTTTAGCAATATCGAAAAATATATTTCCCCACTCATGTAATTTTTTACCTTCAAGTTCTGTTTCAAGACCTTTTTTAGGAGACTCTAAATATGCATTCATTACATTTTCTTTTTTCCATTTCATTGCGATCTCGAAAGCTTCATCAAGCCCTTTATAAAATATACCTGTAAAAAATGCTGGACCATCGCAGAGACATTCCCAATCGCAAGCATCTAAAGATCTTACTTCAATAAATTGTTTTAATCTTACTTCTGTAAATATAGTTGCAAGATGAGTTTCAAAATCTTGTAAGCTTGCTTCATCTTTAAGATTTGAATAATTACCTAAAATAAAATCTTTAAAAGGTTGTCCGTTAGGTTCAATATAATTTTTATCTCTAATTACAAATAAAATAGGATACTCGGTCACGTGATCAAAATATTTTTCAAAGCTTACCTTTTCAAAAGCTATAGGCATTATTCCTCCACGAGAAGTGTTTTGCCAAACTTTATTTCTATATGAATAATAACCAACCGGTTGACCTGACTCAAAAGGTGAATTTGAATAAAGAGCTATTGTTATAGGTGTTAAATAATTACCTAGTCTAAAAATTTTTTCAAAGTTTTCTTCTGAAGTGTAATCGTAATTAATTTGTATGCCGCAAGTTCTATACATCATTTCTAAACTCTGCTTGCCTCCTTTGGGCATTTCCTTGGTCATAATTTTATATCTACTTTTTGGACTCTGAGGAATATCTGACAAACTATTAAAAGGATCGAAACCAATTGATACAGTGTTTACATCTAAGCTTTTGCTCGCAATTTCTATTTCTTTTAAAAATTTTGAACTCTCGCTACAAACTTGGTGAATATTTTCTAGCGGCGCACCAGACAACTCACATTGTAATCCTGGTTCTGTGGTAATTCGCTGTTTGTTTCTTTGCATACCAATAATATTTCCTTTTTCATAAAGAGGTTCCCAATTATTAACTTTTAAGTTCTCAAAAAGTTTTTTTAAAGTTTTATAAGAAATCCTTTTTTTATTTTGTCCCTCGAACAAAAATCTTTCATGTTCAACACCTATCTTAAGATTATTTGAACTTTTTGTTCCTTTTAAAAAATATTCTATGAATTGAGATTTATTTTTTATGTCCATGCTTTAAAAACAGTTTTTACTGCTAAAGCCTACTACCATATTTCTAGGATTTACCTCAAACTTTCGGACACACTTAATCTTATATTTTTCTGTGACATAAACGTAATTTCTATTTTTAGAATTAAGAAACTCAACCTTATCCGGTTGCCCATAAAAGCTTTTGAGTTCCGATTCTGATTTGTTTAACCATTTGCTCAACTCTTTTTGCTCTATTATAGTTTTATCATCAATCTTTTTGGAGACGGTCTGACATGCATTAATTGCAATAGAGAGTAAAACTAATAAAAAGATTGTTTTAATTTTATTCATTTTAATTTGTTAGATTTTACTATGAAAACTTATAAACAGAAATATTAAGTGTAGGTTGTATAATTTGAAAAACCTTAAATTTATTAAGATTTTAAACAAGATATAGAGTATTTAGCATTAACAGGAGGTCTTTGAATGTTAAATAAATATTTTGAATATAGAAAACACAAAACAAATTTTAAAACAGAAGTTATCGCTGGTGTAACGACCTTTCTTACAATGGCTTACATAATGTTTTTAAATCCCTTTATTCTCTCTGGAGAGTTTGCTGGAACAGAAAAAGGTTTTTTTGATTTTGGCGCAGTGTTCACTGCAACAATTTTAGCGACCGCTCTGGCATGTTTTATCATGGCTTTCCATGGAAAAACTTGGCCAATAGGTTTAGCGCCTGGAATGGGAATCAACGCGTTCGTTGCGTATGGTGTCGTTGCAGGAATGGGTTACACTCCTCAAGCAGCTTTAGGTGCTGTTCTTGTTGCAGGTGTAATCTTCTTAGTAATATCATTAACACCAATAAGAGCTTGGTTAATCAATTCAATACCAAAAAGTCTTAAGCTTGGAATAGGTGCTGGTATAGGATTATTTTTAGCTATCATTGGTTTAGAAATAATGGGTGTAGTAGGAGATCATCCAGTAACACTTGTTACTCTTGGTGATATTAAAAATCCTTTAGTGCTTTTAGCCTGTTTAACTTTTGTTTTTATGATCGTGTTAGAAAAAATGAAAATAAGAGGAAATATTATTATCGGTATTCTTTTATTTAGTATTATCGCTTGGTCGACAGGTTTAGCAAAATTCAATGGTGTAGTAGGATCAATTCCTCCAATGACTTACCTATTTGAATTTGACCTAAAAGCTGCTTTTACTGCTGGAATGGCATCAATTGTCTTTACTTTATTATTTATAGATTTTTTTGATACAGCCGGAACATTAACGTCTGTGGCTAATGTTGCGGGTAAAGTTGATAAGAAAGGTAAAGTGCAAGATATTGATAAAGCTATGTTATCTGACAGTGTGGGTACTGTTGCTGGGGCGATGATGGGCACAACAACTGTCACAAGTTATGTTGAGTCAGGTGCAGGTGTGAAAGCTGGTGGCAGAACGGGAATGACGTCATTAGTCATAGGTATTTTATTTTTAGCTTGTTTATTTTTTGCTCCTTTGGCAACAAGTTTACCTAAAGAAATCGATGGAGCAGCTTTATTATATGTTGCAATACTATTTGTAAGAAATATTACAGATATTGATTGGAATGATATAGCAGAGTCAGGTCCTGCAGTCCTAGCTATGATAGTTATGCCTCTTACTTACAGTATAAGTAATGGTATTGCTCTAGCTTTTATTGCTTACGCTTTAATCAGAATTTTTACTGGTAAGTTTGGACAAACTTCTCCAGCAATTTGGGTTATAGCTGTATTTAGTGTTTTAAGCTTTTACGTAGCTTAAAGATTTAGGGCCAGTATAAGCTGGCCCTTTAGCTTTTTTTATGTTTTTTAACTAAATCCTCTATACGCACTTCCTCATAATTTTCAAATGGTTGTACAATCCAAGGATTGCTATTTAGTTTTTGTGCACAATAATCAGGCTCAAATGTTGAGTCTTTTTTTTTCCAAAGAACAGCTGTTTTTATCACTTTTATATTTTCTTGAAGTGGAGGATATTTTTTTAACCAGTCAATACTTTTATTTAAAGTTACTCCGGTGTCAGATAAATCATCACACAGAAGAATATTTCCTTTCATCTCTTGTATCGTTGAACTCATTTCTCTTGAAAAAACTAGTTCACCTTGTTGATCTTCTGTTCCTTCTCCAGAATAGGACTCGACTGCTAAATACGCACATTTAAGTTTAAACACTCTGCTAAGAACATCTATAATAGGTGCTCCACCTCGCATAATACCAATTAATATATCTGGTTTGAAACTACTTTGATGAATTTGTATTGCTAATTTTTCAACGATTAGATTATACTCTTTCCAATCGATAATAAGTTTATCTGCCATGAAAAAAATTAGTTTATTTTAAAGGAGTTGTAAATGAAAGGTTACGTAGTTTGTGTTTATAAGAGCATAACGAATGAGGAAAAGCTCAAAGAATATGCAGTTAAAGCAAGGACAGCAGTTGAGAAATATAAAGGTAAATTTTTAATAAGAGGTGGCAAGGCTACCACTAACGAGGGAGATAGTTCACCCAGAACAGTAGTAATTGAATTTCCATCATACAATGAGGCTAATACTTTTTATAATTCTAATGAATATCAAGAAGCTCACGCGATCCTAAAAGGTCATGCTATTAGACATCACCAAACTATAGAGGGTTCTTAATACTGTATTGGTTCATCATCGATTGATCTCCATAAATACCATGTCGCTACGGAACAATATGGAGTAAAATTTTTATAAAGCTTATTTAAAAAGTTTTTAGGTGGAAAATATTTCTTGTTGTAGTTATTTGAAATTGCTCTAAGTAATCCAATATCTTGAAGAGGCCATATATTTGATCTATTAAAAGTAAATAATAAAATCATTTCTGCTGACCATCTACCGATTTGTCTTAAATCTGATAAATACTCTATTGCTTCTTCATCAGTCATATTTTTTATCAAACTTGGTTTAAAACTTTTATTTAAAGTTCTTTTAGCAAGTTCTTTTATGCCTTTGACTTTTTGTTTACTCAAACCACAGCTTTTAAGAGAACTAAAAGATAATTTACTTACAGTCTTAGGATTTATTTTATTTTTACATTTTTTTTTAAATTTAAAAAAAACTGAGTTTGCAGCTGCTACACTTATTTGTTGACCAATTATACTTTTACAAAGGGAAAAAAATACGTCATTACGAGTAATAAGATTTCCATCCTTATAATTAGCTATAAGTTTTTTCATTACTTTATCTCTTTTTGATAAAAACTTTTTTGCCTTAGCCCAGTATTTTGGGGGTTTAGTCATGTTCTTGGAGTAATTATTTGTTTCTTTAATTTATTTTCTCTCATAAAGATTATCAAAGAACTAGCGATGACTAAGGCTGCTCCAAGCAAAGTTAAAATTTTTGGCACTTCGCTCCATATAAAGTATCCAAAAATAATTGCAAATACTAAACTCAAATATTTAATTGGTGTAACAAGAGATGCTTCTGCTAATCTATAGCTTTGAGTTAATAATAAATTTGCTATACTTCCGCATAAGCCAAGTATAAAAAATAATAAAAAATCTACAGGTGTTGGCATTACCCAATTACTAAAAAAGACTGTACTTAACCCTAATAGAGTGCAAAGAAGTGTAAAATAAAATGCGATAGTATAATTTGCTTCTGTTTTAGAAAGTGATCGAACACTTATAGCTACGCAAGCAAAACCTATACAAAATATTATAGGTGTAATGTAGAAATAATTTAAATCAGTAAAAGCTGGCTGAACAATTAATAACATTCCTAAAAATCCAAGAAATACTGCAGACCACCTTCTGACTCCAACTCTTTCAGATAAAAAAATTATTGAAGCAATTGTGACAAATATTGGTCCACCAAAAGTTAATGACACTACATCCGCTAACGGTAATTCTCTTAAACCAAAAAATAATGCTATAATAGCTAACGCACCACTCACTGCTCGGAAACCATGAAGCCCAGGACGTGAAGTTTTGTAAAAGGAAAATATTTTATCTTTTGGTATAATAAAAAATATTGGTATGAACCCAATAAAAAATCTTAAAAAGAGAACTTGTCCAATTGGATAATAGTCTAACCACTTTACGCAGATATCCATTATAGAGAAGCAAATAACACTTCCTACCATGTACAATACGCCTATTTGATTTTGCGTTAACAATTTACTATCCTTTCAATTTCATATTATATTAAATAACTTATGCAGAAATGTACACTTGCTCTTGGATGTTTTTGGAAACCTGAGGAAAACTTTAAAAGTAAGCCTGGTATATTAGAAACTGAAGTTGGTTATGCTGGAGGATCCAGTGAACAAGTTACTTACGAAGAAGTATGTACTGGAAACACAGGGCATGCTGAAGTTGTGAGGCTTACTTTTGATGAAACTAAAATCACATATAAAAAAATTCTTGATTTATTTTTTAAAATGCATGACCCAACCCAAAAAGATATGCAATACCCTGATGTAGGAACACAATATAGAAGTGAAATTTTTTATGAAACTGATCTTCAAAAAATTGAGGCTACTGATGTCCTTAGCCAGTTCAATAAAAAGCTAGATGGAAAAATACAAACCAACATTTCAAAAATTAAAAATTATTGTAAGGCAGAAGAGTACCACCAAAAATATATCGAAAAAAATAGATAATGAATCAATTAGTTTCATCGGAGTGGTTAAATCAAAATTTAGATAAGGTAAAAATTTTAGATGCTAGTTGGCATCTCCCAACTGTAAAAAGAAATTCTTTTGAGGAATATAAGGCAAGTCACATTACTAATTCTATTTTCTTTGATATTGATAGATATTCCAACCAAAAAACTAACCTTCCACACATGCTTCCATCTAAAGAAGATTGGGAAATTATTGTTTCAAATCTAGGGATTAATAATTCTGATCATATAATTGTTTATGACAATTCTGAAGTATTTAGTTCATGCAGAGTGTGGTATACATTTTTGTATTTTGGTCACGATCCAGATCTTATTTCAGTCTTAGATGGAAATTTCGAAAAGTGGGTAACTGAAAAACGCCCAGTCTCAAAGGAAATAATAAAAAATGATAAGACAAATTATAAGTCTAATGAAAATTCAACTTTAGTAATTAACAAAAGTAAGGTTAATGAAAATATAACTCAAAATAAATTTCAATTAATTGATGCAAGAGGAGAACAAAGGTTTCTCGGCTTACAACCAGAACCTCGCAAAGAGCTTAGAAGTGGAAATATTAAAGGATCTATTAATCTTCCTTTTCAGAATATTATTAATAAGAATAGAACTTTTAAAAAAAAAGATGAATTAATTAAGATTTTTAAATCTAAAGATATATCTTTTGAGAAAGAGATGGCTTTTACTTGCGGATCAGGAGTCACTGCGTGTATTTTAGGTCTAGCTAATTCTATTATAAGTGGTAGAAAACCTATTATTTACGACGGCTCATGGGCTGAATACGGGTTAAAATAATAAAATATGAAAACCTCTACAAAAATCAAAGGATTTTTAATAATATTTTTTATAGCTATATTTGCTGTAATAGCAGCAAGGCATTTTATAGGACTACATTTTAAGAAAAAATTTAGTGTTAGGCCTGCCCCTGGTGTTATTGTAACCACTGCAGAAAAGTCTCTTTTCTACAACAGTATAGAAACATTTGGAACGGCCATCGCACAAAATTCAAAAACATATAGAGTTCAAGCAAGTGAAATTGAAGGTAAACTCAAAATTGAAAATAGATTTGTAAATAAGGACGAGGTAATTTTATCACTTAAAGATGGTGAAGAAATAATAGCTGCCTTTGCTGGTAAAGTTGGAAAAAGAGAAATAGCTCAAGGTGTACTTGGTTCTGAAAGTTTAATAATTACACTTGATGACTTAAAAAAAATTATTATTGATATCAAGGTCCCTGAAAATTATGTGAGTGTTCTCAAAAGTGGTCTTAAAGCTGAAGTAACAAGTTCAGCATACAAAAAGATCTTTAAGGGTAAAATTGGAACAATTAGTTCTCGTATAGACCCTTCAACTAGATCAATTTTGTCAAGAATAATAGTGGATAATTCAGATTTTGAAATTATTCCAGGACAACTAATGACTGTAAAAATTATTTATAATGAAACAAATCAAATAGGTGTGCCTGAAAGTGCTGTAACTGTTCAAGGAAATACAGCTTTTGTTTATGTGATTAATGATGATACTGCTGAAAAGAAAAGTATTAAAATTGGAAAAAGAAACTTTGGAAAAGTCTCAGTATTATCTGGGTTAAACGAGGGCGATGTAGTTATAGCTGAAGGTGTTTCTAAAGTAAGAGATAAAGTAAAAGTCAAAATTGTTAAACCCTCTAAATAAATGTTCTTAACTGACCTATCTATTAAAAGACCTGTAGTAGCCTCGGTAATGAGTTTAGTGTTAGTAATCTTCGGATTGGTTACATTTCAAGAAATTCCAACTGATGAATTGCCAGATGTGCAGCCTCCAGTAGTTACAATACAAACTGAATATAAAGGTGCCTCTGCAGAGATAGTTGATACACAAATTACACAAAAAATTGAAGATTTTGTTGGAGGCACACCTGGTTTAGAGACGATCGACTCTTTTAGCGAAGATGAAAGTTCGAGAATTACTTTAACATTCGAAACTGACTTAGACTTAGATGATGTAGCAAATGATGTCAGGAGTTCTGTCTCTAGAGTTTTAGATAATCTTCCAGATGGAGCCGAACAACCTGAAATTTTTAAACAAAGTGCGGGTATGCGAACAACTATGTGGTTATCTTTTAATTCTGAAACAATGACAGATTTAGAACTTACTGATTACGCAGATAGATATTTAACTGACACTTTTTCCACTGTTGATGGTGTAGGAAGAGTTAGATTGGGAGGTCAAAGAGAATTATCCTTAAGAGTTTGGTTAGATCCAATGGCACTTGCAGCAAGAGATTTGACAACACAAGAAGTGGAGAATGTTTTAAGAAAAGAAAATGTAGAATTTCCAGCAGGAAGAATAGAGTCTAAAGATGTAGACCTAACAATCAAATTGGATAAGCCATATAGTAATTTAGAGAACTACAAAAATTTGCCCTTAAAAAGAGCTGCGGATGGATCTATTATAACACTTTCTGATGTTGCCAGAGTGGAGCTTGGAGCAGAGTCTACACGAACTTTATTTAAAGGAAATGGTAAACAAGTGGTTGGAATAGGAATTTACCAGCAATCAGATGCTAATACGATAGCCGTTGCTAAAGGGATAAAAAAGAAAATTGAAGAGCTCAAGCCGAGTTTGCCTCCAGGCACTATATTAGAAGTTTCATTTGATAGGAGTAATTATATAAAAGCTGCAATTAAAGAGGTTTATAAAACTCTACTTATAGCTTTAATTTTAGTAACCATTATAATTTATTTATTTTTAGGAAATATAAGAGCTTTAGTGGTTCCTCTTGTAGCTTTGCCAGTGTCATTAATTTCAACTTTCCTAGCTATATATATTTTCGATTTTTCAATAAATCTCTTTACGTTAATGGCTTTAGTTCTAGCAATTGGAATTGTAGTTGATGACGCGATAGTAATGCTTGAAAATATTGTAAGAAGAATAGAATTGGGAGATACTCCTCTTGTTGCAGCTTTCAAAGGAGCTAAACAAGTTTCATTTGCAATTATTGCAACAACTGTGGTTTTAGTAGCAGTATTTGTTCCTTTAATTTTTATTAAGGGCATTACAGGCGTACTGTTTACTCAGACTGCTATTACTCTTGCATCTGCAGTTATAATCTCAAGTTTTGTTGCTTTATCTTTAAGTCCCATGCTGGCAAGCAAATTTTTAAAACCAAAAATGAATAAATCTAAAATTGTTCTTAAATTTGAAGAATTTTTAAAAAACCTTACCCAACTTTATAAGATTTCATTACTTGGTTGGATTAAAAAGAAAACAACGATTACTTTGTTTTTATTAGCTACTTTAGTACTAACTTTATTCTTTTTTAATTTTACCAAGAAAGAATTAATAGCGCCTGAAGATAGAGGTGCTTTTTTTGTGATAGTAAAGGCTCCACAAGGTTCAGGATTTAATTTTACAAAAAATAGAGCCGAGGAAATAGAAAAATTATTATTACCAAATGTTGGAAAAGGCGAATATAGAAAATTAATTATGAGAGTTCCAGGATTTGGAAAATCAGCCAAGCAAGTTAATAGCGGTTTCATCATAGTTTTACTTGAACCATGGAAGAAAAGAGATCGTCATGGTGTACAAATTATGAGAGAGTCTTTTGGAAAAATTTCAAAAGTACCAGGTGTATTAGCATTCCCAATTATGCCTCAAGGAATAAGAACAGGTGGTGTTCAAAGCCCGGTGCAATTTGTTATTTTAGGAAATACATATGAGCAACTTATTGAATGGAAAGAGATTATTAAAAAAGAGGCTAGAAAAAACTCAGGTTTAACATCTATCGAAGATGATTTTGATCTGAATAAACCTCAATTGAACGTAAAAATTAATCAAAAAAAGGCTGCTGATTTAGGTGTTTCTACTGAAGACATTGGTAAAACAATTGAAACTATTTTTGGATCGAGACGTGTAACTAATTTTACTCGAGATGGTAAAGAATATTCTATAATTTTACAGGGAGATATTAAAGATAGACAAGAGCCAGAAAGTATTAGTAAAGTTTTTGTAAGATCAAAAAATAATAATAAACTTGTTTCTATTTCAAATTTAGTTGCTTACGATGAAGAAGGGCAGTCTCCTTTCTTAGCAAGATATAATAGGCAAAAAGCTGTAACTATTTCAGCAAGACTTGTTGGAGATTATTCATTAGATGAAGCACTGAAATTTTTAGTAAATGTTGTTGAGCAAAATACTCCTCAAGCAAAAATTGCTTATAAAGGTGAAAGTGAAGAGTATAAAAAAACTAATACAGAACTTTACGTAATTTTCGCGCTAGCTTTAATTACTGCTTATCTTGCTATGAGCGCACAATTTGAAAGTTGGAGGCATCCTTTGACAATAATGTTAACTGTTCCTATGGCAATATTAGGTGGTTTACTTGGGATATTGGTAGTTGGTTCTTCTTTGAATGTTTATAGTCAAATAGCTTTAATTATTTTAATAGGGCTTTCTGCAAAAAATGGAATTTTAATTGTAGAATTCGCAAACCAATTACGTAAAGAAGGTAAAAATATAGAAGTTGCAGTATTTGAGGCAGCAGCAATAAGATTAAGACCCATCCTAATGACAAGTCTATCAACAATTATAGGTGTATTGCCTCTTATTATAGGAACAGGTCCAGGTGCTGCAAGTAGACTGACTGTGGGAATAACAATTTTTGGTGGAATGTTATTTTCTACCTTCTTTACACTCTATGTCATACCAACAATTTATACGATTTTTGGAAAGTACACTAAAAGAATAGATGCAGTAGAGATAGATTTAAATAAACAACTTAAAAAATAATATACTTATTTTTATCTAAATTCTTTTTACAGAGGGTTAACTGCTTTCTATATTTATTAGACATATCCTTTACAGATTTTGCATAGATAATAGCTTTTTTATCTTTAGAATAATTTTTATAATCGCCCCAACCTTTATAGTAGGCTAAGTATTGTTTATAAGCATCTTTTTTTGAAATTCTTAAAATTTTATTAGTTTTATGAATATACCACCCAATAAAATCAACTGAGTCTTTAAATCTAACTCTTGTAGCTAATGGATTGTTTGTTTCCCTCTTATATTGTTCCCATGTACCTTTCACTGCCTGAGAATAACCAAAAGAACTTGATGGTCTTTTAAATGGAATTACTTTAAATAATTTTTTTCTTGGAGGTTTAGCGAGCCAGTGAAAGTCACTTTCTTTTTTTACGAATGCTAATTGTAAATGTATCGGAGCACCCCACTTTTCATAAGATGCTTTTGAATGTTTATACCATAAGTATCTTTCTTCAAAAATTGCACAACTATTTTGAGTATTTTTAGGAATGGATGAACAAGCAGCTAGGATTGAAAAAATTGACAAAAATATAATTTTTTTAAAATGAATCACCTCAAAACTTATACTAAAATTTAATTAAGCTTTCTCCATTTTTCTGGCCTTATAAAAGATCCATTCCATAAACCCAGTTTGTTTTCTTTTGCATACACTTCGTCTCTAAGGTAATCTTTTGAGTACTTTTTATATGCCACAGCTAAACCATTTCTAACCATCCATTTATTCAGATTAATTTTACCTTTATAGCAAGTTGCTAAATATCGATTGTAGCGATCGCGTCCAGATGAAATACAGTTTATTTTATACTTGTTAATTTTATCTGCCAATTTGTTTTTAGATATAACCCCGCAAGAATAATTTTTTTTAAAGCTAAATCCAATAATTGCTGAGATTTTTAAAAAGACTTTTTGACATTGCTGTCTAATTTCTGGAGCATCAATGCTCTCTAGTCTAATTTTTTTGGAATTAATATGAACGGTGTCTCCATCAATTATTTTTGGCGTACCATAAATTTCTTCAGAGTTTAAATTTTGAACTAATAAAAATATAATTAAAAAATTTAAGAGTAATTTAATCATTTTATAAATCTTTTAATAAATATAATTATTAGAACGCCCAGTATATTTGCTATTAAATCAAAAAACTCAAAAGCTCTATTAGGGATTACAAAGTGCGAGATTTCTAAAATAAAAGATATAAATAGAATTATTTTATAATCGGTAAGAATATTTTTAATTTTCGGCCTAATAATTAACGCTAGTATTGTAATGTAACTAAAAAAAATTAAATGATTAATAGAGGTCCCTAGTGGATTAGGTATTAGGGTTGGCTGCTGTCCAAAATTTCCATATAATAGATATCCTATTAAACTTCCGGGAAATAAATATAGAATAAATAATGTAGCTAACGAAAAATAATAAATATATTTTAATGGTTTTAATATAGTGTTTTTCATTATCAATTTAATATATTACATAATAACTAATTTAACTATTATGACTAAATTAATTCTCACTCGACATGGTCAAAGTGTTTGGAATGCAGAAAATAGATTTACAGGCTGGGTAGACGTTGATCTCTCAAATAAAGGTGTTCAAGAAGCAGAAAAATCTGGTCAATTAATTAATGAATTGAAAATTAAAATTGAAGTCTCTTATACCTCCTATTTAAAAAGAGCCATAAAAACTTTAACGACGATTCTTAAAATAAACAATTTAGAGTTAAAGTTTAACACTGCTTGGCAGCTTAATGAACGGCATTACGGATCTTTAACAGGTCTTAATAAGGAAGAAACAAAAAAAAAAATTGGGGAAGAACAATTTAAAAAATATAGAAGATCTTGGGATATAGCGCCACCTCCCATGAGTGCAGAGAGTGAATATCAAACTTTATTTAGTCCTTTAAACTCAAGCATACCAGTTGGGATGACTCCCTTTACCGAGTCTTTAAAAGATACGTATGACAGGGTTGTTCCTTTTTACGAAAATGAAATTAAAACAAATTTGTCTGCTAAGAAAAATATATTAATATCAGCACATGGTAATTCTCTAAGAGCGCTATGTAAATATTTGCTAAATATATCTGACATAGAAATAAATGAATTAGAAATTCCTACTGGAAATCCTCTAATAATTGATTTTGACGATCAAATGGAAATAAATAAATATTACTACCTAGACAAGGCAAGGGCTAAAAATATAATTTTTAATCGTTAATATTTAAATTTGAAATTTTCTTAAACATCTCGAAAGTGTTTAAATGAAAAAATTTTTGTTTACTTTCTATCCCGTATAAATCATTTTTATTAATCAAATCATTCCATATTTTATTCATAGAAAAAACTTTAGATTTTTCTGTAGTAAGAAAATTTCTACTAGTTATATGAAGGCCTGTAAAAATAAATTGATTTTCCTTATCTCTAAAAATCGTCTCATTCCTTAAATTAAAATCACCACTAAAAGATTTATCAATTGATAATTTTTTATTTACTATTAATAAACTTGGTTTGTTATTTTTGTAAAAAATTTCCTCCAGTTTTTTTGCTTCTTGTAAGTATTTCTTGCTCCATAAAGTATCGGGATTAATAACAAAAAAAGGACTATCTTTGAATTGTGTAGTACCTTCTAAAACTCCTCCACCTGTATCTAATAATAAATCTTTTTCATTTGAAATATGAATTTTTGCATTAAAATTTTTTTTACTTATATGTGTTATAATTTGATTTGGTAAGTAATGAACGTTAATACTTATTTCTTGCACACCATGATCAATTAATAAATTTATTGCTCTCTCAATTAAACTGATATTATTTATTTCTAATAAAGGTTTAGGTGTTTTGAGTGTTAACGGTTGCATTCGTTTGCCAATTCCAGCGGCTAAAACCATTCCATATTTAATCATATTTTTTTAAATTGTCTTAATTTTTTAATAGGCAAATTTTTGTTAATTAAAATATTCAAATTTTTAAATATCGGATTTCTTAACCTCCTTTCTATAAGTGTCCAAGTATAAGGTAAAAATTTTAAATAATCATTTTTGCCATCTCTTATAGATAGACGAACAAAGATACCTAAAATCTTAAGATTTCTTTGCACAGACAAAATATCAAAATCGTTTTTTAAATTTTCTATGTCATCCTTTTTTAATTTTGAATTTTTGTGGTAAAAATGAACTAAATCATTTTGCAAATTGTTGGGTAATTTTATTCTTACATCGTCAATTAAAGATGCTACATCATATAGAGGATTTCCTATAATAGCATCCTGGCTGTCTATTAACCCTAATTTTTTATTTTTGACCATAATATTAGAAACATGAAAATCTCTATGAACAAAAGTGTTATTACTAAATTTCAACTTTTTATAAATTTTATTTAATTCCGCTTTCAGTAATTTTTTAATTTTACTAATTTTTTTCTTTTTAAGGAAATATTCTAAATACCAGTCAAAAAACAAATCGGATTCTTTATGTAAATTATTCAGACTATACTTTGAAAATTTAACTTTAAATTTTCCCAACTTATAATATTTGTTTACTTTAATTTTTTGTACTTTGATTATGATTTTTACCAAAGATTTATAGTCATTTAATTTACTTTTTTTTGATATAATATGATCATAAAAAGATTTCTCCCCCAAATCAGAAATTTCAATCATATCATTGCTGTAATGATTGCTTAATAGTTTGGGGGCATTAATTTTGTTAACATTTAAAATTTTATTTACTACTGCATAAACAATTAAGTTTTTAAACTTTTCTTTTTTTGCAGAAACTATTATGGAAGTTTTATTTTTCTTTTCTAATCTATAAAATTCTCTAAAGGAAGCATCACCTGAAATTTTTTTTAATTTATACTTCATCTTCTAAATTAGCCCATTTTTTAAAACCAATAAATTTCATATTTCTTTCATTTTCCTGCTGGCCATATTCTAAATGTATTTCTAGCTTATTTTCTAATGGGGTTTTAATTAAATCTGGCCATTCGATCACTTTTATAGTGCCCGATCCGTCAGAAAAAATATCTAGATGGTCTAATTCCGCTGCTTTCTTAATCCTATAAAGGTCATAGTGCATAATTTTTAGATCTTGAATGTCATATTCATATAAAAGATTAAAAGTAGGACTTAAAACTTCAGTTTCCTTTAAACCCTTTTGCTTTTGTAAATTGTTAATTAGATGTCTTGTAAATGTAGTTTTTCCTACTCCAATTTCACCAATAAGAAATATACAATCTCCTTTTTCCAATTTTTTTGAAATTTTTGCAGATATAGAATTTAGATGTTCTAAAGATTTTACAATCATTAGATACTATTTAGTAGCGGTAAGTATCTGGTTTAAATGGTCCTGATGTTTTAACGCTAATATAATCGGCTTGATCTTTTGACATTTTTGTTAACTTAGCCCCAACTTTTTCCAAATGTAGCATCGCTACTTTCTCATCGAGATGCTTGGGTAATACATAAACTTTGTTTTCATATTTATCTGAATTATTCCATAGTTCGATCTGCGCAATAACTTGATTAGTAAATGAAGCACTCATCACAAAACTCGGGTGTCCTGTTGCACATCCCAGATTGACTAATCTACCTTCTGCTAAAAGTATAATTCTTTTTTTACTAGGTAATTCTATTTCATGTACTTGTGGTTTAATCTCTTCCCATTTATAGTTTTTTAAAGCTTCAACTTGAATTTCATTATCAAAATGACCAATGTTACATAATATTGCTCGATCCTTCATATCTCGCATGTGGTCTGCAGTAACAATATCTTTGTTTCCAGTAGCTGTAACAACTATATCTGCATCTTTGATTGCTTCGTCCATTACTACAACTTCATAACCTTCCATAGCAGCTTGAAGGGCACAGATAGGATCCGTTTCAGTAACCATGACTCTTGCTCCAGCTTGTCTCAATGAAGCAGCGCTTCCTTTTCCAACATCACCAAACCCCGCAACAATTGCAACCTTACCAGACATCATCACATCGGTTGCCCTTTTAATTCCATCCACAAGACTTTCTCTACATCCATATAAGTTATCAAATTTAGATTTTGTTACAGAGTCGTTTACATTTATTGCTGGAATTAATAATTCTTTATTTAATTCCATTTTTTTGAGAGCCAAAACACCAGTGGTTGTCTCTTCAGAGACTCCCTTAACATTTTTTAGTAAATTTTTATATTCTTTATGCATTAAAGCTGTAAGATCACCACCATCATCAAGAATCATATTTGGTTTCCAATCTTTTTTACCCTCTACAGTTTGTTTAACGCACCACCAGTATTCTTCCTCTGTTTCACCTTTCCAAGCAAATACAGGAATACCGGCTTTAGCGATAGCTGCAGCTGCATGATCTTGTGTAGAAAAAATATTGCAGGAAGACCATCTTACCTCTGCACCAAGCTCGACTAATGTTTCAATTAACACTGCAGTTTGAATCGTCATATGAAGGCAACCTAAAATTTTTGCTCCCTTCAAAGGATTTTTATTTTTGTACTCTTTTCTTAAAGCAATTAGACCAGGCATTTCAGTTTCGGCTAGAGAAATCTCTTTTCTTCCAAAATCTGCTTGGTTAATGTCTTTTACTTTATAATCTTGGGTCATATTGAAAATGTTATTATCAACTTAAATTATCCATAGCAAGAAAGAATACTAAGAAAATTTTGGTAATAATACCTCCACCTGTGCTCCCTTAGTATTTAGTCTGTTTGAAGCAGCAATTGTTCCTTTATGCAGCTGTACTATATTTTTTACAATATTTAAACCTAATCCTGAATGTTTACCAAAACTTTTAGGCCTATTACTATAAAATCTTTTAAAAATTTTTTGTGGTGATGCTTCAGAAAACCCTGGTCCTTCATCTTTAATTGTCATCACTAAGTTATTTGAAGTCTCCTCTATCTTAATTTCAATTTTTTGACTTTCCTGACTAAATGAAATTGAATTATCTAGTAAATTCGCTATAACTTGCTCTAACCTATTGCCTATACCTAAAATGAAGTATCCCTCTTTACTTTTCACTACGTCACTTACAATAATTTTTATATCTTTATTTTGATTGACCAAATCTTGTTTAAAATCCTCTACAACACTGTTTATAATTTCTATTAAGTTAATTTTACTCATTTTTTCTCTGGACAATGATGCTTCATCTTTAAGCATTTGAGAATAATCAGTTATTAGCCTTTCTATACGTTCAACATCATGATTAATTATTTTCAATAATTTTTCACTATCATTTTTTTCTGTAGTTTTATCTAAAAGCTCAGAGGCACTTTTCAGAGAGGCCAAAGGATTTCTAATTTCATGTGCTAGGTCGTTTGAAAAAGTTTCAGCTCTATTAGTTCTTTGTTGTAATTCTTTAGTCATCTCATCAATTGATAATGTTAACTTTCCTATTTCATCATCTCTAATGAAAATTTTTTTCATATCTAAATTATGATTTGATTTTTTTTTGATAGCATCGCTAAATTTAACCAACTGTCCAATAGGTTTTAAAATATATTTGTTAAGAAATAGAGAAAAGATTAAAATCACAATTGCTACTGCAATCATAGTTCTAATTATAAAAGCCTTTCTCTCTTTTACGGCTGTTATAATGTCATTGGCTTGTTCAGATACAACGATGTATCCAATTTCTCTTTCTTTAAATTTAATTTTACTTAAAGTGCTAACAATGAAATTATTTTTTTCATCATCTGTTAACGTCATTATCTCTTCATCGTATTTATTTAATATGATATCTTTAATTTCATCTTTTTCTTCCTCCTCGAGTCTATCTTCTATCTCAGGAGTGATTGCATCTTCTCCTAAAATCTCTTCAAATATAATTTCTGATCTTGAAAAAACACTTTGATCTAAATCCAGAATATTAGTATCTCCAATAAGATTTCCTAATAAATCGTAAAACTGAACACGGTCTAAGCTTTGAAATAAGAATCTAGTTGATAACAAAAACTCTCTTATTCCTTTTTTCGTATAATCTATATTAAGTCTTTCCAGATTTTCTTTTGTATTATTAATAACAATCTTATGGTTTGTTGACCTATCACTAACAAGTGTTGGTTGGATGGCTTCAAGATAAATAATAGTAAAAAGTCCGAGTATAGAAAATACTGTTAAATTAAATAGTAAAAACTTCTTTAAAATGGAAGCAGATTTTTTTTGTTTCATTAACTAACATTCCATCTATACCCGCTTCCATATCTAGTTTCAATTGCAGAAAATTTTTCGTCGACTTTTTTGAACTTTTTTCTTATTCTTTTTACGTGACTATCAATTGTTCTATCCTCTATTTCAGTGTTTTCTTTATAAGCAATGTCCATTAAATGAGCTCTTTCTTTTATCACTCCTGGCCGTTTAGCTAGTTCTTTAACTATTAAAAATTCTGTAGTTGTTAACTTATCAGGTAGTGGTTTGCCATTCCACTCACACTCTAATTGAGCCGGATCTAACTTTAATTTACCGTGACTAATAATATTTTTTGTATCATCTATAGCATTATTTTTTTTCCTTAATTGCACTCTTATTCTCTCAATTAATACTTTAGTTGAAAAGCCACCCGATTTCTTAACAAAGTCGTCAGCACCTAGTTTTAAGCCAAGAAGTTCATCAACCTCGTCATCTTTCGAAGTTAAAAAAATTATCGGAATGGACATTTTTTTTTTAAGTTTTTTTAGAAGCTCTTCTCCATCCATTCTTGGCATTTTAATATCTAAAACAGCAAGATCAGGTGGATTTCTTGTTAAGCCAATTAATGCGGCCTCACCATCGATATATGTTTGAACTTTAAAACCTTCTCTTTCAAGAGCCATGCTTATGCCTGTGAGAATATTTCTATCATCATCAACTAATGCAATGGTTTGTGACATATTTTTATTCTCCTGATTTTATTGTCAAAATTTAGGCGTTTAATGGGCCTCTCCCCAATTGTTACCTGAATTAATACTTACTTCAAGTGGTATTGAAAATATATGATGATCAGAGCTTGAAACAGATACCATGGCGTCCTTAATAATTTTTTTAACCGCCGCTTCATTTTTTTTCAAACATTCAAAAATTAATTCATCATGAATCTGAAGCAACATTTTTGCACTTTGTTTCTCTTCGAGAATTTTATCTATTTTGATCATAGCTAATCGAATTATGTCTGCCGCAGAACCTTGAATGGGTGCGTTAATTGCTGCACGTTCTTGAAAACTTCTAACACTAAAATTTTTATCATTAATACCTCTTAAGTGTATTCTTCTTCCAAAAATATTTGTAACATAACCCTGTTTTCTACAAGTTTTAATAGTTGTGCTCATATATTCTTTTATTTCAGGAAATTTTTTAAAATAAGCATTAATAAAATCTAACGCTTCTTGATTAGATACAGAAATTTGTTTTGCTAGTCCGTATTGGGTAATTCCATAAATTATTCCAAAATTTATAGCTTTCGCTTTACGTCTATAATCATCAGTAACTTTATTAATTGGAATATCAAATACTTGGCTTGCTGTTAATGCGTGTATATCTTGATTGTTTTTGAAAGCTTTTTTTAATTCTTTAACATCAGCCATGTCAGCTAATATTCGCATCTCAATTTGATTGTAATCCGCTGAAATAAGTACATTATTTTTTTCAGCTATAAATGCTTTTCTTATTTCTTTACCATCTAAGGTCTTAATTGGGATGTTTTGTAAATTTGGATCGCTAGAAGCTAATCTGCCTGTATTAGTAGCTGCGAGTAAAAAAGATGTATGAACTCTTTTTGTTTTTTGACTAATATGTCCTTGTAAAGCATCTGTGTATGTACTCTTTAATTTAGAAACCTGTCTCCATTCTAATACTAAATTAGGAAACTTGTGACCTGTTAAAGCCAAGTCCTCTAAAATTTTAGCACTCGTTGCAAGACTACCTTTTTTCGTCTTTTTTAACTTAGCGATTTTTAAATCATTATAAATAATTTCACCTAACTGTTTTGGAGATCCAATATTAAATTTTTTACCTGAAAGTTTATAAATATCTTTTTCAATTTTTTCTAAACGACTTTCAAATTTTTTTGAGAGTCTTTTAAGGTAAGAATCGTCTACTTTAATTCCATTAGTCTCTAATTTTGATAGTATTGTTATCATTGGTTTTTCGAATACGTCATAGATTTTTTCCAATTTTTCATCGGATACTCTATTTGATAAGATCTTGTATAATCTTAAAGTCACATCTGCGTCTTCAGCAGCATATTCTGTGGCTGCTTTTACATCTACTTCTGAAAAATTTAGTTGTTTTTTACCTGTGCCAACTAAATCTTTATATGAAATTGTTTTATGTCCAAGATGCAGTTCGGATAAAGTATCCATGTTATGTCGATTATTTCCTGCATCTAGCGTATAGGACAATAACATTGTGTCATCGACTGGATTAAGTTCGACTCCGTTATTTTTGAAAATCATAAAGTCATATTTTATATTTTGACCTACTTTTTTAATACTGGGATCTTCTAAAATTACCTTCAGTTTTTTTAAAACTATTTCTTTTTTTATTCCCTTCACTTCCTTATGATCAAGAGGGATATAGTAAGCTATATTTTGAGCGTAACTTACTGAGATACCAACTAAATTAGCTTCTTGAGGATTTAGTGAAGAAGTTTCAGTATCAACTGCAATTAAAGATTGTTCATTTAATTTTTTAATTAAATCATCAAGCTCTTTTTCTTTGAGAATACTTTTGTATGATTTTCTGTTTATTTTAGAAGTCGTTTTTACTGAAAATTGGCCTTTAATTTCTTTATTACTTGGCTCTCCATAAAAACTTATTGCTTGGCTTAATAATCTATTAAACTCCATATTTCGTAAAAAATCGTAAAGTTTATCTTTTTTAATATCTTTAATAAGAAATTCATTAGGATCATTTTTTATAGGCACATCATTTTTTAAAGTAACAAGTTTTTTGCTAATAAAGGCTTTATCTTTATTGGACAAAAGTGTTTCTCTTTTTTTATTTTGCGGGATTTCTGAAGCTTTGTTTAATAAATTTTCTAAATTTTTATATTTATTTATTAGATCAGCTGCAGTTTTCACACCAATACCTGGCACTCCTGGGACATTGTCAGAGCTATCTCCTGCAAGAGATTGAACATCTATTACTTGATTTGGTTTTACACCAAATTTTTCTATTACTTCTTTTTCTCCTATAACCCTACCCTTCATAGGGTCAAATAGTCTGATCTTATCTGAAACTAATTGCATTAAATCTTTATCTGAAGATATTACAGTTACTTTAGCACCAGCTTCAGTAATTTTTTTTGCGTAGGTAGCTATAAGATCATCGGCTTCGTAATTTATCATCTCAATAGAAGGTAAATTAAAAGCTTCAACAGACTTTCTAATATACTCAAATTGAGGGGCTAAATCGTCTGGCGCTTCAGCTCTGTTAGCTTTATATTCACTGTAAATTTCATTTCTAAAATTTTTTCTTGCAGAATCAAATATAACTGCAAAATGAGTCGGTTTATGTTTTGAATCATCTGATCTTGCGTCTTCTAAAAGTTTAAAAAGCATCGAACAAAAACCACTTACTGCACCTGTAGGCAAACCATCACTTTTTCTAGATAAAGGGGGTAGAGCATAATAAGCTCTAAAAATATATCCCGATCCATCTATAAGATAAAAATGATCTGTTTTTTTTATTGAACTCATATATATATATTACATTGAATTCTTTCCTAAGATTAATAAAACTATGTCTAAAAATGCTTTAACTGTTGAAAATCTAACTAAAATTTACGCAAACTCTAAATCTAAAAAAGAAAATAAAGCACTCAACAATTTAACCTTTGAAGTAAAAGAAGGAGAGGTATTTGGTCTACTAGGTCCTAATGGAGCAGGTAAAACTACGTTCTTAAGTATTCTAGGTGGAACAGTAATTAAATCGTCTGGTGGTGTTAATGTATGGGGATTTGATTTAGATAAAAACCCAAGACAAGTAAGAGCCTCATTGGGGATTGTTCCTCAAGAAGTAAACTTAGATGCTTTCTTCAGTCCCAAAAAATTACTAGAACTACAAGCTGGTTTATATGGAATAAAAAAAGAAGATAGAATTACTGACTTAATTCTTAAAATGGTAGCTCTGGAGGATAAAGCTGAGGCTTATTCAAGGAGTTTATCTGGTGGCATGAAAAGGAGATTGCTTATAGCTAAGGCAATGGTGCATCAACCTCCTATTCTCATTTTGGATGAACCTACAGCAGGTGTAGATGTGGAACTAAGAAATAACCTTTGGAATAATGTAAAACAGCTAAACAAAGAGGGAGTTACAATTATTTTAACAACACACTATCTCTTAGAAGCACAAGAAATGTGTGACCGGATAGCTATTATCGATAAAGGAAATTTAGTAGCTTTAGACACAACTAAAAAACTTTTAGAGAGAATTCAAACTAAAAAAATAAATTTTAAAGTTGAGGGTGTAGATTTAAATAAAACTTTATCTATGAAAGGGATCAAATTCAATATTATTTCTAAAAATTTGATTACTGCCTCTTATGAGAAAAGTTCACTTAATTTTGGAGAAATAGTAAATTATTTTAATCAAAATAATATCAAAATTGAAGATATTGCTACCGATGATGGGGATTTAGAGGATGTTTTCGTTCAGTTAACAAAGCACTAGATTTTAATGAAAAAAAAGTTAAGTTAAGATAATGGAATTAGTAAAAAGTTTAAAACAATCAAAATTAGTAAAATATATATTTTTAGCTCTAATGGGGAGTATTATTTTAGCTATTTCTTCAAAAATTAAAATTCCTTTTTACCCAGTACCAATGACAATGCAGACTTTAATAGTGCTTATGATTGGTATTGCTTTTGGTTGGAAACTTGGATTGGCTACGGTCTCTTTATATTTATTTGAAGGGATAATTGGCTTACCTGTTTTCTCGGGAACACCAGAAAAAGGTATTGGACTAATTTACTTTACTGGTCCCACTATGGGATATCTATTAGGATTTTTAGTTGCGGTTTATATTTCTGGTAAGTTTAAATACGACAATAATTTAATTAGAACATTTTTTAAACTGATCTTTGCTACTAGTTTTATCTATCTGCTTGGCATGATTTGGTTAGGAAATTTAATAGGTTGGGATAAATCTATTTTTCAATTAGGTGCTCAACCTTTTTTATTGGCAGAACTATTTAAAATACTAATCGCTACTTTTGCTACAAACCAAATTAAGAAAATAAAAAAATTGGTTTAATTTATCTAGGTGATCTTTTTGAGAGAATTCTTTGAAGTGTTCTTCTGTGCATTTTAAGTCTTCTTGCAGTTTCAGAAACATTTCTGTTACACAATTCGAATACTCGGTGGATATGCTCCCATTTTACTCTATCTGCTGACATGGGGTTTTCTGGTGGCTTAGCTTTCGACTCAGGAGAAGCTAATAATGCCGATTCGACATCATCTGCATCTACTGGTTTTGCAATATAATCTATAGCTCCAGCTTTAACGGCAGCTACAGCTGTAGGTAGATTCCCGTATCCCGTTAACATAACTATTCTACAATCCCTTTTAGTCTTTGAGAGCTCCTTAATAACGTCTAGACCATTCCCATCCTCTAGTCTTAAATCAATGCAGGCAAATCCTGGGGGAGTAGTTTTTACAATATTAAGTCCTTCGGCCACTGTTTTGGCCTCTTTTACCTGAAATCCCTTCTTCTCCATAGCTCTGGCCAGCCTACCTCTTAAAGGATCATCATCGTCCAATATAAGAAGTGATTTGTCCTCAAAATCAGACAATTTTATCTGTTCAGGAATATTTTTTTGCGTTCTCATATGACACTATATATGGGTGCTAATTATACAATTACAACAGTTCAAAGTGACTTTTTTTCTTTACATAAAGTGAAAAAAACCTTAAACGCGAATTAATTAGGTTTTTTTTACTAAATTTTTTTAAAGAGCCTTTGTGTAAATTAAAGAGGGACACATGAAATGCGAAAATTTAATACAGTTAACGAATTAGTTAACTCACTTAGGCCGGACTATCCCGTATACTGTATACGGACAGAAGAGATTAGAAAGTCCGTAAAGTTTTTCAAAGAAAACTTCCCAGGTAAAATACTTTACGCTGTAAAAACAAATCCTCATGAAAAAGTTATAAAACATATAATAGCTAATGGTATAAAAGATTTTGACGTTGCTTCTTTAAATGAAATTAAACTGATAAAAAAAATTAATCCTGAAGTAAATCTACACTTCATGCATACAGTTAAAAGTAAAGAAAGTATTTCTTCAGCATACTTTGATTATGATATTAGAAGTTTTTCTCTAGATAACAAAGACGAACTTAGAAAAATACTTGAGGCAACAAACCAGGCGAAAGATTTAAAACTATTTGTAAGAATTGCTATTTCAAACGAACATGCAGAAATTGATTTATCTAGAAAATTTGGTGCACACCCATCAGAGGCACTTGGTCTTGTAAGGTTATGTAAAGAGCACTCAAAAAAATTGGGAATAAGTTTTCATGTTGGTTCTCAATGTATGCATAAAATTTCTTTCTCTAAAGGATTAAAAGAGGTTGAAAATATAATTAGAAAAACAAAAATTATTCCTGATACTGTTAATATCGGTGGAGGATTTCCTGCGATCTATCCTGATTTAAAACCAGAGCCTTTGATTAATTACATGGAAGAAATAAAAAAAGGTATTAGAAACTTAAAATTAAATAAAATACCAGAAATTATTTGTGAACCAGGTAGAGCGATCGTAGCAGAGAGTGGCTCAACGATAGTGAAAGTGATTTTAAAAAAAAAACAAAATCTTTATTTAAATGATGGAACTTATGGTTCTTTATTTGATGCAGGTGTGCCGAATTTTGTTCTCCCTACAAGGATGATAACTGATGGCAGAGTTCAATCAAAAAAGTTAACCTCATTCAGTTTCTTTGGCCCTACTTGCGATAGTTTAGACTTTATGAAAGGTCCTTTTCTTTTGCCAAACAACATCAAGGAAGGCGATTATATAGAATTAGGTCAACTTGGTGCCTACGGCTTAACTTTTAGAACTAATTTTAATGGTTTCTATTCTAATGAAATTTTTGAAGTAAAAGATAAACCAATTATGTCCTTATACGAAAAGTCAAATGAAAAAGTTGATTCTTTAGTTGCTTAATGGACAAAAAAAATAGTTCGAACATCGGACACAATAAAAAATCACTCCTAAATAGTCCAGTCGAACATATCGATATAAAATCATTCGATGCTCGAAAAATTATAGATGGGATGAGTAAAATGTCTTTTACCTCCAGGGATACTGCCAGAGCAGCAGGTATTTTTAACGAAATGTTAGCTGACAAAGATTGCTCTATTTTCTTAACATTAGCTGGATCTACCTCGGCAGGTGGATGTATGAATTTATACACTGACTTAGTTAAAAATAATATGATCGATGCAATTGTAGCTACTGGGGCCTCTATAATTGATATGGATTTCTTTGAAGCTCTAGGTTTTAAACATTATCAGGGCTCTCAATTTCAGGATGATACTGAATTACGAAAAAACTATATAGATAGGATTTACGATACTTATATTGATGAGGAAGAGCTACAAGCCTGTGATCAAGCCATTTGCGATGTAGCAAACAAGATGGAACCAAAATCATATACTTCAAGAGAATTTATCAAGGAATTAGGAAAATATTTAAAAACAAATGCTAAAAAAAAGGGCTCTTTAATCGAAGCTGCCTATGACAATGATGTTCCAATTTTTTGCCCTGCTTTTACTGATAGTTCGGCAGGTTTTGGTCTAGTTATGCACCAAGAACAAAATCCAGATAAACATTTAACTATAGACTCCGTAAGAGAGTTTAGAGAATTGACTGAAATTAAATTGCAATCAAAACAGTCGGGCTTATTGATGATTGGTGGAGGAGTACCAAAAAACTTTGTTCAGGATACTGTTGTATGTGCCGAGTTATTGGGAAAAAAAGTCGATATGCATAAATATGCAATTCAAATTACAGTAGCAGACACAAGAGATGGCGCGTGCAGTAGTTCAACATTGAAGGAGGCTAGCTCTTGGGGAAAAGTAGACGTAACCAAAGAACAGATGGTTTTTGCTGAAGCTACAAGTGTTCTTCCATTAATTGCTAGTGATGCCTACCATAGAGCTCATTGGAAAAATAGGCAAAAAAGAAGTTTCCAAAAAATTTTTACATAATATGACTAAGACAAAAATAGCTTTGATACAGATGAAAATGTCATCTGAACCAAAAAAAAATATAAATTATGCTATTAATAAAATACGTATAGCAAATAAAAAAGGAGCAAAAATTATTTGTTTACCTGAATTATTTTCTTCGTATTATTTTTGTCAAACTGAAACTCACTCAAATTTTAATTTAGCAGAGAAAATACCAGGACCAACAACTAAATTGTTTTCATCTTTAGCTAAACAATTAAAAATAATATTAATGATATCTCTTTTTGAAAAAAGAACTGCAGGGATTTATCATAACACTTCTGTTTTAATAAACGAAAAAGGAAAAATAATTGGAAAATATAGAAAAATGCATATACCTGATGACCCTCAATATTACGAAAAGTTTTATTTCACTCCTGGAGATTTAGGCTTTAAATCTTTTAAAACATCTCAAGGGAATGTTGGAACACTAATTTGTTGGGATCAGTGGTTTCCTGAAGCCGCAAGGCTAACCGCTTTACAAGGAGCGGAGATAATTTTTTATCCCACAGCTATTGGATGGCATCCAAAAGAAAAAAAGAAGTTTGGAAAATCTCAACTTGAATCTTGGACGTCTATTCAAAGATCCCATGCAATAGCAAATGGTGTTTACGTTGCTGCAGTAAATAGAGTGGGAGTCGAAAAACAAGGTTCAAAAAAATTAGAATTTTGGGGAAATAGTATTATTTTTGATCCTAATGGAAATATTTTAAAAAAAGCTAATACTAAAGAGTCAATTATTATATGTGAGTTAGATTTTAAAAAAATAGAGACAACAAGAAGACATTGGCCATTTTTTAGAGACAGAAGAATAGATAGTTATAAAAAGATTTTAAAAAATCCAATAGATGAGTAGTGTTTTTTTAAAAAAACATCTCAGAATGCCTGCAGAGTGGGAAAAACAAAAATCCACTTGGATCGCGTGGCCCCATAACAAAAACGACTGGCCAAATAAATTTAAAAATATTCCTTACGTTTTTGCAGAAATTATTTCATGTATTTCAAAAGTTCAAATTGTAAATCTCTTAATAGAAAATAACAAATCAAAAAAAAATATAATTAATTATCTAAAACAAAAAAAAGCGAAAATTAATAATATAAAAATCATAATATGTAAAACTGATAGAGTTTGGGTTAGAGATTCAGGCCCTATTTTTCTAAAAGATAAAAAAAAAAATATAATCTTATCAAATTGGAATTTTAATGCTTGGGCAAAATATAAAAATTTTAAAAACGACAACCAAGTGAATTTAAAGATTTCAAAAAATAAAAGATATAAGCTTTTAAATATTATATATAAAAATAAACCTGTTACATTAGAAGGTGGGTCAATTGATGTGAATGGTAAAGGCTTACTTTTAACTACGAAAGAATGTCTATTAAGCAAAATACAAGAGAGAAATCCTGGCTTAGGTATAAAAGATTACACAAAGATATTCAAAAAAATATTAGGAGTTAAAAAAATTGTTTGGTTAGAGAAAGGCATATCCGGAGATGATACTCATGGACATATTGATGATGTTGCAAGATTTGTATCTAAAAACAAAGTTTTTTTAGCAGTAGAAAGTAACAAAAAGGATAAAAATTTCAGAAATTTGAAAAAAAATTTGGATATTTTAAATAAAACAATAGTTAATAAGAGAAAACTTAAAATAATTAAGATACCAATGCCAAATCCTAAAATTATTGAGGGAACCAGAGTGCCTGCAACATACCTAAATTTTTATATAGCTAACAAAATTGTTTTAGTTCCAGTTTTTAATGATGCTAAAGACAAAATTGTGATTAATATTTTTAAGAAGAATTTTAAATCTAGAAAAATAATCCCTATTAATTGTTCTGAATTAATCTGGGGACTAGGTGCTATTCATTGTATGACACAACAAGAACCTATTTAACTAATTTTGATAAAGCAAAAACAATTCCGACTTCTGCTCCATTATGATTGTTCTTAAAATTTAGTTTTGCTCCTTGTTTTTCTAAAAGAGTCTTACCAAGAAAAGTTCCAAGGCCTAGCCCTGCATTTGAGCCAGTCTCTTTTGATTTTGATTTTATGTATGGTTCACCTAAAAAATTGAAAATATCGTCCGGGAAACCTGGGCCATCATCTTTTATTATTACAGTAATTTCTCTATCGTTGCTCTTTAGATAGATATTAACTTTACTTTTTGAAAATTTATTAGCGTTGCCTATAAAATTTCTTAAACCGTAAATAATTTCTGGTGTTCGATCTATATCAATTTTATTTTTATCATCTTCAATAGAAAGTTCTATTTTTTTGGACGAAGTTTCTTTAAATGAATTTATTATTTCTTCTAATAAATCTTCAAAGTTTATTGAACTTAAAAAAACGTCATCCTTTATTTGTTTTTTTGAGATTTTTTTTAATATATCACTACATCTTTTTGTTTGACTAATTAGGAGGTCAATATCCTTGGAGAGATCTCTGTTATCACCAATTTCTTTTTTTAATTCTTTAGCAACTACAGCAATAGTAGCTAAAGGAGTTCCTAGTGAATGAGCAGCTGCTGCTGCTTGTCCACCTAAGGACTCAAGTTCATATTCTTTTGATATTACTTCTTGTAATTTGTTAAGTGCCTCAGATCTTTTTTTTGTTTCACCTGCAAATCGAATTCCAAAATAACTCAAAAAAATCAAACCTATCAAAATTGCGATTAGTATTCCTTGCTTATAAAAGTTGGGAACGTCAAAAGTGTTTGACTCTAGTCCAGGTAGTGGGAGGTAAGTATAAGATAAAAGAAATAACAAAAAAGAAGTTATTACTCCTAATATAATTGTGGTTCCCATGCTTAGAAAAGTTGATGATACTATAGTTGGTATAATTAATAATATTACAAAAGGATTTAAAATTCCGCCTGTAAAATATAATAAAGCACTTAGTTGAAATATATCATATAAAAGAAACAATGAGGCGTATGTATCTTTCAACTGAATTACTTTAATTTTAAATTGAAGATATAGGTTAGTTAATAGTCCTACAAAGATAATTATATAGGTTTCTTTAATTGGAAATTTTAAATCAAGGTAGAAAAAAACAATATTTACTGCAGTAAACTGCCCAAAAATTGCTATATAACGTAATATTGTTAATATACTTTTATCTAAATTTAAATTCTCTTTTGTTCTAAAGAGAGTTGAAAAATTCATCGTAAAACTAAATATCTAAATTTAAAACGTTTAGTGCGTTATTTGTAATAAAGTCTTTTCTAGGGGCAACCTCGTCACCCATCAATACTTTGATCATTTTTTGATCTTCTTTTGACTTATCTTTCGTTCCTTTTGAATATTGAACCCTTAGCATTGTCCGATTATCTGGGTTTAGAGTTGTTTCCCACAGTTCTTCAGGGTTCATCTCGCCCAATCCCTTAAAACGTTGAATAGAGAGCTTTTCTCTTTGTTCTTGAATAAATTTACTAAACTGAGGTGTTCCTTTTTTGGCTTTTTTATCTATTTTTCCTGTACTCAAAATATAGTTTTCCAATGCTTTTTCATCTTTAATGTAGACACTCTTGTTGGCTTTTGTAACTTTAAATAATGGAGGTTGTGCAAGATATATATGACCATTTTCAATTAATTGATTAAACGGCTGATTATTAAAAAAAGTTAATAAAAGAGTCCTTATGTGAGATCCATCTACGTCAGCATCTGTCATTATTACTATTTTATCGTATCTTAAGTTTTCGATATTAAAATCTTTTGAACCGGTGCCTAAAGCATTTATTAGAGTGACAATTTCATTAGATGACATCATTTTAGATAAAGCTTTTGTCGCTTGATCTTGTCCATTACCTTTTCCATTAACATAAGTATTTAAAATTTTTCCCCTTAGTGGAAGTACAGCTTGATACTCTCTTACTCTTCCTTGTTTAGCTGATCCACCTGCTGAGTCTCCCTCTACTATAAATAATTCAGTGCCTTCTCTCTTTTGTATTTGACAGTCTGCAAGTTTGCCTGGTAATCCTGATAATTCAAAAGTTCCTTTTCTTCTTACACTATCTCTAGCTTTTCTAGCTACATCTCTAGCCATTGCGGCTTGAGTAATTTTTTCTAAAACTGTTTTGGCAATAGAAGGATTTTGATCAAACCATGTAGAAACTTTTTCACTAATAATATGTTCAACTATATTTCTAATCTCAGATGAAACTAGTTTATCTTTTGTTTGAGATGAAAATTTAGGATCGGGCATCCTAATTGATAACACAGCAGTTAAACCCTCCTTAATGTCCTCTCCGGATAAGGCAATTTTATTTTTTTTGTTATTTCTATCTGAGGTGTATTTATTTATAACTCTGGTAAGTGCGCTTCTAAAACCAAGTAAGTGTGTACCTCCGTCTTTTTGTGGAATATTATTAGTAAATGGCAAAACTTCTTCTGCATATCCAGCATTCCATTCAAATGAACATTCGATTAACACATTATTCCTTTTAGCTGTTATATAAACAGGTTTTTTAAAAACTTCTTTCTCATTTTTATTAACTAAAATTGGCTTTTTATTATTGATATACTTAACAAATTCGAGAATTCCACCATCATATTTATGCACAAACTCCTTAGGTTTTTTAGAGGAGTTGTCAATTAGTTTAATTGATATTCCTTTATTAAGAAAAGCCAATTCTCTAATTCTTTTTTCAATAATTGATGTACTAAATGTAATAGAGGAAAAAATTTCTTTTGATGGCAAGAATGTAATCTTAGTACCATTTTTTTTTGTTTTTCCAAGCTTTTTAAGGGGCTTGACTGAATTTCCATCTTTAAATTCAATTTCATATTCGTTTCCATCTCTATATATTTTAAGATCTAGCTTTTCTGATAATGCATTAACAACTGAAACACCAACTCCGTGCAATCCTCCTGAAACTTTATAAGAGTCATGATCAAATTTTCCACCTGCATGTAATTGTGTCATAATTACTTCAGCTGCAGACATTTTTTCTCCTTTGTGCATGTCGACTGGAATACCTCTGCCATCATCCTCAACAGAAACTGTGTTATCTGAGTTAATTGATATATTAATATTTTTACAATGACCTGCTAGCGCCTCATCAATAGAATTGTCTACAACTTCAAAAACCATGTGATGTAAACCAGATCCATCATCTGTATCACCAATATACATTCCTGGCCTTTTTCTTACTGCGTCAAGTCCTTTTAGAACTTTGATTGAGTCAGCACCATAAGATGATTTTTTTAGTTCAGAATTTTTAGACATTATTTATATGAATTTATTTAGTATATCATTTTTTTCACTAAATATAAAATCACTGACGACCAAAGTGACTTAAAACTATTACGTACCAACAATTATAGAGGTCAAAATAAAAAAAAATCTAAAAATGAGCAAAATTAGATTTTCATCGGCATAATAACGTAATAACTATTTTTATCTGAAATATCCTCAATAAGAACAGGAGAAACAGAGTCTTTTAAATTCATTTTTAAGTTTTTGTCTTCTACTTCTGATGCAATATCAATTAAGTATTTTGAATTAAAACTAATATTCAAATTTTCAGAAGTAAATTCAGCTTTTATTTTCTCATTTCCCTCTCCAGAATTAGCACTATTAACAGAAAGTTGGACGTTATCCTTATTTACAACTAATTTAACGCCTTCTTTTCTGTCAAGAGAGACGCTCGCCACTCTCTCAATTGAATTTATAAAATCTTTTGAAGATACAATTAATTTTTTATCGTTAGAAGTTGGTACAACTTTTTTATAATCAGGAAATTTACCGTCAATCACTTTTGATATTAACTTAATGTTTCCTATGGTAAATTTTATTTTATTTTCACTTGTTTGCATAATGAGTTGGTCTGATGTTTCTGCTAAAAGAGAACAAAGTTGAAATACTGTTTTTCTTGGCAAAATTAAAGATGTGAAATCACTTATTTTTTCAATTTCTAAACTACTTGAAGACAGTCTATGGCTATCCGTAGCTACACCGGTTAAAAAATTTCTTCCATGGGCCTCGGTGAGATGTAAAAATATTCCGTTTAAATAGTGTCTTGTGTCGTCATTAGATATTGAAATTCTTGTTTTATTTAAAAGTTTTAAAAACCTGCTGTTATTTAGATTAATTTCTTGACCTTCAAATTCATCTGCAAAACTAGGAAAATTATCTGTTGGAAGACATAAAAGATTAAAGTCAGCGTTTTCACTTTTTAAACTTAGTTTATTTTCTGTTTTTAAATCAAAGTTAAGTTCAGAATTTGACGAAATTTTTCTCAATATATCATATAGTATCGCTGCTGAAGTAGTTGTGCTTCCATCTTTAAATATTTTAACGTCGCTAATTTCATCGTAAAAAATTATATCAAGATCTGTAGCGACTATTGATAACTTTTTGTCCTTAAGCTGTAATAAAACATTTGACAAAATTGGTAGTGTATTTTTTTTTTCTACTACTCCCTGTACAAAATTTAACGATTTTAATAAGGCGTCCCTTTTAACAACAAATTGCATAAATTTACTGCTCTAATAATAAACTTTTAATCTGGCTAATATTTTTTTTCATTTCATCATCTTGTTCGGAAAGTCTAGTGATAGTTTTAACAGCATGAATAACAGTTGTATGATCACGATTAGCAAATCTTCTGCCAATTTCTGGTAAAGATCTTGTAGTCATTTTTTTTGCTAAATACATTGCAATCTGTCTAGGTCTTGCCAAAGGTCTTGATCTTCTCTGCGAAAGCATTTCGCTTAAAGCAATGTTAAAATAATTTGATACAACATTTTGAATTTTATCTACTGTTATTACTCTAATTTGGTTGAAAACATCTTTTAAAATATTTTTACAATCATTAATTGTTAAGTCGTTATTATGTACCCTGCTGAACGCAATTACTCTATTTAAAATTCCTATAAGCTCTCGTATGTTTGTCTTGCTTTCGCTAGCAATGTAACTAATTACTTCGTCGCTTAGATTGATGCTCTCTTTAAATTGATTTTGAATTTCTTCAATTTTTTTATTAATAATATTTATTTTTAATTCTAAATCTGGCGTGTCAATATCTACTACTAGACCACCAGATAATCTTGACTTAATTCTATCTTGAATTCTATCTAATTTCATAGGAGCACGATCTGATGAGATTATTATTTGGGATCCTTTTTCCATTAAGCTGTTAAAGGTATGAAAAAACTCTTCCTGTAAGCTCTCTTTCCCGCTCATAAATTGAATATCATCTATAATAAAAATTGATGATTTTCTGAAAAAATCCTTAAAGTTAACCATGTCATTTTTTTTAATAGATTTTATAAAATGGTACATGAATCTCTCAGCAGAAATGAACATCACGTTATTATCGGTTTGAAGTTCTAAGCCAATTGCATTTAGCAAGTGTGTTTTGCCTAAACCAACGCCTCCGCATATATATAATGGATTATAGCGAGAAATATTTTCAGATACCTTTTTGGAGTAAGATAAAGCTATATCATTACTTTTTCCTTGTACAAAACTTTCAAAACTTAAATTTGGATTTAGTCTGTTATAATTTAAAATTGAATCTTTTATTTCAGTTACTTTATTAAGCTCGTTTATTTTAATAAATTCTTGGTTTTGCTTGTTTTCCTCTATTATTTTAAACTCTATCCTATTCAAACTAAGCTTGAAAATTTTTACTTGTTCAAGAATTTTATCCAAATATCTTGAGACTATCCAATCTCTAAAAAAACGTGTTGGCACTCCTAATATGAGATAATCGTTGTATTCTTTTACTAGAGAAATTTTTTGTAGCCAACTATTGTAAATTTCGCTTCCAAATGATTTTTTGAATGCACTTTGTATTTCATCCCAGTTTAATGTTTTTTCTTCTTCAGAAATAAAAGCGTTTTGTTTTTTTATATTATTATTTTCCATGTAGATAATTCTTAAGAAATTCTAATAAAGACTTTTTAAAAAAATATGCAACAACTATTTATAAAAAACAAAAAAAAATTGAAGTTGGGTTGTATGATTAACGTTCAGATAGAATTAAAAAAAAATTTGCAACTCTTCGATTTAAGTTTCAATATTTAGTTTAAAAAATCTAAATGTAGATATGTATTAAGTAGAAAACTTTAGCTACTAAAAGTCTATCAACTTAAGATTGATTATTTAGAGAAAATTTTTTTTGAAGTCCTAGAAATTTTTCTTGCTGCTGTGTTTCTGCTTATTATACCTGACTTAGCAACCTGCATTAGAATTGATTGAAATTTTGAAAAGTATTTTTTTGCTTTCTCTTTTTCTTTTCCTTTAAGGAGAAGTTCCATCTGTTTTATCGCATTTTTATACTTACTTTTTCTTATTCTGTTTATATGGGTTTGTTTTTTGACCCTTCTTACTCTTCTGATTGCTGATTTAGTATTAGGCATAATTTAGGATTGTATATATTGGCAATTTAACACGGTCAACTTTATTATTTTTGACATTTATTACAATAAAAAGTTGCTCGATTAGATATTACAATTTTAATGATGTCGCTACGGCAGTTTTTTTTAGAACATTTATCTCCTTTTTTTCCATAAACACTAAAATACTGCTGAAATAAACCTCTTTTTCCATTGTCACTCGAAAAATTTTTTATTGAGGAACCACCTAAGGTAATTGCCTTACTTAATATTTTTTTTGTAAATTTTATAATTTTTCTAATTTCACTCTCAGAAAGATTTTTTACTTTTTTTGTAGGTTTTATACCACTAAAGAAAAGTGTCTCATTAACATATATATTGCCTAGACCTGAAATAAATTTCTGATCCATTAAGATGTCTTTAATGGTTCTATTTTTTTTGATTATATATTTCTTAAAATAACTAAAATTGAAACTTTTTTCCAATGGTTCGGGGCCTAAATTTTTTAAATGTAAATTTTGATCTAAATTTTTTTTTTTGTCAAATTTTATAAAACCAAATTTTCTAACATCGTTATAAATTAATTTTCGATTTTTTGATAAATTAAATATCACTCGATCATGTTTTTTATCTTTATCTTCTTTTATATCGTAATAAAAACTTGTTTTATACTTTGTATTTTTCTGGTTTACAAAGAAAAATTTTCCAGTCATTCCTAGATGAACAAGCATGACAGTTTTATTATTAAAAAAAAATAGAAGAAATTTTGATCGTCTTGAAATTTTTTTTATTCTAAGACCAATAATCTTTTTTATTTTATTTTTATCTACTCTATATCTTAACCTTCCGTCATGAATTTTTACTGCTTTTATAATTGAATTTTGTATTTTATTGACTAAGGACCTTTTAACAACTTCAACTTCTGGTAATTCTGGCATATAATTGTAATATGAAAAACACTATTCAAGATAAAACAAAATTAGTCAATTCAGTATTTTCTAAAGTATCTAGAAAATATGATTTAATGAATGACATAATGTCCTTCGGCATTCATCGTATCTGGAAAGATAAGTTTATTGACTGGATGAATCCCTCTCAAAATGCAAAATTGATCGATGTAGCATCAGGTACAGGAGATATTGCAAAATTATTTTCAAAAAAAGGCAATAATATACCTGAAATTACTTGCATAGAACCCAACAATGAAATGTTTCAAGAAGGAAAAAATAATCTTAAAAATTATAAAAATATAAAGTGGATTAATGCTAAAGCAGAGTCTTTGCCGGTCAAAGACAATGTTTATGATTTTTACTCAATCAGCTATGGAATAAGGAATGTAACTGATATCAATAAATCATTAAGAGAAGCATATAGAGTGTTAAAACCAGGTGGACGATTTATGTGCTTAGAATTTTCCAAAATAAAAAATGAGGTATTAAATTTTTTTTATAAAAATTACTCAAAAACTATCCCAATTTTAGGAAAATATGTTGTGGGTTCATCTAAACCTTATGATTATCTTGTTAAAAGTATAAGGGAGTTTTATGATCAAAAACAGCTATTGGAGTTATTAGTTAAAAACGGTTTTTCTAATGTAGAGTATAGAAATCTTTCTAATGGAGTTTCGGCTATACATTCAGGGTGGAAAATTTAAATGTTTAAAAGAATTTTTAGGTTATTTCAAATTGCAAGAAAACTTTCTACTTCTGGTGCAATAGACACTCTTAACCACGTACATCAAATACCCCTTACTATAAATCTGTTTTTTAATTTGATTTCGATTGGCTCTGAAAAAAATCGATTAGATAATAAGAAAAATCCAGGTGAAAAATTGTGTATTGCGCTTCAAGGAATGGGAACTACCTTTATTAAACTTGGACAATTTTTAGCCACTAGACCAGATATCATTGGAGAACAAATGGCGAAAGATTTAGAAAAACTTCAAGATAAAGTTCCGGCTTTTGATCTTTATGAGGCAAAAAAAGTAATAAAAAGAGAAATTGGTGAAAAGCAATTTAAAAACATTATAGAAATAGGCGAACCGATTGCAGCTGCTTCTATAGCTCAAGTACATTTAGCTAAAATTAAAAATGAAAATCAGGAAAAAGAAGTAGCAATTAAAATTTTGCGTCCTAACATAGAAAAATTATTTAATGAAGAGTTGGATGCGTTAATGTTATTTGCCTACATTGTAGAAAATACAATTTCAAAAGCAAAAAGATTAAAGTTGGTAGAAGTTGTCTATCTTCTAAGAGAAATTACAAACATTGAAATGGATCTCAGATTTGAAGCTGCAGCCGCAAATGAATTATTCGAAAATACTAAATTAGATGTTGGTTTTAATGTTCCTAAAATTTATTGGAATTATACGACAAAAAGAATTCTCACTTTAGATAAAGTTGAAGGTGAGTCAATTAGGGAACATAAAAAGCTAAGACAGCAAGGAATAAACTTAAAAAAATTAGCTGAAGATTTGATTCAGCATTTTTTAAAACAGGCAGTTAGAGACGGTTTTTTTCATGGTGATATGCATCAAGGAAATCTATTTGTCGATTCCAAAGGAAATATTATTCCAGTAGATTTTGGTATAATGGGCCGATTAGATAAAAATAATAGAAAATTTTTAGCAGAGATTTTATACGGTTTTATAAAGAGAGATTATGTAAAAGTTGCAGAAGTTCATTTTCAGGCTGGCTTAGTTCCACAAGATGCTTCTAAAGAAGAATTTGCTCAAGCGCTTAGATCGGTTGGAGAACCAATTTTTGGTCAATCCATTAAAGATATTTCTGGTGGTAATTTATTAGCACAATTATTTGAGATTACAGAAAAATTTAATATGCCAACACAGCCTCCATTATTATTGCTTCAGAAAACAATGGTTGTAGTTGAGGGAGTTGCTAGAAAACTTTATCCTGAAACTAATATTTGGGAAGTTTCAAGACCAGTTTTAGAGGACTGGCTCAAAAATTTAAAAGGTCCAAAATCTACTATTAATACTGCCTTAAACACTTCAGCAGAAATTATTAAACGTATACCTGATTTCCCTGGTTTTATGGATAGAGCAGATTATGCCCTAAAATTAATGGCTGAGGGAAAAATAAATTTGAGTGTTGGCAATAAAAATTTAGAAATAGAGCAAATGAAACTTAAAAACTTTAGGAATAATATTGTTATTAGTTTTTTTAGTATTGTAATTGTCTTTTTATTAGTATTTTAATCTTTCTTTTATGACTTTAAACAATAAAAAAATTCTAATTATTATTGGTGGTGGAATAGCTGCCTATAAATCTCTAGATTTGATCCGATTATTAAAAAAGAACAATGCTGAAATAAAAACAATTCTTACAAAAAGTGGCAGAGAATTTGTGACTCCTTTATCTTTAAAGACCCTAACTGGCAATAGAACTTTTGAAAATATTTTTGATAAAGACTCTGAGGCTGAAATTGATCACATTACTTTATCAAGATGGGCAGATGTCGTTATTGTTATGCCAACTACTGCTAATTTTATGAGCAAAATATCAATAGGCAAAGCTGAAGATTTGGCCACTACGGTCCTATTGGCATCTAATAAAGATATCTTGCTGGTACCTGCGATGAACGTGCGTATGTGGTTACATAAAGCTACTCAATCAAATTTAAAAATTTTACAAGATTTTGGATATTTATTTATTGGACCTGAAAAAGGTGAAATGGCATGTGGTGAATTTGGAGAAGGCAAAATGTCGAGTCCAAGACAAATTTTTGCTTATTTAAAAAATTATTTTAATAAAAAAGATATTGTTAAAAATAAAAATTTTAAAGCTCTAGTAACAACTGGTCCTACAAGAGAATATTTGGATCCAATAAGATATATTTCAAATGAGTCTAGCGGAAAGCAAGGTTATGAAATAGCAATTGCATTAGACAAACTTGGAATTAAAACAACCTTAATATCAGGGCCCTCCAATTTTATAAGTCCAAAAAGTATAAAGGTAAAAAAAATTACTTCAGCAGATGAAATGTATAATGAAGTTAAAAAAACTTTACCGGTAGATTTAGCTGTATGTGCAGCAGCTGTAACAGATGTGAAACCAACTGAGAGAAATAAAGAAAAAATCAAAAAGAGTTCTTTAGATTCAAAATCAATAAATGTTATAAAAAATCGCGATATATTAGAATTTTTATCCAAAAATAATAAAAATAGACCTCGTATCGTTGTAGGTTTTTCAGCAGAGACGCAAAATGTTAATAAAAATTCGTTTACCAAATTAAAAGATAAACATTGTGACTTGATCTTTGCCAATGATGTTTCAAAAAAAGGTATTGGGTTTAATTCTGAATACAATAAAGTATCCGTAATAGATAAAAAAGGAAAAATAAAAACAATTCCTAAAAATAAAAAAAGTTTTATTGCTAATAAAATTGCTCAAATTTTATTAGATAAATTAGTTGATGACAGAAATATTAATTAAAAGATTATCTAAGAACATCCCACTACCAAAATATGAAACTGATGGATCTTCTGGAATGGATATATCTGCAGATGTTAGAGATAACATCGAAATCAAACCTGGGAAATCTGAGATAATTCCTACAGGTTTAGCTGTTTCAATTCCAAAAAATTTTGAGATACAAATCAGACCTCGATCTGGATTAGCTGCTAAAAATCAAATCAGTGTTTTAAATACTCCTGGCACAATAGATGCTGATTACAGAGGTGAATTAAAAGTAATATTAATTAATCTTGGAAATAATAGTTTTGTAGTTGAAAAAGGATTACGTATTGCACAAATGGTTTTGTGTCCGATTATCAAAGCAAATATAAGAGAAGTAGAAACCCTTGAAAATACAAAACGTGGTTCAGGAGGATTTGGATCTACAGGTGTTAAATAAAAATTAATGTCACTTAATCTCAAAGATTTTCAAAGATTTGAGAAACAAATTATTCTCAAAAAGGTAGGTATTGCCGGTCAAAAAAAAATTCATCAGGCTAGAGTTTTAATTATTGGAATGGGTGGAATAGGATGTCCTCTTTTAACTTATCTGGCTTCTGCAGGTATTTGTAATATTGGAATAGTTGATCACGATAAAGTGGAAATTGGAAATTTAAATAGACAAATTATATTTAACTCAGCAGATTTAGGAAAATATAAAGTTGTACAAGCAAAGTCTAAAATAAGTAAAATTTATAAAAAAATCAAAATTAAAAATTATAAATTTAAAGTATCATCAAATAATATCAAATCTATTTCTAAAAGTTATGATATTATTTGTGATGGAACTGATAATTTTGAAACAAGATATCTCATAAACGATTATTGTAAAAAAAATAAAAAAATACTTATATCCGCTGCAATAAGTGCTTTTGATGGTCATCTTTTTAAATTTGATTTTAAAAGAAAAGCTTCGTGTTTTAGATGTTTTATGCCTGAACAACCAATAGAAGAAAATAATTGTGAAACAGAAGGCATTTTTTCTCCTGTTGCAGGAATACTGGGATCTCTTCAAGCAAATGAGGTTATTAAAACTATTTTAGGTTTAAAAGATGATTTAAATAATAATGTTTTGATATTTAATTCCCTAAATATGACTTTGAGAAAAGTGAAAATTACTAAAAATCCTAGATGTTTAATAAAGTGCCCATATTAATTTTTTTTTTTTTAATTTTTTTTATTTCATTCGAAGATTTACATTCAAAAGATGAATATTTTCTTACCCTAAGAAATGAAAAAGTAAATTTACGTCAGGGACCTTCATTTGATTATCCTGTTAAAATTTTATATAAAAAAAAGTTCTTGCCCGTTTTAATACAAGATAGCTCTGATAATTTTAGAAAAATTAGAGATCACGAAAATAATTCGGGATGGATACACATTTCTCAATTATCAAAAAAGAAGGCGGCGATCGTAATCGAGGAAGAGTTGATCTTGTTTGATAAATCTACAATCTTTTCAAATCCTGTTGCTCTTTTAAAAGAAGGAAGGTTGGTTAAAATTAGCAAATGTAAAACTAAATGGTGTAAAGTTAAAACTGGAAAATATAATGGTTGGGTAAGTAAAAACGGTCTATGGGGCTTACTATGAAGATTTTTTGAATTTTGACGTCCAAATTTTATCTAAAACAAAATACCAAACAGCATTTGCAAGTGGTTCAACAATAGCATCCGTTAGTGCTACAGCAAAAGAAACATCTGCAATCAGCATTAAAACCGTTATTGCAATAGCAAAGTGACCAATCGTATAAATTATAGTTCTTATAATAGAACCTTTATTGGTTTCGTAGATATTTTTAGTGGCTGAAAATATTCCTTGAGTAAATTCTGTCATCTAATTAAAGGGGTTTTCTAAAACACAAGCCACAATATGTATCCGGTCTTGTTCGCCTCCATTGAAAAAATTATGATATTTGGTGTTATTTGTTATAGTTACTGAACCATCCGCAGGCATATGCTTTGCAACATTTTCTATAACCATTCTACAACCGGGATTTGTTATAATAGGAATATGAAGTCTAGGCTCAGGATCTCTGTGCCAGCTTAAAGTAGAACGTGGTTCTTTTAGTAAAATTCTAATTCTTCCAAGCTTAAATTTCTTTTTTAAAGTATTGTAGACTTCTTCAAAATATGTGTTTTTAAAATCTGAGGTAATCTCTGTATATTTTGCCTCATCAATAGGTTTATCTCTCTCCGCCTCTTTACCGGTTTCATCAGGTAGTGTCCAATATGTTCCTCTTACATTATGACCTTTGATGGAATCTTCATCGCCTGGTATCTGATTTAAGGGTATTGCACCAAAACTTTTTATACCCAGAGAATTGAACTTTTTATTTTTTAATATTTTTTCTAGGTCTGCCCTTAACTTTAATATATCAAATTTAATATTTGGAACTTGGTAAAAATCATTAAATTCAACGTTGTTCATGAGTATATAATTTTAGTGAAGTGTTATGGCTTCTTGCCTGTCAGCGTTCATTACTTTTGTCCATACCTTCACAAAGTCTTTTACGAATTTATCTTTATTGTCATCTTGAGCATACACCTCAGAATAAGACCGAAGTATTGAGTTAGAGCCCAAAACTAGGTCTGCTCTAGATGCGGTAAATTTAACTTTTTTTGTCTTACGATCAATAATATCGTAAGAATTTTTGCCTGTTGGTTTCCAAATATATTTCATGTCAACCAAATTAATGAAGAAATCATTTGTTAAAGCTCCAACTTTGTCAGTTAGTACACCTTTATTTTTAGCAGACTCATGGTTTGTTCCAAGCACTCTCATACCACCAATCAAACAAGTCATTTCTTGAGCAGTTAATCCCATCAAAGAAGCTCTCTCTAACAAAAGCTCCTCTGGCATTACAGAGTAATCTGATTTTACATAATTTCTAAATCCGTCGTGTAATGGCTCTAACCACTTAAAATTTTTAATTTCAGTTTTTTCTTGAGACGAGTCTCCTCTACCTGGATTAAATGGAACTTTCACTTTAGAACCAGCTTTTTTTATTGCTCTCTCTAGCCCTACATTTCCGGCTAGAATAATTGTATCAGCTACTGTTACGCCAGTATTTTTAGCTATATTTTCTAATATTTTTAATATCTTTGATAATTTTTTAGGTTCATTAGCTTCCCAATCTTTCATAGGCGCTAATCTTATTCTTGCTCCATTAGCTCCTCCTCTTTTATCAGTCCTTCTATATGTCCTAGCGCTATCCCAAGCAGTAGTGATTAAATCGCTAGTGCTCAGTTTGCTGGAAGCAATCATTTTTTTTACTTTATTTAAATTATATTTCTTTTTTCCAGGAGTAACATTTCCTTGCCAAAGAAGATCCTCTTTTGGAGCCCAAGGACCAATATAATTATCTTTATTTCCCATTGTTCTATGTGTTAATTTAAACCAAGCACGGGCAAATGAATCTTCAAAGAACTTAGGGTCTTTGTAAAATCTTTCAGAAACTTTTCTATATTCCGGGTCCATAGCCATAGCCATATCTGCATCTGTAAACATTAATCTAGCTTTCTTTTTAGGATCGCCTAAATCAACTGGTTTTTTTTCTTCTTCAAGATTTATAGGCTCCCACTGCCATGCGCCGGCTGGGCTTTTTTTACTTTCCCACTGGTAATTCAATAAAAGATCTAAATACTGATGATCCCATTTATCAGGATTAGTTGTCCAAGCTCCTTCGAGACCGGAAGTTATTTGATTTTCGCCGGTTCCATTTTTTTGATTCCATCCAAATCCTTGTTCGTGAATATCAGCTCCTGCAGGTTCCGGACCCAAATTTGCAGGGTCTCCATTACCGTGAGCTCTTCCTATGGAATGACCGCCAACAGTGAGTGCAGCTGTTTCAACATCATTCATTCCCATTCTACCAAAGGTCTCTCGAACATCCATAGCTGTTCTAAGAGGATCTGGCTTACCTTCTACACCCTCGGGATTTACATAAACAAGTTGAAAATGAGATGCTGCAAGTGGAGCTTCTAAAGAAGAACGGTCTTCTGGATCACTATATCTATTAACAGCTAAAGGAACAGTTTCTTTACCCCAATAAACATCTTTTTCCGGACCCCATATATCTTCTCTACCAAATGAAAATCCAAAAGTCTTAAACCCAGCTTTTTCATAAGCCATAGTTCCTGCTAACACCATTAAATCCGACCAACTTAATTTGTTTCCATATTTTTTTTTAATTGGCCAAAGAAGACGTCTTGCTTTATCTAAGTTTGTATTATCAGGCCAGGAGTCCTGGGGGGAAAATCTGTGTGAACCAACATTTGGTCTACCATCAAATTCTCGATAAGTTCCTACTTGGTGCCATGTCAATCTTACCATCAAGCCAGTGTAGCTTCCTAAATCTGCTGGCCACCATTCTTGGCTGTCAGTCATTAATTTTAGCAAATCTTTTTTTAAGGCTTTAAAGTTTAATTTTTTGACTTCTTTTCTATAGTTAAATCCTGGAAGAGGATTTGTTTTAGTGTCATGTTGATGTAAAATATCTAAATTAATACTATTAGGCCAAAGACGAGCAGTATTTGACTCACCCGATTTTGTTACACCACCATGCATAACGGGGCATTTACCGGAACCATTCTTATTTTTAAATTCTACACTCATAAAACGTCTTAATATTTTAAATAGTTTATAATGATTCTAAAGTAATAGTCAACTGAAGCTCTAGGATTTTTTCACAGTTAGAGTTACTTCCACGTCTTGAATTTTTTTGCCTTTTGGTGCGTGCGGCAAATTTACAACTTTGATATCATTATAATTTATATCTTCCAATTCGTTAGTCTCGATATCGAAGAAATGATGATGAGAACTAACATTAGTGTCATAGAAACTTTTATTATTATTAGTTAAAATTTCTTTTAAATGACCAGCTTTTTTAAAAGCATCAATAGTATTATAAATAGTAGCTAAAGAAATTTTTTCCGAACTATCTTTTTTATTTATAATTTTATTCAACTCTTCTGCGGTGAAATGAAAAGTTTTTTCCCTATTAAATAAAAATTCAGCAATCTTTTTTCTTTGCTTTGTCGGTCTTAACTTAGAGGATTGTAATTTATTTGTAATTTTGTTTTTTAGGTTCATTTAACGAATGTTATATACTAATTTATAATCGTTCTAAAGTATTTATAAATTAAATAGTGTATAAATCTGTAAAAAAAAGCTAGTTTAATCCAATGCAAAAAAACAATTATATCTACGAAGAACTTATAGAATGCGCAAAAGGTAAGCTTTTTGGAGAGGGTAATGCTAAACTTCCTCTACCGCCAATGCTTATGTTTGATAGAATTACCAAAATCGAACAAAATATTGGTGAATTTAAAAAAGGGTTTATTAAAGCAGAACTTGATATTAAAGAAAATTTATGGTTTTTTGACTGTCATTTCCAAGGAGACCCGGTAATGCCTGGATGTCTCGGCTTGGATGCTATGTGGCAATTGGTAGGTTTTTTTTTAGGCTGGATAGGCGAGCCTGGTAAGGGCAGAGCTTTAGGTGTAAATTCAGTAAAATTTACCGGAGAGGTTTTAAAAAATATAAAAATGGCAACATACGAAATTCACATAAAAAGAATTTTAAAAAAAGAGGGAACTGTTGTTGGATTAGCTAATGGAATTTTATCAGCAGATGGAAAAATTATTTATAGAGCGGAAAACTTAAAAGTAGGTTTATTCAAATCATGAAAAGAGTAGTAATTTCAGGACTTGGGGTTGTGTCTTGTTTAGGCAATAATCAAGATGAAGTTTACAAATCTTTATTAAATGTAAAATCAGGTATAACTTTTTCAGAAGAATATAAAGAATACAATCTAAAAAGTAATGTACATGGAAAACCTAATATTAAACTTGAGGATCATGTAGACAGAAAGTTTATAAGATTCATGGGCCCAGGCTCTGCTTATAATTATATAGCAATGAATGAGGCAGTAAAAGACTCTGGTTTAGACGAAAAAGATATAAGTAATATTTCAACGGGAATGATTATGGGCTCTGGTGGTCCTTCGATTGAAAACGTAATTTTAGCAGCAGATAAAACTAGAGAAAAAAGTCCAAAAAGAATGGGACCATTTGTTGTCCCTAGAACAATGTCTAGCACTGCGTCTGCAACTTTGGCAGTTCCTTTCAAAATTAAGGGAGTTAATTATACCATCAGCTCAGCATGTGCAACCAGTGGCCACTGCATAGGAAATGCTATGGAACTTATACAATTAGGAAAACAAAAAATTGTTTTTGCTGGAGGTAGTGATGAAGTTCACTTTGCGATGACTGCAATGTTCGATGCTATGACAGCATTATCATCTAAATATAATGATACACCAGAAAAAGCCTCGAGACCTTACGACAAAACGAGAGATGGATTTGTTATTTCAGGCGGAGGTGGAGTGCTTGTTTTAGAAGAATATGGGCATGCAAAGGCAAGGGGTGCAAAAATTTATGGAGAACTAACTGGTTACGGTGCTACTTCAGATGGATATGATATGGTGGCCCCATCAGGTGAGGGAGCTGTAAGATGTATGCAAATGGCTTTGGCTACTTCAAAAAATAAAATCGATTATATTAATACTCATGGAACTTCAACACCAGTTGGTGACATTACTGAACTAAAAGCTGTTGGTGAGGTATTTAAAGAAGATAAACCTAAAATAAGTTCAACAAAATCTTTGGCGGGACATTCATTAGGGGCCACATCTGTTCATGAGGCTGTTTACTGCTTAATTATGATGAAAAATAAATTTATTGCAGCCTCTGCAAACATTAACGAAATGGATGATGAGGCAAAAAAATATCCTATTGTTACTAAGGTTGAAAAAGATGTCGAACTAAATTCTGTAATGTCTAATAGTTTTGGTTTTGGTGGAACTAATGCAACTTTAGTATTTGAGAAGGTATAATTAATGGATTTAATGAAAGGTAAAAAAGGTCTAATTATGGGTGTTGCGAACGAACGCTCTATAGCTTGGGGTATATCTCAAAAACTTGCTAACGCTGGTGCAGAACTAGCATTCACGTATCTCGGTGATGCTCTTAAGAAAAGAGTAATTCCACTTGCAGAAAAGTTAAATTCTAAAGCTACTTTTAGTTGTGATGTTGAAAAAAAAAATGAAGTTACAAAACTTTTTGAAGATATTAAATCTAAATGGGGTCAAATTGATTTTGTTGTTCATGCAGTAGCATTTTCTGACAAATCAGAGTTATCTGGAGAATACTTAAATACTACTAGAGAGAATTTTCTTCGAAGTATGTTAATTTCGTGCTTTTCATTCACGGAAGTTTCAAAAGAAGCATCTAAAATAATGAAAGAAGGTGGAAGTATGCTAACACTTACTTATGAGTCCACCAAAGCTATTCCTAATTATAATGTAATGGGTGTTTGCAAATCAGCTCTCGAGGCAAGTGTAAAATATTTAGCAAGAGATTTGGGTCAAAAAAAAATAAGAGTAAATGCTATTAGTGCGGGTCCAATAAAAACTTTAGCTGCATCTGCGATTGGAGACGCAAAATTTTTATATAAATGGAATGAGGATCATTCTTTTTTGAAAAGAAACGTAGATATTCACGATGTAGGAAATTCGGCCTTATACTTATTAAGTGATTTAGCTGCAGGTGTTACTGGTGAAATTCATTACGTGGATGCAGGTTATAATAAAGTTGGTATGCCTGATCCTAAAAATATAACCTAAGCAGAAGCTTGTTTCATTGATAATTTAACTTTACCTCTATCAAATCCAACTACTTTTACTGAAACTTCATCACCCTCTTTTACTACATCTCCTACTTTTGCAACTCGTTTTTCTGCTAACTCAGAGATATGAACCAGGCCATCTTGTTTCCCCAAGAAGTTAACAAATGCTCCAAATTCCATGATTTTTACAACTTTCCCTTTATAAATTTTTCCCATTTCAGGTTTAGCAATCAAACTTTTGATAAACTCTAAGGCTTTAATTCTCGACTCTTCATCTGGAGCTGCAACTGTTACCTCTCCGGTATCTTTTACATCAACTTTAGCGCCTGATGTCTCTACAATTTCTCTAATGGTTGCTCCGCCTTTGCCTATAACGGTAGCAATATCTTTCTTATCCACTTTAATTGTTTCCATTTTAGGCGTATGTTTTGAAAATTCTTTTCTTGATGATTTGAGAGCTTTATTCATTTCAACTAAGATGCTTTCTCTTCCAGCTTTTGCTTGATCTAAAGCTTTTTCCATTATTTCAAATGTTATACCGGTTATCTTAATATCCATTTGAAGTGAAGTGATCCCGTTTTTTGTGCCAGCTACTTTAAAATCCATATCACCTAAATGATCTTCATCGCCTAAAATATCTGAAAGTACTGAAAACTCATCACCTTCTTTTATTAAACCCATAGCTATTCCAGCTACTGGTTCTTTTATTGGAACACCTGCATCCATTAATGATAGTGAAGTTCCACAAACAGTTGCCATTGAAGAAGAACCATTAGACTCTGTTATTTCGGAAACTACTCTCAATGTATATGGAAAGTTTTCTTTAAGCGGTAATGATGAATTGATTGCTCTCCATGCTAATTTTCCATGGCCAATTTCTCTTCTTCCAGTTCCTATTCTTCCACATTCTCCAACTGAAAAAGGTGGAAAATTATAATGCAACATAAAGTTTGATCTTTTCATTCCTTCTAGACTTTCCAATCTTTGCTCGTCATCAGACATTCCAAGAGTCGTTACCACAAGTGCTTGTGTCTCTCCTCTTGTGAATAGAGCAGAACCATGAGTTCTTGGTAGAACACCTACTTCACACTGAATTTGTCTAACATCTGATAGGCCTCTACCATCTATTCTTTTCTTATCTTTTAAAATTGCCGTTCTAACTATATCTTTTTCTAAAGACTTTAGTTGGGCCATAGCTTGATTTTCTGTAACTGCTTCATCTTCTACAAACATTTCTTTACATTGTGTTTCTATTTCAGAAATAGCTGTAGATCTTTTTTTCTTATCAGTTTCTTTGAATGCGCTTCTTAAACTGTTTTCAAATTTTTCGGTAATTTTCTTTTTAACTTTTGAGTGATCTACTTCCTCTACTTCCCATTTAGGTTTACCAGCTTTTTTTGCTAATTTTTCAATTGACTCAATTATTGGAATAAATTTTTCGTGACCAAATTTTACTGCATCAAGCATGATTTTTTCAGATAAACCTGATGTTTCCGACTCTACCATTAAAACTGCATCTTTAGTACCGGCTACAACTAAGTCTAGCTGTGAGTCTTTTAACTCTTCTGTTGAGGGGTTTAATAAATATTTTCCATCTTTGTACCCAACCCTACTTGCAGCTATGGGTCCTTGAAATGGTAAACCAGATATTGCTAAAGATGCAGATGATGCAATTATAGATAAAATATCAGGTTGGTTTTCACCATCATATGACAATACTGTAGGAAGTAATTGCACTTCATTCATAAAGCTCGATGGAAACAAAGGTCTAATAGGCCTGTCTATTAGTCTTGAAATTAAAGTTTCTGCCTCTGTAGGTCTTGCTTCTCTCTTGAAATATCCACCGGGAATTTTTCCCGCTGCGTAATATTTTTCTTGATAATTCACTGATAACGGAAAATAGTCTTGACCATCCTTTAATTTTTTTGCTCCAACTGTTGTAGCAATTACAACTGTTTCACCACAAGCTGCTATTATTGCTCCGTCTGCTTGTCGGGCAACTTTTCCTGTTTCTAAAGTTAATTTTTTACCATTAATCTCTAATTCTTCTTTGTGTATTTTAAACATTATTTCCTTAAATTTAATTGTTTGATAACCTTTTGATAAGAATCAACATTTTTCTTTTTAAGATACGTAAGAAGTTTTTTTCTTTTATTAACTGATTTTGTTAAACCTAAAGTTGAATGTTTATCCTTTTTAAACTTTTTAAAGTGTTCTGATAATTTTGTAATTTTATCAGTAAGCAATCCTATTTGTATTTCTGTAGAGCCAACATCTTTTTCATGAGTTGCTAGCGATTTAATTGTTTCTTTTTTTGTCTTTATCATTCTCTTTGTTTTTTTTAATTAACTTTTCAATCTTTTCAGCATATTCAAATGAGTTATCTTCAACAAAAGTGAGCTTAGGAAGAAACTTAATATCTAGCCTTTTAGACAGAGCTCTTCTAACAAGATGCGAGTACTCAGTCAAGATCCTAACTGTTTCTTTAGTATCTATGCCTCCTAAAGGAATTACATATACTCTGGCAGTCTTTAAATCTGGTGTCATTCTAACTTCAGTAACTGTTATAAGTTTAGAGTTAATTGAGGGGATTTTAGCCTCATTTCTTATGAAAAGTTCACCTATATTTTGTTTTACCAGTTCTCCAACTCTTAATTGTCTTTGACTAAAGGGTCTTTGCGAAGATTGATTACCCATCATTTTAAATTGATCTTTGAATTTCCTCAGATAAGAAAGATTCTATCACGTCCTTTTCTTTGAAATCTATAAAATTTTTTATGCTTATCCCACACTCTAAACCAGTGCCTACCTCTTTAACTTGATTTTTTTCCCTAAAAATAGATAAAATCTCTCCGCTGTAAACGACTACTCCATCTCTAATTATTCTCGCTTTAGATTTACTTTTAATTTCTCCGCTGATTACTTTTGATCCTGCAATCTTACCTGCTGTCGATACTTTAAAAATTTTTTGAATCTCAGCACTTCCAAGAATAGTTTCTTTTAAATCAGGCTCAAGAAGACCTGATAAAGATTTTTCTACATGTTCTATTGCTTCATAAATAATATTAAAGTATTTGATATCAATCTTTTGATCTTCTGCTAATTTTTTTGCTTCTCTATTTGGCTTTACGTTAAAACCAATAAGAACTGCATTAGATGCCTTAGCTAAAGAGACATCTGTCTCGTTGATCATTCCAATGTCGGATAGAATGATTTTTGCTTCAACTTCTTTGTGTTCTATTTTATTGATAGCCATTTTTAAAGCTTCGCTAGAACCTTGAACATCTGATTTTATTATAATATTAAGTTCATCTTTTTCTTTTGTGTCTTCAAATAAGGTTTTTTTATCTTTATTTAAAGTTTTATTCTGTGCAGTGTCGTTTTTTTTAAATTCTGTAAGTTGTTTTGCTTCATCTTCATCTTTGGTTACCATAAATTCTGCACCTGCATATGCTGAACTATTCATACCGAGGATTTCTACAGGCATAGAGGGGAGCGCTTCTTTGACCGTCTTTCCTTCATGATCAATCATAGCTCTGACTTTTCCCAATGTATCTCCACAAATAAAGTAATCGCCTGTCTTTAATTTTCCATTGCTAATTAAAATTGTCGAAACGGGGCCTTTTCCTTTGTCAATTTTAGACTCTATAACAACACCTCTTGCTTTCTCACTAAATGAAGCTTTTAAATCTAGAATTTCAGATTGAAGAAGAATAGATTCTTTGAGTTTATCCAAATTTATTTTTTTTAAAGCTGATACTTCAACAAATAAAGTGTCACCGCTTAAATCTTCTGCGATTAACTCGTATTGCATCATTTCATTTTTAATTTTGCTAATATTTTTTTCTGGTAAATCGCATTTATTAATTGCTACAATTATAGGAACTTTGGCAGCTTTCGCATGCTTAATTGCTTCTACAGTTTGAGGTTTTATTCCATCATCAGCTGCAACGACCAAAACTACGATATCAGTAATTTTAGAACCTCTAGCTCTCATTTCGGTGAAGGCAGCGTGACCGGGGGTATCAATAAAAGTAATTATTTTATTACCATCTGTTTTCACCTGATAGGCTCCAATGTGTTGTGTAATACCACCGTGTTCACCAGATACTACATTTGTATCACGTAATGAATCTAGTAAGGAGGTCTTTCCATGATCCACATGGCCCATAATTGTTACTACCGGGGGTCTATTTTTAACCTCTCCTTCAAATTTTTCTTTGGATTTACTTATGGCTATAGAAGGTTTGTCTTCAAGAATTGGTTTGTGTCCAAACTCTTTGACTATATATTCGGCTGTATCTTTGTCTATGTTATGATTGATTGTCGCTACGACCTTCATATTAAATAAAAACTTTATAATATCGTTAGATTTTTCAGCCATTCGATTTGAAAGTTCTTGAATTGTAATTTGTTCCGGAATTTTTACCTCTTTAATTACTTTCCTAAATTCTTTCTTTTCCTCACCCTCTGGCTTCTTTTTTTCTTTTAGCCTTGCACGTTTAACTGATGCTAGACTTCTTTGTTTAATTTCTATTTCTTCAACGTTTAAGGCTCTTGAAACTGTTAGTTTAAAATCACGTTTATCTACCGGCCCTTTAAGCTTTAACTTGCTTTTTCCTGCCGGTTTATTATCTTTTTTAATAAAATCTTTAGTTGCTTGTTGCTCTATAAATTTTCTTGCAAAATTTTTTTTCTTATTATCAGGATTTATATTCACATTGGGTGTTGAGGAAGAGTTATTATATTGTTTGTTTTGTTTGAAAGGTTTTCTTTTTTCTACCGAGAAAGATTTTTTACCAGAAGTTGAAATAGATGATGTATCAATTTTCTTTTTTAAATCAGAAGAAATTGTGAGTGTCTTTTTTTTATCTTTATCCATAACATTACTTATATGCTATCTCTCGAGCTGCCATTATCAAATCGTCAGCTTCTTTTCTAGATAACGAAAACTCCTCAAGGTATCCATCAATTCTAACTTTTTTTCCTTTTATCTCATCATACCCACCGATTAATTCATCGGAGGACAAATCTGCGAAATCACTAAGTTTTTTAATGTTTTTTTGACCTAATATCACTAACATTCCTTGAGTCATTCCTTTGAGATTAATTAGGTTTTCTTCCACCCCCAGTTCCTTTAACTTTAATGATACTGCCTCTTTCTCTTTAATTAGGGTTTCTTTTGACCTCGAAATTAATTCTTTAGCTGTTTCCTCGTCAATTGCATCGATTTTTGAAATATCCTCTGGTTTCGATTGGGAAATTTCATCAATTGATATAAATCCCTCTGAAATTAAAAGCTGGCCTAAAGTCTCATCGACTTCTAAATTTTTAATTAATGTTTCGGTCCTTTCTTTAAATTCAGCTTGTCTTCTTTCAGAATCTTCTTTGTCTGTAAGTATGTCTATTTCGTAGTTTGTTAATTTAGAAGCCAGCCTTACGTTTTGTCCTCTCCTACCAATCGCTTTACTTAAATTTTCCTCTGTTAAGATAATATCAATTCTTTTATTATCTTGATCTATTAAGACCTTTTGAATTTCTGCAGGAGAAAGTGACTCTGAAATTAATGTTGGTAAATCTTCAGTCCATTTAATAATATCAATTTTTTCACCGTGTAATTCGTTCACTATTGTTTGAACTCTACTTCCTCTCATACCAACACATGCTCCTACTGGATCAATTGAAGAGTCTTTAGAATGCACACAAATTTTAGCTCTACTTCCCGGATCTCTTGCCACAGATTTAATTTCGATAGTTCCTTCATAAATCTCCGGAACTTCTTGAAAAAATAGTTTTGCTAAAAATTGCGGGTGAGCTCTGGATAAAAATATTTGATGACCCTTCAATTCTTTTTTAACCTCATAACAGTAAGCTTTAACTCGATCACCGGTTTTTAAAATTTCTCTTGGTATTAATTCATCTTTTTTTATAACTCCTTCTGCTTTACCTAGATCCATAATAACATTTCCATATTCTAAACGTTTTATTATACCGCTTAATATTTGACTTTGTTTATCTATAAAATCCTCATATTGCCTATTTTTTTCAGCCTCTCTTACTCTGCTACTTATAACTTGTTTAGCACTTTGTGCAGCGATACGCCCAAAATCTATTTGGGGTAATTCCTCAAAAATCTTTTCACCGACTTTTAAATCTTTATTATTAGCATTAATTTTTTGGGCTTGATTTAATGAAATCTCTCTTGCCGAGTCTTCGACGTTTTCTACAATATCTAAAACTTTTTGAATCTTAATTTCTCCCGATTCTCTATCTATAATAACCTCTATGTTATTATCGTTTCCAAATTTTATTAGTGCTGCTTTCTGAATAGCGCTTTCCATCGACTCTATTACTAGCTCTTTATCAATAGACTTTTCAGTGGCAACAGCCTCAACTATTCTTAAAAGTTCTAATTTATCTAGTCCTCTATTTAACATTTTATAGCTCCTAAAAAAAAATGGGCTAATGCCCATTTTGAAAGTCTAATTTTTATATGCTTTTAGAAGAAAATTATGGTTTTTTCAAGATTACAATTTAAATAAATCTGTTTTATCAGTTTTTTCCCATGAAAATTCTCCCTTGTCAGTAGGCTTCCTGCCAAAATGGCCATATGCGGAAGTAACCTCATATATAGGGTTATTTAATTTTAACATTTCTCTAATACCCCTTGGTGATAAATTAAAATTATCTTCAATAATTTTTTTTACTTTCTCAACTTTTTCTTCATCACCATTAGCTAATTTAACAAATATAGATAATGGTTTGGATACACCTATAGCGTAGGCTAATTGAATTAAGCATTTTTCCGAAACACCTGCCGCAACAACATTTTTTGCTAAATATCTTGAGGCATAAGCTGCTGATCTATCTACTTTTGTTGGATCTTTTCCAGAAAACGCTCCTCCACCATGAGGAGATGCTCCTCCATAGGTGTCTACAATAATTTTTCTTCCAGTTAACCCAGTATCGCCATCAGGTCCCCCAATTACAAATTGGCCTGTAGGATTAATATAAATTTCCTTCGTGTCAAGATCGGTAAGAAATTTTTTAGGTATTGATTTTTGAATATAGGGGATAACTGCTTCTCTAACTTTTTCTTGATTAAGTTCTTTAGAGTGTTGAGTGGAGACCACCACAGAAGTTACCTTTATAGGTTTTTCATTTTCATACAACATAGTAATCTGACTTTTAGAATCTGGCTCGATCCCTTTTAAATTCCCATTTTTTCTATCTTCAGCCATTAATCTTAAAATTTTATGTGAATAGTGAATTGGAGCAGGCATTAGCTCATCTGTTTCGTTACAAGCATACCCGAACATAATACCTTGGTCGCCTGCTCCTTCATCTTTATTATCCTTTGAGTCAACTCCCATTGCTATATCAGCCGATTGTTCGTGAAGATGCGTTTCGATATTTGCGGTTTTCCAACTAAAGCCCTCCTGATCGTAACCAATATTTTTAATACAGTTTCTTACTTTAGAAATGAGTTCCTCTTTTTCTATTTTTGGGCCTCTAATTTCGCCAGCTAAGACAACTTTGTTTGTTGTGGTCAATGTTTCGCAAGCAACTCTTGAAACTGGATCTTTAAGTAAATAAGAGTCAACAACCATGTCTGAAATTCTGTCACAAACTTTATCGGGGTGCCCCTCTGAAACCGATTCACTGGTAAATAAGTATTTATTTTGCATTTTTCTTTTTAATAAATAGAAAGATTAAAAGATATGTAATTAAAAGTACAAAAAAGATCAAATCATTTGTGCTTTTATTTGATATGATTAATGGTACTTTAAATTCTATGTTACCGGCTTCATTTCGACTTAATTGTTTAACTATTTTACCTTTATTATCAATTATTGCACTAATTCCTTTATTCGCCGATCGAAGAAAAAAAGTACCGTTTTCTATAGCTCTAAATATAGATTTTGCGAAATGTTGATCTGGACCTATTGAGTCTCCGAACCACCCGTCTTCTGAAATATTAATAATTAGATTTGTGTCTGAATTAGATTTTTGTATTAAATCTGTAAAAATAACTTCATAGCAAATTAGAGGTAAAAAATTTATTTTATCAAAAGAAAGATTATGAATTTTTTTTCCTTTCAAAAAAGAACCGTGACCTTCAGTAATCTTCTTTAGGCCAAAATTATTTAAAAATTCTTCAAATGGGAGAAACTCACCGAATGGAACAAGTCTTTTTTTGTTATAGTTTTGAATTATCTTAAAATCATTATCTACTAACAGCATACTATTATAAAAATTACCTGACTTTGGATCTAGTTGGTTTACTCCAAAAATTATAGCGTGATCTTTAGAAAAATTTTTTTTAATGAGATCCTTATAAGCAAATAATTCCGCATAACTATATCCGCTAAAAGGGCCCTCTGGCCAAACAAATAAAGTTTTCTCATTTTTAATTGGATCGCTAAATCTAATTAATTTTTTAAATCTTTCTTCAATTTGTTGCTCTGTTAGACCGTACTTTAAATCAAAGTTAGGAGATATAATTTTTACAAGCACTTTTTCATGATCATTTAATTTAGCTAATTTTTTTTTATTTTTGTTGATTTCATAATTTCCGAAGATAAATAAACCTAAAATGAATGAACTAATTAATGCAAAATAAAATATTTTTTTTATTACGGTGATTTTAAAAAAGAAAATTATCGGTAAAGTAAAAGCAGTTATTAAAAGTAGGTTATAAGAATACAAACCTATTAAGTTTACAATTTGTATAATTTCATTGAACCAAACAGTGCTATATGCCCACAAGTTCCAGGGGAAACCTGTAAGTATATAAGTCCTTAAATAATCAGAAAAAGCTAAAACACCGGCAAAAAAGAGTAATGAAGAGAAATTGAAATTTAAATATGGACCAATAAATAAGATCGGAAGTGCTATAAATAAACTTAAGAATAATGGTATTAGTATTAAAGCGAATGGGATGAGAATTTTAAAATTGTCATCGAAGGTAAGTGAATTTACAATCCAGGATATCCCACTTAAGTAAAAACCAAAACCAAACAATAAACCGAATGTAAATAAATTTCTTCTAAGGGGTTTTTTACGATAAACAGACTTTGATTTTTTATTAATATAGGTAACTAAATAAAAAAAAAGTGGGAAAATTATTAAATTAATTATTGTGAGATTAAAAGGGTGGAAAGATAAGACCGTTAATGAACCAATTATAAATGGAATTAAATATAGTATAAAAAAACGATTTGTTAAGTATTTTTCAAACATTTACAATATCAAAATATTTTTTTTCAATCTGGCTCATTTTCAGAAAGTCTTGATCTTTTTTATGGTCATATCCAAGTAAATGAATTAATCCGTGTATCCATAAACGATCAAATTCATATTTAAAATTTTTCAGTGTTTTTTTACTTTTAATTTTGCTTAAGTTAATAATTATATCTCCGAGATAGATTTCTTTTTCTTTTTTTAGTTTTTTTTTAAGTTCATTTTTATTTTGAAACGGGAATGATAGAACATCGGTAGATTTATTTTTTTTTCTAAATTTTTTATTAAGAAATTGAATTTCTTTGCTATTAGAGAGAAGCAAAGTACAAAAAATATTATTTTTTTTAAAAGTTTTACTTTTAAAATTTAACTTGCTTAGTTTTCGTTCGAGATAATTATTAGGGTTTTTAATATAATGAAACCATTTAATATTATTTGTTATTACATTAATTTTTATCATCAGTGCTTTTTTTTTGGTAAGCTCTAATGATTTTTGAAACAAGTGGGTGTCTTACTACGTCTGTGTGATCAAATTCAATTATCTTTATTTCCTTGATATTTTTAAGAATATTTTTCGATTTGATTAAACCTGAATGTGATTTATTTATCAAATCTACCTGACTTGGATCACCGTTCACAACTAATTTTGAATTTTCCCCTATTCTTGTTAAAAACATTTTTATTTGTGTTTCTGTTGCATTTTGTGCTTCATCTAGAATTGCAAAACAATTCTTTAAAGTTCTTCCTCTCATGAACGCAAGAGGAGCAATTTCAATTTCACCTGTTTCAATTTTTTTGTCAATTTTATCTGCCCCGAAAAGTTCATATAAAGCGTCGTATAACGGCCTTAAGTATGGATCAACTTTTTCCTTCATATCGCCTGGAAGAAAACCTAATTTTTCTCCCGCTTCTACAGCTGGCCTTGACAAGATCACTCTGTCAATTTTTTTTTCCATTAATAAAGTTACAGCAACTGAAACAGCTAAAAAACTCTTTCCGGTTCCAGCAGGTCCAAGTGACATTACAATATCATTCTCTTTTAAAGCTTTTATATATTCTGATTGCTTTTCAGATCTTGCAATTACTGATTTTTTTGGCGTTTTAATTAATTGTTTAAAACTTTTAACATTTGAGTCCTCTAATTCCATATTTTTTTTCACAGATAAAATTATATCTTCTTTTTCTATAATATTCGTTAAAAAATATTTGTTTATTAAAAATTTTATAGCATCACAAAATATAGATAAGTTTTCTTTATTTCCTTTACATGTTATGGAGTTACCTCGAAAATAAACATCTGTATTAACTAATTTAGATAAAGTTTTTAAATTTTGATCGAATTGTCCCACGATAGCCATTAACATTTCATTGTTATTTATTGAAATATTTACTGTCCTAGTGTCAATTTTTTTAATTATAAGATTTTGTTCTAGTTTTGAAATTTCTGACATCTATCTATGCAGCATAATTTTTTTGATTAAAATTTGATACAACTTCTCCAAATAAAGTATTCTGATTAACCTCTAAAACTTTTATATTTTTAATTTTTCCAATCAGATTACTTTCACTTTTAACAATAACAGAGTTAAAGTATTCATCTCTGCCAAAATATTCATTTTCGTATTTCGTTTTATTTTCAAATAAAACTGATGACATTTTATTAACCAATTTATTTCTATATTTTGATTTAATTTTTTCTGCAGTTTTTTGAAATTCCGTAAGTCTTATTTTTGCATTATCATGGTTGATATTTTTTAAATAATATGCCGGGGTTCCAGGTCTTGCACTATATATGAAGGAATAAGAGTTAATAAATTTTACATCTTTCATTAATTCAATTGTTTTTTTAAAATCACCATATGTTTCACCAGGATAACCAATGATAAAATCACTTGAAAATTCAATATTTGGTTTGGCTTTTTTAATTTTTTGTATGACACTTAAATATTCTTCAATACTATGTTTTCTGTTCATTTCTTGTAAAATTTTGTTTGATCCGCTTTGAACAGGTAAATGTATTAAAGGCATCAATTTTTCACAATTTTTATGTAAGTCCACTAAATCGTTAGTAAAATCTTTAGGATGTGAAGTTGTATACCTAATTCTTTTTAAGTCTTCAATTTTAGATATCTCTAAAATTAAATCTGATAATTTTTTTTTTTCAAAATTATAAGCGTTTACGTTTTGACCTAGTAAAGTAATTTCTTTAGCTCCATTTTCTACAAGTTGATTTGCCTCTAATACCAGCTCTTTAAGTGAGCGTGAGAACTCAGCACCTCGTGTATAGGGTACAACACAAAATTTACAAAATTTATCACATCCTTCTTGAATGGTTAAAAAAGCTGAAATTTTATTATCAGAATTTTTGAGAGAGTTTAAGCTGTCAAATTTCTCTATAACTTCAAATTCAGTAAAATTAATTGGTTTGGATTTTTTCTCTAATTTTAATATTGTATCATTAATTTTATGGTAAGATTGAGGTCCAATAACTGCATCTATATATTTTTCTTTTTTTAATAAAATATCCCCCTCAGCCTGAGCAACGCACCCTGTAACTAAAACAATGGGTTTAGATTTATTTCTAAACTCTTTTTTTAATCTACCAATGTCATGGTAAACCTTATCAGTTGCTTTTTCTCTAATATGACAAGTATTCAAAATATAACAGTCGCTCTCGCCTAAATTGTCTGTCGGAGTGTAATTAATTTTTTTTGTTAAATCTGAAATACGATTACTGTCGTATTCATTCATTTGACAACCAAAAGTTTTAATGAAAATTTTTTTTTGCAAATTACTTCTTTATTTTCGATCCATAAAGTTCTAATTTATGATCAACTAATTTGTAACCTAATTTTTTTGCTACTTCATATTGAAGTTTCTCAATATTTTTATCAACAAATTCAATTATTTCTCCGCTATTGATATCGATAAGATGATTATGGTCGTCATTGATTTCATACCGCGCTTTCCCTGCTTTAAAATCATGTTTTATTAATATTCCAGCTTCTTCAAAAAGTTTTACGGTCCTATAAACAGTTGCGATACTAATTTTATCATCTACTGCAGTGACTCTCTTGTGGAGCTCATCAACATCTGGATGGTCTTTTGATCCGTAGACTTCTTTAGACTCAGATAGAATTTTAGCTATAGTTTTTCTCTGGTCGGTAAGTCTGACCCCTTTTTGTTGACATTTTTCCTCTATTGAATTCATTATTTTAATTTAACTTATATATAGGGGTTTAATCAAATTTTTTTGTATCAAATTTTTTTTGATTAATAATTCAATATTAGCAAGGTTTAATTGACCAAGATCTGAATTTTTAAATCCGTACAAATGAATTTTTTTTGAAATTTTTAATCCTTTTGCCACAGCCAATGAAACCCTAATAGAGGAAAAACTACCTGGCCCACTATTAACAAGTACAGAGAAATTATTACTAATATTTACTTTGTATTTTTTTATTAGATTTAATATGCTTAGAACTAATTGATCTTTTTTATTAATTTTTTGATCAAAATCGTGGACATAAAATTTGTTACCAAATTTTAAACCGATTTTATCATCATCGCCTATGCAATTTAGAATTAAAAAATCTTTTATCATTAGTTTGTTTATAGCTATTTTGTCTTTTCAAAACAATTTGTATTCAAGTTCAGCAAAGCTAGAAATAGATGATTATGGCATTATTTCTTTAATGTATCATAGGTTTGAAGAAAATAAATACCCTTCCACTAACATAAAGTTAAAAGATTTTAAAGAGCATCTAAAAATAATTCGAGAAAAAAATATAAATTTTGTAAATCCAAATAATTTTGACCAGAGCTTAAAAGATGATAAAAAACAAAGAAAAGTTTTATTAACGATTGATGATGGTTTTTCTTCGTTTTATGAAAACGCCTGGCCGATACTCAAGGAAAAAAAAATACCTTTTATTTTATTTATAAGCACACGTGAAGTTGGTTCTAAAGGTTATATGACGTGGGATCAAATTAAAGAATTAAACAAAGAGAATTTTGTAGAAATAGGTAATCACAGCCATAGTCATGAATATCTGGTTGATGAAAGTTATGAGGTTATTAAAGATGATATAGAAAAATCAATATTAATATTTAAAAATGAATTAGGAACAAATTCAAAATTTTTTTCTTATCCATTCGGTGAGTATAGTTTAGAATTTAAGAATATAGTTCAATCTTTAGGCTTCAAATATGCCTTTGGTCAGCATTCTGGGGTAATGGATGATACTAAAGATCATTATGAACTTCCCAGATTTCCAATTAATGAAAAATACGGAGAAATTAAAAGATTTACTTCTCTAACTAAAACATTACCTTTTAAATTCAAAAAGGTTTATCCTGAAGAAAAATATCTTTTACAAAGTAAAAATCCACCTAAAGTGAAAATAGAATTTTACGAAAATATAAAAAACTTAAAATCATTGAGCTGCTATTCAAATGAAGGTGATAAGTGGAGACAATCTAATATTAAATTCGAAAATTCAAATACATTATTTATTAATATTAATGAAAAGTTTGTTGGTGAGAGGGGAAGAATTAATTGTTCTTTAAGAGATCCAAGTGGTTTTTGGAGATGGCTTGGTGTGCAATTTGTTGTGAGCAGTAAATAATTTAAGAACTTAATTCAATCATTTTGACTGAATTTACCAATCTCACTGGCTCAAAATCTGTTAATCTGTTTTGTTTTATAATTTGATTTAAAATTTCAGTGTATTCAGAACCTGTTTGGGCGTAGTTATTTAATGTATCCGTTAGTTCGAGACCAATTATCTTCTTATTTTTCTCTCTTAAGATAGATCTTTTTTCTCTAAATTTTGAATAACTTTTGTGAGTATTCAAATTATTCTGATAAGCTTTTACTGAAGCCCTTAAAATTGGAAATTTTAAAATTTTGTGTTTTTTGTTACTATCTCTATCTAATGGAGCAATACCTTGACCGCTCCAAGTCCATTGACCAAAAATAGCATTACCCTCCAAAGCGAACCTCGATGTTCCCCAACCACTTTCTTTAGCAGCTTGAGCCAACGCTATGGAAGTTGGAATTACATCTATTCTAGTTAATAATTCATTTAAATCACCTTTTTTAACTTTGTATTCTAATAACTTTTGTCTAATCCACTGTTTCTCCAAATCCGTTGTATATTTTTTGTTAGATAAAATTGTTAATTTTTTTCTATCAGCAAGAATTTTTTCATTCTCTGCCACTATAAGAGGAAGAACTATTTTTATAAAAGTTTCTTTCTTCAATTTTGTATTTTGTAATGCATCAAGGTCTCTTGGAAATTGAGTAAAATATATTGGTTTAACAAGCTTTTGAGATCGAACTTTTCCCAAATCATATTCTACATCTTTAAACAGATTTAAAACTGTCTCAGTCTTTAAATTTAGATTGGGCAGAATCACTTCATTAACG
>CACAWX010000002.1 GCA_902536305.1 uncultured Pelagibacteraceae bacterium
TGCTCCCAATTTTTCAATAATTTAGGTAAATCTTTTTTGTTATGATAACTTCCTTCCCCAATTTGCTCGGAGGAATTAAATGTTTGATTGATAATATTATCAATATTAATTAAAAATAAATTTTCTATTTCATTGATAAGTACTTTATAAGTTTTAGAAAATGTAAGAGTTTGTTTTTTTTTGGATAATTCAAAATTAATTTGTTTTTGATAAATTATTTTTCCTGTATCAATACCACAATCCACTTGATGAATTGTTATACCAGAAGGTGTGTTTTCAGCAAAAGACCAAAAATTAGGATGAGCACCTTTGTTATAGGGCAAAAAACTAATATGTAAATTAATTATCGGATATTTAAGATTATCAATAATATCTTTATCTATTATATGGCGATAACCAAAACTAATAATAGAATTAAATTTTTTTGCTGTATTTAAATTAATTTTTTTTTGCGTTTGTTTTACACTCCATTTTTTTTTATGGAATTGAATTTTGTCAATAAGAGATGTTTGTTCATTATTATATCCTAGAAAGAGAATCTTTTTCATATAGAAATATTTACAAATAGGGGCGTTCTGTTGCCAGGTGCATCTGACTTTGTAACATTATTCTTTATTATAAACCATTTGCAATTGTATAAAATCTTAAACTTTTAGAGAAATTACGTGTGGATTACGTGTGAAATTTTATGCTAAAATCGTGGGACAAAAAAAATTTTTAAATATAAATAAGGAGGTTTATATGGGAATACTAGTCAAAGGTGAAATTACAATCACAAAAGGATTTAAAACCTGGAAAGAGATGGTTTATGCTCAGGACGAAAAATTAAAAGAACATGGAATAAAGTTTATTTTTGCAGGCACACAAAAAGATGATCCATCAAAACTACATACAGTAATGCAATTTCCAAATATGGAAGCACTCCAATCTTTTAGGGATGATAAGCAACTTACTGAGAAAAGAAGGGAAGCCGGAGCTGTAATAGAAACTGCTGTAATGACACCAATTTCAGATGAGCATCTTACTAACTATCCAGATGCATATTCTAAACACTAATGGTTTATAAAAAATTACGTGTAGATTACATGCAACAAGGTAACATAATTCTAATCGGTATTATTAATCAAAGATAATTATAAATTTGAAAGGGTCGTTCTGTTGCCAAGGGATTTATATTAACAACCTTTTTTCTCTTTAATTCTATTTAAATGCAAAGCTCTCTCTTTAGCAGCAATTACTGCTTCCTCAACATTTTTCATTGTTATACCTGCACCAGGAAGAAAAAATAATATTGCCCCAACATTATGTGGAGAACTCATTTTTTTTGCCTCTTGTGCTTCAAGTGCATACTTATTAGCTATTTCAATTTCTTTACTTAATTCTTCACAAGTTAGCTTGTTATCATTCGGGCCTATAATATTTACTACTGTTGGAGTTGCGCAAGCTGTAAGGATAAATATAAATAATGTTATAATTGTTTTTTTCATATTTCAAAGGGGCGTTCTGTTGCCAGGCGCTCAAACCTAGTTTATTTCATAAGTTAAATTTTGATTTGTTTAGAAAGAGTATGTCAGCAAAAAAAATTGATCCACCAAAAAGAGAATTATTGTGCAGTTCAATCCCGCTAAAACGATAGTTATATGGTAATAAATATTTTTCTATATCACTAAAATTTACATATTTTTCATAGACGTTGCTAAAGACAATCTCTATTTCTATTGCATCAATTTTTTGATTTTTAATCATATTTTCACAACCCATAAGCACTTTTTGTTCATACAATTGAGTATCTATTTTCATAATATTGATATTATTTATAGAGTTTGTATTACAATAAGAGTCTACGGTATCTACATTAACCTCAATTTTTTTTGTGATATAGTTTTCTTTATCAATACCTAATTGTTCACTTCTTAGACTCAACCAGTCTGAGTCTTTTTTTATTTCAAAAAAAGAGGAATTTCCTGAATGACCTGCAATATTTAAAGTTTTTTTTTGTTTTTTATCCCCAACTGCAAGGTTAACTAAACTAATATTATCATAATTATTGTACTTTTTTTTTAAATAATTGAATTCTTCAGGTAATGGCTCAAAAGAATGAATTAAAGAGTTTTGATAAATTTTTAAAAACCTATCTATTGATTGACCCTTATTTGCCCCAATATCAAAAATTATAGGTTTATCATTTTTAATTATTTTTCGGTATATTTTATCAAAAGTTAAATAATTTATTTCCCTCTCATTTGGTTTTCTTCTTATTTCAAATCCAACCATATTAAAAATATTTTTTATCAGTTTTTTCATAGATAATTATTAAGGGTGTTCTGTTGCCAGGTCCCTTAAATATTAGTTAATATATTGAATGTACGAATTATTTGCAAATCTTACTTTAATTATACATTTAACTTTTATTTTATTTGTTATTTTTGGAGGATTACTTTTTTTTATTTTTTCAAAAATTATCTATATTCACTTCCCAGCATTATTATGGGGAATTTATATAGAACTAACTAATTCTGTTTGTCCATTAACTTATCTCGAAAATTGGTTTTTGTATAAAGGAGAATTAACAACCTATTCTAATGATTTTATTAACAACTATCTTTTTCCAATAATTTATCCTGAGAGCTTAACTAATGAAATTCAAATATATCTTGGTATATCACTGATAGTTATAAATATTTTAATTTACGGATTAATTTATAAAAGTTTTAAGAGATAATAAGGGGCGTTCTGTTGCCAGGTGCCCCGGACCCCGTTACCTAATTAACAATGTTAATTAAGCTGCAAGTGCGTAACTTTCGTTAGCATTTGTAAATTAGCCCGTTACGTCGGAACCATCTCGTACGAAAGAATAGCCTTTAGACATCCGTCGATCCTAATTCACCCCCATAAGTTGTAAATGGTGGAGGTGGTGGGTACTGCCCCCACGTCCGTAATGTTTATTACGAAATTCGTTTATCGTCATAGTTGGAAAACCAACCCTATTAATATAAAACTCTTTAGCAGAGATTCAATAAATTATTTCAAAATGAAACTTACAACAGAACAAAAGCAAGAAATTGCAGATCAACAAGCCCAAAAACACGAAACTAAAAGAGTTACCTCTCTTGAATTAGAAAAGATACTTTATGATGCTTTACCCGTTTTAGATCATGGTTTTGTAAGAGTTGTAGACTATATGGGAGACGATAGTTCCATTGTTCAATCTGCAAGAGTTTCTTATGGAAAAGGAACAAAAAAAGTTTCTACTGATGAGGGATTAATTAAATATTTGATGAGACACTGGCATTCTACACCATTTGAAATGTGTGAAATAAAATACCACGTCAAACTTCCAATCTTTATTGCTCGACAATGGATCAGACATAGAACTGCAAACGTAAATGAATATTCAGCTAGATATTCAATTTTAGATAAAGAATTTTATATTCCAGCAAAAGATCAATTATCAGCTCAATCAACTTCAAATAGACAAGGAAGAGGAGATTTAATTACTGGAGAGCAAGCTGATGAAGTTTTAAAAATTTTAAAAGATGATGCAACTAGAACCTATGATAATTACGAGAAAATGCTAAATGAAAGATTTGATGGCTCAACAATTGATGAAGGCAAATCAGGTCTCGCAAGAGAATTAGCTAGAATGAATTTAACTTTAAATTCATACACACAGTGGTATTGGAAAACAGATTTATTAAATCTACTTAACTTTTTATTTTTAAGAGCAGACAGTCATGCTCAATACGAGATAAGAGTTTATGCAGAAACTATGTTAGATACAGTTAAAAAATGGGTGCCAATAACCCATTCAGCATTTTTAGATTATAGAGTGGGAGCAGTTCATGTTTCAGCTAAAGGTAAAAAAGTTATCCAACAAATGGCCAAAGGTGAAAAAGTAAGTCATGAAAGTTCAGGTCTTTCAAAAAGAGAATGGAATGAACTAATGACTTCTTTTGATTTTATTGAAAAGATTGTTTGATTTTTTTTGCTATTTCTATAAATAATTTAGATACCTCATGATCTGGATCTGAATGAGTTAAAGGATCACCTTTATCAGCTGAGACTCTCAAATCTTGATGAATTGGTAAATGACCTAAAAATTCTTTATTAAATTCCTTTGCAGTTTTTTCTACTCCACTTTCGCCAAATATTTTATACTGTTTTCCATCATCTCCTTTGAAATAGCTCATATTGTCGATTAAACCTAAAATCTTAACACCTGTTTTATCAAACATTTGAATTCCTCTTTTTACATCTAGTAACGCTAAATCCTGTGGAGTTGATACAATTATTGCCCCATCAACTTTAACTTCTTGAGCAAAAGTTAATTGGGTGTCTCCAGTGCCTGGCGGCATATCAATAATAATCACATCTCTATCTTTCCATAAAACTTTTTGTGTCATCGTCTTAATTGCGCTTATGACCATGGGACCTCTCCAAATCATTGGTGTTTGTTCATCAACTAAAAATCCCATAGACATGAATTGAGCATCATACTTCTCTAAAGGCATCATTGCTTTACCATCTTCACTTTTTGGTTTTTCATTTAAATCTATTAACTTTGGAAGTGATGGTCCGTATACGTCAGCATCCAAGATACCAATTTTTAGTCCTAAACTTTGTAACGCAAATGCAATATTTATCGCTACGGTAGATTTACCTACACCTCCCTTTGCACTTGAGACTAAAATAGCAAACTTTGTTCCATTTATTGGAGTTTTAATAAATTTCTTAGGAGCAAGCTTTTCTTTAACTGCCCGGTCTATTTCTTCTTTTTTTTCGGTCATAATACCGCTTCTTCTTAACTTGTTTTTATAAGAAAAGTCACTATATAAAGTGACATGAGTTTCAAGGACAAGATATTTAAGAACCAATCTCCGTGGGGAACACCTCCAGGAGGAGGCGGTCGCTCGCCAGGGGGCAATGGATCAGGGACAAGACAAGATCCACCAAGTCTTGATGATATTATAAAAAATTTTCAAAAAACAATTAATAAATTTTCTGGCGGTAAATCAGGTGGCTCAAGACCAATAATAATTGGCTTATTAATTATTTTAGGACTTTACGTTGCTAGCGGTCTTTACCGAGTATTACCAGACGAGCAAGGTGTCGTTTTAAGATTTGGTAAATTTGTAAATACAACTCAGCCAGGATTGCACTATCATTTGCCGATGCCTGTTGAGAGAGTGTTAACTCCAAAAGTTACAAAAGTTAATCGAGTTGACGTTGGCTTTAGACCAGCGAGTGATAGCGGAAGATCATCTGGCGTTGGTAATGTTCCAGAAGAAAGTTTAATGCTTACAGGAGATGAAAATATCGTTGATATAAACTATTCAGTATTTTGGGTAATAAAAGATGCTGGTAAGTTTTTATTTAATATTCAAAGTCCAGTAGAGACAGTAAAAGCAACTTCTGAAACAGCGATGAGAGAAGTTATTGCTAAAAATAATATACAAACGATTTTAACTGAGGGAAGAGCAAATATAGAAGTAGAGGTACAAGAAATTACACAACAAATTCTAGATGAGTATCAGTCAGGCATTCAAATTACACAAGTCCAAACCCAACAAGCTGATCCGCCGGAACAAGTTATTGATGCTTTTAGAGATGTACAGGCCGCAAGAGCCGATAGAGAAAGATCTAAAAACGAAGCCGAAGCTTATGCTAACGATGTGATACCAAGAGCACGAGGAGAAGCGGAACAAGTTTTACAACAAGCAGAAGCTTACAAAAAAGAAGTTGTTGCTAAAGCTGAAGGTGAAGCAAGTAGATTTTCTGCGATTTATAATGAGTACAGAAATGCAAAACAAGTTACTCAAGAGAGAATGTATTTAGAGACAATGGAAAAAGTTTTAGCGGATATTGATAAAGTTATTATAGATAAAGAGTCTGGTTCAGGTGTTGTACCTTACTTACCATTACCAGAATTAAAAAAATCGGGGAGCACAAACTAATGAAAGTTGTTAAATTTATAATTCCAGCAATAGTTTTAATCGCTGTTGTTATATTTCAATCATTATTTATTGTACAAGAAATCAGTCAAGCTATAGTTCTTCAGTTTGGTGATCCAAAGAAGATTGTCACGAAAGCTGGCTTAAATTTCAAACTACCATTTATTCAAAACGTGGTTTTCTTAGATAAAAGAATTTTAAATTTAGATAACGAGCCAGAAGAAGTTATCGCGGCCGACCAAAAAAGATTAATCGTAGATGCAATAGCAAGATTTAAAATTGTAGATCCTTTAAAATTTTATATTTCAGTTGGAAACGAGAGAGTTGCAAGATCAAGACTTTCTACAATAATAAATTCAAGAATAAGGGGTGTGCTTGGAACACAAGAATTAGCTACTCTTTTATCTACTGACAGAACTAAGCAAATGTCAATTATTCAAAACGATGTAAATACCGAGGCAAAAAACTTTGGAATAGAAATTGTTGATGTAAGAATTAAAAGAGCTGACTTACCCCCAGCAAACAGTGAAGCGATTTATTTAAGAATGCAAACTGAGAGAGAAAGAGAAGCTAAAGAATTTAGAGCACAAGGAGCAGAGATTGCACAGAAAATTAGATCAACAGCAGATAAAGACGTTACAGTAATCTTAGCTGAAGCAAATAAAAAATCAGAAATCATGAAAGGTGAAGGCGATGGTTTAAGGAATAAAATTTTTGCTGATGCCTTTGGACAAGACCCTCAATTCTTTGCATTCTATCGAGCCATGCAAGCCTACGAAAAAGCTTTAATTGGAGGAGAAACTTCTCTTGTACTATCTCCAGATAGCGAATTTTTTAAATTCTTTGGCAAAGCAATGAAGCCAGCCGTCAAAAGATAATAAAATATAGATTTGTGGGAGAGCTTATTACAGCAATAGGATTGCTTTTTTTTATAGAAGGTTTGTTTCTCGCCATTTTCCCGTCAAGAATAAAAAATATGTTAGAGTTAATCAAAAATACACCAGAAAACAAACTGAGATCTTTTGGTGTAGTTTTTTTGATTATCGGTTTTTTAATAATTTGGTATATAAAAAGTTTATGAATTTTCTAAGAAAAATATTTTTCATCTTTATTGTTTTAAATTTAACAAACTTAAATGCAAAACCTGTTCCAGGATCTTTTGCTGATTTAGCTGAAAAATTAATGCCATCAGTTGTTAATATTTCAACTACTCAAACTGTAAAAACAACTACAAACAATTTTCCTTTTCAGTTTCCTCCTGGATCACCTTTTGGTGAGATGTTTAAAGATTTCGAAAGACCAACAGAGAGAAAAGCATCATCTTTAGGATCTGGTTTTATTATAAAAGATAATGGAACTGTTATTACTAATAATCACGTAATTGCAAATGCTGAAGATATTTTAGTTAGAGTAGGGGATAAAGAATACAAGGCTGATGTTGTAGGCGCTGATCCATATATGGATATTGCTGTCTTGAAAATGAAAACCAAAGAAAAATTTAATACTGTAAAATTTGGAGACTCTGACAAAGCACGTGTTGGAGATTGGGCGGTTGCTATCGGAAATCCATTTGGTCTAGGTGGAACAGTTACTGCAGGAATTATATCGGCCAGAAATAGAGATATTAATTTAACTAGATATGATGATTTTATTCAAACAGATGCATCGATCAACCAAGGAAATTCTGGCGGACCTCTGTTTAATCTTGAAGGAGAGGTAATCGGAATTAACACTGCAATTATTGCTCCTGGACAATCTGGTTCAATAGGAATTGGTTTTGCCATACCAGCTAATGCTGCATCGAATGTCATTGATCAATTAATAGAATTTGGTGAAACAAAAAGAGGTTGGTTAGGCGTTAGAATTCAAGAAGTTACAAAAGAAATAGCTGATGTAGAAAAATTAAAAAAACCAGAAGGCGCGTTAGTTGCAAGTGTTGGCCAAAATAGTCCTGCAGACAAAGCTGGGATTAAAGCAGGAGACATTATTTTAGAATTTGATGGTAAAAAAATTGATACAATGAGAACTTTGCCAAAGGTTGTTGCTAATACAAAAGTTGGAAAAAGTGTTCAATTAAAAATATGGAGAAATAAAAAATCTATTTCCAAGAGATTAATTTTAGGAAGATTAGAGTCTTCAGAAGAGTTTAAAGAGAAGAAAACCAAGGTTGTTAAAAAAGAAATTGAAATTGAAACTTTAAAAATCACTGTGAGAGATATTACAGACAAAGATATTTCCTCAAGAAATTTAAATAAGAATACAACTGGAGCTTTGATAGTTAATATTTCTAATAAAAGTTCATTAATAAATCTTTTAAGCGTAAATGATATTATTGTTGAAGTACAGAAGACACCTATTAAAAAGTCATCAGATTTAAATAAGACTGTTCAAGGTATTTTCAAAAAAGGTGAAAAGACTTTATTGTTGACAATTATAAATAGCAACAATCAAAGACGCTATCTTGGTGTTAAAATAAATTAATTTTGTCAAAAAAAATAATTCTTTTAGCAGGACCTACAGCCTCAGGAAAATCAAAATTAGCAGTTCATTTGGCCAAAAAATTAAATGGTGAAGTTATCAATGCAGATAGTATGCAAATATATAAAGAGTTTTCTATTTTATCATCTAGACCCAACAAGGTTGATACAGAAAGAGCTAAACACCATCTTTACGGCATAGTTTCAGTTAAAAAATATTTTTCAGCAGGTGATTGGCTGAAAGAGGTAAAAAAAAAAGTAAGTCTTTGTTTTAAAAAGAAAAAGATACCAATAATTGTTGGTGGCACAGGATTATATTTTGACACGATTACTAAAGGAATTAGCAAAATTCCTGATATTGATAGTAAAACGAGAGCTAAAGTAAGGAATTTATTTAAAAAACTTGGATTTAAAAAGTTTTACGAAAAACTTTTAAAGCTAGATCCAAAAGTAAAAGGTAAAATTTTACCTACAGACACTCAAAGAACTCAAAGAGCTTATGAGGTCAAACTTAAAACCAAAAAATCTTTGTTTGACTGGATAGCTAACACAAAATCAGATTTTTTAGATTTTAATTTAAAAAAAATTTTTATAGATATTCCAAGAGCAGAACTACTCCAGAAAATTTCAAAAAGAACTGATCTGATGTTTAAAGAAAACTGTATAGCGGAAGTTAAGAAATTTAACTTATTAAAACTTAATAATAGCTTATCAGCTAATAAATTGATTGGTGTTCAAGAAATTAATCGATATTTGAACGGCGCGATCTCTTTAGGCGAGTGCAAAGAACTTATCAATATCAAGACAAGACAGTACGCTAAAAGACAAAAAACCTGGGCTCGAGGTCATATGAAGAATTGGAATAAGCTATATTCTAAAAATTTCTTCATTCTCTCAAAAAAAACATTAAAAGCAGTAAGCTAAAACTTGACGGTTGGCATTTCTAGGCTAGATTGTATGAATGCCAAAATTATTGAGTGGAGCAGAAATTGTTTTTAAATCACTAGAAGACCAAAAAGTAGAATATATTTTTGGTTACCCCGGTGGTGCTGTTCTTCCTATTTACGACGAATTAAAAAATCATAAAAAAATAAAACATATCTTGGCACGTCACGAACAAGGTGCCGGTCACGCTGCTGAAGGTTATGCACGATCAAGCGGTAAGCCTGGAGTTTTATTAGTTACATCAGGACCAGGTGCAACTAATGCAGTTACTGCATTAACAGATGCTTATATGGACTCAATTCCAGTAGTTTGTATTTCAGGTCAAGTACCTACACATTTAATTGGAACAGATGCATTTCAAGAATGTGACACAACAGGAATAACAAGACCCTGCACTAAACATAATTGGTTAGTAAAAGATGTAAATGATTTAGCTGACATCATGAACCAAGCTTTTGAAATAGCGACAACAGGTCGACCTGGCCCTGTGTTAGTTGATATTCCAAAGGATATTCAATTTAATAAAGGTGTTTATAAAGTTAATAAAAATAAATTAGTTAAAAAATTAAACGGTGCACTATCAAATAAAATAAATTTAAAAGACGTAGTTAAATTTATTGAAATGATAAAAAAATCATCTAAACCTATTTTTTATTCGGGTGGCGGAGTAATCAATTCAGGTCCAAAAGCTAGTGAACTTTTAAGAGAATTAGTTTCATTAACTGGTTTTCCTATTACTTCAACATTACAAGGACTTGGAGCTTATCCAGGTGATGATCCACAATTTTTAGGAATGCTTGGTATGCATGGAACTTATGAAGCTAACAATGCAATGCATGACTGTGATTTGATGATTAATATTGGGGCAAGATTTGATGATAGAATAACTGGAAAAATCGATGAGTTTTCCCCAAAATCTAAAAAAATTCATGTTGATATAGATCCTTCTTCAATTGGTAAGAATGTTAAAGTTGATTTAGCTATTACAAGTGATGTTACAGAATTATTACAATCTGTAATCAAAATATTTAAAGAAAAAAATAAAAACTTTATTAATTCAAATAAACAAAAGACAGCAAAATGGTGGAGTCAAATTGAAAAATGGAGGAAAAAAAAATCTTTAAATTTTGTAAATAGTAAAAAAACAATTAAGCCTCAACACGCTGTTCAAAGATTATATGAGTTAACTAAAGACCAAGATACTTTTATAACAACTGAAGTTGGCCAACATCAAATGTGGGCTGCACAGCATTATAAATTTAACAAACCTAATAGATGGATGACATCTGGTGGTCTTGGGACTATGGGGTATGGTTTACCTGCAGCAATCGGTGTACAAATCGCTCATCCTAAAAAACTTGTCGTAGATATAGCAGGAGAGGCGTCAATATTAATGAACATTCAAGAGATGTCGACCGCTATTCAATATCGATTGCCCATTAAAATTTTCATCTTAAATAATGAGTACATGGGAATGGTTAGACAATGGCAAGAGTTATTACACGATAAAAATTATTCTGAGAGTTATACAGAAGCTTTACCTGACTTTGTAAAATTAGCTGAAGCATATGGCGCAGTTGGTATTAGAGCTAAAACTCCCGATGAATTGGATGAGAAAATAAAAGAAATGATTAATACTGATAAGCCAGTTATTTTTGATTGTGTGGTTGATAAAGCTGAAAATTGTTACCCTATGATACCTTCTGGAAAACCTCATAACCAAATGCTTCTAGGGCCAGAGGATGAAAAAGAAGAAGTTTCAGACGAGGGTAAAACTTTAGTTTAATGGCCAAATCTAAATCAGCTTATAGTGAACCAACTAAATTTGGAAAAGAGGACCATCACATCATCGTTGTTTGGGTAGATAATGAGGCCGGAGTTTTGGCTAGAGTAATAGGTTTATTTTCTGGTAGAGGTTATAACATTGAGTCCTTAGCAGTTGCTGAGATAGATAGAAAGAAACGATTATCAAGAATTACAATTGTAACTAAGGGGACTCCTGAAGTAATTAAACAAATAAAGCTTCAGTTAGGAAAATTAATACCAGTTCATAAAGTTGCAGATTTTTATAGAAATGATAAGAAAGTTTTATTTAGAGAGTTAGCTTTATTTAAATTAGTCGGCGCTTCAAAAAAACTAGATAAAGCAAAGAAAATATGTAAAAAGCATAATGTTGTTATCTTAGATAAAACAAAAAAGTCTTTTGTTATTCAAGTAACTGCTTTAAGAAGAGAAATTGATAAATTAATTATCACTTTAACACCACTAGGGCTCGTGAGTGCTTCAAGAACCGGTGCAGTTGCAATGACTAGAGGAGAGGAAATTTTTACACAGTAGGAGTTTAAATATGAAAACATTTTACGAAAAAGATACAGATACAAATTTAATAAAGAATAAAAAAGTAGCAATTTTTGGATATGGAAGCCAAGGCCATGCTCATGCACTTAATCTTAAAGACAGTGGCGTAAAAGAAGTTGTTGTAGCTTTAAGAGAAGGTTCTTCTAGTGTAAAAAAAGCTGAGAGTGAAGGATTAAAGGTTATGTCACTATCTGATGCTGCAGCTTGGGCAGATGTTGTGATGATGCTAACACCTGACGAATTACAATCAGAAATTTATAAAAATCATATTGAACAGAGAATGAAAGAAGGAACTAGTTTAGCTTTTGCTCACGGTTTGAATATTCATTTCGACTTAATTAATGCCAGAAAAGATTTAGATGTTTTCATGGTTGCGCCTAAAGGACCAGGTCACACAGTTAGAAGTGAATATCAAAAAGGCGGAGGAGTTCCTTGTCTAATGGCAGTTCATAAAGATAGTTCAGGAAAAGCAAGAGACTTAGCTTTATCTTATGCTTCAGCAATTGGAGGGGGTAAATCTGGAATCATTGAAACTACTTTTAAAGATGAATGTGAAACAGATTTATTTGGAGAGCAAACAGTTCTTTGTGGAGGTTTAGTTGAACTAATTAAAAATGGTTTTGAAACTTTAACTGAAGCTGGTTACCCACCTGAGATGGCATACTTTGAAACTTTACATGAAGTTAAGTTAATAGTTGATTTAATTTATGAAGGTGGAATTGCCAACATGAATTACTCTATTTCAAACACGGCTGAATACGGGGAATATGTATCAGGTAAGAGAATTGTTGATAGTAAAACTAAAGAAAAGATGAAAGAGGTTTTAAAGGATATTCAATCAGGTAAATTTACTAAGCAGTGGATGAATGAACATAAATCTGGCCAGAAAAACTTCCTAAAAATGCGGAAAGATTTAGCAGATCATCCTATTGAAAAAGTAGGTAAAAATCTTCGAGCTATGATGCCTTGGATTGGTAAAAATAAACTAGTCGATAAAGATAAGAATTAGCCCAATCTGATTTAATAATTAGGCTTACAATTGCATTAAAGTTTGCAAATTCTCTCTTTGATTGTAATATGAGAAACTTTTGAACTAACAATTTTTGATTATGGCTGATAAAAATAGAATTATAATTTTCGACACTACGATGCGGGATGGTGAACAGTCGCCAGGCGCATCTATGAGTTTAGAGGAGAAATTACAAATCTCTCGAGTATTTGATGAATTAGGCGTTGACATAATTGAAGCAGGATTTCCAATAGCTTCACCAGGAGATTTTGAAGCTGTAACTGAAATAAGTAAAAGTTTAAAAAAATCGATACCAGCTGGATTAGCTCGAGCAACGAAAAAAGATATTGATGCATGTCAAGATGCATTAAAGCATGCAAAAAATTTTAGAATACATACTTTTATTTCTACAAGTCCGCTTCATATGAAACACAAATTAAATAAATCACCCGAGCAAGTGTTAGAAGCAATTAAAGAAAGTGTTACCTACGCTAGAAAATTTACTGACGATGTTGAATGGTCTTGCGAAGATGGCACAAGAACTGATATGGATTACATGTGTAAGACAGTTGAGCTTGCAATTAAATGTGGAGCTAAAACAATTAATATTCCTGACACCGTTGGATATACTGTTCCATCAGAATTTAAAAAAATTATCGAAACTTTATTAAATAAAGTACCTAACATAGATAAAGCAATTATTTCTACTCATTGTCATAATGATTTAGGTTTGGCTGTAGCAAATTCATTAGCTGGGGTAATGGCAGGCGCAAGACAAATTGAATGTACAATTAATGGAATAGGTGAGAGAGCTGGTAACGCAGCTTTAGAGGAAATTGTCATGGCAATGAGAACAAGACATGACTTAATGCCTTACACAACAAACATTAATACAAAACTTTTAAGCAAAGCATCTAAGGTTGTTTCAAATGCAACAGGTTTCCCTGTTCAATTTAATAAAGCAATTGTTGGAAAAAATGCTTTCGCGCATGAGTCAGGTATTCATCAAGATGGAATGTTGAAAAACAGAAATACTTATGAGATTATGACACCAGAAAGTGTTGGTGTTAAAAAAACCTCATTAGTAATGGGTAAACACTCTGGTAGACATGCATTCAGAGACAAATTATCTGATATGGGTTATATTGATGTTACTGATGATGTTATCGATATAGCTTTTGGAAAATTTAAAATTCTAGCTGATAAAAAGAAACATATTTACGATGAAGATATTGCAGCAATTATAGATGATAGCTTAGTAACAGAAGATAACGTAATTAAATTAAAATCTTTAAAAGTATTTGCTGGAACTGGTGAACCTCAAAAAGCAGAAATGACTTTAGAAGTTTACGGTGAAGTTAAGAGCGCAACAGAGACTGGCGATGGCCCAGTAGATGCAATATTTAAATGTATTAAAAATCTTTATCCTCATGAAGTTAACCTTCAATTATACAATGTTCATGCTGTTACTGAAGGAACAGACGCTCAAGCAACGGTGAGCGTAAGAATTGAAGAAAAAGGAAAATCAACAGTTGGACAAGCAGCAGATACAGACACACTTGTTGCATCAGCAAATGCATATTTGAATGCATTAAATAAATTAATTATTAAAAGAACTAAAACAGCGCCAGATCAATCAATCAGCGCTCAACAATAGAAAGGGAAATATGTTTAAAGGTTTATCAGGTTTATCATCAATGTGGTCACAAGATATGGCTATTGACTTAGGAACTGCAAATACTCTAGTAGTTTTAAAAGAGCAAGGTGTTGTATTAAACGAACCTTCAGTGGTAGCGGTAATAGAAGATGGAGGAAGAAAGTCAGTTTTAGCGGTGGGTGATGAAGCGAAGACAATGTTAGGAAGAACTCCAGGAAATATTTCAGCTATTAGGCCTTTAAAAGATGGTGTGATCGCAGATTTCGTAGTTACAGAAGAAATGATCAAACACTTCATTAAAAAAGTTCATAAAAAAAGAGCTTTTGCAAATCCTAGAATTTTGATTTGTGTACCAACTGGTTCAACACCGGTTGAGAGAAAAGCAATTCAAGACTCTGCATTAGCTGCAGGGGCAAGAAAAGTTCAACTAATTGAAGAGCCGATAGCTGCTGCAATCGGAGCGGGTTTACCAATATCAGAAGCAACAGGGTCAATGGTTGTTGATATTGGGGGTGGTACAACCGAGATAGCGGTAATGTCTTTGGGTGGAGTGGTTTACTCTAAATCATTAAGAGTTGCAGGAGATGCATTAGATTCGTCAATCATCGCTTACATGAGAAAGAAAATGAATTTAATGATCGGAGACTCAACAGCTGAAAAGATAAAAAAAGAAATCGGTACAGCTATTCCTTCATCTAATAATACTTTTTTAATGAAAGGAAGAGATATTAGATCAGGAACACCAAAAGAAATTGAGCTAACAGAAAAAGATGCTTGTGAAGCAATCATGCCAATTTTAAATCAGATATTAGGAGGTATTAAAGAAGCTCTAGAAAATACTCCTCCCGAACTATCAGCCGATTTAATAGACATGGGATTAGTGCTAACAGGCGGCGGTGCCTTATTAAAGAATATAGATAAATTAATTTCTCAAGATACTGGTTTACCTGTAACAATAGCTGATGATCCTTTATCATGCGTAGCCATTGGCACAGGAAGAGCTTTAGAAAACGAAGAATTGTTTTCTACTATGTTATCTGAATATTAATTTATTTTTAAATGAATAAATGTCAGTCAGTAGAGATGATTTTAGTATAGCTTTTCGTTCAGCTCTTTTACAAAGGGGAGCAAGTCAAAAATTCTCTATTTTATCTCTTATAATCATAGCAGTTATAATTTTCTTTTTAGATGTGTATGGATTCGCTGTTGTCAAAACAGCAAGAGGAGTTATTAACGATTTAGTTTATAGAGTTAGTTATTTAGCCTCAACTCCTACAAGAATGTTTCCAAGTCTAAATAGTGAAATTGCAAGTCACTTTAATTTAAAAAAAGAAAATGAAGAGTTAAAAAAAGTTATTGAAAAGTATAAAGCGCTAGAATTAAATCTAGAGTACTTGACTAATGAAAATCAAAATTTAAAAAAAGTTTTAAATGCTGAAAATATTTCTAACGTATCTAATATTATTTTAGCTAAAGTTTTAGTGGATCGGAATAGCCCTTTTTTAAAGTCAATAATAGTAAATAAAGGAAGTAAAGAAGGTATCGAAAAAGGGATGCCAGTGACTAAGGATAATAATTTAGTTGGCAGGGTTGTAGAAACTAATTATTTGTCCTCAAGAGTATTACTTTTAAACGACTTAAACAGCAGGATACCTGTAACACTTGATGCAGATAATTCACAAGCCATATTATCTGGAGGGGGAACTTCTAAACCAAAATTAGATTATTTACCTGAAGATTATAATTTTACAGGGGAAGTTAACGTTTTTGCATCAGGAAAAGATGGAATTTTTAATTCAGGTACACCAATTGGGAAAACTACTATCGACGGCGAGGTAGATTTATTTGTTGATCCCAACCAACTTTCATTTGTAACCGTTATACTTAAAAAGAATGAGGAAAAATTTTAATGGCTAAAATTAATATACTTGATAAAATCTATACTACCGGTCCATTAATCTTATTATATTATTTATCAATCAGTGAGGTAGATGCAAATCTTGAAAATCTTTTAGATATATTTTCTATTAATCTTCAGATTATAATTATTTATTTTTGGATCATAAAGAGACCATCGTTGATGGGCACAGGGCATATTTTTGTAGCTGGGTTAATCAACGACGTAGTAATGGGATTTCCACTTGGAATTAGCTCATTATCCTACCTTTTAGTTTGTTTTGTTGGAAATTATGTAAGAAATAAAAGCGTTAATACAACTTTAGCTTCAGATTGGTTTACATTCTTCATTGCTTTAATATTCTCTAATTTGTTATTTTTTGCATTAATTAACAATTTTTCAGATCTTGCAATTCCTTTCTCTAAAATAGGTTACAACACTTTTTTTACACTATTTTTATTTCCAATTTTTTGGTTCTTATTTAAAATTTATCAAATGAGTTTTATAGGTGGTCATGATGCTTAGTCCTGGATCAGGTAATACAATTATAAAATCTAAATTAATCAGCAGAAGAATGTTTTTAATAACCGCAGCACAAGCAGTTGTAATGTTTGGCTTAGTTGGGCGTCTTATTTCTCTACAAATAAACCAGGCCACAAAATATAAGTCTCTTTCTGATAAAAATAGATTTAGGGAGTGGAAGCTTGCGCCAGAGAGAGGAGTAATAAAAGATTTTTTTGATAAAGAATTAGCTTCAAATGAACCTTTATATCAAGTTCATCTCGTACCAGAAAATACTAAAGATCTTAATAATCTTTTTGTGAGATTAAAGGCGATTTTAAATATTTCCGAAACTAAAGTGTCATACCTTAAAAGAATTATTTCAAAACAAAAGCCGTGGGAACCTGTTATTATATCTGAAAATTTAAACTGGTCTGACTTTTCAAGAATTAATTTATTTTTACATGAGTTAGAGGGAGTTGAACCTATTGTTTCTGTTGCAAGAACATATCCTGATAATTCATCTGCTCATATTTTAGGTTATGTCTCACAAATTAGTAAAAAAGATCTTCAAACAAAAGAATATTTAAAAGATCAATCGGTTCCAGGAATGGCTATTGGAAAAACTGGTCTTGAAAGAAAATTGGACGAAAAGATTATAGGCAAGGTTGGCTATCAACGTTACGAGGTAAACGCATTTGGTAAAAGAATCCGGGAAATTAAAATTGATACAGGTCAGGTGGGGCAAAGTTTTAAAACCACATTAGATTACGAAGTACAAAAATATACAAACGAACTATTAAAAGATAAAGCTGCAGCGGTTTGTGTTATGGATGTTTATAATGGGGATGTAGTATCTTTAGTTTCCTCACCGACTTTTGAACCTAATGCATTTGTTCATGGTTTAGATAAAAAATATTGGAATAATTTAATTAAAGATGAAAAAAAACCCCTTACAAATAAAGCTTTGTCTGGACTATATCCGCCGGGCTCAACTATTAAAACTTTAGTAGCTCTTAGCGCCTTAGAAAACGGAATTATCAAACCTTTAGACAGTTTTAGATGTAAGGGTAAAATTGAATTATACGGTGAAAAATTTCACTGCTGGGAAAAAGAAGGCCATGGCATAGTAAATTTAAGAAAAGGTATTCAAAGATCTTGTGATGTTTATTTTTATGAGGTAGCTAGAAAGCTTGGTGTGGACAGGTTATCAGAGACAGCAAAAAGATTTGGATTAGGAAAAAAAGTTTTAAATAATTTTGCTGAAGAAAGATCCGGCGTAGTCCCAAATACAAAGTGGAAGAAAAAATTTATTGGTCAAAACTGGTATTTAGGAGAAACTTTGCACTCTGGAATAGGACAAGGGTATTTTCAAAGTACACCAATTCAATTATGCTTAATGACAGCTCAAATCGCTAATGGAGGATTTGAAATTAAACCAAGAATCATAACAGATGGAAGAAATAATAATCTTAGAGATTATCTAAAATTCAAAAATGAAAACCCGAACCAACCTTTGCCTACTGATTTATTGGTGGCTAACTTTGATTTAAAACCATTATTTAAAAATCAAGAACACATCAACTTAATAAAAGATGCAATGTTTTCTTCATCAAATGAACCAGGAGGAACTTCGTATCGACACAGATTTGAAAATCCTAAATATACCTTTGCAGGAAAAACCGGTTCCTCACAAATAAAAAGATTTACTGAAGCTCAAAGAGAAGCTGAAGTTAAACAAAAAGATATAGAATATAAAGACAGAGACCACGCATTATTTGTTGCTTTTGCTCCATATAAAAATCCTCAATATGCAATTAGTGTTTTAGTTGAGCATGGGGGGTCTGGCGGTAAAGCTGCAGCTCCTATTGCAAGAAAAGTAATTAAGAAGGTTTTGGAAAGACATAAATTAAGAGAACGTATTAACCAATTAACTGGAGAACCTGTCTAATGTTACAACCAAGATCTATTCAGTCTTCGTTAAGTTTAAGAGATAAAATTTTTTCTATTGATTATATTTTAGTAATATCAATTTTAATTTTAGGTATCACTAGTATGTTTGCAATGTATTCTACAGATGGTGGAGAATTTAAATATCATACTAAGAGTCATATTCTTCGTTTTTTTGTATTTTTTGGAATGTTTTTTGTTGTTTCTTTTATTGGAATAAGATTTTGGCATAATACAAGTTATTTAATTTATTTGGGAATTTTTATTTTACTTTTAGCTGTAAAATATTTTGGTCTTACATCATCTGGTTCTAAAAGATGGCTAGATCTTTACTTTATGAATTTACAACCTTCGGAACTGATGAAAATTAGTCTAATTTTGTTTCTAGCTAAATACTATCATCGTATTTCAATTGAAAATATAAATTCTTTTAGACATCTAATTTTACCTATCACAGTCCTTACCGGACCAGTTATCTTAGTTGCAACACAACCTGATCTTGGAACTTCAATTCTTATTGCAGCTGGAGGTATAACTGTTGCTTGGTTAGCTGGAGTTAGAGCAAAGTTTTTTATTTATTCTGGAGTTGCTATGCTTGCTTTATTGCCAGTAGCAATTTCATTTTTAAAACCTTATCAAAAATCAAGAATTTTAACTTTCCTAAATCCAGAAAGAGATCCTTTAGGCGCCGGATATCAAATTATCCAATCTAAAATTGCTATAGGATCTGGAGGATTATTTGGTAAAGGTTTTTTAAATGGATCTCAAAGTTATCTAGATTATTTACCAGAAAAACATACTGATTTTATTTACACACTCTTTTCTGAGGAATTTGGTTTTTTTGGATCATTTTTCATTTTATTGTTATATGCCTTAATTATTTACCGGATCGTTAGAATAGGAAACATAACAAGAAGTAATTTTGGAAAATTATATTGTTACGGTTTTGGCACAGCTTTCTTTATATATGTTGTTGTAAACATGATGATGGTACTAGGTTTGCTACCCATAGTGGGCTCACCGCTCCCAATTATGTCATATGGAGGCTCTTCTATGATGGCTATTATGTTTGGTTTAGGCATAGTTATGTCTTGTAAGATTTATAGGGATGTGCCCGTTAATTAACTTAAGACCTAAAATGATCAAATTAAATTAAAATAATAACTTGTAAATTTTGATTATAGGTGATTAGTTTAAGAATAATTATATGTTCGGTGATAAGAAAAATAAAATTAAAGATTCTGAGAGATCATTAATAAGTGAAACTGTGAGTATCGAAGGAACAATAAATAGCTCTGGAGCAATTGATGTTGCGGGTTTAGTGAAAGGTCCAGTTTACTCAAAAGAACTAATCGTAAGAGACACAGGTTCTATAACCGGAACAATTGAAGCTGACGATGTAGAAATTCACGGTCATTTAGATGGTAAAGTTTCAGCACAAAATATTGTTGTTGGAGCTACGGGGACTGTCAAAGGGGACATTGAATTTGGAAATAATTTAAGAACTGAAAATGGAGCTGATATTGATGGCTACATCAAAAAAACAAATAGCTCAAAATCTAAATTAACTGGAGATTTTTTATTTAAGAAAAAAGATAAAAAAGAACCAGCAGAGTCAGAAGATAGACCCGACGTAGTAAATAAAGAAGCTATCGCCTAATCTACCGCACTACTATTTTTTAAAACATTGCAATATAATTCCCTTGTGGAAAATTACAAATGTAAATCTGTTGGTATTGTAGGATCTGGTATCCAAGGTGTTTGTACTGGTCTTCAGTTAATTAAAAAAGGTATACCTGTTACTATCTTCGATAGACACGATCCTTTATCAAAAGAATTTAAACCAGCATCTTATGGGAATGCAGGACATTTTTCGCCATATGCTGTTCTTCAATTTAATAGACCAGATGTATTAAACGATGTTCCAAAAATGTTAATGAGCTCTTACGGTCCTTTAGCTTTGAAATGGAATTATATACCAAAAATGTTCAACTGGTTCTTACATTATTTTAAAAATTGTAATCAAAAATCCATGATGCACACAGCAAAGTATATGCATCAAATTTTAAGCCTTTCTAATGATGCATATGAAGAAATTTTTCAAGAGATTGATACAACTGATTTAGTTGAAAAAAAAGGTATTATTTATATTTGGACTAATAAAAATCTTAAAAGTAGAAAATTAGAAATTAAAGTTAGAGAAGAATTAGGTATAGAACAAAAACTCTTAACTCAAAAGGAAGTTTTAGATTTAGAGCCCAATTTACAACCTGTCTTTGATGCTGGAGTAATTTATGAGAACGCAATGCATGCAAAAGACCCTCACGGTATATTAAAAGAGATATTCAAACTTTTTCTAGAAAGAGGCGGTAAATTTATTCAAACAAACATTAAATCTTTAGAGCAAATAAATATCAATGAAACTGTAATAAAATCTGCTAGTAATGAATATAAATTTGAAAAAACTGTAGTAGCCTCGGGAGCTTTTTCAAAGTTTTTAACAGACCAGCTAGGTGAAAAAATCCCTTTAGATACAGAAAGAGGATATCATGTACATTTTAAAGACAAAGATCATCTTATTCAAAGACCTGTAATATTTTTGGATAGAGGTTTTGGCATGACTCCAATGAATCAAGGATTAAGAGCTGTGGGAACAGTGGAATTAGGTGGTTTAAAAAATCCTCCATCACAAAAAAGAATTGATTATATAATTAAAAGCGCAAAGGAGCTTTTACCCCAACTTGGAAAGCATGAGGATGAATGGTTAGGCTTTAGACCAACGCTCCCAGATTTTTTACCTATTTTGGGGCCATCATTAAAAAATAAAAATATTATTTACGCATTTGGTCATCAACATTTAGGCTGGACTTTAGGTGCGATTACAGGCAAAATTATTTCTAGAATAGTTGCTGGAGAAAAAACAAATTTAGATTTAACTCCTTACAGCTCAAAAAGATTTAACTAGGAAATTTCTGTTTAAAAAATACATAGCTTACATTCTATTAATTGTAGCCGCTTTATGTTGGTCTGGTAATTTTATAGTTGGAAAATTTGCATATTTATATGAAGTACCTCCTTTAACTTTAAATGTCTTCAGATGGATTTCAGTATGGTTTATTTTATTACCTTTTACGTATAAAGAGATTTATAATAATTTCGATTACGTAAAGAAAAATTTTTTAATAATTGGTTTTATGGGCATAATAACCATAAGCACTTTTAATTCTGTGGTTTACTTTGCTTTAAATTATACCCAAGTTATTAATGCCGTTTTAGTTCTTGCGGCGATACCTGCGATAACAATTATTTTATCTTCATTAATGAAAATTGATAAAACGAATATTTTTCAAATTACTGGATTAGTTCTATCTATTTTAGGCATTAGTTCAATTATATCTAATGGTGAGATAGAAAGGATTACCTCTTTAAATTTTAATAAAGGAGATTTATGGATGTTAGTTTGTGTTATCACCTGGTCGTTATATTCAACATTATTAAAAAAATACAAATTTAGAATTTCTCAATTTTCTTTAATTCAACTAATGGTATCCGTTGGAATATTATTTTTAATTCCACAATATTTTTATGAACAATCAATTGGTCTTGAGGTTAAATTTAATAAATCATTTTTTCTTATCCTTTTTTATGTTGTGATTTTTCCAGCTATTTTTGCTTATTACTGCTGGCAAAAAGGAATAGAAATTATCGGGCCAAATCGCGCTACTATGTTTATCCAATTGATGCCGTTATTTAGCGCTCTTATGGCTATTATCATTTTTAAGGAAAATTTTAAATTATTCCATTTTGCAGGAGCCGCTTTTATAGTAACAGGTATTTATTTATCAAATAAAAAAATCTATGATTAAAGTTGCAGTTTTAGATGATTATCAAAATGCTTTTCAACAAATTATTGAGGTAGACAAGCATAAGGATAAATTTGAATTTAAGATATTTAATAATCCATTTAACGATGAAAAAGAAGCAATAGTTGAACTAGAAGATTTTGAAGCTTTACTAATAATGAGAGAACGAACTCCTATGACCAGAACGTTGATTGAAAGTTTACCAAAGTTAAAATATATCATGACATCGGGAATGCGAAATACATCTATTGATTTAGAAACAACAAAAAAGAAAAATATTATCGTTTGTGGAACAGAGATTAATTCAAATCCTGCTGCTGAAATTACTTGGGCTTTAATTTTAGGTCTTTACAGAAATATGAAACAAGAGATTGATAATATGTTTCAAGGCTATTGGCAGACAACTATAGGTTTCGAATTAAAGGGAAAAATGCTTGGTTTAATTGGGCTAGGTAAAATAGGAACACAAGTGGCCAAAGTTGCAAAAGCTTTTGGTATGGAAGTTTGTGCTTGGAGCGAAAACTTAAACCTCTCTCATGCAAGTGAGTTGGGTGTACTGCCTATGAGCAAAGAAGATTTATTAAAGAATTCAGATATTGTTTCAATACATGTTGTCTTGGGCGATAGATACAAAGATCTAATTACTAAAAAAGAATTAGGTATGATGAAAAAAACAGCTTTTCTAGTTAATACTTCAAGAGGACCGATTATTAATGAAAAAGATTTAGTAGAGGCATTAAAAGATGAAAAAATCGCTGGAGCAGGTTTAGATGTTTACGATAAAGAACCTTTACCTCAAGATCATAAATTAAGATTTCTTCCTAATGCTTTGTTATTGCCCCACATCGGTTATGTAACTGCTGAAAACTACTCAAAATTTTATTCGCAAATGATTGAAAATTTGGAAAGTTGCCTAAAAAACAAGCCTTTACGGATAATATCATAGAAAAGCACTTCCATTACAGGTTGTATTATATATAAACTCAATTTGAGTGATTCGTTTGTTTTATAACGAACAAATCTCTGCTTAAAATAGGGGAAATATAAAAAGGGAGTATGAAAAAAATTTTAGGCTTTTTGCTTGGATTCACTTTACTAACTGGTTGTGCAGAGACTTTAGCTCTATTAGGACCTACCTCTACCGCAGTAACCGGTGGAAATATTGCCCAGTCAGCTTTTTCTTCAGCAGTAAATTATGGAGTAAAAAAACAAACTGGAAAAAGCCCAATGGAACATGCAATGACATATGCTGATGAAATGAATCCGCAGAAAAAGAAAGAGCCTTGCTTATCATTTGTTGAAAAAACTAATTCAGAAATTTGCGCTATTGTAAAAAAGCAATTGAAAATAACTAAATTGAAGATCTTAAAGAAATCTAAGGAAAGACCTATGAAAGATCTTACTTCATCACTACAGTCTAATATAAATAAAAAATCTAAAATTAAGTATTTAGATTAATCAAATCTAAAACAAATCATCATTTGAAATTTAAGATCTTAACCACCTAGGGTTGTGTTAATAAAAATTAATACATTCAAAATTAACTTTTATTTAAAAATGAAGCAGATATATGAAATTGATTAAAATTAGTTTTATCATGAAAAAAATATTGCTTTTATTATTAACTATGTTCTTTCTGAACGGTTGCGCTGAGTCGTTAGCATTACTTGGCCCAGGTGCCTCAAATGGAAGATTTGTTCAATCCAGCTTAAATTCAGCGATAAGTTATGGGGTTAAAAAACAAACAGGAAAAACACCTTTAGAACACGTTATTGCTTATGCTGACACTAAAAATCCTGAGAGAAAAAAAGAAGCCTGCATTTCTTCTTTTGAAATAACAAGGTCTGAATTCTGTACAATAGCTAAAAAACAAATCTCATTAACAAATGCTGCACTAGTAGAGAAGACGATAGAAATTGCACAAAAACTTCCTAAAATTACACAAAAAAAAGAAATTTCTTTGATTGAAAGAATAGCTAAAAAATCAGTTATCTATAATAGAAGGTAATCCTAAATTCTTCCAACCAGGATCTTGACCATTTCCACTAAACCCATCAGAGATATTTAAAGTATTATATCCTTCTGTAGCTAAAAGGTTAGCTGCAATAATGGACCTACCACCTGCTGCACACATTACCAGCACTTGTTTTTTTTTATCAATACTTTGTTTAACCTTGTCTAAAAAACTTGGATCTTGAGAAATAGTAATAAAGAAAGATTCTATACCAAGAACTTTTGTATCAGGTTTTCCGATAGTATTCCATTCATCTTCTGTTCTAACATCAAGTAGAACAGTTTTAGGATTATTTTCTATAAATTTTTTTATTTCTGATGATTTGATATTTTTTATCATGAGTGGCCCCAATATAAATAATTGGGACCACTAAATCAATTTTTAAGCAGCTAAAGCTTGCTTAATATCAGCAACGATATCATCTGGATGTTCGATACCGATAGATAATCTTACGTAACCTGGAGTTACACCAGCAGCCAATAATTCTTCATCATTTAATTGACTGTGAGTGGTTGTAGCTGGGTGAATTGCTAAACTTCTAGCATCACCAATATTAGCAACGTGGTATAGCATTTTTAGGTTATCTATGAACTTAGCACCTGCTTCTTTTGTACCAACGTCCATACCGACTAGAGAACCATAACCACCTTTCATATATTTTTTAGCTCTTTCTTTTATTTCTCCTTGGTGATTTGTTGGATAGATCACATTTTTAACTTTCTTTTGCGTCTCTAAGAAAGATACAACTTTCTCTGCATTGCTGCAGTGTTGTTTCATTCGAAGAGCCACCGTCTCCAAACCTTGAATGATTTGAAAAGCATTAAATGGAGCTAAAGGAGCACCTAAGTCTCTCAGTAAAACCACTCTCGCTCTTATTACAAAAGGAATGTTAGCTCCTGTTAATTGAGGAACTGCGTCTGCCCAAATAGCACCACCATAACTTTGGTCTGGTTCATTTAATAATGGTTGTCTTTTTCTGTCTTTAATCCAGTCAAAGTTTCCACCATCAACAATTATTCCACCAATCGAAGTTCCGTGACCACCAATATATTTTGTCAAAGAGTGCATTACTATTGCAGCTCCATGAGCTAAAGGTTTACAAATCACTGGTGAAGCTGTGTTATCGATAATTAAAGGTATACCTTTTTTTCGACCGATATCTGCAACTTCTTTAATTGGAAACACACGAAGATAAGGATTTGGACAAGACTCACCGTAGTAAGCCCTTGTTTTATCATCAGTTACTTTTTCAAAGTTTTTAGGATCCGCAGGATCTGCGAATCTAACTTCAATACCTTGTTGCCTTAAAGTATTTTTAAACAAGTTTACTGTGCCTCCGTATAAATCAGTCGAAGCGACGATGTTATCACCAGCTTGTGCTAAGTTTTGAATACACATTGCTGACGCTGCCTGCCCTGATCCCACAGCACATGCCGCCACACCACCTTCAAGTGCTGCAACTCTTTTTTCAAGCACATCAACTGTTGGGTTCATAATACGTGTATAAATGTTACCAAACTCTTTTAGTCCAAATAAATTTGCAGCAGTTTCTGCATTTTTAAATTGGTACGAAGTTGTTTGATAAATTGGAACTGCTACTGACGTAGTGGTAGGATCACTTCTGTAATCTCCGCCATGTAAGCCAATAGTTTCCGGATGTTTAAAATCAGCCATTGATTTTCCCCCTTATTGTTTCTCTTACTGTCTCGTTCATATTTTCTCCTAATTTGGAGAAGTATGAACGAAATTATATTCAGTTCATCTTCTCCTTTTTAGTACTTCGGCAAAATGCCAGGTGTACAATACGGTTCAAATACCTGGTTTAATTTTAGATTGTTCCAAAAAAAAACCACCGACTAAAGCGGTGGTCTATATGACTTAAACGCTTTAGCAGGATTTATTAAGCGCCCGCAAGTTGCCTTAACTCGGCGCTATCTAATCTTATCAATATTGCTTGTTTAATGTCAATGGCTATTTTTTAGTGTTTTAAGCTCTAAAATATTGCCATGTGGATCTTTTATAAAGAAAGTTTCCTGCTGCTCTGCTTTACCATCAAATCGAGTGTAAGGTTTATCTAAATAGTCGATTTTATTTTTTTCTAAATTAAATTTAATTTTATCAAATACTTTAGGTTCTAAATGTACTCCAAAGTGAGGTACAGGAACTGAGCCCATATCCACATCATGTCTTTCAGATGGAAGTTTCATATCTGTTTTATGTAAAGTTAACTCATTACCCCAAAAATCAACATCGATCCATTTTCCTTCTTCTCGGTTTCCTAGCTTACATTCTAGAACTTTTTCGTAAAATTGGACTGAATCCGTTAAGTTACCTGCTGGCACTGCTAAATGAAATGGTCTGCTCATGCAACTTATATATATAGTCCTTTTAATTTTGCAAGTAGACATTATATACATATAAGAATGAATGATTTTCTAGAGTCAATAAAATCACGAGATCCGGCAGCAAAGTCTGTTTTGAGTATAGTTTTAACTTACCCAGGTGTAAAAGCTGTATTTTTTCACAAATTCGCTCATTTATTTCATGTTGCTGGTTTTGATTTAATCGCTCGTATCATTGCTCAAACAATAAGATTTTTCACAGGTATTGAAATTCATCCAGGTGCGAAAATTGGAAAAAATTTATTTATCGATCACGGTATGGGAGTTGTGATCGGGGAGACATCAGAGATAGGAGATAATGTTACCATCTATCATGCAGTTACATTAGGCGGCAGCTCACCAAGTATTGACAGTGAAAGACAACGACATGAAAAAAGACATCCCACAATAGGAAACGATGTTGTTATCGGTTCTGGTGCTCAAATTATTGGACCAGTTAACGTGGGCAATGGCGCAAGAATTGCAGCTAACGCTGTAGTGGTTAAAGATGTTCCTGAGAATGCAACAATGGTAGGCATACCTGCTAAAGCCGTTAAACTCGAGAACAAGGGAAACTTTAGACCTTACGGTGTAGATGACAAAGTAAAAGATGAGCAATAAAGATTGGGATCCCAATTTAACTCCAGAGCAAAATTACATTTTAAGACAAGAAGGAACCGAGTCCCCAGGCAGCAGTCCGCTTAACAATGAAAAAAGAGAGGGCTCTTATCTCTGTGTTGGATGTGGAACTAAACTTTTCGATTCAAACACAAAATACGAAAGCGGTTCGGGTTGGCCCTCTTTTTTTAAGTCTTTACCTGACGTTTTTGAGGAAAAAACAGATATGCATATAGGTTACCCTAGAACAGAGTATCACTGTAAAAAATGTGGTGGACATCACGGACACATCTTCGATGATGGGCCAAAACCAACAGGAAAACGCTACTGCAATAATGGCGTGTGTTTAGTTTTTAAACCAAAAAGTGAATAGTTATTAACAAACCAATTAAGTGTTTTAATACAACCTAACAACAAAATATATTTTGTGATGCCATGTCCTCTAGACCACGGCTACATAAATTTGTAAGACTTTCATTTCATCCGCCATGAAGAATAAGATTATTTCCCTAATTTTAAACCTAATAATTTTTTCTCTTTTTTCATTTCAAATAAACGCATCAGAGCAGGCCTGGAACTTAGCAGAAGAGGGTGATAAAATTATTCTTATAAGACACTCTTTAGCCCCAGGGGGCGGTGATCCGCAAGGATTTAAAATTGATGATTGCAAAACACAAAGGAACTTGAATAGAAAAGGCATTAACCAATCAAAAAAAATAGGTAAGTTATTTAAAAAAAATAAAGTTGCTGTTGATCAAGTTTTAACTAGTCAGTGGTGTAGATGTAAAGATACAGCCAAATATGCTTTTGGAAATTTTAAAGAATTCACAGCATTAAACTCTACTTTCCAATCTCCTTATAATAAAAATGAAACCAAACAATTAAAAGAACTTTATAATTTTGTAAAGAAATGGGATGGAAAAGGTAAGAATTTAGTATTGGTTACTCATTACAGTATAATAACTGCAGTAACTAATGCAGTACCCAGTTCAGGAGAAATTGTAATTACTGATAAAAATTTTGAAGTTTTAGGAACGATACAAACTGATTAAGCAAAAATATAATAAACAATTGCTATAATTATAAAATATTCAATAACTGTTTTTATCCTTATTAAATTTTGTTTATTTTCAAATTTAGAATTAATAAATAAGCTTATACGTGAAAAACCTAAATGAACTGAAACTATAATAAAGCCTATACCTATTAAAACATTATAAAATTCGAAATTCTTAAATCCATAAAAACAAGCTGCAATAAAAGTTAACCACGAAATTTTTGAAACAAATAAAGTTATTAAAATTCCAGATCCTTTTTTAAATAGACTTTGTGTTCTAATAAATGAGTAAGACCAAAGAAGAGTAAATAGAAACCCAAGATATTTAATTAGCATGAGCCAATATTGTAATTGCGAGAAAGTTTAAAGGCAAATATAAAGTAAGTATGATAGTCAAATTAGCTTTTGCATTTGGTGCAGGGTTTATTAGCTTCCTAACTCCCTGTGTACTACCGATCATTCCAGGATATATCTCTTATATAACAGGTAAAAATTTAAGTGAAATTGACCAAAATAAAAGAATTGTTTTAATTAAAACAATTTTATTCTCATTAGGTTTTTCTTTAATTTTCATTATTCTAGGAGCTACTGCTTCAGCAGTTGGAAATATACTTTTATTTCTTTCTAACGAATTAAGAATAGCTGCTGGAATTGTAATTATTGTATTTTCATTACAAATGATGGGTATTTTAAATTTTAATTTTTTAAACCAAGATAAAAGAATTGAAACCAAAGGATACAAAGATAATTACGCTTTCCCTTTTATAGTAGGTGCTGCTTTTGCTTTTGGCTGGACACCATGTATAGGACCAGTCTTAGGATCTATCTTAGCATTATCAGCAACAGAGGCTTCAATTAGTAAAGGGATATTATTGCTTTCATTTTATTCATTAGGTTTAGCAATACCATTTATTTTGTCGGGTTATTATATGAGTAATTTTTTAACTACAAGAAAAGGTTTCAGCAAATATTATGGAACTGTTACAAAAACTGGTGGAGCAATTTTATTAATCACAGGTGTTTTAATTGCAACAAATCAAATTCAAGTTATTAGCTTTTATATTTTGACAATCTTTCCGTTCCTTACTACGCTTGGTTAATGAGCGATATTTCCGTACTAGGTATCTTTGTAGCTGATATAAGTTTTTCTGGTCCTAAAATTCCTTCAGTAGGAGAAACTATTTTAGGCAATAAATATAATGTTGGCCCAGGCGGTAAGGGATGCAATCAAGCAATAGCCATTGCAAGATTGGGGGGAAAAGTAAATTTTATAAGTAAAATTGGAAAAGATTCTTACGGAGAATTAGCCTTAAACACACTTGAGAAAAATAATATTAATATTGTAAATATAATCCAAGATAAAATACTACAAACAGGTGTTGCCGGTATTTTAGTTGATCAAAACTCTGGGAAAAACGCAATCAATGTAATTGTAGGTGCCCCAAGTTCTTTAAAGGTAAGTGAAATTGAAAAACAAATTAATTTAATAAAAAGTTCTAAAATTTTCTTAACTCAATTAGAAGTTCCAAAAGATGTTACTTTACATTGCTTAAAAACAGCTAAAGAAAATGGATGTATTACTATTTTAAATCCTGCGCCAGCATCTGAAATTTCAAAAGAGTTTTATAATAATATCGATTTTTTTACACCTAATGAAACTGAGGCTGAATTTTATACTGGAATAAAGATTACTAATGAACAAGAGGCAAAACAAGCTGCTGAAAAATTATTAAATCTAGGAATTAAAAAAGTAATCATTACACTTGGAGAGAAAGGTCTATTATATACCGATGGAAAAGAAGAAATTTATTTAAAAGCTAGCCCAGTTAAAGCAATTGATACTACTGGAGCAGGTGATGCGTTTAATGGAGGTTTAGCTTTTGGCTTGTCTAAAGATAAACCGATTAGAGAATGTTTGGACTTAGCTAATAAAGTTGCAGGAATTTCTACTACAAAACTTGGGGCAGGAGATGCCATGCCTTTTTTAAAGGATATTAATTAAGCTAGCAATTTATCTAATTCACCACTTCTATTCGCTTCTTGAAGTTTATCATTTCCTCCGATGTAATGATCTCCGATGAAAATTTGAGGAATAGTTCTAGCACCATTCGTCCTTTGCAACATTTCTTTTGCGTTTGCTGGATCAGCCCAAATATCAATTTCCTCTATCTCAACGTTTTTTGTTTTAAGCAAAGCTTTTGCAGCTCCGCAGTAAGGACAAGGATTGCCTGAATACATGGTTACTTTTTTCATAATTAATATATATCAGTTATTTTTATTTTTTCTCTTAATTTTTTTCTCTCAAGTTTAAATTTTTTACGGTGTTTAATACTTGTATTATGTACTCTTTTTCTCCAAAGTCTAAAAGAACCGGGCCTTAAGTTCTTTCTCATAATTTTAATTACATCTGATTCATTTTTTCCAGTCTTATCCTTTATCTCTTCAAAAGTAATTCGGTCAGCCCAGGCAGCCCAGATAATCCAATTTTCGTCTTTCTTCTTTGGTTCAGGATTTTTTACTTTTGTTTGAGGGAAAGAACTTTTTTTCTTCATACAATTCTATATAATCTTTATTAATATGTTTCCAAGTGACTTTTTAATCTTTTTACAAATTATTCTTTTTTTATTTATAACCCCAGGTCTTCCAAGAGTTGTAATCGTTTCGCACACTCTTAACTATGGATTAAAGAGATCTGTTTGGACCGCCTTTGGAGATATTTCAGCAAATATTATGCAAGGAATTTTAGTAGTTTTTATTATTGGCTCTTTTCTAAGTGATAACCCTCAAGTACTTAATTATCTAAAATGGGCAGGCATTCTTTATATTGTATACTTAGCTTATGATACGTACACTGCAAAAATAAGTTCAGTAAATTCAAAACACCAAAGTTCAAAATCTACTTTTTCATTTTACAAAGATGGCTTTATGGTTGCTGGCTTAAGTCCAAAAGCAATTATATTTTTTGGAACAATTTTTTCATCGTTTATTAATTACGATAGTCATATAATTTCTCAGTTTTTAATTCTTATGATTACTTACGTAATTTTAGATTTTACTACCCTTATGATTTACGGTTTAGCTGCAGAGAAAATTTCAGTATGGTTGAGAAGTAAACCTAAAATTCTTAATACAATTTCTGCGTGTGTACTGCTAATAATCGCTATTTATGTGGCTGCGACACAGAATTTTTAGTTAATCTAGATGTTGTCATTATCTCGTTTTCTTGTTTTAATTATTCATTAATTAATTAATTAACAAAGGGGAAATAATGAATAAATTAGTTAAACTATTTATTACATCTATTTCAGCTATAACATTAGCACTTGTTTCTTATACATCTTCTTTTGCAAAAGTAGATGGTGAGTACATTGTGTTAGGTTCTGCAATATCTCTTACAGGAAAATACTCATCTAATGGTGTTCATACTCAAAACGGTTACAACATGGCCGTTGACAGAATAAACAAAATGGGTGGAGTAGAAGTACAAGGTAAGAAATACAAGTTTGAAATTATCTATTACGATGATGAGTCAAACCCAAAAAGAGCCGCTCAGTTAGCTGAAAGACTAATTAAGCAAGATGGCGTTCATTACATGCTTGGACCATACAGTTCAGGTTTAACGAAAGCCATTGCACCAGTAACCGAGAAATATAAAATTCCTATGGTTGAAGCAAACGGTGCATCAAGATCTTTATTTACAAAAGGATACAAATATTTGTTCGCGGTGTTATCACCAGCTAACCAATACCTTGAAGTAGCTATCGATCTAGCGGTAGAAAAAAATGGTGGAAAGCCAGTAAGAATTGCACAAGCATTTGAGCAAGATGCATTTTCACAAGACGTGAGATTAGGTATCTTAGATGCAGCAAAAAGAACTGGATCTGAAATCATTATCGATGACAAACTACCTAAAGAATTAAATGATATGGCAGCAACATTGGCAAAAGTTAAAGCAACTAAGCCAGATGTACTTGTTGTATCAGGTCACACAAAAGGCGCATTAACTGCAATCAGACAAATATCTGAAATGAAAGTTGATGTACCAATGTTAGCGATGACACATTGTGATGCTGCAAAACTTTCTAAACAACATGGAAAGAACTCAGAATACGCATTATGTGCTTCTCAGTGGCATAAAAACTTAAGCTATAAAGATAAGTTTTTTGGTGGTGGAAAAAAGTATGACAAAGACTTTAAAAAAGAATTTGGTTATGCCCCGCCTTACCAATCAGCTGAATCATCAGCAGCACTTCTAGTATTTAAAGATGCGTTCGAAAGAGCGAATTCTTTTGATAGAGATGCTGTAAGAGATGCTCTTAAAGACACTGACATGCAAACTTTCTATGGAAACATTAAATTTGGTCCTGGCGGTCAAAACGTTGCTAAACCAATGATCTTGTTCCAAGTAAGATGTAAAGGTGATACGTGTGAGAACAAAGTTGTAGCTCCTACAAAATGGGCTTCAGACAAGTTCTACCACCCAATACCTAAGTGGTCAGAAAGAAGTTAATAACTACTAAGTAATTTGATTAGCCCCTGGTTTTCCGGGGGCTTTTCTTTTATAAGAAATTCTTTTTTATGGATTTATTAATTTTCCAAGCTCCGATCTTGATGGTCCAAGCGTCTTTGGACGGAATTCTTCTTGGGATTTTATTTGCATTAATAGCTTACGGCATGGCTCTTCAGTGGGGAGTGATGAACATCATTAATATTGCACAAGGTGATTTAGTAATTCTTGGAGGTTATATTGCCTACACTATGTATCTTGCTGGAATTCATCCAGCCTGGGGAGTAATTGTTTCTCCAATTATAATGTATTTTGTAGGTTGGACTTTATATAAACTTGTTATCAATAAAGTCGTAGACCGAGATCTTTTTATTTCAATTTTAGCAACTTTCGGAATTGCAATTGTATTCCAACAATTAATGAATTTTGTTTTTGGAGCTGATGTAGTTGTTGCTCAGTCGGAATACGGAACAACAATGTTATTTGATAATTCAGTAACACTGCCAAATTCTAAAATATTTGCTGCTTTTATAAGCGTAATATATGCAATTGGTTTAGTTGTATATATGAGAAGATCTAGGCTCGGACGAGCAATAAGAGCCACAGCGCAAAATGCAAGAGCAGCAAAAATTTTAGGCGTAGATACCGAAAAAGTTTATGCTGCAACTTTCGGCATTAACGCTGCGTTATGTGGAATTGCAGGAGCTTTAATTTCAATTACTCTTACCCTTCATCCTTATGTAGGGCTGCCTTATACGGTAAGATCTTTTATGATAGTTATTGTTGCAGGTCTTGGAAATTTACCAGCGGTAGCACTGTCTGGAATGGGATTAGGACTTTTTGAAGAATTTGCAGATTATATTTTAGGAACAGAATTTAGAATTGGAGCAGTATTTATGCTGCTTGTTTTCATATTGGTTTATAGAAGATTTAAACTTTCAAAAAAAAGGGAGTATTTAAAGTAAATGAATGCCATAAGACAAAAAGATCTGATCTTATATTCAGGCCTAATAATTTTAGGTTTAGCTGCACCTTTCTTATTCTCTGCTTTTAAAGTTCAGCTTACATATCTTTGTGTCTTGATCGTTCTAGCGATGACTTGGAATTTACAAGGTGGAGAGATGGGTTACAACTCTTTTGGAAATATTCTTTTCTATGGTCTAGGAATGTATCTTACTGCCTCAGTTCAAGTAGGGATGTTTTTTCCATTAGCAGAATGGACAGAAAGTGGTGGAGAAAAAACGTTTGTACATACTACAGCACAATATTTTCAAGGAATAGGAGTCGGGTTATTAGTTGCAGCTATTGTTCCTACTATAGTTGCTGGTGCGATTGGTTATGCTATTTTAGGTTTAAGAGGTCATTACTTTGCGATCTGTACTTTAGGTTTAGGAATTGCAGCAGGTGAAATCGCTGGAGGGATTGAAATTATTGGTGCAGGTCAGGGTTTTACTACTCCACCTTTTCCAGCAGAAATAGTTGATCCTGAAGCGAGAGGAAAATTTTTCTATTTTTTAAGTTTTTTAGTATTAGTTCTAGCATTTGTTTTTGTAAAATACATTTATGGCTCTAGATTTAGATTAATTTTAAATGCAATAAGAGATAATGAGGACAAAGCAGAAGCAATGGGCATTCAAACAATGAAATATAAAATTGTTGGTTGGATGTGCTCCGCATTTTTCTGTGGTCTTGCTGGCGGAATTATGGGTGGACTAATTGGATATATAGACTCCACTGATGTTGCATTTGATGGAAGAGAGATGGGTGTTTTCATGGTTCTTATGGCAATACTTGGTGGTAAAGGAACTTTATGGGGACCAATAATTGGTGCAACTTTATTCCATTTTTTCAAAGAAGGTCTTTGGACATTTATATTGGGTTGGCAATATGTTGCGCTTGGAGTTTTAATTGTTGTTATCGTAGTTTATTTCCCAGAAGGACTAATGGGTTGGTTAAGAGAAAAATATCCTGATAGATTTGGTGAAGTAATTGATGAAAAAGATCGTAAAGCACAGGTAGAAATAAAATGAGTATTTTAGAAGTTAAAAGCGTAAGTAAATCTTTCGGTGGTGTGCAAGCCAACGTAGATATTTCTGTTGCGGTTGAACAAGGATCAATTGTTGGTTTAATAGGACCTAATGGTTCTGGTAAAACAACTTTATTTAATTCTATTGTAGGAACTCATCCAATAGATAAAGGATCTATAGTTTTTGATAACACAGAGGTATCAGAAATGCCTGTTCCAGCAGTAGCTAAACTTGGTCTTTTAAGAACTTTTCAACAAACAAGAATTTATTCAAAACTTAATTGTGTAGAGAACATGCTGATAAGTCATAAGGCAAGTGACTCTGGATTTATCTTCGCAAAAGTACCTGCTGAACTTACAGAAAAAGCAGAAACTCTTTTAAACTTTGTAGGTCTTTACCAAAAAAGAAATTTGAGAGCAGGTGATCTATCATTTGGACAACAAAAATTACTAGAATTAGCAATGGCTTTAATGAATGAACCTAAAATGCTTTTATTAGATGAGCCAACAGCTGGAATTAACCCAACTTTAATTAATGGAATAATAGATAGATTGATCACAATTAATAAAGACTATGGAATAACTTTATTAGTTATAGAGCACAATATGAAAGTGATTATGAGTTTAGCGCAAAAAATATTCTGTTTAGCTCATGGAAAAATGTTAGCAGAGGGATCACCCGACCAAATTAAAAATGATAAGCGAGTAGTTGATGCTTATTTAGGAGCTCAATAATGGCAAATCAATATGATGTTTTAGGTAAAGCGCCTGGTTTAGAAGACCTTAATAAACTGTCACCAAATGATGTTCATCTAACTATCAGAGGTTTAAACGCTGGGTATGGAAAAATGGAAATCCTTCACAACTTTGATTTAACCGTCAGTAAAGCCCAGTCATTATGTTTAATAGGACCGAACGGAGCTGGGAAATCTACAATACTTCACTCTATTTATGGCTTTACAAATATTTTTGATGGAAAAATTGAATTAGAAGGTGATGAAATTACAAAATTAACTCCTGCACAAAAACTAAGCAAAGTTGGCATAGCTTACATCTTGCAAGATAATTCAGTGTTTCCCGATATGACAGTTGAAGAAAATCTTTTAATGGGTGGTTATATAAAAGATAAACAGGATGAAGCTTTTGAAGAAGCTGAAAGAATTTTTCAAAAATATGAAAGATTAAGAAATAGAAGAAATCAACCTGCAAAAGTTTTATCAGGTGGTGAAAGAAGATTATTGGAGATCTCTAGAGCTTTAGTTATGAAGCCATCGATATTATTAGTAGACGAACCATCAATTGGTTTAGAACCAAAATATATAAACATGGTATTTGAAATTTTAGACGATCTTCAAAAAACTGAAAAGAAAACAATAATTCTTGTAGAGCAGAATGCTAAAAAAGGTTTAGAATTTGCTGATATCGGTTATGTCTTAGTATCAGGACAAACAGCAATCGCTGGTAAAGGCGATGATCTTCTTAAAAATCCAGACGTAGGAAGACTATTCCTTGGTGGATGATAAATTCGAAAGTATTCTTTCAAGGCTTAAAATCATTAAAAGGTTCTAGAAGTCCAGCAATTCCACTTGCGGCATGTTTTATTGCACTAGGAGCTTTATTAAAAGATGCTGGATTTAACATTCAACAAAGCGCAGCTTCAAGTTTATTCACTTACGCCTTACCAGGCCAATTAGTAATGGCGGAGTCATTACTAGTAGGCGCCTCTGTAATTAATATATTCATAGCAGTATGGTTAGTAAATTTTAGACTTTATCCAATGACCGTTTCATTGTTTCCACTTTTAAATCATGTTTCCCAACCTAAATGGAAATATTATTTATCCTGTCATTTTTTAGCTGTTTCATCTTGGTTAATTGCAAAAGATAGTTATAAAAAAATTAATAAAAAACACAGAATAGATTTTTGGATTGGTATAGGTATCGGCACCTGGTCAACAGCTGTTTTAATGACAGTGATTGGATATTTAGCAGCTGATTACTTAAACAAAGATATGTTAATTGGCTTAGCAATTGTAAACCCGGTTTATTTTTTTTGTATGATGATAGGTGCAATGAAAAATATAAGTATATCTTTAGCTGTAATTCTTGGAACAGTATTAGGTCCAGTTATCTTTTTGGTTTCTACGGAATGGTCTTTATTATTTGCTGGATTAATAGCTGGTACAATTGCTTTTTTATTCGGAGAAAAAAATGGAAAGTAGTCAAATCATAATATTAGCGATCATAGCAACATCACTAGCAACATTTATTTCAAGATTTATGGGAGCACTTACTTCAGAAAAAGTAAGTGTTAAATCTAAATTATTTCAATGGTTTAATTGCGTAGCCTATTCAACTCTAGCTGCTCTATTGGGTAGAATGATAATATTTCCTGCGGGGGTTTTAGCAGAGTCCGATGTCATTATTAGAATAGTAGTTGTTTTTATATGTGTAATAATTTTCATAATATCGAAAAAAAATTTAGTAATTCCTACAGTTTTTTCAGCAATCCTCCTAAGTATATTGAGTTAATTTTTGTATTGATCGTTTTGGACCATTTGTTTATAAAAAAAATTAACAAAAATAAAAAAATGATTAGAATTTTTATTACATGCTTTATTGCATTATCTCTTGGTGTAAATGCACACGCCGATATTAAAGGTTCTACACTTAACAAAATTTCAGAAAAAGTATCATCAACGGTATCTAATTTAATTCCTGGTGAGGGTTTAACAGAAGTAGATATTTCCATAAGAGATGACAACGAGGGTAATCCAGAAGTTCAATTTGATATTTTAGGTGTAAGAGACTTGATAGACAATGAAAACTCTAATGTTTTTACTCAATTTAGTTTACACAGCCAAGATGTTAATGGAGATAAAAGAGCTATAGGTAATATTGGTCTTGGTTATAGAGAATTAAATGCTGACCAATCCATGATGATCGGTGGAAATATTTTTTATGATGTTGATTTATTCGAACAACACCAACGTTTGAGCATGGGTCTTGAAGCAAGAGCGGCAATCATAGACTTTAATTATAATTATTATCAAGAGATTTCAAATAATCAAATCGTTGATGGATTTAATGAAAAAGTACTAAGTGGACAGGAATATAATCTTAGCTCTCAGCTTCCCTACATGCCTTGGACAACTTTTAATATTCAAGGATATAGATTTGAAAATGAAAAAGCAGCTCAAGACACCAAAGGTAATATCTATTCTTTAGAAATGGCTTTAACACCATCTTTAGCATTCGATGTAGAAAACGATGTATCAAGTGTAGATGGTCAAGATGATATGTGGAACTACAGATTAACTTTCACCCATCCGCCACGAACCAATAAAGCAACATTAATGGATGGCTTAACTTCAGATGTAGCTTTTGTTAAAGCAAATATGCAAGATAAACTTAAAGATAAAGTTAGAAGAAATAATAATTTAGTCGTAGAAATTCAAGGAGCTGTAACAATAACTAAGAAATAACTATGTTTAAATTTTTTTTAAAATCATTAATAATTTTTAGTTTATTTTATTCAGTTTCACATGCTGGCACAGGTGCAGCAACAGAATATAAAGTTACAATGACAAAGTTAGAGCTTTGTGAAACAGGTAGTGCAACAGACAATTGTTTAAACCCAGTAACAATAAGTCCATCCAGTGACTCAGGAGCAGTAGATATTGCAGCCGTAGATGCAGGTGTGGCAGCTGCCTCGTATGGAAATTTGAATACTGCTACTGTTGGAACAACTTACACATATATGCAAATCACAATGTCTAGAGCAATGACTATCACTGGTGGAGATGGAACGTGTGTGACCAAGTCAGGAGCGTCAGGATCAGTTAGTGCTAGTGCAGTTGGTCAAGCTGCAGCAGCGGGAGCCGACTCAACTACTTTATTTGTTCCTGTATCTTCAACGTTAGGTGACCATATTAATGGTGCAGATGACTCATTGGGCGCAAGTGTTACAGCAGATGGAAATATTGACAATAACGATACACATTTCCAATTTAGACAAGTATTATCAAAACCAGCAACTTTAAAGGCTGGACGAATACCAAACGTTACGATTGCTTTTGATGTTAGCAATGCAGTTGGAGCTGCTTCAACCACTTGTACAAATGCTATTATGTTCGCAGCAGAGCCAAGTATTACAATTACTTTAGATTAATTAATTTACAACTAAGTTTTTCCTATTATTTTTTCAGTTATATTTCTAAGTTTTTTGAATTCAGTGTAAAAATATATTATGATAAAATTATTATGGAGCCAATATTATTAGCTTTTATTGTTTTATGGATCATGGGAATTTCGGAGTAAATTAGATGAGCTTTGCAGTTGCAGACCATAATAAATCTAAAAGAGTAAGTGTTATAAAATTAAATGAAAGCGATCTTGACAGATTAGTTTTTCCTTTTAAAAAACACACTATTACGTCTCTAGAATACAAACCTTTTTCTAGATTTAGCTTAGCTAAAAGCTTAGACGAGGTTTTCGAAAATAAACTTAGCCAAACTTTAGTAAAAATATTAAATGATCGTGAAACAGGCACAGCTATTGTTGAGCCTGAAATTAATAAAAAGTTTGATAAAGATTTCTTAGTTAAACTATCAACTGGACTCGCTTATTTAGTTGGGAATCCTAACTTTGACTCGATGACAGGCAAATATTACGCAAGGTTCTATGTTAAACATCAGGATAGTAGCGACTCATATCTAAGAAAAGCTTACACAAATTTAGATCTTCATACTGATGGCACTTATGTAAGAGAGAAAACTGATTGGCTAATTATGACTAAAATGGAAGAACAAAATGTAAATGGAGGAGATAGTGTAATTTTACATTTAGATGACTGGGAACACCTAGATGAATTGAGCAATGATCCTATCGGCAAACAAAATTTTATATGGGGATCACCTAAGAGTAAAAATATTGACTATAAAGTAGAGCACCCCGTATTTTCAAAAGATGAAAATGGAAAACCTACAATTTCTTATATTGATCAATTTCCTGAACCTCAAAACATGGAACAAGGTTTATTTCTTCAAAGATTATCAGACGCATTAGAGGAGAGTAAAAATAAAGTAATTTTTCCACTTCCTGTTGGATCTACAATATTTTCAAATAATTACTTTTGGTTACACGGTAGAAAAGCTTTCAAAGAGCATTCTGGGTTATCAAGAGAATTGCTTAGAATTAGAGGAACTTTTTTTAATTAAGAACAGTTGACTCTCTAGTTTCATTCATTTTTAATATGGATATTAATTAATTAATCAACAGAGGGAAATAATATGTTTAATAAATTTAAAAAATTAATTAGCCTAGTTTTCGCTACTGTTCTTTTAACTTCAATCTCATCAACTAGTTTTGCGATCGATAAATTGCACTTCATTATCGGTGGTGGTGCTGGCGGTGGTTGGGATGGAACTGCTAGGGGAACTGGAGAAGCTTTAACTAAAGCTGGTTTTCTAAAAAGTGCTTCATTTGAAAATATGTCAGGTGGTGGTGGAGGAAAAGCTCTATCTTACATAATTAATTCGAAGCCAGAAGGAACTGTATTAGTCCAATCAACACCTTTAGTATTAAGATCGATCACTAGACACAAAGGTTATGTAGCTGGATCTGGTGTATTATCTTACAAAGATGTTAAACCAATTGCTGGTGTAATTGGTGATTACGGTGCAATCGCAGTTGCTAAAAACTCACCTTACAAAAATTTTAAGGATGTAGTTGATGCTTATAAAAAAGATGCTAAGTCTATCAAAATGGCTGGCGGTTCTGTAAGAGGAAGTATGGACCATTTAATTGGCGCACTTGCATTTCAAGAAGCAGGCGCTAACCCTAACAATGTAGTTTACGTGCCTTACGATGCTGGTGGTAAAGCATTGGCAGGACTTTTATCAGGTGAAACTCAAATTCTTTCAACTGGTTTAGGTGAAGTAATGGGTGCCAGAGACCAAGTTAGAATTATTGGTATTACCGCTCCTGAAAGAGTAGGCGATGCTCCAGATGTTCCAACTTTAAAAGAACAAGGTTTCGATGTTCAGTTTGTTAACTGGAGAGGATTCTTTGCTCCTAAGAGTATGTCAAGTGGAGACGTTAAAAAGATTGCTAAAATGTTAGGAGATGTTCAAAAAACTCCTGAATGGGAAACAGTTAGAAAAAGAAATGCTTGGGTAAATATTTATAATCCAGGTAGTAAATTTGACAGCTTCTTGAAAAAGCAAACTAAAGAAATGACAAAGTTAATGAAAAAACTAGGCGTTATCTAGTTTATTAACTTATAGGAAGAGCAGTGAAAATAAATTCAGTTAAGATTATCTCACTGCTCTTCTTTATTTTATCAGCCTTTTATTTATACACCGCACATCAAATACAAGTTTTTGCTTTCGACGAGGGAGCGCCATTTAATGCAAAAACATTTCCTATATACCTGGGTTATGCTGGAATGTTTTTTGCTGGTTTAAAGATTGTTTTACCAGACCGCAAACCTATAGCAGTAGACCCATTACATTTAGAGTTTAAAAAGACTATTTTGTTAGTTGTTACAATGATTGTTTATGGAGCAACAATTCTTAAAGTCGGTTTCTTTTTGTCTACGTCTTTATTTCTTGTATTTTCTTATTATTTTTTGGGAGAGAGAAGATGGAAATATATATTAATATTTTCCTTCCCTTTTGTTGCAATCTTCATGTATCTTCTTCACGGTTTACTAGCCGTATACCTTAGAGATCCATTATTAAAATATATAGGAATAATGGGATGATAGAGGGAATACTTATTGGCTTAAAAACTGCTTTATCCTTTCAAAACATTTTAATGGTAATGATCGGGTGCTTTGCAGGAACCATAATTGGAATGTTGCCAGGTTTAGGACCAATGACTGCAATAGCTTTAATGATTCCAATTACTTATGGTTTCGATCCTGCTACAGGATTAATTTTAATGGCAGGAGTTTATTACGGTGCAGTTTTCGGTGGATCAACGTCTTCAATTTTAATTAATGCACCTGGTGTACCTGGAACAGTTGCAACTTCATTTGACGGTTATCCTATGGCACAACAAGGTAAAGCTGGTAAAGCTTTAGCTATTGCCGCTTATAGTTCATTTGCTGGCGGTACCATTGCAGCAATCTTTTTATTAATCGCTGCACCAAGCTTATCAAAAGTAAGTTTGTCATTTAGATCACCAGATTATTTTGGCTTAATGATATTAGGATTAACAGCGGTTGCTGCATTTTCATCTAAAGGAAACTTTTTAAAAGCAATGATGATGTGCGTTTTCGGCTTAATGTTAGCATCTGTTGGACAAGATACTTTATCTGATATCCCAAGATTTACTTTTAATACAATGAATTTATCAGACGGAATTAGTTTTGTATTAGTAGTTATGGCAACTTTTGCCATGAGTGAAGCTTTAACAATTATAATTAAAGGTAATGATCCAACAAAAGCCGCAAAACAAATTTCCTTAACAGATTTAGGTTCAATAAAAGTTAGTAAAGAAGAAACAAAACAAATGGCTAAAACTATTCCACGTTCTTCAATTTTAGGATTTATCGTTGGAGTTTTACCGGGTGCAGGAGCTACTATTGCATCTTTTCTAGCTTATGGAATGGAGAGAAACTTTGTCAGTAATGAGGAAAAAGAAAAGTTTGGTAAAGGAAGTGTACAGGGTTTATCTGCACCAGAGACAGCAAATAACGCAGCTTGTTCTGGTGCATTCGTACCGTTATTAACTTTAGGAATTCCAGGAAGCGGAACCACTGCAGTTATGCTGGGAGCTTTACTTGGTTTTGGAATTCAACCTGGTCCAAGATTATATGAAACTAATCCAGAAATATTTTGGTCGGTAATAATGTCAATGTATATTGGAATGGTTGTACTTTTAATTCTTAATCTTCCACTTATTCCTTACATAGCAAGAATACTTGCAGTGCCAAGAACCTTTTTAATTCCAATGATTTTATTTTTCTCTGTGACTGGAATTTATTTAATGTCATTTAATAATTTTGATATTTTTTTAATGATTGGTATTGCTGTAGTTGCAACTATCTTAAGACTTTATGATTTTCCCATGCCACCTTTAATTTTAGCATTTGTCTTAGGTGGACTGATGGAAGAGAATTTAAGAAGATCGCTTTTAATCAGTGATGGCTCATGGTCATTCTTATGGGACAGACCATTAACAATTTGTATCATGATAGCAATTTTAACTATCGTTGGATGGCAAATTTATAATAGTTTTTTAAATCACAAAATAAGCTCTAAAACCTAAACTGAGACATAATAGCTTAATTTTTCTTTAAATAATAACTAATTAACCTATTAATAGTTTAAAAATTATGACATAAGCGTTTCTTAATTTCATGCCATCACTAAAATTAATTAAATTATTCAAAGTTATAAATAAATTAGATAAGAAAAATTTAGCTATATTTCTTAATCTTTCTAATTATCAATGTTATGTTGTATCTAGGTTAGTGAGCGAGAAAACTTTATCAGCTAAAGAAGTTTTAAATTCACCTCTTAGACTTTCCAAGGCTCAAAAATACAGATACATCAGAAATCTGTTAAAGAAGAACTTAATAAAAAAAAAATATAACCAATATTTTATCAAATAAGATCTTTTTAAATTCAGAAAACTCTAAAATTTCTTTTTCAATTAAAGAGAGAATTAATTGATTTAGAGCCTAATTGTGTCATATATGACACACTAAAAAATCAATAAAACCTCTCTTTTTTGAGATTCTCATTTAGAATAATGTAAAAGTGGCTAAAATGAGATTGTATAATATAAGAGTCTCATATAATAGAAATAGTAACATTAATTTATAAATTAAGGAATAATAATGAAAAAGTTAATATTAACAATAATTACTTCTTTCGCTCTTACTGGTGTTTCTTACGCTGGTTCTTTTGGAATCGGTGTATCAGGTTCATTAGCTAAAGTTAGTGCAGATGGTACAGAGACTACCGATGCAGGAACTGTAGCTGGCGGAGCTGCGAATAAAAACAGCAAATCAGTTGATGAATTGGGAATGATCGGATCAATCTTTCTTGATTACGAATTCGACGGCGGAATGGTAATTGGATTGTCTCACGTTCCTGGTACAGCCGACGTATCTGGCAAAGCATTTTCTAGATCTGAAACCGCTCAAGGTGTTAGTGGCACAGATGCTAGTGGTGCTGTCACAAGAACAGCTGACGCAGAAGTTGAGAATTTTAATACGCTTTATATAGAGTATCCAATTGGACCAATCTATGCAAAGTTAGGTTTTTCTCAAATTGATGTAAACACTTTAGAAAATGCCATAACAAGTTCTGGTACTTACGGTAATGCCACTTTAGACGGCTACACAATAGGTGCTGGTGTAAATAGTGAAGTGGGTGGATTTTTCACAAAGACATCACTTGAATTTACAGATTTTGAAGATCTTGCACTAAATTCTTCTACAGTTAACAAAATAGAAGCTGATCTAGATGTTCTTGAATTCAAAATTTCAGTAGGAAAAAGATTTTAATAATTTAAAATTTTAGATTTAAACCTAGCTAATTAATTTTAGCTAGGTTTTTTTTATAGCCTAACGTATTTCTTTTTAGTGTCTACTGACCAGTCTTTTGTTCCGTTGGCTACAATGAATAAAAATCCTCCAGCTAATCCTACATTTTTAAGAAAAGCTATTTTTTGCATAGGATCTACAAAGTTCAAGTGGAAAATAAATGCTGTGGCTAAGCAAAATATAGCAAGAAGACCTGCTGAAATTCTAGCTCGGTAACCAATTATTATGCAGAAAGGCAAGATTATTTCTAAAACTATAACTGCATATAATAATATACCTGGAACTCCAAATCCTTCCATCCAACTCATTGACCCATCAATACTGAATATTTTATCATAAGCTGATATCAAAAAAAGAGCTGAAATAAGAATTCTTGCTACAAGGTCAATAAAATTTGCCATACGAATTTTTACTTAATTAAATTAGGAGTGTCAAAGATGATAAGACTAAATTAGGCTTTTTTTGAAATTATTTTGAGTATTATTGGCACAATAAATAAAATCATTAATAATCTTATAATATGATGAAAAGATACGAATTCTGGATCAAGGTCGAAAAAAATAGCAATAACAGCCACCTCATAAATTCCCCCTGGACAGTAAGACAACAATAATGTGAAAAAATTTTTATCAATTACTAGTCCCGCAGCTAAAGCAGCTATAAGACCTAAAACCACTAATAGAAAAGTTGCAACAAAACTATGAAGCGCATTTCTTCCAATTTCACCAAAAGTTTTTTCAGCAAATCTACAACCAACTGACGAACCTAAAATCAATAGACAATAATCAATTATATCAGGAGAAATTTTATAACTTGCTATATCTGTAATTTGCAAAAAACCACTGGCAACCAAAGTTCCCGAAAGTAAGGCAGCTGGAATTTTAAATTTATCAAATAAAAAAATAAGGATTACTGAAGTTATAATTAATATTAATAAATTTACTAAATTTTGATTAGTTAAAACCTCATCTAAAACTTTAAGATTTTCTACTTCATAAAAACTATCTACAATAAATGGAAAGATAGTAATTATTATAATTAGTCTTATTAGATGAGAAGTCGCAACTTGGCTAAGATCAGATTTTTCATCCTCCGCTAAAATCATTAAGGGACCAAGCGCACCTGGAGCTGCAGAAAATATTGAGGTTTTTCTCTCATATTTAGAAAAAAATTGAAGATACTTTGAAACAATCAATACACTGACAACAATGTAAATTAGCATGATAAGAGAGGTCCAAACCCATTGATTTATTTGAGTGAATAAACTTTTGTCGATATAATTTCCGATGTATAATCCCAAAATAATGAGCACTGAAGACAAGACTATTCTTGGCATTTTCACTTTGAAACCCATTAAAGCAGCAAGAGATGTAATAAGCATTGGCCCTAAAAACCAGGCTAGAGGAATATTGAAATAATCAGCCACAAGAGAACTTGGAATAGATATGATAATGACAGTTATAAATTGTAAGGAGAATATTTGTTTAAAATTTTCTTTATTAAAGGGTAGAGCTTGGTTATTCTGCATTATTCATGATTTTAGGATTTATAGGAACAGGAAAAATTTCATCTTCAATTATTCTCGGTATTTTTAAGTCTAAATTAAAAGTTAGAAGAATTTATATCTCTTCAAGGAATAGAAGCATAGCTAAAAAATTAGCTAATGAATTTGGACGTGTTAAAATACTTAAGGATAATCAGGATATTATTAATAAATCATCTATAATTATATTAGGAATCACACCTAATGTAGGTAGAAAGATTTTATCAAAGTTAAAATTTGCAAGTAATAAAAAAATTATAAGTTTAATATCAACTATTAATTTAGCTAATCTAAAAAGATTAACTAAAAATAAGAATATTGTTCGAGCTACTCCTTTGCCGCCTATAGAGATAAAAAAAGGACCTATAGTAATATGCCCTCCTAACAAAACTGCTAAGAATTTATTTAAGCATTTAGGTGAAGTTTTAGAAATTCGTAATGAGAAACTTAGTAATAAGTTTTGGTCAACTGCTTCTATTATGGCAGCTTATTACGAAATATTAAATACTAGTACAAATTGGTTAATTAGAAAGGGTATAAATAAAAATTTAGCTCAAAACTACATTGCTGAGCTATTTTTATCACTCAGTCAGGATGCAGTTAATAAAAGATCACAAGGTTTTAAGAAACTTGTAGCAGATTCACAAACTCCTAAAGGTTTAAATATGCAAGCATTACAAGAGCTTAAAAAAGCGAAATTTTATTATAAGTTTACAAAAGCTTTAGATAATATTAATAAGCGAGTAAGCAAATAAATTCTATTTAATGAGTTCTGAAACTTTTCACTGGAGTTGTAAACACACATGGTCAAGAAGTGCCAAAAATACTTCATGGTGTTTATTAGGTTGTTCTATAGGTGATTTTGGTACAATTTTATTTTTTCAACTTACACAAATACCTTTTCCAGTATTAGCAATAATGATTTTAGCAATAATTAACGGAATTATTACTAGTATTATTTTAGAAACCATCATACTGCTTAAACAAAATTTTACTTTTAAAAACGCATTTAAAACTGCAGTAGGAATGAGCTTAATTTCAATGATAAGCATGGAAGTTGCTATGAACTTAACTGATTATCTTTTAACAGGTGGAGCGATGCTTACCTGGTGGATTGTTCCAATAATGTTAGCGGTTGGTTTTGTAACACCCTGGCCTTATAATTATTGGAGACTAAAAAAATTTAATATTGCTTGTCACTAAGTAATCTTATTTAAAATCTTATCTTTAAAAATAAGATGATGAATAATAACGGCTAATATATGCAAGGTCACTAGTGCGATAAGAAGGTAATTAGCGTAAATATGAACTTCATAATAAGTATCGGCTAAAACAAAATTATCTTTTTCAAAACCATATTTAAAGAATATAAAATTAAGTGTTTCTCCCATGTAAAGTTTCTTAAGAATTCCAGATATGGTGATAGTAAAAATACTAAGATAGAGTAAAAAATGGTTTGCTTTTCCAATAAAGACTTGTCCTTTAAAATAACTTTTTGTTTCAGACGGACTTGGGTTAAAAAATTTCCAAATTAGTCTAAATAAAGTTACATAGAAAACAGTTATACCCACAAGAATATGTATGTTTTCAAGATCAATTCTTTCATCTGAAAACTCAAGTCCTACAAGATAAAATCCAAAAGGAACCTGTGCTATTAAAACAATAAATGTTACCCAGTGGAACAATTTGGCTAATAGTCCATACTCACTTTGACTGTTAAGTATATTCATAATTAATTATATTAGCATATGAAACTCAAAAAAAATTTAATAAAACTAACAGCTTCAATAGTATTAACATTCTCTTTTTTTTATATTTTAAATTTTGTCACAGATAAAAAAGATGCTTTGGCAAATATTAACAATAAACAAATTGTCGAGGTTTTTAAAACTCCTTCGTGTGGATGTTGTTATGGTTATGTTTTATTTTTAGAAGAAGAAAAATTCGAGGTAAAACAAACAGATATGAGAAGCCTTCATACAATAAAACAAAAATATAATATACCAGTAGAAATGCAGTCTTGTCATACTACTATAATGGGTAAATATTTTATAGAAGGTCACGTACCCTTTGAAGCGGTAAATAAATTATTAAAAGAGCTACCTGATATTGATGGTATAGCTTTGCCTGGAATGCCGATTGGCACACCAGGAATGCCAGGTGATAAAGATGAACCCTATGTTATTTATCAACTTAAAGATGGGAAATCTTCAGTATTCATGACAATATAAATTTAATGATACAAAAGATAAAAATATTAAAAATTTTTATTATTATTTTGTCCTTGAGCTTTTCTTTTTCTGCTAATGCTCAAACTGTAGAAGAAATTATTAAAGGTAGAAAAGCAATGTTTAGTGAAAATTATCAAAATGGTAAAAAAATATCCATTTTGCTTAAATCAAATAAGATTGAAGAGGCTAAACCTTTAATGAAAAAAATCTCAGACAACTATGTAAAATTATTAGATTATTTTCCTGAAAATACAAAAGAGGGTTTTAAAACAGAAGCTCTTCCAAGTATTTGGGAAAATAAAGATGAGTTTAATGCCTTAATGCAAAAAGCTTCAGATGATATGATTAAATTAGCTAAGGCTATTGATACCGCAGAAGATCTAAGAGCAGTACAGAAAGAATTAATGTGGGGTAACTGCTCTGCTTGCCATAATAGGTTTAGAGCCCCTCACTAAATGCTTTCTCATATAATTTCTTTGCTACTTTTTGGAGTAGCAACTTCTTTTTCGCCTGGTCCAAACAATATTATGACTGCTTACACAATGTTTAATTTTGGTTTTAAAAAAACTATACCCACCATATTAGGGGTTATTACGGGTTGGACTGTTTTAATTATTGTATTACAATTAGGTTCTTCAGCAGTTTTTCAAAAAATTGATAATTTGCAAAATATTATAAAAATATTTGGATCTTTTTTTTTAATTTATATGGCTTATAAAATTTCATTTGTAAAAGACAAGTCAGAAAAAACTAGCCCAAAACCAATAACTTTTATTAATACATTCTTTTTCCAATTTATTAATCCAAAAGGAATAATTATCGCATTAGTTGGAATTTCTACATTTATAGATGTTCAAAATAACTTTTTAAGAGACACAATTATTTTCACTATCGTTTTTTTCTTAATGGCAGTAAGCAGTCAAGCTGCATGGTGTTTAACAGGAAAATACATGAGAAAATTCGCCACAACCGATCGTTTTATCCAAAATTTTAATTACTCTATGTCTTTTTTACTTATCGTTTGTGTTATTTTGTTCTATGTATAGCCCATGAAATTTAATAGTAAAAACTCATTTCAATCTCTCGATACTCTTAATTCATCAGGCAAAAATTATAAAATTTTTAACTTAAAAATTGCAGAGAAAAATGGTTTAGAGGGAATATCAAAACTTCCAAAATCTCTTAAGGTCCTATTAGAAAATCTTCTGCGTTATGAAGATGATGCTACCGTTGATAAAAAACAGATTTTAGCTTTGAAAGAATGGCTTAAGAATAAAAAATCAAACACAGAAATAGCTTACAGACCTGCAAGAACTTTATTGCAAGATTATACTGGTATACCAGCTATTGCAGATCTTGCTGCAATGAGAGACGCCGTTAAAGAAAAAAATAAAGATCCAAATCAAATCAATCCGTTATCGACAGTAGATTTAGTAATAGACCACTCTGTTATGGTAGACGAATATGCTTCAGGCAAATCATTCAATCAAAATGTCGAAAAAGAATTTTCTAGAAATGGAGAAAGATATGCATTTCTTAAGTGGGGTCAAAAAGCTTTTGATAATTTTAGAGTCGTTCCTCCTGGAACAGGCATTTGTCATCAAGTTAATCTAGAATACTTAGCTAAAGTAGTTTGGTCATCAAAAAGCGGTGATGATCTTTATGCTTATCCAGATACGTTAGTTGGAACAGACAGTCATACGACAATGGTTAATGGATTATCAGTTTTAGGATGGGGTGTTGGCGGAATAGAAGCAGAGGCAGCTATGTTAGGTCAACCTATTTCAATGTTAATCCCAGAAGTAATTGGAGTAGAGATCAAAGGTAAATTGCTTGAAGGATTAACAGCTACAGACCTAGTGTTAGCAATTGTTGAAATGCTAAGAAAAAAAGGTGTAGTAGGAAAATTTGTAGAATTTTATGGAGAAGGTTTAAAAAACCTTACATTAGCTGATAGAGCAACTATAGCAAACATGGCACCTGAGTACGGTGCAACGTGTGGTTTTTTTCCTGTAGATGAAGAAACTTTAAAATATTTAAAACTTTCTGGTAGAGACAAAGAAACAATTGACCTAGTAGAAAAATATTCAAAAGCACAAGGTCTTTGGGCAAGTGAAGGCATGGAGTTCACCGATACTTTATCTTTAGATATTAGCACTGTAGTCCCAAGTATATCTGGCCCTAAACGACCACAAGACAAAGTTTTATTAACGGAGTCCTCTACAAGCTTTGCTAAAGCTTATAAAGAAAACACAAAAAGAGAAAAACCCATTCAAGCCAATGTTGCTGGTGCTGATTACAAAATCAACGATGGAGATATAGTAATAGCAGCTATTACTTCTTGTACAAACACTTCAAATCCAAGCGTAATGATTGGTGCGGGGCTACTTGCGAAAAAAGCTATTGAAAGAGGTTTAAAAATTAAACCGTGGGTAAAAACTTCTTTAGCTCCTGGTTCTAAAGTAGTTACAGACTATTTAGAAAAAGCAGGTTTAAATAAATATTTAGATGAACTTGGATTTAATCTAGTCGGTTACGGTTGCACAACATGTATAGGAAATTCTGGTCCACTAAATAAGAATATTTCTGATGCGATACATAAAGAAAATTTATATGCAGTTTCTGTTTTATCAGGGAATAGAAATTTTGAAGGAAGAATAAGCCCAGATGTCAAAGCTAATTATCTTGCTTCACCTCCGCTTGTAGTTGCTTTTGCTTTAGCTGGTAATATGAATTTTGATATGTACAAAAATTCTCTTGGTACTGATAAAGAGGGAAAAGAAGTATTTTTAAAAGATATTTGGCCAAGCAATAAAGAAATTGAAGATATTATGTTAAAGTCAATTAATGCAGAGATGTTTATTGATCGTTATTCTAATGTTTCAGAGGGACCTAAAGAATGGAGTGCTATAAAAACAGTTGATAGTAGTATTTATAATTGGGAAGATAACTCCACATACGTTAAGAGACCTCCTTTTTTTGATAATTTACCAGACCAACCAGAGGGATTTAAGCCAATCAAAGATGCAAGATTATTACTTTTATTAGCAGACTCAGTCACTACAGATCATATCTCCCCAGCGGGTAATATAAAAAAAGATAGTCCTACCGGTGATTATTTTATGAAAAACCAAGTACAACAAAAAGACTTTAACTCTTATGGAGCTAGACGTGGAAATCATGAAGTTATGATGAGAGGAACATTTGGAAATATAAAAATTAGAAATGAAATGGCACCAGGAACTGAGGGTGGATTTACAACTTTACAGCCAGATGGAAAAGTAATGAGTGTTTACGATGCTGCAATAGAATACAAAAAAAGAGGAAATGATTTAGTTGTTGTGGCTGGAAAAGAATATGGTACTGGTTCTTCAAGAGACTGGGCTGCTAAAGGTACAAAACTTTTAGGAATAAAAGCTGTTATAGCAGAGAGCTTTGAAAGAATTCACAGATCAAATCTAATTGGTATGGGTGTTTTACCCCTTCAATTTAAAGATGGTTTTGACAGAAAAAAATTAAAAATCACAGGCGAAGAATTAATTACCATAGTCGATATAGATAAAGGCATCAAACCAAGAGATGAAGTGTCATGTGAAATTAAATATAAAGACGGTACAAGTAAAACTATTAAACTTATTTGTCGAATAGATACTCAAAATGAGGTGGAATACTACAAAAATGGTGGAATACTCCAATACGTTCTTAGAAATATGTTAAATTAATGAGAAACATAATTGTAAAAGTACATTCCTCAAAAGCAAATTTAAAAAAAAAAGATCAATTAGCCTGGAAAATTGCAGAGATAGCCTCTGATAAAGCAAAAATAAATAAAGATGCAGTTGAGATGGTTATTAATAGAATTATTGATAATGCTTCAGTAGCTATTGCTTCTTTTAATAGAAAACCCGTTTTATCAGCAAGACAAATGGCTTTAGCTCATCCAAGAAAAACTGGAGCAAATGTTTTCGGTTTAAATTCTAAAATAAAAGTTGATTGTGAGTGGGCAGCCTGGGCTAATGGTACAGCTGTTAGAGAGTTAGATTATCACGATACTTTTTTAGCAGCAGATTACAGTCACCCTGGAGATAATATTCCAGCCATTTTAGCTGTAGCTCAGCAAAAAGGTTGCAGCGGAATAGACTTAATAAAGGGAATTCTTACAGGTTATGAGGTGCAAGTTAATTTAGTTAAAGGAATTTGTTTACATGAACATAAGATTGATCACATTGCTCACTTAGGTCCAAGCGTTGCAGCTGGTTTAGGAAGTTTATTAAAACTTAATACTGATAAAATTTATCAATCTGTTCAGCAAGCTCTTCATATTACAGTTTCTACTAGACAGTCTCGTAAAGGAGAAATTTCAAGTTGGAAAGCATTTGCTCCTGCACATGCAGGGAAATTAGCGATAGAGTCTGTAGACAGATGTATGAGAGGCGAAGGTGCACCAAGCCCTATTTATGAAGGTGAAGATAGTGTAATTGCATACGTATTATCTGGTCCAAACAAAAAATATATTGTGCCATTACCTAAAGTTAATGAACCTAAAAAAGCGATTTTGGAAACTTATACTAAAGAACACTCTGCAGAATATCAGTCCCAAGCGTTGATTGACCTTGCCAGAAGTTTAAATAAAAAAATCACAAACCTATCTGATATTAATAAAATTATCATCGAAACAAGTCACCACACTCATTACGTAATTGGAACAGGTGCAAATGATCCTCAAAAAATGGATCCCTACGCCAGTAGAGAAACTTTAGATCACTCAATCATGTATATTTTTGCTGTTGCATTAGAAGATGGTTCTTGGCATCATGTAAAATCCTACACACCACAGAGAGCTAGAAGAAAAAGTACAGTTAAACTTTGGCGCAAAATAGTGACAAGAGAGAATAAAAAATGGACAAAAAAATATCATGACAAAGATCCTAAAAAGAAGTGTTTTGGTGGAAAAGTTATTATTAAAATGAAAAATGGTTCGTCGATCTCAGAAGAAATTAATGTCGCTGATGCTCATCCAGCTGGCAAGAGACCTTTTGGTAGAAAAGAATACATTAATAAATTTAAAACTTTGACAGATGGTATAATTTCTAAAAAAGAGTCTGCAAGATTTTTAAAAGTAGTACAAAATTTAAAAAATCTTAAATCTAAGGATCTTAAGGGTTTAAATGTAGAGGTGATGCCTAAAATCAAAAGATTATCTAAAAGCAGTAAAGGTATTTTCTAATTATTTAATTTTTTTTGCTAAATCTTGGGCGCTTAACCAAGCATTTTCGACCTTAGGTCCATTAAACCAATCTCCGCATACGCCAAGTTTATAATTATTATTCCAGTAGCTAAGTAAATTTGTTTTCTCGTAATTATACGAATATTTCCAACCATGTGCACCTGTATGTATAATTTTATTCTTATCAAAACCTGTTAATTTTATAAATCTAGAAACTAATTGTTTCATTATTAATGAATTATTTTTGTATTTATTAATCGTTTTTTTGGACCATTTCAAAGTGGCTTGAAGTGTCCATAAATTAATATTGGATCTAAATCGATTTTTACTATTCTCATTAGCTGCCCAAGCCAAAGTATCATCATCAAATTTAATAGAGCTAATAGGTAAATTTTTTTGATTTTTGAAAGCGACCATAACAGTCATATTAGGTTGCATCCTAATGTTAAGATTTAAGATTTTTTTATCTAGATATTTTCTTGCAATTTTTTTTAATTGTGGGAAAGGACAAGTTAAAACTAAATATTTGAATTGATAATTTGAACCATCTTTAATTTCAATTTCCCAGAAGTTATTTTTAAAATTAATTTTAGTAATTTGTGATGCAAACGTTTTCTTGATACCTCTTAAATTATATTTGCATATATCGTTATTTGCTTTTTTACCTATATATTTTATAGAATGTGGTTTTTTTTCAAATGTAAAATCCAAATGATTTCCATTCCATGTTTTTAGGACCTTTTTTTTAAAAAGTTTTTCTGTAAATTTTAAAAATGCTTTTGATTTAGGAGAAATATATTGAACTCCATGATCGAAACTTAGATTAGTTTTAAACCTTTTATTTGATGATCTACCGCCAGGACCTCTTGCTTTATCAAAGACATGAACAGAATATTTGTTAGATAATAGATTTGCAATTGTAGAGCCAGCTACTCCTGACCCCAAAATACAGAAGTCCGTCATATCACAAATAAAAATTTATATTTTTCGTTTATTGACAGCACTTCATAATTAACAAGGCCGCCTATAATTAATTGAACTGCTATTATTAGAATTACAACTAAACCTAAATATACTAGCCATTGATGTTTTTTTATATATTCAGCAAAGTAACTTGCTAGTGTCGCTATTAAAAATACAGACAATAATAAACCGATTACCATAAGGTGGAAATTGCCTTTAGATGCCGCAACAACAGCCAATACGTTATCGAAACTTAAAGTTAAATCAGCAATTAATACTTGATAAACACCTTGCGAAAAACTTTTTGTTTCTTTTGATTTTAATTTAGGAGATCTGATTTTATTTTTACTCAAGAAGTCTTGCCTTAAATTATTTATAATCCAAATTAAAAGTAATCCACCAAAAATTTTAACCCAGGCAAAATCAAATATATAATTCACGCCTGATGCAAACACGATTCTGAAAATAAAAGCTGCAGCTAATCCCCAAGCAATAATTTTTTTTTTATTGTCTGGAGCAAAATTAGCAGCTATTACACCTATTATGATGACATTATCGGCTGCCATAACCACATTGATTATTAATATTTGAAAGGTGCTAAATAATTGCTCTAACATTCTTTAATTAGCTGTATATAAGTTAATTAGCTTATTTAAAAGAGCAAAAATGAAATTAACAAATTATTCATCAAAATTTTCAAAAAAACAAATTATCTTATTGTCCATTCCAGTGTTTTTTTCAAACTTGGCAATCCCTTTAGTTGGGATAGTGGATACAGGACTTATGGGAAATCTTGGAGAAACAAAATATTTAGCAGCAACAAGTATTGCTACATCAGTAATGACAATGGTCATTTGGAGTTTTGGATTTTTGAGAATGGGAACTGTTGGAATAGTCTCGCAAGCCTTCGGAAGAGCAGATTATAGAGAGATAGTTAAAACTTTACTTAGAAATTTTGTTATCGCTTTGTTGATTGCGGTATTAATCATTATTCTCACACCTCTAATAAATTTCTCTATTCAACATTTTTTTAATATTTCTACTGAAACACAAAAATTAATAAATACCTATATAAACGTAAGAGTTTTTTCGGTTCCTGCAGAATTAATAATTTATGTATTAGTAGGTTTTTATCTTGGAATACAAAAAACACAGATTTCTAGTTTGTTAATAGTTACTTTATCCGTTTTAAATATAGTCTTTAGTTCAGTTTTAGTATTGTCTTATAATTTAAATGTATTTGGAGTTGCGTTAGGCACCTTACTAGCTAGTTACATAACATTGATTATTTTTACTTTGTTTACTCGTAATTTTATAATTAAAAAGTTTAAAATAATCCCAAGATTTGAAAAGCTAATAGTTCAGTCAAAAATTATTAGATTACTTAATATTAATTTAGATATATTTATAAGGACATTATTTTTAACTTTTTCATTTTTATGGGTCACTTATCAAGGCTCTAAATTAGGTGAAGATTATCTCGCGGTTAATACAATATTAATGCAATTCATTATACTAGCTGCATTTTTTTTAGATGCTTATGCTTTTTCTACTGAGGGAATCATCGGTTATAGTATTGGAAGGCGAAACAAAACATCTTTTCTTCAAGTTGTTAAAAATTCTATTCAGGTGAGTTTATTTACAGCTTTAATAATATCTATTCTTTATCTAATTTTTTTCAAAGAAATTATAAATGTTATAACTGATATAGAGATTTTAAGGTTTATTTCTTATCAACATTTTATCTGGATCATTATTATACCGCCTGTAGCATCTTTTTGTTATCAGCTTGATGGTATCTTTATAGGAGCATCGCAAACAAAAGAAATTAGAAACGCTATGATAATTTCTGCAGTTATATTTATATTTATATCAATTTATTTAACAAATTATTTTGATAATCATGGTTTATGGTTTTCTCTTATGTTTTTTATGATACTTAGAGCTTTAACATTAAGGTTTTATTTTAATAAAATTTTAAGAAAGTTTTAAATGCAATTTTTATATAAAATTCCTGGATATATTTTACTTTTATTCGGTGGTTTTTGTCTGAGTTGGGGTGGTTTTATAGTCAGATCTTTCGAGGAAGCTACAGTTTGGGAAATGTTATTTTTAAGATCATTTTTTTTTCTTTTAGCTTTAATAGTTTTTTTAATAAGTATTTATAAAAAAAATACTATTAAAATAATAAAAGACTCAGGTTTTCCAGGGGTGCTTGGTGGTTTTGTATTGTCTTTTAGTTTTGTGGCTTTTGTTTTAGCTATGAACAGTACCACAGTAGCTAATGTAGTATTTATAATAAGCACCCAAACAATGTTCCTTGCTATATTTGGATATTTTTATCTTAAGGAGAAGGTCTCAGTAATTGGATCTATTTCAATCTTTCTTGCAATGAGCGGTATAGCGATAATGGTTGGAGACTCTATATCTTCAGGTTCTTTATTTGGCAATTTAGTCTCACTTGCAATTCCGATTAATTTTGCAATTTTAGTTATGATAATTAGAAAAAATACTAATTTGGATATGGTTCCTGCAATTTTTTATTCAGGAGTTTTCAGTTTGATCTATGGTTTTTTTTTAACTGAGTCTTTTGAGTTTACCGGCCATGATATTTTAATGGGATTTTTATTAGGAGTACCTCAATTAGCACTAGGTTTTATTTGCATAACTATTGGCTCAAGAACTACAGCCTCAGCAACAGTTGGACTATTGATGTTAATGGAAACTCTTTGTGCACCCATTTGGGTTTGGCTATTTTTAAACGAAATTCCACCTTTAAGTGTGTTTATCGGCGGGGCTGTCATTATTTCTGCAATAATCCTTAAAAGTTTCGATAAAAAAAAGGTCACATTAACTTAATTATGTTTGACTTTTAAAGTCTTTTGAAAGAAAGTTCGCAATGTAACGGGAGAGACCAATTATTTGGCGCCGAAGGAGCAACCACCCCGGAAACTCTCAGGCAAAAGGACCGTTACCGTAATAACTCTGGAAAGCAGGCTTAGGCCTCACCGAAGGATTAAATCTCTCAGGTACAAAGACAGATGGGGTTTGAAAGAGTTATTATGGAAGTACAAAAAACAGCTTTATATAATTATCATAAAAACCTTGGAGCAAAGTTTGTCTCTTTTGCTGGTTACGAAATGCCGATCCAATATAAAGATGGAATAGTAAAAGAGCATATTTCTACAAGAACTTATGCTGGATTTTTTGATGTTTCTCACATGGGTCAATTCTTTTTAGAGGGAGATGAAACATTAGCTATTGCTTTAGAAAAAATCATTCCTTCTGATTTACAGTCATTAAAGTTAAATCACTCAAAATATTCTTTTTTACTTAATAGTGAAGGAGGAATTATTGATGACTTAATTATAACAAAAACCCCTAAAGGTTTTTGTATTATATTAAATGCAGCATGTAAGGATAATGATGTTAAACAAATCTCTCAAATTCTAGACACGAAACATAAATATTTTTTAGATAATAATCTATCGTTAATAGCAGTTCAAGGACCCAAGGCGGTTGAAATTCTGGAAAAACTTATACATGGTGTGGCTAAGTTAAAATTTATGACTGGAGACTATTTTAAATTTGAGGATGAAAGCTTATATATTACTAGATCAGGATATACTGGGGAAGATGGTTTTGAAATATCTATACCTAATTTAAAAGTAGAAAAACTAATCAAATTCTTAAATGAAAATAAAGTTCATCCAGTAGGTTTAGGTGCCAGAGACACTTTAAGACTAGAAGCTGGTTTGTGTTTGTATGGCCATGACTTGAATGAAAAAATAAATCCTATTGAAGCAAATTTAAAATGGGCCATAGCGAAGAGAAGAAGAGAAGAAGGTGGCTTTAATGGTTGGGAAAAAATTAAAGACTTAATAACAAACGGAAGTGAAAAAAAAAGAGTTGGCATTTTGCCTGAAGGTAGAATTATTGCTAGAGAAAATACAAAAGTTTTTTCAGACACTGGAGAAGAGATTGGTTTAATTACAAGCGGTACATTTGGTCCAAGTGTAAACGCACCAGTTGCAATGGGTTATGTAAATAAAGATTTTGCGGAAGTTGGAACAAAAATTCAATTAGAAGTCAGAGGCAAGAAACATGGGGGTAAAGTTTCTGAACTTCCTTTTTTTAAGAAAAGTTATGTTAAATAATAAGGAATTAAACGATGAGTGAAAAAAGATTTTCGAAAAAACACGAATGGGTTTCAATTGAAGGTGATACTGCAACAGTAGGAATTACCAAACATGCTACAGAAATGTTAGGTGATATAGTTTTTGTTGAGGTTCCTGAGCAAGGTAAGTCTGTTGAAAAAGAAGGTCAAGCAGCAGTGGTAGAATCTACAAAAGCAGCTAGCGATGTTTATTCACCTATTTCAGGCGAAATATTAGAGGGAAATAAATCCATTGTTGATGATCCGGGGAATGTTAATTCTGATCCAGAGGGCGCGAGTTGGTTTTTTAAATTAAAAGTAAAAGATAAATCTGAATTTGACTCTTTAATGAACAAAGAAGAGTATGATAAATTTGTAGCGGAGAACCCAAGTTAAATGATAGACAATAATTCAAAAGAATTCATTTATCGTCACATTGGCCCTTCAGAGGAAGAGCAAAAAACAATGCTTAAAGCAGTAGGATACACCTCTTTAGAGGATTTAATGGATAATACAGTTCCAGAGAAAATTCTTCTTAAAAATGAGTTAAAGATTAACGATCCACTATCAGAAAATGATGCTCTTAAAAAATTAAAATCTATATCTAAACAAAACAAGATCTTTAGAAATTTTATAGGTATGGGATATTACAATTCTTTTACTCCAAATGTGATTTTAAGAAATATATTAGAAAATCCAGGTTGGTACACTTCTTATACACCTTATCAGCCTGAAGTAGCTCAAGGTCGATTAGAAATGCTTTTAAATTTCCAACAGTTAATTATTGATTTAACAGGCATGGATATAGCAAATGCTTCTTTACTAGACGAGGCAACAGCTGCTGCCGAAGCTGTCGGTCTAAGCCAACGTTTAGACAAAAATGACTCAAAAAAAATATTTGTGTCAAGTTCATGTAATCCACAAACTATCGATCTTATAAAAACAAGAACCGAACCATTTGGTCTAGATTTAATTATAGGAAACGAAAAAGAAGATTTACCAAAAATCAGTGAAAATATTATTTGTGGTGTTTTAGCTTATCCCGGAACATTAGGAGATATACAAGATCCTAGTGAGAGTATAAGCCAAATTCACAGGAAAAATGGTAAAGCAATTTTAATTTGCGATCTTTTAGCACTTACAAGATTAAAAACTCCTGCAGAGTTAGGGGCAGATATTGCTGTAGGAAGTGCTCAAAGATTTGGAATTCCAATGGGATATGGTGGCCCTCATGCAGCTTTTTTTGCAACAAAAGAGGAATTCAAAAGGTCTATGCCAGGAAGAATTATAGGTGTTTCGGTAGATAGACATGGAAAGAAAGCATATCGTTTATCACTGCAAACTAGAGAACAACATATAAGAAGAGATAAAGCTACAAGTAATATCTGCACTGCACAAGCCTTGTTAGCAGTTATATCTGCAGCTTTTGCAATTTATCATGGACCTAAAGGAATATTAAAAATAGCTAACAGAACATCAACATTAGCAAAATTATTTGCTGACGAGATAAAAAGTGAATTTGAAATACTAAGTGAAAATTTTTTCGATACAGTTACAATTAAAACAAAAAATAAAACTGAAGCTATTTTTAAAAAAGCTTTAGATGCAAATATAAATTTAAGAAAAGTTGATAATAAGACTTTATCAGTTGCATTTGATGAAGCTAAAAAACTAGATGACGTGAATATATTGTTTAAGATTTTTGGTATTAAAAAAACCTTAGACCAAAATTCAAAAGTGGATTTAAATAATTTACCAACAAATCTTTTAAGAACATCTGAATATTTAACTCATCCCGTATTTAACAAATATCACTCTGAAACAGAGATGTTGAGATATCTTAAAAAATTGGAAGATTGCGATATAGCATTAAACAGATCTATGATTGCCTTGGGTTCTTGTACTATGAAATTAAATGCTGCAGCAGAACTAATACCAATTACATGGAAAGAATTTTCGCTTCCACATCCTTTTGTTCCAACAAATCAAATGGGCGGTTATAAAATATTATTTAATGATTTAATTAACGATCTAAAAGAAATAACCGGCTATGATGCAGTGTCTCTTCAACCAAATTCTGGGGCTCAAGGAGAGTACGCAGGATTAATGACTATTAGAAAATTTCATAAAACCAATAACCAAGCAAATAGAAATGTATGTTTAATCCCAGACTCTGCTCATGGAACAAATCCTGCAAGCGCACAAATGTGTGGAATGAAGGTGGTTGTAGTTAATTGTGACGAAGATGGAAATGTTGATATAGAAGATTTAAAAAATAAAGCTGAGAAGCATTCCAAAGATTTAGCTGCATTAATGGTAACATATCCTTCAACTCATGGAGTATTCGAAGAAAAAATTATGGAAATTTGTGATATTATTCATAAGTTAGGTGGTCAAGTTTATATGGATGGGGCAAATTTGAACGCTCTCGTAGGAGTTGCTAAACCAGGAAAATTCGGCCCAGATGTATGTCATATTAATCTACACAAAACTTTTTGTATCCCTCATGGTGGTGGAGGGCCAGGTATGGGTCCAATTGCTTGTGCTAAACACTTAGCAGATTTTTTACCAACACATAAAGTTATAAAAGAGTCAGGTCCAGAAAAAGGAATGGGTGCTGTTTCCGCTGCTCCATGGGGTAGCTCAAGTATTTTACCTATTTCCTGGATGTACATAAAAATGATGGGAGCAGAGGGTTTGAAAAAAGCATCTCAAGTTTCAATTTTAAATGCGAACTATATTTCTAAAAAATTATCTAAAGACTATAAAGTTTTATACACTGGTAAAAACGGAAATGTAGCTCACGAGTGTATAATTGATATAAGACCGATCAAAGCAAGCTCAGGAATTTCAGAAGAGGATCTAGCAAAAAGATTAATTGATTTTGGATATCATGCTCCAACCATGTCGTGGCCTGTTGCCGGAACTATTATGATAGAACCCACTGAAAGCGAAAATCTAGAGGAGATAGATAAGTTTTGTAATGCTTTGATTAAAATTAAAAAAGAAATCAATTTAGTTGAGTCTTCTAAATTTGATAAAATAGATAACCCTCTTAAAAATGCTCCACATACTTATATAGAATTAGCCTCTAATGAATGGAGCCACAAATACACAAGAGAGGAAGCAGCCTTTCCAAACGAATACGTAAAAAATAACAAATATTGGGCACCAGTAGCTAGAGTAGACAATGTTTACGGTGACCGTAATTTAGTTTGTTCTTGTCCTTCTATGGACGAATATAAAGACGAAGCAGCTTAAGAATTATAGATGAAGTTAGCTGTTATCGGATCAGGGATCTCAGGTTTATCCGCAGCATATCATTTTTCCAAAAATCACAATGTTGATTTGTTCGAGCAAGACGATCATTTTGGAGGTCACTCTCTAACTTATGATATAAAAGAAGAAGATAAAGTTGTGCCTGTTGATTTAGGTTTTATTGTATTTAATGAACAAACATACCCAAACTTAATAAGTTTTTTCCGTGAACTAGATGTTCCTTTTGAAAAAAGCAATATGTCCTTTTCAGTATCTGTGAAAGACTCTAATGTTGAATATGGTGGTAGTGGTTTTAATGCAATTTTTGCTAATAAAAAAAATTTGTTAAATTTAAAATTTTTGAAGATGATAAATGAAATTATTAATTTTTATAAAAAAGCTCCGTCACTTCTTAATCATAATTTAAGCGAAGACACATTGGGAAATTATTTAGAAAAATCAAAATTATCAAAATATTTTATCGAATATCATATTATTCCAATGGTCGCAGCTATATGGTCTATGCCATTCAAAAAAGCAAAAGATATGCCTTTAAAACTTTTCTTAAATTTTTTTATAAATCATGGTTTATTTAAATTAAAAAATAGACCCCAATGGTATACCGTTACAAATCGAAGTAGAGCTTATGTTAATAAAGTTCTTGAAAAAATTAGTGGAGAAGTCTTTAAAAATTATAAAGTAAGCAAAATTTTAAGAAGTGAGAACAACGTGAGAATTTCTATTGGTAATGAATATTTGGATTATGATCACGTCATTTTAGCCTCCCACGCAGATCAAAGTTTAAAAATTTTAGAGGAACCAACTTCTGAAGAAGATAAGATTTTAAAGAGTTTTTCTTATGTATCAAACAAAGCTTATTTACATATTGACGAGAATTTAATGCCACTTAGAAAATCAGCATGGTCCAGCTGGAACTCTATTACTAAGGATAATAGAACTTGTATTACATATTGGTTAAATAAATTACAAAACTTAAAAACTTCAAAAAATTATTTTTTAACCTTAAATCCTGTAGAGCAAATTAATAACAATAAGATATTAAAGAAAATAGATTTTACCCATCCTTACTTCAATAAAGAGAATGTAAAACTCCAAAAAGATTTACACAAACTTCAAGGAAAGAAAAGAACCTGGTTTTGCGGTAGTTATTTTGGCTATGGTTTTCATGAAGACGGCTTAAAATCATCTATAGAATTATTTAGAAAATTTAAGGACTGATGAATTCTTGTATTTATAACGGAATAGTAACTCACCATCGATTTAAACCAGTTCAGCATTCATTAAAATATAATACTTTTTCATTATTTGTAGATTTAGATGAACTTGAAAAATTACATAAAGACATAAAGATATTTTCATTTAACAAATTTAATTTATTTAGTTTTTATAATAAAGATCACGGACCCCGAGATGGAAGTTCATTAAAAGAATGGGTTCTCGAAAATTTAAAAAAATTCAATATAAATGAAAATATTTCAAATATTAAATTACTTTGTTACCCAAGAATCTTTGGCTATGTATTCAATCCACTAAGTATTTTTTACTGTTACGACTCCGAAAAATTAAGAGCAATTTTTTATGAGGTTAAAAATACTTATAATGAGCAACATACATATATTTTTAAAGTAGTTGATCATGAGAAAATCGAACAAAAATGTAAAAAAAAATTCTATGTTTCACCATTTATGAATATGAATACTTACTATAATTTTAGACTTTTAAATCCAAATGAAAAATTATCGGTATTTATAAAACAAACAGATGATCAAGGAGCAATTCTTACCGCAACACAGGTTGGCGATAAAAAGGAATTTTCTTTTAAACAATTACTTATAAACTTTTTCAAATACCCTTTGATGACTATAAAAATCATAACTTCGATACACTTTGAAGCATTTTTATTGTGGAAAAAAGGAGCAATATACAGAAAAAGAAATGAAAAAATTTTAAACAATTTAAGTTATGAGGAATATTAAATGAGTTTTTTAAAAATTTCAGAAAAGATTGTTTTAAATAAACTAAAGAAAATTAAAAATGGAAATTTAAAACTCATCAATTATGATGGAAAAGTTTTTCATTTTGGAAGTTTAGAAAGTAATCTTTCTGCTAATATAAAAATCAATAATCCAAAATTTTATTTTAACATAATTTCAGGAGGTAGCTCTGCCTTAGGCGAAGCTCACATGAACAGAGATTTTTATACTTCTAATCTCACAAATCTTATAGAGATCAGCGCAAAAAATATTGAATTAGTTTATTCATTTTCAGGAAGTCTTAAAATTAAGAAAATAAAAAACTTTTTTAAATCAATATTTGCTTCAAATACAAAATCAAAAAGTTTGCAGTACATATCAAAACATTACGACCTAGGAAATAATTTCTTTTCAAAATGGTTAGATAAAACTCTCACTTATTCTAGTGCTGTTTATGAAAATGAAAATGACAGTTTAGAAATAGCTCAAAAAAATAAATATCAAAAATTAATAGATCTTTTAAATGTAAAAGATGGAAATAAAGTTTTAGAAATAGGTTGTGGTTGGGGAGGTTTTTCAGAATATTTGGCTAAAAATTACAATGTTTCTATCGATTGTATAACGATATCTAAAAAGCAATTCGAGTTTACAAAAAAAAGAATTTCAGATGCAGGTTTGAATAATAAAGTAAATGTCTTGTTTTTAGATTATCGAGATCTACAGGATAAATATGATAACATTGTATCTATCGAAATGATAGAAGCCGTTGGTGAGAATTATCTAGGTAAATATTTTGAGACTATTAAAAAATCGTTAAATAAAAATGGCTCCGCAGCATTACAAGGAATAACTATTAGAGATGATCTTTTTGATCGGTACAAAAGAAGTGAGGATTTTATTCAAAAATATATTTTTCCAGGAGGTTTTTTACCATCAGTAAATTTGATGAAAACTCTTATTAAGAAAAATAAACTAAATCTTATTAAAGTTAACTCATATCCGGAAGATTATGCTAGAACTTTAGCAAATTGGAGAATAAATTTTTTTAAAGCTTGGAATAATATAACCCCATTAGGTTTTGACGAAACATTTAAAAGAATGTGGGAGTTTTACCTGTCTTATTGTGAAGCAGGCTTTAAATCTAAGAACATTAACTTGATTCAAATTTCTATGTCTAATAAGTAGTTGTCATGAAAAAAATATTTGGATTAATTCTATTATTTATATTAAGTGGATGTGCAAATACTATGAAACCAATAGATTTTAAAGATCAAAAGCCTAGATTAATAATTGAGGATTATCTCTCTGGAAATGTTAAGGCCTGGGGTGTTTTACAAAATAGATCTGGAAAGGTAACAAGACAATTTAAAGCCGATCTCGATGGAAAATGGAATGGGTCTCAATTAATTTTAGATGAAGTTTTCAATTGGACCGACGGTGAGAGACAAACTCGACAATGGACTATTAATAAAATTGATGAGCACAATTATGAGGGTACAGCTTCCGACGTGGTTGGAACAGCAAAAGGTTACTCTTATGGTCCCGCATTTAAGTTTGAGTATGTATTATTAGTTCCGATTAAAGGAAAAAACATAAAAATTACTTTTGATGACTGGATATTTATGCAAGACGAGCGTGTGGCAATAAATAGAGCAACAATGACAAAATTTGGATTTAAAGTTGCAGAATTAACTGTAATGTTTATAAAAGACTAATATGTTTGAATTACCAAAATTAAATTACTCAAACTCAGCTTTGTCTCCGATCATGTCAGAGCAAACATTGGATTTACATCACGGAAAACATCATCAAACTTATATCACTAATTTAAATAATTTTATTAAAAGTTCCGATTATGAAAATTTGTCTTTAGAAGAAATAATAAAAAAATCTTCCAAAGAAAGTAAAGCAGGTATATTTAACAATGCAAGCCAACATTGGAATCATAATCTTTTTTGGCAATGTATGAAACCTAACGGAGGAGGAAAAATGCCCTCTAAACTAGATGATAAAATAAAAAAAGATTTTGGAAGTTTTGAAAAATTTAGAGATGAATTCATTAAGGCAGGCACTACTCAGTTTGGTTCAGGTTGGTGTTGGTTGTCAATTAAAGACGGAAAATTAGTTGTTACTAAAAGCCCGAATGCTGAAAATCCACTTATACATAACATGAAACCAATACTTGGTTGTGATGTGTGGGAGCATTCATACTACATAGATTATCAAAATAAAAGACCCGCATATTTAGAAAACTTTTTTGATAAATTAATTAATTGGGAATTTGTAGAATCAAATTTAGATTAATAATTTTTATCTATTTCTTCTTGCAAAAATAAACGACCGAACACATTGAAGAGTAAAAAATAAACCAGTAAATAACATCATTATTTTTGAAGCGTCGGCCCAAATATTTTCAAAAGCAGCACCACCCGCTAATGTTCTTATAAAATCCAGTCCACCAAGAAAAATCACAAGACCAAAAATAACAACAATATGCATAAATAGTTTTTTTTTAGTGGGAAATTTAATAGCAAGATAAGAGAAAATAAACAAAGGGACTCCAAGAAAGGACGGAATATAAGATGTCAAAGATGAGCTACCAGATATTAGACTAATAACCACCCCCCAACCAATGAGAAAAATTCCATAAAAAACAGAAAGACTTTCAATTGTTATGTTAAAAACCTTAAACTCTTTTTGTAAATTTTCAGAATTCATACTAATAGTTATATTATATAACTCTTTTAAATTATTTTTTCAAATTATTCAGAGTACAGATATATACACATTAAAAAATTTTACCTATTCCTAAAGCAGCTGCTCCAATTATAACGAGCCAAATTAGACCTTTTATCAAAAAAAAGTAAAATCCACCAACTAATAAATTTTTAAAAAGTTTTTTTTTCATTTAATTAAATAAAAATTCATAAATCTAATTGTCTAAACTAACGTTTTACAAGTTTATCAACCAAAAATAGATAAACTTTAATGGGTAGTATTCTTAAAAACTTAAGAGTTAAAGTTAATCCCTTAGGAAAGTGAATTTCAAAAGCATTACTTTTCACTAAACCATTAAAAATTTTATCTGCAGCATAATCAACGGTTTTGAGAAATGGCATAGGAAATTCATTTTTTTCGGTTAAAGAAGTTTTAATAAAACCTGGCGATATAACTGATACTCTTACTCCAAATTTTTTAAAGTCAAAATAAATACTCTCACAAAAATTTGTTAATGCAGCTTTTGAGGGGCCATAACCGCTTGAATTTGGCAGACCTCGATAGCCGGCTATTGAAGACACAATAGATATATGACCTGATTTTCTACTTTTAAAATATTCTTCGACTGATTTTACACAATCAACCACTCCCAAAAAATTTACTTTTATTACATTTTTTATTTTTTCTGGGTCTATATTTTTTTCATCTTTTGGTTCATAAGTTCCACTTGAAAATAAACATAAATCTAAATTACCAAATTCGCTTATGATATTTTTAAAAACAGTGTTTATTTGATTCTGATCAGTAACATCTAATGGGAAAGATACAATATTTTCGTTCTTTGCTAACTCTTGTAATAATTCTCTTCTCCTAGCAGAAACAGCAACTTTCCATCCTTCAGCAGCAAATTTTTCAGCCACAGCCTTTCCAATTCCACTGCTTGCACCTGTAATCCATATTTTTTTCTGATTTTCAGACATTAATTAGTTATACCTTAAATTATGACAAAGAATAAATATTTATCATTGCTCATTCTTCTTTTAGTAACTTTTATCGCACCAGTTATCGGTAGTTACGTAACTTCAGTATTTAAAGAACCATGGTACTCTGAAATAATTCAACCTAGTTTTAATCCGCCTAGTTGGGTCTTCCCTCCAGTCTGGTCGACACTTTATGTGATGATGTCCATAGCGATTTGGAGAGTTTGGACAACATTTTTTAATTCTAGAATATTAAAATTATATTTTTTTCACTTATTCTTTAACTGTATTTGGAGTATTATTTTTTTTGGATTTCATCAAATTGGATTAGCTCTCATTAATATTATTGTTATTCTTTTTTTCATTATTATTTTAATGAAAGAATACTTGAAAATTGATAAATTGAGTTTTTATTTAATGATACCATATTTTCTTTGGTCAAGTTTTGCTCTTGTATTAAATGCTTCAATTTTATTTTTAAATTAACTTTTTAATAGGATAGTTTCTTTTTAAAATATATTTATTAATAATTATCGATAGAACTATTATTAATAAAGATCCTGAAATAACTGGAAATAATATATACTCAAAAGATACGTCAGAAAGCAAAGCGATGAGGGGGTTTGCAACCGCTGGCGGATGGACGCACTTAAAGTACATCATTAAAACAACAGAAACACCTACTGATAAACCTAATGTGATAAATGAAACACCTATAAACTCATTAAAAATTATTCCAGTTACTATACAAACTAAATGTCCCAAAAATATATTTTTAGGTTGAGCTATATCACTTTTATGTAAAGCTAAAGCTATAAATACAGTTGGACCAAAAGAAATCATTAGCCAAAAACCTGTGGATGTCTCGTAACTTAAAAATGATAGTAAGCCAATAATTATAGTTGAACCAATGCCAACAATTACTGGTTCAGTATTTTTTGAAAAATTCATATATCTTTATTTTTAATTTAAGTTATATACAAATAATGAATTATAACAAATCTTTCAATTTCTTAAAAAATCTCCCATTAAAACTTAATTCTTTTTATAAAAAAAAATCTTATTCAGGAATAAAAGTTAACAATAAATCAAAATCTAAAAAAGATTTTGATCCCGTGACTAATTTTGATAAAGCATTTGAGAAATATATTAGATCACTAATAAATAAAAAGTTTCCCAAAGACGCAATAATCGGTGAGGAATTTTCTGATAAGTTTTCTGACAATAATTATAAGTGGTCTGTAGATCCAATTGATGGAACCCGAGCTTTTGTAATAGGTGCGCCTACATGGTCAAATCTAATAAGTTTATCCTTCGAGGAAAAATCTTTAATTGGTCTAGCTAATTTTCCAGAATTAAGTAAATTTTATATTAACGATAAAAAAAAATCATATCTATTTAACAGTAATAAAAAAACCGTTTTAAAATCTTCAAATAACAATAATTTAAAAACAATAAAAATTATTGGAAATTTTCATGGCACACTGAGCTACGAAAAACAAAGAAAAGTCATTAAGAAATTTGGTTGGTCTTTTAGACTCGCGGGGTTTGATGCTTTAAATTATTGTTTATTAGCCGAAGGAAAAGTTGATGCTGTAATTGAAGCAAATTTAAAACCTTATGATATACTACCTTTAATACCGATTATTAAAAATGCTGGAGCAATTGTAACAAACTGGAAAAATGAGCCAGCAGAAAATGGAGGAAATATTTTAGCGACATCCAACAAGACTCTGCACAATAAAATATTGAAGCTATTAAAACCTTTTACAAAAAAATGATAAATGTATTTTTAAATAGAATTTTTAGAGCAATTAAAATTGATATTGAACTTTTTGAGGAAGTAGAAAAAGATAAGAAAGCTACTTTCCAAGCAGGTGCAGTAGTAGTTCTTTCAAGTTTGGCAGCCGGTGTTGGGTCCATTCATTTAGGAGCCTCTAATTTTTTAGTTGCCCCAGCTCTATCTTTGTTAAGTTGGTATGTTTGGGCTTATGTGATCTATTTTGTTGGGGTAAAACTTTTTAGAGATCCTAAAACCAAGAGTAATCATGGTGAGCTCTTGAGAACAATTGGCTTTTCTAGCGCTCCAGGTCTTATTCGAGTTTTTGGTGTTACTCCAGAATTAATGACTGTAACTTTTATTGGCTCAGCTTTTTGGATGCTGGCATGTATGGTTGTAGCTGTTAAAGCGGCTCTAGACTACGAAAGTCTTTGGAAAGCTTTTGGTGTTGTCGTAGTTTCTTGGCTGTTTCAAGCTTTCTTCTTGTTCTTAGTAATTGTTTTATTTAAAGGAATTTAAATAGGAAAAATTGTTTTTGATAGGTTGCAACTGTTACAAATTTTGTAACTATGCATGATTAAATTTTGCTTAACACTAGTGTCTTCTTTTTTACACTCCTCACAAACATTATTAATTTCACTAATTTTATTAACTACCCAAGCTCTATGATAAAAATTATCTATATTTTTTTGTATTAGGCCTTTAGCAACTTCTTCTGCTTTTTTTTTATCAAAAGGGCCATGAACAGTTTTTGTTTTATGATCTAAAGTGTCGATATTATTAGGATTTTTGTGTATTCCCTCTATGACAATAAATCCGTCGTTTTCCATTAATATTAATATATCATTTTAAGTGATGAAAAAAATTTTACTTTTTGTCACTATATTTTTAATAAACCTAAATCTTAGTGCCAGTGAAAATAAAAAAGCTTATTTTGCTGGAGGGTGTTTTTGGTGCATGGAAGAGTCGTTCGACTCAGTTGATGGAGTTTTATCCTCTATATCTGGATATTCAGGAGGCCATTTAAAAAATCCAACCTATCAAGATGTTATTTATAAAGACACTGGCCATGTAGAAGCTATAGAAATAACATATGACCCTGAAATTGTAAGTTATGAGAAACTTTTAAATGTTTACTGGAGAAATATTGATCCATTTGATGCTCAAGGACAATTTTGCGACAAGGGAAAAAGCTATAGATCAGTTATTTTTTTTCAGAATCAACTAGAGAAAGAATTTATTAATAAATCTTTTAAAGATCTGGAAAATAAATTTAGTAATAAAATAGTCACTTTAGTTTGGAAATTTGATAAATTTTACCCTGCTGAAGATTATCACCAGGATTATTATGAAAAAAATTTTATTCGTTATTTAATGTATAAAAAAGGGTGTAAAAGAGAAGAAACCTTGAAGAGAATATGGAATTAAAAAAAATACTCTTATCAATTTTTTTTGTTGGTCTAATTAGTTCTGCTAAAGCGGATATCATCAAACCTGCTGAAAACTTGTCAGCATATGATGTGATCAAGATACAACTTGATGCTCTTAAAAATAATGATGATAAAGATAATGGAATAAAGCAGACCTGGTTATTTGCCCATCCAGAAAATAAGAAAATGACAGGGCCATATCCGAGATTTAGAGTTATGCTTTATGATGTTCACTACAGAATACTTTTGAATCATTATTCTCATAAAATTGATTTAATCATGAACACTGATAATAAATTTGTTTATGGCGTTAAAGTATTGAGTGAAGAAAAAAAGCAATTCTATTATTTATGGCATATGGAAAGAGGTAACGACAAAAATTGCAAAAGTTGTTGGTTTACTTCAGGAGTTTCAATGCCAACTGATCAAGGTAATTCAATTTGAAACGCCCACCTTTTGTAGTTAGATATATAATCATAGGATCAATTTTAGTTGTACCACCAATTCTAAGCGCTCATTATGGCACAATTTATTTGGGTAAAGATAATGGAGTTCTTTTAGGTTTTTGCGTTGGGATTATCTCCGTTTCTTATGCATGCTGGAAACTTTTTGTTGATGGCTGGAGGGATGACGAAGATTAATGCAAGTCGAAATATCAAGAGATGGAGCTTTAAAAAAGCTTGATAATTTTATCAATGCTGAATTACCTAATTATAACTTTAAAAGAAATTTTGATTTGGGTCCGGATGATAAATCAAATGTATCTTGTTTATCTCCTTACATTAGTCATAGATTAATAACCGAATATGAGGTTGCTAAAATTGTATTAGCAAAATTTCCTTATCAAAAAGTTGAAAAATACATTCAAGAAATTTTTTGGAGAGTTTACTGGAAAGGCTGGTTAGAACTTAGACCTCAAGTATGGTCAGATTTTACTGAAGATTTAAAAGCACTTAAGGAAGATGATAATTATAAAAAGGCTATTAATGGTGAAACTCAAATTAAATGTTTCAATGATTGGGTAAATGAACTTAAAGAAAATAATTATTTACATAATCATACTAGGATGTGGTTTGCGAGTATTTGGATATTCACCTTAAACTTACCCTGGCAAAAAGGTGCAGAGTTTTTTATGAAACATTTATTTGATGGTGATGCCGCTTCAAATACTTTGAGCTGGAGATGGGTTGCTGGATTACAAACTAAGGGCAAGCATTACGTAGCTCAAGCCTGGAACATTAGTAAATTTACTAATAACAAGTATCAAAATGTAAAATTAAACGAAAATGCTTTGCCACTAACAGATAAAAGAGAGTACAAATTAAGCCCAATAAATTTAGATTATGATGATAACGCTAATGAAAATTTACTTGTTTTTGAAAACGAATTAAATTTAGAAAATCATAAACTAAAGAACTATAAAAATATTTATTTAATTTTACTTACTAATGAAGTTAGAAAGATCAAACTTGAGAAAAAAGTCTTAGATTTCAAAACACAAATAATTAATGATCAAAAAAAAAGACTTGATCAAATTAAAGTAATTAATGAGACAGGATTACAATCCTCAGCTAAAGAAACAATATCTTTTGATGTTATTCACCCCAGTATTGGTGAAAATTATTCCTATTTAAATAGTCTTAGAAAAAAACTTAATTTAAAATTAAGTTTTATTTTGAATGAAGAAGATAAATTTTCCTGGCAGTTTTCAAACAAAGGATATTTTAATTTTAAAAATAATATTCCAAATATTTTGTCAAAATTTAAAATAAATTGATTATTTAGTTTTAGCTATTTCGTCCCTTAAAGACTTACTTAACAAACTGTATCCTAAATCGTTCATATGTAATTGATCTTGATCGTAAAATTTATCATACCCTGCTTTTAACATTGGATTACAAATATCAATAAAACTCCATTTTTCTAAAGTGCTAATAGTACTTTTTATTTTATCATTTGTATTTGTAATCTCCGTTAGAAATTTTTTCCTAAAAGGACTTGGTTTAATTGAAATAAAAAAGCACTTAGTGTTTTTCAATTTTTCTGCAGCTTGTGTTGCAAATAATAAAAATTCTTGATTGATTTGATCGGAATTTAAACCTCTTCCTATATCGTTATCTCCTCCGTAAAAGAAAAGTATCTTGGGATTATAGTTTGAAAAAATTCTTTCAAAATAAGTTCTACATGAGGATAAAGTAGAACCTCCAAATGCAAGATTTAAAATATTTTTTCCACCAAGATCTTGTTCATAGTTTTCCCACATGCGAAAAGTAGAGCTACCAAATAATATTATTTCTTTCTGATTAACAGATTGGTTGATAGAGTTTAATTCAAGTTCTCTTACATCTAATTCAAATTCTTCCTCAATTGGACTCACAAGATTATAATTAGTATTTAAATTAGTTAAATCATGTGTATCAAGTTTCACTTTATTTGATAATTCATTTGCTTCCTCAACATAACCTTTAAAAGTTTTTCTATATTCTAATAAAAATGATTTTATTTCATTTATATTAGTTGTGTCTTTTACGAAATTTGAAATCTTAATTGGTTGTTTTATCACTGCTGAGTAAACAGTTGAGGATACTGGTTTATCGAAATTAGCTAAAGCAATAGGAACTAAATAAGGTTCAGGTTTTAACTGACCAGCTAGAGTAAATGCACCAGGTTTAAAAGGACCAGGAGAAGTATCAGTAAAATTATCCTCTGTTTCTGAGGTACCTTCTGGAGCAATTACCAGTGGCTGACCCGCATTAATTATATCTTGCGCATCATTAAAGAATTTATTTTTTCTCTCTTTTTTTTCATCATCACTCTCATTTAACAAATCTGACTCTTTTGTATGAACAAATATATAATCCAAATTTTCATAAAAATTATGCCTCCAATATTCAGTATTTCTACTTGCACGAACTATTCTTTTTCCCCCATCTCCATATTTTGGATATAAAATTTTTGCACTAACAAAATGACTATCTATTGAAAAGGCGTGTCCGTTAGCGAGCTTATTCTCATCATTAGCAGCTAAATGATTATAAAAAAAAATATGGTTTGCTTTTTCTGGAAGATTTTCTAATCCCTTTATAACGTAAGGTACATGATCAAACGCTTTAATGAAATTAGAAAGCGTTAATTTATCTAAAGAGGCTTTACTCTTAACTTTTTTGAATTGTTCTACTCGATTATAAATTATATTTAACTCTTTAAAAAATCTTTGTTGTTTTTCAAAACTCTTAAGGGCATCCGACATCAAATTTGCAATAGACTTTTCAATCTCATTACCCGTTACCATCAAATTATAAATAATATCAAAAGCTAGCTCATGAGAGTAACGATTTTCTAATAAATGAGGCACACTATATATTTTTGAATTTACAGGAAGTTTAGAAAAATTATCTTGAATTAAAAATTTTAAAAGTTCTATTTCGTTTTTAGCAGCGTATCTTGCTAGTCCTGTAGCACTTTGTTGGTATCTTCCTAATTGCCAAATTTGTCTTTTAAGAAGTTTTATAGCTAGAACAGGATTATCTTTTATTAGGTTAGTAATCGCATCGTTTGATAAATGTAAAACTCTTGTGTCCCTTGTTACTTGAATTGAATATGGAAATTTAATAAATCTTTTACCGCAAGACAATGAAAGAGCAACTCCTGGTCTTGCTATCGATCTATATTTTTTCTTAATTGAGTTATCAATTTTACTATGAAACGATCCTTCAACTTTTCCGGAAAGCAATATATTTAATCCACTACTGTCATTACCCTCTAGTGCTATGAATTCATCTGTTGAATATAATTTTATCTCACCTAAATTCAGTAATTTTTTTACATCTTCCTCAAGTATAGAAGAGAAAAATATTGTGTCCTTAATTTTTTCATAATTACTCTCTCTAATACCAGAATTTGATCCTTTAGAAATTTGATAATTATTTTGTTTATAAGCACTATCAAGATTTCTGGTTGACCATAAAAGATTTGTCGAAAAGAATAAAATATAAGATAAAAAAGTTGCCACAAAGCCAGGATCAACTCTTTCAATTTCATCTAGATAATTCAAATCAAATGAATAATATTCACTATTTTCGTCGATCATTATTTCAGCCATAAATCTTCCTGGAGGATTTAAACCAGAAATACCCAATGGGGAATCTTTCTTATTTATCGTGGCAAATGTAAGAGAATTTTTTTCAAAATATTTATTAAATTTTGCGCTTCCATTTAACAGAAAATAAATTTTTTTTGTAATCTCATGTTGTTTTGCTAAAACAGTTTTTTTATCGCATTTTGAGAAACTAATGGCATTTTCTAAAATTTTTTTAGTCACTGGTTTATTGGATAGGGCAAATCCAGCGTCCTTCATAATAGTTCTAAAGTGTTCGTAATTGCTCATCATTTTAGAATACTAATTTTCTAAATTACTATTACGTTATTTTTTGCATATCTGATTTGTGTAGTTTTTAGTTTAGTTTATTTACTTAATTTTGAGCACTTTTTAGAGCAGTATTTAACCATCGACCAATTCAATCTCCATTTTTTTCTCCACGAGAAAGTTCTATTACAAACTGGGCAGTTTTTTTTAGGAAGATCAGGTTTTTTTATCACTTAAGAAGATGTTTGTTTTTTAAAAATAAAAAATAAGCTGCTATCTCGTAAAAAATATTTAATAAAAAAAACAAAGGCTTAATTCTAAATATTTTGTATAAAAAATTATACTTAGGTATATTTTTCCATATAATCAAAAATACTTCGGCACCATGGATCAATTTTCCATCATGTATTACATGCATTCTTCGTAAAAGTTCTTTATATGATTTTGAGGTAATTTTTTGAGCTTCTTGATTATCGGTAACATCTACCCATTCAACATTACCCTCACTATATTTTTTATAATGATTAATCTCAGCTCTACAGATGTTACATGAGTTATTAAAAAAAACTTTAACCATTAGTATTTTCTTTTATAAAATTATTTGCAGCTTTAAAAATCCTTGTTTTTCTTTCTTTATTCATTTTTTCAGAAACTCTTACCATCATTGCAAGACGTGGATTTTTTAAAAAAAATTTTTTATGTCTGTCTATAAATTTCCAATATAAACCATCCATCACATCACACCAAGGACCCTTTTTAAAATGCATCATCTTAAGGAAATAACTAGATCCGCAGATATATGGTTTTGTAGCAAAAATTCCTCCATCACTATGAAGACCCATTCCATAAACATTTGGAGCCATAACCCAATCAGAAGAATCCACAAACATTTCCATGAACCACCTATAAACTTGTTTTGGGTTTATTTCACATAAGTTCATAATATTTGCTAATATCATTAACCTCTCTATATGATGTGACCAACCATAGTTTTTAGCATTATTAATTGCATGATCTAATGGATCTAGACCCGTGTTTCCATCGTACCAAGATTTTTTCATTTTTCTCTTATGATTAAAAAAGTTAGTTTTATCTAAGCGTTGGTCATAGTTTTGATAAATACCTCTCATAAACTCTCTCCAACCAATTATCTGCCTGATGTAACCTTCTAAAGAGTTCACAGGCACTTTATTTTCTATTTTTCTTAATTTTTCTATTATTTCTTCTGGAGTAATTAAACCCAGATTAATAAGAGGACTTAAGGCACTATGAAATACAGTATTGGACTTATCTGTAACTGCGTCCTCGTAGTCGCCAAAAAGTTTTATTCTTTCTTTTAAAAATTGATCAAGCCATTTATTTGCATCTTGCCTTGTAGTTGGAAACCAAAATTTTTCAGTATTACCCGGATGATCTTTAAAATAAGAACTGATAAATTTTTTTAAAGTTACCGTGTCTTTAGTTTCTTTCACTTTAGAAATTTCAGGGATCTTAATTATTTTAGGTAATTTTTTTCTATTTTCCTCATCAAAGCTCCACTTATTCCCTTTTGGTGTTCCATTTTTATTCATTAATAAATTCATCTTAGTTCTCACAATCTTGTAGAAATTGGCCATAAAAGGTCTCTTATTTTTAGAAAGATAATTTTTAAATTCATTTCTTTCCATTAAAAACATTGGAGATTTAACTTGATTTACTTTCAAGGAATTGTTTTTTGCTAAGCTTAATATTCTCTTTTCAAAAAATTTATCCTCTATTTCAAAAAATGAAATTTCTTTTATTTTCTTCTCTTTAATGATTTTTTCTAGTTTTTTTTCATAAGATAATTTAAAATCTTTATTTATATCTTTATAAACTACATTGAAATTTTTTGATTTTAGTTCATCTTTAAAAGATCTCATTGAAGATAAAAATAATAATATTTTAAGTTTATGATGTTTTTCAAAAGTGCATAAACCGTAATCTTCGGCCATAAAAAAAATATGGTCTTTATAATCAGAAAGATATTTAGGGCTAAATAATTGATTACCTAGTATTAAAAAAAGCTTCATATTGTTAAATTACACATTTTAAAGTGTTATTACACGCGTCATTATTTGCATTTAATTAGTCAATAATGATGTTATTTATAGTTATGAAAAAAGTTATTCTGGGTGCTACAGGGTCAATAGGTTCTTCGCTAGCAAAGAAATTAATTGAAAGTGGGGATCAAGTCCATCTTGTTGGAAGAGATGAAGCTAATATTTCAAGCTTAGCTAATGAATTAAATTCTTCTTACACAACTTGTGATGTTCTTGAAGAAAATTTTTCAGATAAAATTTTAAGTGATCTAGGAGAAACTCCTGTAAACGGTTTAGCCTTCTGTGTAGGTTCAATAGATTTGAAACCTCTTAAGTTAACTAAAAGAAGCGACTTTATGCAGTCATTTAATCTAAATTTAATTTCAGCAACAGAAATCATTAAAGCATTAGCAGATAACCTAAAAAAAAATAAAGGATCAGTCGTATTATTTTCTACAGTCGCAATTAAACAAGGATTTCCTAATCATGCTATTGTTGCATCAGCAAAAGGTGCAGTTGAAGGTTTAACAATCTCGTTAGCTGCTGAATTTGCTCCCAATATTAGAGTGAATTGCATTGCTCCAAGTTTGACTAATTCAAAAATTTCTGAATTTTTGTTAAAAAATGAAAAAATAGCTGAAGGAATTGCTAAAATGCATCCTCTCAAAAGGATTGGAAATGGAAGCGACTCATCTTCAATGGCTAAGTTCTTGTTAAGCGAAGAAAGTTCTTGGATTACTGGACAAGTTATAGGTGTAGATGGTGGAAGATCATCTGTCGCATAACAATTATTTTAAAATAAATTAAATATACATTATGAAAAAAATATTAGTTTTATTTATAAGTGTCCTCTTAAGTTTTAACGCTTTTGCCGCTGGTAGTGATGGTGGCGGTAGCTCTAGCTCAGAAGCTTCAATGTATGACGAAGGAATTAAATTAGTAAAAAGAGCTGGCAAATTAGAGAAAAAAGATAAAGCTGATAAAGCAAAAAAATTATACTCCCAAGCTTTTAAGAAGTTCGAAAAAGCTTACTCAAAAGATAAAAAAAATCCAGACATACTTAACTATCTAGGTTTTACTTCTAGAAAATCAGGAAATTTTACAGAAGCAGAAGATTACTATCTAAAAGGCTTAAGTCTCGATCCAAAGCATAACGGTATTAATGAATACCTAGGAGAACTTTACGTTCAAACTGACAGAATTGATAAAGCAAACGAAAGATTAGAAGTTTTAAAAACTTGTAATTGCGACGAATTCCAAGAACTTGAGTTAATTATAAAAACTCGAGGTACTAAAATTTACTAAGATAAATCTACAGCAAATTTTTTTAATTTTTCAATTGGAATTAGCTCTAAAGTTTTAATATTAGTTTTTTTAAGATAAATAGAACATGCAGCATCTTCTTCAATTGCTCGTGCGTACCAAGTTGCGCAAACACACCAACTGTCACCATCTTTAAGGCCGGGAAAACCAAACTCTGGGTGAGGAGTAATTAGATCATTACCAACTTTTTTTGACCAAATTAAAAATTTGTCTGTTACTTTTGCGCAAACAGTGTGAACTCCCCTGTCATTTTTATCGGTATTGCAACAACCATCTCTTAACCAGCCTGTTAGCGGATCATTTGAGCATGACTCCAGCGGTTCTCCAAAAACATTTTTTTGTGATTGATTACTCATCTAGTGAAAACATTAGCAATTTTTTCATCAATTTCTAGATTAAAAGAGAAAGATCTTCTTTCTCCGTTTGATTTAAAAGGATAAGCAGTGTGCATTAAATAATGTGGAAAGAGTATCATATCTCCTACTTTTGGTTGATGATTATAAATACTCTCATTTAAAAACATTCTATTTCCATTTATAAAATCAATTGATCCATCGATATTAGATTTTTTTCTATTTTTTAAAATAAATTTAGGAATTTTTAAATAACCAACACCAGAAATATGTCCATCGTGAAAGTGAATTGGGTTATATTCATTATTAAATTGCTGAACAACCCAAAAATTTTTAATTTTAATCTTTGAAATTTTCTTACCTAAACTTTTATAAATATATTTATTTACCTCTTTAAATATTGTTTTTTCAAAATTTTTTTTAATAAAGTTTTTTGGGATCTGAAACTCCTGTTTTACTTGACCAACTAACTTATTTGAATAATCAAATTTTTTTATTAAATTCTTATTAGATATAATTCTATCAACTTCTTTATTTAATTTATTGATTAAGTTACTTGATATTTTTAATTTTGCAATTTTTGGGCCAAACGGACTTAAAACTTTCATTATAACTTCGTAGGGTTAGGTTGGCCTTTGTAAATTTCTTCAGGATCGAAATTTTTTTCTTTTTCTTTAAAATCTAACTCTATTTCCTCTGAATTTTTTATAGGACCCAAAGGTATTGATCGGTAAAAACAAGATTTATATCCAACGTGACAGCTTGCACCGTTACCAATATCAACAGACATCCATAACGCGTCTTGATCATCATCAATTCTTAAATCAATTACTTTTTGAATAAATCCACTCGTTTCACCTTTATGCCATAATGCTTTTTTTGACCTACTCCAATAGTGAGCCTCTTTTGTTTCGATTGTTTTTTTTAAAGCTTCTATATTCATGTAACCATGCATTAACAAATCGCCAGAACTACTATCTGTAGTCGTTACAGGTATAAGGCCATTTTCATCAAACTTTGGTGAAAGAAATTTTCCTTCTTCTACCTCAAAAATATTTTCTCTTTTTTTGAACATGTCAGTAAATTAGTGAAAAAAAGACAAAATAGCAATTTGCAATAATTAATTATGTCCTATAAAAACATTACTATATGAAGCTGGTTAAAGACATTAATAAAGAGTCTTCAAGCAAACCTCAAGTTAGCGACAAAGAGGCAGAAGAAGCAATAAAAAAGATTCTTACGTGGATTGGAGAAGATCCAACTAGAGAAGGGTTAATAGAAACTCCTAAAAGAGTTGTAAAAGCATTCAAAGAATATTTTAAAGGCTATAGCCAAAACGCAGAGTCAGATTTATCTAAAACTTTTGGAGATGTAGAAGGTTACGATGATATGGTGATAGAAAAAAATATTACTTTAGAGAGTCATTGCGAACATCATATGGCACCAATTATTGGGGTAGCTCACGTATCATATATTCCAAACAAAAAAGTTGTTGGACTTAGTAAATTAGCTAGAACAGTTGAAATTTTTTCTAAAAGACTGCAAACACAAGAGAGACTCACAATGCAAATCGCAAAAACTTTAATGAGTGCTTTAGATGCAAAAGGTGTCGCTGTTACCATTGATGCTGCTCATCAATGTATGACTATGCGAGGTATTAAGAAAGAAAGAGCAACTACTGTCACAAATTATTTTTTAGGTTCGTTTAAAGAGAATTTAAGTATTCAAAATAGATATTTAAAATATATCGGACATTAAATGTCACAAAAATTTAAAGCTATAATTATAGATAATCAAAACGATAAATTCTCAAGAGATATAAAAGAAATTGACACTACTCATCTAAAGGACGGAAACGTTTTAATAAAAGTTGATTATTCAAGTTTAAATTTCAAAGACGCGATGATTTTAAATGATGGAGGACGAATAGTAAGAAAATTTCCTTTTGTTCCAGGAATAGATTTTTCAGGTACAGTTGTTGAAAGTGAAGACAGCAAATTTGCAAAAGATGATAAAGTCATTCTTACAGGTTTTAGAGTTGGAGAGGCTTTTTTTGGAGGTTTTGCACAATTTGCAAAAGTTGATTCAAATTTTTTAGTTAAGATACCAAAAGATTTAGACTCCCATAAAGCGATGATGCTAGGTACGGCTGGATTTACAGCTTTGCTATGCAGTTTTGCCGTAAAAGCAAAAGAAGAATTATTATTAGGTGAAAAGATAAAAGATGTTTTAGTTACAGGCGCAACAGGCGGAGTAGGAAGTATTGCGGTGATGATTTTATCAAAAATGGGTTATAATATTCATGCAGTTACAGGAAAAAAAGATAAAAATGATTATCTAAAAGACTTAGGTGCAAAAAATATTATAGACAGAAAAGAATTTGAAGGCGAAAGTAAATTACTTGAAAAAGGAGTTTGGGACGGCGTAGTGGATACTGTTGGTGGCTCCGCATTAACTAAAATTTTTGCTCAAACAAAACCTGGAGGAATAGTTGCAGCTTGTGGAAACGCTGGTGGTAATAAGATCAATACATCAGTTATGCCTTTTATAATTAGAGGTGTAAAACTTTGGGGCATAGACTCTTCAGGCTCATCTCTTAGAAGAAGAGAATTTGTTTGGAGTGAAGCAGCTAAACTAGTCGACTTTTCAAAAGTGCAATCCTTTACAAAAGAGCTTTCTTTTAATGAGCTTTTAGAAACTTATCCTAAAATTTTAAAAGGAGAGTTTTTTGGCAGAGCTATAGTAAATCCGAATAAATAAACTATAATTAATAATCATGGACTGGGACAAACTTAAAATTTTCCACACTGTTGCAGAAGCAACAAGTTTCACCAAAGCATCTACTATTCTTAATTTAAGCCAATCAGCTATAAGCCGTCAAATTCAAGCATTAGAGACTGATTTGAAAGTTCAATTGTTCGAGAGACACGCTAGAGGCTTAGTTCTAACAGAAAATGGTGAATATTTATTCAAGTCTGCTCACGAAGTTATATCAAAACTGAAAGATGTAGAGTCTAATTTAAGCGGGCATAGAGATAAGTTAAATGGAAAACTAACTGTGACTACAGTTGTAAGTTTTGGTACAACCTGGCTTACACCCCGAATAAAAGAATTTATGGATTTGCATCCAGAAATAGAAATAGAGTTAATATTTGACGATAAAGAACTCGATCTGAGCACACGTCAAGCTGATGTGGCAATTCGAATGAGAAGACCAAAACAACTGAATTTAATACAAAAAAAATTTGTTGATTTTAATTATCATATTTATGGTTCAAATGAATATTTGGAAAAAAATGGTTATCCAAAGTCTTTAAAAGATTTAGACAAACATAAGTTTATTACTTATGGTAGAGGTGCTCCATCTCCTGTCTATAATCCTGATTGGGTTTTAAAACATGGAAATAAAGAAGGAAAAAAAAGAAAATCAATTATGAAAGTAAATAGTGTATATGGACTGCTATTAGCTGTCCAAAGTGGAGTAGGTCTTGCAGCTATCCCAGATTATATAGCCCATAATGTCAACAACATAACTAAAGTTTTACCGAATGAAGCAGGTAAACCAACCGAAACTTATTTCGTTTACCCTGCATCTTTAAAAAACAATGCAAGATTAATGGCTTTTAGAAACTTTATATTTACAAAAGTAAACGAATGGAAATTTTAATATCTTTTATTATACCTTTTGTAATCCTGCTCACAGTTGTGGTTTTCATACATGAATATGGGCACTATTATTTTGCTAAAAAATATGGAGTTGGAGTAACTGATTTTTCTATTGGATTTGGAAAAGAGTTATTTGGTTTTAACGATAAATCTGGAACAAGATGGAAATTTTGCGCAATTCCTTTAGGAGGGTATGTCAAATTTTTTGGAGACAGAAATGTTTTCAGTCAAGCTGAGCAAGAAGAGCTTTTAAAAACATATAATGAAGAGGATAGAAAAAAGTTATTTGTGGTTAAACCTCTTTATCAGAGATCTTTAATTGTTGCAGCAGGACCTTTTGCAAATTTTTTATTAGCTATAGTAATTTTTGCATTTATCTATATGGTCTCAGGCAAGGACTTTACACCAGCTCAAATTCAAGAAGTTCAACCTGAAAGCCCCGCATTTGTTGCGGGTATAAAATCTGGAGATGTAATTAAGTCAATTAACAACAATGAAGTTAGAAGCATTATGGAAGTTTCAGCTTTTATTAATTCTTCTTCGGCTAAAACGATTAATATAAAAATACTGCGAAATGATAACGAACTTGATTTTAATGTTAATCCAAAATTTACAAAAGGAGAGGATTCACTTGGAAATAAAATTAATAAGAAAATAATAGGTATTAAAATCGCTCCTCTAAATAATGAAATTGAAAGGCAAAGACTAGGTCCAGCAACAGCTTTATTTTATGCTGTGAAAGAGACATGGTTTGTTATTGGTGCTTCTTGGGAGTTTGTAATCTCCATGTTTAAAGGCACTGGAGACACTTCTCAATTAGGAGGACCAATTAAGATTGCTAAGATTTCTGGACAAGTTGCTAAATTAGGGTTCATAGCTTTCCTTAGTATCATGGCTTACATCTCTATAAGTTTAGGATTTATCAATCTGTTTCCAATTCCAATGTTAGATGGTGGGCACTTAATGTTTTATGCTTTTGAAAAAATATTAGGAAGGCCTCTTACTCAAAGAACTCAAGAGGGATTCTTTCGAATCGGGTTATTTTTGTTACTTTCTTTGATGTTCTTTACAACATTTAACGATCTAAAGGATTTAGGCTTGTTTTAAGCCATTTTTTTTTACTTAAAAAGTCAATAAAATCAACGATTATTTAACATACTAAATATAGTGTTAATATTTACGTGAAACACTAAAAAAATGTTGATTTTATTGGTTTTTTTTGCAGATTATAATGTAACTTAAAAAGGGGCATAAATGAACAAAAAACAACTAGTAGCAAAAATATCGACTACTTTGGGTCAAAGTAAGGCTGACGCTGAAAGAACTTTTGACTCGATTACGACCATAATACTGGATGCTTTGAAAAATGACGATACTGTCAAAATAGCAGGTTTTGGTACTTATAAAGTAGCCAAAAGAAAAGCTAGAGTGGGAAGAAACCCAAGAACTGGTGAGTCTATTCAAATATCTGCATCTCAAAAAGTTAAGTTTTTACCAGCTAAAAGCTTAAAAGAAATGTTTAATAAGTAAACTTTTTATTTTAACAGCTCTCGCTAATTAATAACGAGAGCTGTTAAATTTAAACATATTAAAAATACCCTCTTACCATTGCATTTTTAGCATAGCTAATTTCAAGTCATATCAATTCAATTCCCTACTTTATCGAAGTATATGTTTCTCTTTATTCAAACAGGGAGAAATAACTATGAAAAAATACATTGGTTACTTTTTTGCAGGTGCAGCCATTTACTTTGGTTTTGCAGGTTTAGGCTATGCCGAAACTACAGTATCTGCGGAAGTACAATACATATTTAATACTATATTATTTTTGATGTCAGGTTTCTTGGTCATGTGGATGGCCGCAGGTTTTGCAATGCTAGAATCAGGATTAGTTACATCTAAATCCGTATCTGCAATCTGTGCAAAAAATATAGGACTATATTCAATCGCTGGAGTAATGTTCTGGTTGGTTGGTTACAATTTAGCATACGGTATTCCGGAAGGTGGATACATTGGAACATTTACTCCATGGAGTGATGCTTCCTCAGTTGATACAGGTTATTCAGATGGATCAGACTGGTTTTTCCAGATGGTATTCTGTGCAACAACAATGTCAATTGTATCTGGAACTTTAGCTGAAAGAATTAAAATTTGGCCGTTCTTTTTATTTGCTGCAATTTTAACTGGGATTATCTATCCAATTCAAATGGGTTGGCAGTGGGGTGGCGGATGGTTATCAGCCGCTGGTTTCTCAGATTTTGCTGGTTCAACATTAGTACACGCTGCAGGTGGTTCTGCCGCTTTAGCAGGTGCGATTGTACTTGGAGCAAGAACTGGTAGATTTAGTTCAAGTGGCGGAGTCAAAGCTATGACACCATTTGCTGCATCATCAATTCCGTTAGCAACATTAGGAGTATTTATACTTTGGTTAGGTTGGTTCGGTTTTAATGGCGGTTCACAATTAGCTGCAGGAACATTAGAAGACGTTTCTTCAGTAGCTACAATTTACATTAATACAAACTTAGCTGCCGGTGGTGGTGTTTTAACTGCTGCAGTAGTTTCAAGATTAATTGGTGGAAAAACAGATGTTGTAATGATGTTAAACGGTGCGATTGCAGGATTAGTAGCAATCACAGCGGAACCATTAACACCTAGTCCCTTAGCTGCGATATTTATCGGAGCAATTGGTGGATTAGTAATGTACTTCTCAACTCAACTTTTATTTAAGTTAAAAATAGATGATGTAGTTGGAGCGATACCAGCACACTTAGTTGCAGGTGTTTGGGGTACATTAGCAGTTCCATTAACAAATGGAGATACTTCATTTGGACCTCAGTTCCTTGGAACAATTTCAGTCATAGTATTCGTATTTGTTGTATCACTAATAGTGTTCCAAATTATGAAAGCTACAATCGGTTTAAGAATCAGTAAAGAAGCTGAGAAACTTGGAACTGATAAAGCTGAAATCGGAGTGATAGCTTACGGTATCAGAGACTAATAAATAATTCCCTCCCTCGTTAGTTGGGATAAATTATAAGGCCTGGTTGCGACCCCCGCACCAGGCCTTATTTGTTTCAAGCAAGCATGTTATAAATTTAAATTATAATTAAAACTTTCTAATTTTTAGTCACATAGAGTCAAAAAGAGGTGGGATAATTAAAAACTTAACTTTCATTTTTTTTAGGTTGTATTTTTGCAATATATTTTAATGTTAATAATTGCTTAGACAACAATCCCTTAAGAGGAACAATATATTTTGAACTAATTAGGCTTGTAAATAGGTGGATCAATGGCAGCATTCATTGCCGCGGGTTTTTTTATGTAAGTGTGTGGTTTAGTTAACACTAATGGTGTCTCGACAATTCCCGCGAAAAATATAGGTAAATTTGATATGTGTTCACTAATATTTTTCTAAGTGGGTTACAATTTAGCTTATTGTGTGCCCGAGTAGTCGGGTCCTTTCATTTATAAGATTTTACAAATTTGAATACTACTTGAGCGTGATCTTTAACTCTTACATTTGACCAAATTTTTATAATTTTACCTTTATCTATAAATATAGTTGATCTAATTGTCCCAAGAAATTTCTTTCCCATAAAAGATTTTGTTCCCCAAATTCCATATTTTTTTTGCATTTTAATGTCAATATCTGAAAGTAATTCAAAAGGAACTTTATATTTTTTTTTAAATTTTTCATGACTTTCTAATGAGTCTTTTGAAATTCCAACTAACTCACACTTTATTTTCTTAAACTTTTTATAAAGTTTTGAAAAATCTTTAGTTTCAACAGTACATCCCGGGGTATCATCTTTAGGATAAAAATAAATTAATAACTTTCCTTTAATATTTTTTAAATCAAAATCGATTTTACTTGTACTAGGTAATTTAAAAGATGGAGCTTTTTTATTTTCTTTAATCTTCACTATTTTCCCATAATTTTTTTGCGTCAACCAAAGGCGAAATTCCAAAAATTGAGTTAATGTTCGCACAATGGATAGCCAAGGAGGGAATAGGTGACAAGCATGGATTTGAGGCATAAATTTTGTGCAAAGGTTCTTCCCAAGGATCAGTCCACTCGAGACCCATTTTTTCTAAAGTATCGTAATATTTTATAATTAATTTTCTGCTTGTCATGAAAGTCACTAAACTTTCAGATACTAGTCGCCAATGATTTTTCTCACCTAAATAAATCTTTGTATTTTCGTCTTTTGTATAAAGGTAGGGATAATCTGAAGGCAGCAAAACTAAATCTTTGGAGAAAATTGTATTGAACTTTTCATAAGCAAGAATCATCTCAGCAAGCGCATTAGTTGAATGAATATAGTCATCCTCAACAAAATAAATTAAATCGGCCTCTTCGTTTTTGGCAATCATTAGAGAATTATAAAAATTTGCCATATTAGAAAATTTTGCCTTTGAATAACCTTGCTTAATTTTATTTTCAAATTTTTTAAGATTTATAGAAATAAACTTATTTTGAATATGTGATTGTTCAAGAATTTTTTTAATCTGATGAATGTCTTCTTCTGGGGAATTAGTATCAGTAACTATTAATTCAAATTTTATATCATTAAATTTGTCAGATGCTGCTTTTATAGTCTTTGTCAATGATCTGAGAGTTCTAAAAGTATATTCATTTTTTTCATTATCAAAAATTCTTTTTTTATTTTGATCCATTATCAGTTCAGAAGTACAAGATCTAAGTATAATTTTTATAGAGTTAATCTTATTTTTAATATTTATTTGACCCAGAGGGATAGTTATAGATTTTTCACCTTGCACGGATAAAGTTTCATTTAAATCTTTATTAAGAGTTGGAGAGTTAAAACTCGATTGATCGATAATTTCAAAACCTACTAATCTGCAGAATTTGATAAATACCCTTTTCAAAAAATTAGTTTTTTGAGTATTTTTTATTTTTTTCATTATGACTAATTGTATATATTAGTTTATATTTGAGTTCTATGAACATAAAATCATCTCAACAACTTGTAAAAGAAGCCCAAAAAAATATAGAGACATTGAACTCTGGTGAGATAAAAAAATTATTAGAAAATAATGAGATTACTTTAATTGATGTGAGAGATATTCGCGAACTTTGGAAAGAAGGAACAATAGAAAATTCAAAACATATACCAAGAGGTATGCTAGAATTTTGGCTAGATCCTGAAAGCACATATTACCAAAATAACAAAATTCAGAATATAAAAAAAATGGTATTATTTTGTGCTCTTGGGTGGCGGTCTGCTTTAGCAACAAAATCTCTTGTAGAAATGGGTTTCAAAAATGTTGCACATGTTGATGGTGGATTTGATGCATTAAAAAAGAGTGGATTGAAAGTCGTTACAAAAGAAAAAAAATAAGTTATTTATTTGCTTCTTTTAAAGCAAATTCAATTCTATCTTGACCCCAAAAAACTTTATTATTAACAACAAATGTAGGTGCACCAAATACACCTCTTTCATATGCTTCATTGGTTTTTTTTCTAAGTAAATCTTTAATTAATGAAGAAGTCGTTCTTAACGAAAAAGTCTTTGGGTTTATATTCAAATTTTGTAAAATTTTTTGTACTACTATTGCATCATTCATATTTAATCCATCTTGCCAAATAGTATTAAATATATTGTCTATATAATATTTTTTTACATTATCTTCCTCTGCAACTAAAACACCCCTCATTAAGTTTAAGCTTCTTATTGGAAAATATGAATTAAATTTAAATCTAATATTATTTTTCTCGGCAATAAGTTTACAATCTCTAACCATATGCTTTGCTTTAGCTGGGATAAAAGCAGGAGCTTTAATACCATGTAAATTATGTAGCCCGCCTAAAAGAACAGGTTTATAAATTATTTTTATACCCTCCTTATTCTCAATTTTTCTTATTTGTTTATGTGCAAGAAAAGAGTAAGGACTAATAAAATCAAAATAAAACTCTAATGGCTTAATCATTAAAACTGATTTTCTTGGCAAAGAAAATTCTAAAAAACCAATAAATTACTATCCCCACTGGCCCAGTAAAATAAGTTAAAATTAAAGAAGGGATTATAACAATTTTTGGAACTAAATACTTTCTACTGTCTCTCACGATCCACGCACCCATGAACAAACTTAAGGCAAGAAAGTGAAGCCAAAAAACCAATAATAAAACTTCATTAGCAAACATTGAGTATAGACTATCCAGGCCACTGTATAATTCAAAGCCATCAAAAATATTTTCTTCTAAGAAGATTTTATAGGACAAATAAGCGTAGCCAACACCAAGTAATAAAAATGGAATGATTGATTGAGTAAAAAAATTTGTTATTTGATTATTTGGTAAAAAGATTAATAATAGCCAAAAGGGAATTACACCCCAATTAGCTATGAGATAAATATTTTCATAAGTTAATAAGGTTAATAAATTATTTATCATAAAAAATAATATAGTATATTAACTTAATGAATCCCATAGTTAATAAAAATGATTTTGAAGATTTAACTACAAATCTTAGAGACTTAGCTTATTCGTATTTAGAAAAATATAGTCCCTCCAAACAACAGCTGAAAGTATATTTGCTTAAAAAATATTTAACAAAAATTAAAGGAACAAAATCTAAAAAAGAAATTACCTCAATAATAGATGAAATAATTTTAAATCTAGAAAAAAATAAAATTATAAATGATGAAATGTATTCTGACTCAAAAGCAAGAATGTTTTTAAGAAGAGGGTATTCTTTAAATAAGATTAATCAATCTCTAAAAAATAAAGGTATAGATAATAAATTTATAAAACAAAGTATTGATAAAATTAAGGAGGATAATATAGAACCTGATTTTGTATCTGCTTTAAAGCTTTGTAAAAGAAGAAGAATAGGGCCTTTAAGGCCAGATGAAAACCGAGAATTATTTTATAAAAAAGATATGGGTATTTTAGCAAGAGGAGGGTTTAACTTTGAATTATCAAAGAGAGTGTTAGATTTAGAAAAAACAGAATTTAATAAGTTAATTAAGATTATCTGATTTCTTTTTTTTTTCTTCTTCTACTAATATATCAAGTTTTCTTCTTAGAGCATTTCTTACTAAAATAAAAAATAAAACTCCAAAAAAAGTTACAGATAATATTATTATTGCAATAGTTTTAATCATTTAAATTTTCTGCGCGCTTAATCAATAAACTAGGATTTTTATAATCCTCTTTACCATATAAAAAAGGTTTTCCATCGAGTGTTTTTATAATTGCGCCAGCATTTTGCGCTATAGCATGACCTGCTGCATAGTCCCACTCATTAGCTCTCTCTTTTGCAGCGTAAATATCGAACTCACCTGTAGCAATTACACAAAATTTATAGGAACTAGCCATTTTGATTATCGAATTAACATTAAATTCTTTCAATTTATTAAGAATAATATCAGATGGTTTTACTACACTAGACAACGCTACGATTTTACCCTTTGGTTGTTTTTTGGCGCAACTAATTTTCTTAGTATTTCCACCTTCAATCAAATAACTTTCTCCAGGAGCATAAGAATAAAAAAGCCTATTTTTTTTTGGTACCCCAACTAGACCTAATACAGGAACAGTATTAATTACCAATGCAGCATTTAAAGTATATTCATCTTTTCCAGCAATATATTCTTTAGTGCCGTCGATGGGATCTATTAGCCAAAATATTTTTGCGGTATTTTTTATATTTAAATCTACTGTTTCTTCAGAAACAATTGGAATATTTGGAGTTAATTCTTTGATCTTATTAGTAATTAATTCATTTACTTTTAGGTCTCCATTGCTAACTGGCGAATTGTCCTTTTTTAATTCTATTTTTAAACCTCTTGCGTAAAGGTCTATAGATTCTTTTCCAGCAATATTAAAAGTATCAATTAAATTTTTACTTATAGATTTTAATTCGTTAATTTTCATAGTTTACTTTTTCCAGAATTACATTTTCGACGTTTATCACTCTTTTACCGTAATTTTCAAAATTGACAGTAACTTTACTGCCAATAATTGATTGAACTTGTCCTACACCCCAGTCTTTATTTGCAGGATTTGTGACATAATCTCCTGGTTCAAAATCAATAAGCATTATGGAAAATCTCTATTATCTATTATACATTTAAATAATGAATTCACTAGGAATTAATAAGCCAAAAAAAGAAACTAAAGTAGTTGTAGCAATGTCCGGAGGTGTAGACTCTTCTGTTGTTGCCGCACTTATGAAGCAAGAGGGCTATGATGTAACAGGTATAACATTAAAATTATACGATGATACAAAACAATCCAGAGAGGGCAGACAATGTTGTGCTGGACAAGATATTTTAGATGCTAAAAGAGTTTCAGAAAATATTAATATAGATCATAAAATTTTATTTTATCAAAAAAAGTTTAAATCTGAAGTAATCGACTCATTTATAGATAGTTATACAGCTGGGGAAACACCTATACCCTGTGTGCAATGTAATCAAACAGTAAAATTTAGAGATTTATTTAAATATTCTAAAGATTTAAAAGCTGATGCACTTATAACTGGTCATTATGTTTCAAGAATTCAGACTAATGGACATGCAAATATGTATAAAGCAAAAGATCAAAATCGTGATCAAAGTTATTTTTTATTTAGCACAACTCAAGAACAATTAGACTATTTGAGATTTCCCCTAGGAGAAATTGACAAGTTAGAAACTAGATCAATAGCTGAAAAATTAAAGCTAAATGTGGCAACAAAACCAGATAGCCAAGATATTTGTTTTGTTCCCAATGGAGATTATGCATCAGTTATAAAAAAATTTAGACCAGAGTCGTTCAAGCCTGGAAAAATACTTGACATTAATGGAAATCAAATTGGTGATCATGAGGGAATTATTAATTATACAATTGGTCAGAGAAAGGGAATAAAGATAGCAAGTAATAATCCTCTTTACGTAGTTAAGATAGATGCGGACGAAAATACAATTATTGTAGGAAATAAAGATTGTCTTGAAGTAAAACAAATAAAATTAAGAGATTTAAATATCCTAGGATCAAAAAAAGAATTTGATGAAGAAATAAATATAAAAGTTAGATCTACTGGTAGACTTTTAAAAGCTAAAGTAAATTTATTGAAAAATTCTGCAAATGTAAAAATTTTAGATAAAGAAACAGGAATTTCTCCTGGCCAAGCTTGTGTATTTTATTCTAAAGATAAAATTGGGGACAAGGTTCTTGGTGGTGGCTGGATACAGAAGACTTTTAACAAAAATTTATCCACTAAGTTAACAACCTAAATAAATGCACGTTTTAAGTGATTACATTATTTTTTTTAATATGATTTAATGAAATTAATTAAGAGGCAACTCTTAACTGGCCATTTAAGGAAAGACCGAGAGGTTCAAGCTTAAAGGGCAGAAAGGTGGACCTAGTAGCGCTAGAATAGTCCATCGGGACGGCTTGGCGGTAGCGCCTAAAACGACGGGCCAAAACTACTAAATTTCTGGGCGAAAGCCTAGAAATTTATGTGGTTCCTCTCCAGAATAGTCTAGACAAAAAATAAAATAAAATTACCCCAACAAAATAGTTCCATTCTAATGCATGTTTAAAATGCGTATTTCCTTTATCTAAAAGTATAGGCAAGCTAAAAATTGCAACAGTAGCTAAAATTGAAACCAATATAACTTTTAGAATTAAAATTTTTTTATTTATAAATTCTGAAATTTTATTTTTAATTTTAAATAAATGATAAACAAGTATTCCTTGAGCTATAATTTCAAATATAATGAATAATAGCAAAACAACTCTCCTCATTAGTTTGTAAATTTGTATATCAAATTTAATACCAAGAAAAATAGAGTGAACAGCCAAGAATATAGCTGAAAGAATTCCAAAAGTTTTGAATTTGTAGTTTATTTTAGTTGATTTAAACTTATTCAATAAATTATTGTTATTTAACCAATAATAATAAAGCATAATAGCCGTAATAATCATAGCTGGTTTGAAAATTAAATATTGAGGGAAAGTTCTGGAAGCTCTACTAATTGATAAGCTTCCATCTAAATAGGGAATAGAAAAACCTGAACGACCAATTTGATCTACAACAAAAAATGTATTTTCTAAAAATTCGAAATTTTGAGAAATATAGAGACAAAGATTAATCGCTATCAATGGAAAAAAAAATATCCATAAACTCAATTTTCTTATTTGAGTTATTTCATTCATATTATTGTAAGATTATTTTTTCTTGTTTCTTTTTCTAGCTCTTCTTTTTTTTGAGCCAATTTTTCTTCTGCCACGGTGCTTTTTTGGGTAACCCATATTTTTGCCTCCTTTTTTATATCTTAATTAGGTAATTATTATATAAAGTTCAAATACACTTATTTTATGAAAAAGTCTATTAACACATTTTTAAAACATCCTATAAAGGATAGTACTAATAGATCTGCAAACCCTCCTATAGCAAGAGCGTCAACAATATTATTCGATACAATGCAGGAAATGTACAAGCACGAAGCAAAAATTAAGCAGCACAAAAATGTAACTCATTACACTTATGGCCGTTATGGTAGCACCACGACAATTGAACTTGAAAATATTTTAAAAGAATTAGAAAAAGCTTATCACGTTTTTTTAACTGGAACAGGATTTGGAGGAATAGCTCTAGCTCTCATGAGTTTATGTAGACCAGGAGATGAGATTATAGTTTCAGACAATGTTTATGGTCCAACAAAAGAAATATCAGAAAAACTTTTAAAAGAATTTAATATCATTGCAAAATTTTATGATCCTAATTCCTTTGATGATTTAAAAAAAAAAGTTACGAAAAAAACTAAATTAATTTTAGTTGAAAATCCTGGAAGTAATACATTTGAATTTCAAGATTTATCAAAAATAGTTAGTTTAGCTAAAAGAAAGAAAATACTAACTTTATTAGATAATACATGGGGAACACCATTATATCTCAAACCCTTAGAACTAGGATTTGATATGTCTTTTTCCTCTGCAACTAAATATTTTTCAGGTCACTCTGATGCAATGGGTGGATCCTTAGCAGTAAATAAAAAAGTATTTAAAAAGATAATGTTTTTTTATAAATTATCGGGTTATCGTATGTCGGCTGATGAGGCTTACTTAATTATAAGAGGGTTACGTACTTTAGATACTAGGCTAAAGCAGCATTATCAAAATACAAAAATAGTAATTAATTTTTTAAAGAAACAGAAAAAAATTATTGAAATACTATACCCTCATAAACCAGGTAGTAAAAATTATAAACTTTGGAAAAAATATTATACTGGTGCAACAGGTTTATTATCAATTGTAATAAAATCTAAAAATAAATCTTCAGTAATAAAGTTTGTTAATTCATTAGAACTTTTTGGCATAGGTTATAGCTGGGGAGGATTTGAAAGTCTTGCAATTTTACAGGAATTAAAACTAAGTAAGGATGAATACAGCCAAGGAAGAAAATTTTTTAAATATAACAAGAATGAGCATATTGTTAGACTTCACATTGGTCTTGAGGATCCAAAAGATTTAATTACTGACTTAAAACAATCTTTAAGATACATTAAGTAATGTTTAAATTTATACCCAATAGAATAGCTCTTATCGTTTTAATATCTGCATGTAGTATTATTTTTATATCAATGGGTCTAAGGCAAACCTTTGGTCTATTTTTTGCAGCTTTTGAAAATGGTTTAGGTATAACTAGAACAGAGTTTGGTTTAGCAATTGGGATTCAAATGTTATTTTGGGGTATTTTTGCCCCGATATTTGGTTTTTTAGCTGACAAATTTGGAGGGAGTAAAGCAGTATTAATTGGTTTTATAATTTTTGGTTTAGGTATTTTTACACTCTACGCTGGTCCAAATACTGGAATTTATTTTCAAATAAGTTTAGGAGTTCTAGTAGGTACTGCACTAGGAGCTACAGCTATCGGAGTTCCAGTTTCGGAAGTAGGAAAACATTTTCCAAACGAAACTAGAACCTTAGCAACTGGCTATGTTACTGCTGCAGCATCTGTAGGTTATTTTTTATCTCCACTTTTTACACAATATAGTCTTGGAGGAGTTGGTTGGGAGCAAACATTGAATTATTTCATGTATTTCATTATTTTTGGTTTAATAGCATCTTTTTTTTTATTGCCATCGAAAACTATAATAAATTCATCCAAAGCAGATAGAGATCAAACTTTTATTTCAGCAATAAAAGAGGCGTTCGCGCATAAAGGTTATGTTTTGCTTGTTCTAGGTTTTTTTGTTTGTGGCTTTCAAATTACTTTAGTCGGAACTCATGTTCCAGGATATATGCAAGATAGAGGTATGGCAGGTTGGTCAGCTACAATTATTTTAGCTTTAATTGGTTTTTTCAATATTTTTGGAACACTGGGAATGGGATTTCTTGGAACAAAGTATAAGAAAAAAAACTTACTTTGCATTCTTTATGCTCTCAGAGCAGTGAGTATTTGTGTATTCATTTTTTCTCCTCCATCTCTTCTAAATTCGATCATTTTTGGAATAACTTTTGGACTTTTATGGCTTTCTACGGTCCCTCCAACCAATGGTATTGTAGCTCAAATTTTTGGTACTAAATATTTGAGTACTTTATTTGGGATAGTTTTTTTATGTCATCAGTTTGGAGCTTTTGCAGGAGCATTTTTAGGAGGATATTTTTACGATCTATACGGCTCTTATGATTATGCCTGGTATATGGCTATAGCACTTTCAATTTTTGCAACAATCGTTCACTATCCTATTAACGAGGATAGATTAGTACGTGTTAATAAGTCTATCTGAGGTTGTAATTTGAGTCTCAAAGTGAATCAAAAGTGAATCAAAAGGTGAACATTTTAATTAAATCAACCAGCGGGTGTGGATAATTTTTTTGTTTAATCTGACGGTTTTTTTTTATACGTTTGTTTTAACCAAGGAGCCAAAATGTTTTCAAAAAAATTAAACAATAAATTAGATCAATATCATTTATTAAATCACCCTTTTTACAAATCATGGAATGAGGGAAAACTAACCAGAGAAATTATTAAAGATTACGCTGAACAATATTATCAGCATGTTAAAGCCTTTCCGAGATACATAAGTGCCACTCATTCAATTTGTGAAGACATTGAAAAAAGAAAAATTCTTTTAGAAAATCTTCAAGACGAAGAAAACCCAACTGCTGATCACCCTAAGCTTTGGAAAAATTTTGCACTGGCAATGGGAGCTGATCCAGACAAAATAGAAAATGTTAAAAGAGAGTGGTTTACAAATGATATGATTGAAAACTTCTTTTACCAAGCTAGAGAATCATACGCTGAAGGTTTAGCTTCTTTGTATACATATGAAAGACAAATTCCTGAAATTGCTGAAACTAAAATTAGAGGATTAAAAAAATTTTATGGGGTAACATCTAAAGAAGGCCTCGAGTTTTTTGAAGCTCATAAAGCTGCTGATGTGATTCATAGAAAAGAATGTGAGAAACTTTTAGACGCTCTAAGTGAGGAAGAAAAAGATAAAGCAGAAAAAGCTTCTATGCTGACGGCAAGGTATCTTTGGAACTTTCTCAGCGGAATGTCTACTAAGCACAAACTACAAGTAGCAGCTTAAATTTATTTAAGATGAAAAACGATGACTATAAGTGGGACAATAAACATCCCACTGCACAAATGCTTGGTCGTTGGCAACCTTGGCATGCCGGTCATCAAAAATTATTTGAAGAAACATTAAAAAAAACAGGCCAAGTAAATATTATGGTTAGAGATGTTAAGGGTGTCGACGATAATCCTTTTGATTTTGAGACTATAAAAAAAAACATTTTTGAAGCTCTTCAAGATTATAAAAATAGAATACAAGTTACCTTAGTACCTAACATTACGAATATTTGTTATGGGCGGGGTGTGGGTTATAAAATAGAGGAAATTGTTTTAGATGAAAAAACTCAACAAATTTCTGCTACAAAAATTAGAGAGGAAATGAGAAAAGAAGGTAAGCTCAAATAATTGAGAACCGTTCTCACTTGACCTACAAAATAGGCCTAGATATAAATTCTTACAATTATAATGATTACAAACAATCCATTTTCAACTTTAGCTGAAACAATACCTTCTGTAGCTATGCAAGGTTTTGTAATTGCTATGGCTGCCTTGACCTTAGTTGGTGTTCTAATCGATATTCTACATAAAAAAAACGTAAAATATTTTTTTGATAATGCAAAAAAAGCTAAAAAGAATGCAAAGGTCGAATTAACTTCAGTTAAACGAACCGCAGTTATTTTAAAGACAGTGGCGCATGATATTGCAACAACTTCAGAACTTGGTTGGGGTAAAAGAAGGTTAGCTCATGTTTTAGGAATGTACGGCACGATTATTTTTTGGATTTGCTCAGCTATTTTAATCTTTTCTTATTCATCGGTTGGTATTCAAACTCCTGTTTCGTTAACTGCTTTGTGGCATATAGGTGCAATATTAACTTGTTTAGGCGGCTATTGGTTTTGGTTTTTTTTAAGAGTTGATGTTTCAGCAGAAGCCCACCCTTGGTATAGGATTATAAAAGCTGACTTGTTTGTACTAGCTTTATTAGCTTGTGCAACATTTGGTCTAGCATGGTCGTACACTCAGCATTCAGAAATGAAAGGTTTGAGTGTTTTATTTTTAGTATTATATATAGTTTCAAATTTAGTTTTATTCGGCGGCGTTTATTGGTCAAAATTTGCACATATGTTTTACAAACCAGGCGCAGCGATTCAAAAAAATTTAGCAGAGGCCGATGGCTCTAGAGACAATTTGCCTCCACCAGCTGATGCACCTGAACAATTTGGTCTGGGCATAAAAAGAGAACAACCAAAGCATTATTAAAGAAACTATGATACAAAAACATAAGGAAAAAAAATAATTTATGTCAACTTTTGTATACATGACAAGATGTGATGGTTGTGGACACTGCGTAGATATATGTCCATCAGACATTATGCATATTGATGAGACGATAAGACGTGCAAAAAATATAGAACCAAATTTTTGTTGGGAATGTTATTCATGTGTTAAAGCTTGCCCCAATCACGCAATAGATGTTAGAGGTTACGCTGATTTTGCGCCCATGGGCCACAGTGTTAGAGTAAGAAGAGAAGAAGAAAAAGGAACTATCTCTTGGAGAATTAAATTTAGAAACGGAACTGAGAAGAATTTTGTGTCTCCAATTACTACTAAACCTTGGGGTAAATTTATTCCTAAACTAGCTGAAGAAGATAAACCAAATCAAGGTGAGATTACAACTCAAAGACTTTATACTGAACCTAAAGGACTAAATATTGACGGAGACCTCCCAACGGTAAGTAAAGATTCATTTAAAAAAGGTGTTTATTATTAATGGCTAAAGTCAAAACTCACGTTGAAGAGAGTGATGTATTAATTATCGGCGGCGGTATGGCTGGTACAGGCGCAACTTTCGAAGCCAGACATTGGGGAAGAGATTTAAAAATAGTTTGCGTTGAAAAAGCAAACATCGATAGAAGTGGTGCAGTTGCTCAAGGTCTATACGCAATTAATTGTTACATGGGAATGCAGTGGGATGAAAATCAACCTGAGGATCATGTTAGATATGCTAGAAATGATTTAATGGGAATGGTCAGAGAAGATTTGGGTTATGACATGGCTCGTCATGTAGACTCAACAGTTCATATGTTTGATGAATGGGGTTTGCCTATGATGAAAAATGAAAAAACTGGGAGATATTTAAGAGAAGGTAAATGGCAAATCATGATCCACGGTGAAAGTTACAAACCAATTGTTGCAGAAGCTGCTAAGAAATCAGCAAATAAAATTTATAATAGAATTATGGTAACTCATCTCTTAATGGACGATGAAAAAGAAAATAGGATTGGTGGAGCTGTAGGATTTAATATGAGAACCGGAGATTATCATGTTTTTAAAGCAAAGGCCGTGATCGTAGCAGCTGGCGGAGCATCACATATTTTTAAACCTAGAGCAGTGGGTGAAGGAATGGGAAGAACTTGGTATGCACCTTGGAGCAATGGTTCAGCCTACGCACTTCCAATTGCCGTTGGAGCAAAAATGACACAAATGGAAAATAGAATTGTCTTATGTAGATTTAAAGATGGCTATGGTCCAGTTGGTGCTTATTTTTTACATTTAAAAACTTATACGCAAAATGCAAATGGCGAAAATTATGAAAAGAAATGGTATGATCAAACTAAATCATTAGTCGGAGAATATATCGATCATCATCCAACACCAACCTGTTTGAGGAACCATGCGTTTATTCAAGAAGTGCAAGCTGGAGGAGGACCAATTCAAATGGTAACAAAAGAAGCTTTTCAAGATCCGCATTTAGAAACTGTGGGCTGGGAAAACTTTTTAGGTATGACAGTAGGTCAAGCTGTAGTTTGGGCATCACAAAATATTGATCCAAAATATACTAATCCAGAATTAACAACTTCAGAGCCATATGTTATGGGATCACACGCAACATGTTCAGGCGCTTGGGTAAGCGGACCTGAAGATTTATCTCCTCCTGAATATTTCTGGGGTTATAATAGAATGTTAACTATAGATGGGTTATTTGGAGCAGGTGACACAGTCGGTGGAAGTGCTCATAAATTTTCTTCTGGATCATTTACTGAGGGTAGGTTAGCTGCAAAAGCTGCCGTAAAATATATCGAAGATAAAAAAGCTGAGGGAATAAAAGTAAGTGATAAACAATATACTGATCTTAAGGAAGTTATTTATAAACCTTTAGAAAATTACACAGTAGGAAGAAATGAAATCACAGGAGGAACGGTATCTCCAAGTTATATTTCACCTATTCAAGGTCTTCAAAGATTACAAAGAATAATGGATGAATACGTTGGAGGCATAGCAACGAATTATATGACCAACGAAAATATGCTTAATAGGGGTTTGGAATTATTAAAATGGCTAGAAGAAGATTTAGAAAACGTTGGAGCCGAAGATTATCACCAGTTAATGAGAGCTTGGGAATTAAAACATAGAACAATTACATCTCAATGTGTTACTGAACATACTAAATTTAGAGAAGAAACTAGATGGCCAGGATATTATTATAGAGGTGATCATTTAAAACTTGATGATAATAATTGGCATTGCTTAACTGTTTCAAGAAGAGATCCTAAAACTAAAAAGTTTACTTTGGAAAAAGTTCCCGTTTATCACATCGTAGACGAAAAGAAGGAAAAGAAAGCTTCATAAATTTTAATGGAGTTGTTGGATAAATCCGATCAAGAAATAAAAAAAATAGCTCAACCCATCTGGGATAATCTAGTTAAATGTTCAAACATTAAAGATTACGGCGGGTTTACAAAGGATTTTTCATCACAAATGCTTTATGGCGCAAATGAAGTTGAACTTGGAAAACAATGGGCTAATAATAAATTACTTACAAGTCTTTCAGAAAAACAAGAATTCTTAGGCACAATAAAAAGAAATCAATTTATCACTGTACTTTATAAGCAGACAAGCCAAACAATGCCGGGTGAATTTTTAGGAAGATTAGTTCTAGGTGTAGAAGATGGTTTAGTTAAAGTATTTGGTGCAACGATTTATTAAGATTGACAAGACTACGCTACATGACTACTTAGAATAATGCTTGAAATTTACCTACCTATAGCTCAAGTAAATATAGATATTTTCTTATTATTATTTGTTAGTTTAATTGTTGGTATTCTCTCAGGTTTGTTTGGTGTTGGTGGTGGTTTTTTAATGACACCATTTCTAATTTTTATGGGCATTCCTCCAGTTTACGCGGTACCAAATGAGGTAAATAATATATTAGCTACCTCTGTTTCAGGCTCACTCACGCATTGGTACAAAAAAACTTTAGATTATAAAATGGGACTGATGATTGTTGCTGGTGGAGTTGTTGGAACTGTATTAGGAATTACGACTTTTACCTATTTTTCTGAAATAGGAAAAATCAGTTTAATAATTTCTTTATTATATATGTATCTTTTAGCCATAGTAGGAACTTTGATGCTTATCGAATTTATAAAAGAAAAAAATCGTCTTAAATCAAAAACAAATCTGAAAAGAAAATTACACGAGCATAACTGGTTACAAGGTTTACCTTTAAGGATCCGATTTCATAAATCTAAGTTATATGAAAGTGCATTAACTCCTATACTACTTGGATTATTAGTTGGTTTTGTTGCTGCAATGATGGGGATAGGAGGAGCGTTCTTAATGGTTCCTGCTATGATTTATATTGTTGGAATGCCAGTAAAATTAATTCCAGGAACATCTTTATTTGTAACAATTTTTATAAGCGCAATAGTAACAGTTCTGCATGCGTTCAATTATGGGTCTATCGATTTATACCTTGTTTTCCCATTAATCCTTGGCTCTATTGTAGGGGTTCAATTAGGACAAAAGGTAGGGCAGTTTTTAGATAGTACCGAATTAAAATCTTTATTTGCTATGCTTTTATTATGCGTGGCAGTCGCAATAGGTTATGATTCATTCTTTAGAGATAAAACAAGTTCATTTAATGGATCTTCAGTTATCAAAACAGATTTAAGTGCTTTTGCAGAGTTCACTATAAAAATGTCAGATGAGTTACCAATTTTATATGGAGCTTTCTCTATAATCTTAGCAATATCTTTAGGAGTATTAGCTGCGGCAGGAAGAAAATTCGTTAGTCCAATAGCTAGAAAATTGTTAAGTGAATTTAAGAAAAAAGATACTAAAAAAAAAGAAGAAGTTAAATTTCCTGAAAAATAGTATTAAGCACTTCTGTAGAGTTTTGTCATAACAAATTCTCTATGACCCAATGCTTCTGCGCAAGTTAATCTACCATTCGCAACTCTTAACATTGTTTTAATTAATTCATCACCTGCTTGTGATAAATTCATTTCTCTTGATAAGATCTTTGATACATCACAATCTACGTGCTCCTTCATTAACTTTGCGGTAAGAGGATTAGCTGTAAGTTTTACTACTGGCTCAATTGGGTTTCCAATAATATTACCTTGTCCTGTTGGAAATAAATGAATATTGAATCCTCCTGCCGCTTGTAAGGTTACACATTCTGCAGCGGCCGACGAAGTATCCATAAAGTATAAACCTTTGCCTTTTTTAGGCTCCTCTGCTGGTTCTAGAACATCAATAAATTTCAAGTTTCCAATTTTTTGAAAATTTCCAAATGCTTTTTCCTCAATTGTTGTTAATCCTCCTGCAATATTTCCTGCAGTCGGTTGGCTTTCAGAAAGATCATCAGTTGCTTCTTTTAAAATAAAATCATTATAAGCATTCCAAATTTTCATAAATTTTTCAGATGCTTCTTTAGTCGCTCCTCTTGATGCACAAATTTTTTCAGCTCCTGTTAATTCTGAAGTTTCTCCAAAACATAAATGCACACCAAATGGTTCAAGTTTTTCCATTAAATTACCTACTGTTGGATTTGACGCTAATCCAGAAGTAGTATCAGACTCTCCACACTTGACTGATATCCATAAATCACTTAATGGACATTCCTCTCTTTGTTTTTCCGAGGCCCATTGAGAAAATTCTTGAGCTTTTTTTGACGCCTTCATTATTGTTCCAATATCTCCTGTTCTTTCGATATGAAATCCTTCGACTGGTTTTCCGGTTTTGGCTATTTCGTCTACAATTCTTTTTGTCCATTTAGGTTCTATGCCAATAACTATTACAGCTGCTACATTTGGATTTTTTCCTGTTCCTATCATTGTTCTAAAATGCAATTCAAGATCTGCTCCAAATTGTAACCTTCCGTATGAGTGTGGAAGGGCAATAGTACCTTTAATATTATTTGCAACTGCCTCTGCGCAGGCGTTAGAAATATCATCCACAGGAAGAATAATTACGTGATTTCGTGTCCCAGCTCTTCCATTTTCTCTCTTATAACCTAAAAAACTTTTTGGGATATCCATATTAATTTACCACTTTTTTGTTTTCACGTTATGAACATGGACGTGCTCACCTTTCTTAATTTCCTTAACAACCTTGCCGATATCGTGGCCATATTTAAAAATTGTATCTCCGACCTTTAAATCCTTCAATGCAATTTTATGACCCAAAGGAACTTCATTAGTTGAAGATACATCAACGGTCTTATCATTTTCCATGATCCAGGCGTTGCAATTTTGACCTTTTTTTGTGGTCTCAATTACAACTACTCCTACGTTATCTTTTTCGTCATGTATGATTAGGTCAGGCTGTGACATAAATAATCTAATGGATATAGACTAAAAATTAGTATAATTAAAGTATGTTTTTTATTAACGCTTAAAGGAGTTCTAAATGGCTAAAATGACAACAGAAGAAGCTTTTGTAAAAGTTTTACAAAAACATGGTATTGAACATGCTTTCGGTATTATTGGTTCTGCATTTATGCCAATTTCAGATATTTTCCCAGATGCAGGAATTACTTTTTGGGACGTAGCACATGAGACTAATGGGGGATTGATAGCAGATGGATATACACGAGCCACAGGAAAAATGTCTATGGTTGTTGCTCAAAACGGTCCAGGTATAACTGGGTTAGTAACACCAATTAAAACGGCTTATTGGAACCACACACCTCTTCTTGTAGTTACGCCTCAAGCTGCAAATAAAACAATGGGACAGGGAGGCTTTCAAGAAGTTGAACAAATGAATTTATTCAAGGATATGGTTTGTTATCAAGAGGAGGTAAGAGATCCCTCAAGAATTGCAGAGGTTTTAAATAGAGTAATTGAGAAAGCTATAAGAGGTTCAGCTCCTGCTCAAATCAATGTACCTAGAGATTACTGGACACAAGTTATCGATATAGAATTACCCCCAATAGTAAGACTTGAAAGACAAGCGGGAGGAGCATCTGCAATAGAAGAAGCAGCCAAATTACTTTCAGATGCAAAATTTCCAGTAATTTTATCTGGAGCTGGTGTTGTAATTGGTGGGGCAATTGAAGATTGTATAAAGTTAGCTGAAAAATTAGACTCGCCAGTTTGTTCAGGCTATCAACACAATGATAGTTTTCCAGGAAGTCACCCTTTAGCTGTTGGTCCTTTAGGTTACAATGGATCTAAAGCTGCAATGGAATTAATTTCAAAAGCTGATGTTGTTTTAGCGTTAGGCACAAGATTAAATCCTTTTTCAACTTTACCTGGATACGGTATTGATTACTGGCCAAAAAATGCAAAGATTATTCAAGTTGATATGAATTCTGATAGAATAGGTTTAACCAAAAAAGTAACAGTTGGGATCTGTGGCGATGCAAAACTAGTTGCCCAGCAAATATTAAGCAAATTATCGCCTAAAGCAGGAGATACCGACAGACAAAAAAGAAAAGATTTAATTCATCAAACAAAATCTGCATGGTTGCAGAAGCTTTCTAGTTTAGATCATGAAGATGACGATCCAGGAACAGTTTGGAATAAAGAAGCAAGAGATAGAGATAAAGATAGAATGTCCCCAAGGCAGGCCTGGAGAGCAATCCAAGCAGGAATGCCTCAAGATGTAATTATTTCGAGTGACATAGGAAACAATTGTGCAATAGGAAACGCTTATCCAACTTTTGAAAAAGGAAGAAAATATTTAGCTCCAGGTTTATTCGGTCCTTGCGGTTACGGTTTTCCATCCATCTTAGGCGCTAAAATTGGTTGCCCTGATACTCCTGTAATTGGTTTTGCAGGTGACGGAGCATTTGGAATCAGTATGAATGAAATGAGTTCATGTGCACGTGAAGAATGGCCAGCTATTTCAATGGTCATATTTAGAAATTATCAGTGGGGTGCAGAAAAAAGAAACACCACATTATGGTTTGATAATAATTTTATAGGAACAGAATTAGATCCAGAATTAAGTTATGCAAAAGTTGCAGATGCTTGTGGCTTAAAGGGAGTAACCGTAAAAACTATGGAAGAAACTACTAAGGCTATAAAGCAATCTTGCGAAGATCAAAAGAAAGGCATTACCACATTTATTGAGGTAATATTAAACCAGGAATTGGGTGAACCTTTTAGAAGAGATGCAATGAAAAAACCAGTTAGAGTGGCTGGTATTAAGAAAGAGGATATGAAGCCTCAAAAAAGCCTTAACTAAATTAAAGAAATGAAACAAAATAATCAAAACAGAAGCTTTGGGCTACTGTTTTTTTTCGTATTCTTTATTTTAGCTTTGTGGCCATTAACAAAAAAAGGTGAAGTAAATCTTTATCTAATTTCTATATCTTCAATATTTTTAGTATTAGGTTTGTTAAACTCAAAAATATTATCTCCTTTAAATAATACATGGGTTAAACTTGGTGAAATATTAGGTAGAATCATTGCTCCAATCATAATGGCAATTGTTTATTTTATAATATTAACACCAATTAGTTTACTGGTAAGATCATTCGGAAAAGATTTAATAGGAATAAAATTTAGCAATGATATAAAGAGTTATTGGGTTAAGAGAAAAAAGCGCTTAGGATCTATGGATAAACAATTTTAATGATTGATTTTTTTAAAGAGTTCTGCGAATTTTTAAACGAAAGAAAAAAATACTGGTTACTACCAATTATTATTGTCTTGGCTTTATTTGGTGTTTTAATTGTTTTGAGCCAAGGTTCGGCAGTTGCTCCATTTATTTATACAATTTTTTAAGTGACTTCTATATTAGGAATATCAGCTTTTTACCATGACAGTGCAGCAGCTTTAATAATAGATGGTGATATAATTGCTGCAGCTCAAGAAGAGAGATTTTCAAGAAAAAAACATGACGCAAGATATCCATTTAATGCAGTTATTTATGTTTTATCTGAAGGTAAATTAAAACTTAGCGAAGTAGATCATATAGTTTTTTTTGAAAAACCTTTTTTAAAATTTGAAAGATTATTAGAAACTTATATGGCTTTTGCACCTAAAGGTTTTAGATCTTTTAGTCTCTCTATGCCACTCTGGTTAAGAGAAAAACTGTTTCAAAAAAGATTTTTATTCCAAAAACTTCAACAGCATGATGAAGAATTCAAAGATATTAAAAAAATAAAATTTTCTGAACATCACTTCAGCCATGCTGCTAGTGCATTTTATCCATCACCTTTTAAAGAAGCTATAGTTTTAACACTAGATGGAGTTGGAGAGTGGGCAACAACAACTGTAGCTGTAGGTAAAGACGATAAACTAGAAATGATAAAAGAAATCCATTTTCCTCATTCATTAGGACTGCTCTATTCCGCATTTACTTATTACACAGGATTTAAAGTTAATAGTGGTGAATATAAAGTTATGGGATTGGCGCCATATGGTAAGCCAAAATACAAAGAATTAATAATAAAAGAATTAATAGATCTTAAAGAAGATGGTTCATTTAAATTAAACATGAAATATTTTAATTACGCTACAGGGCTAACAATGACAAATAATAAGTTTTCAGATCTTTTTGGTCATCCCATTAGGGATCCAAAAAAAGATTTATTAAACGAGTTTCATATGGATATAGCATCATCAATACAAGCAGTAACAGAGGAAGTCATAATTAGACTTACAAAAAATATTGCTAAGGAATATAAAATTAAAAATCTATGTTTAGCAGGCGGCGTTGCTCTAAATTGTGTAGCTAATGGAAAAATATTAAGAGAAAAAATATTCGACGATATTTGGATACAACCAGCAGCGGGTGATGCAGGCGGGTCTTTAGGAGCTGCTTTAGCTTATTGGCATCATGAATTAAAAAAACCTAGAACAAATTTCAAAGATCAAATGAAGGGAGCATATTTAGGCCCCAAGTTTTCTGATAAGCACATCGAGGATCAACTGAATAAATTAAAATGCAAATTTGATAAAAAAACCTCTAAAGAAATTTCATTAATTGTTGCAAAAGAATTATCTAACAGCAAAACTGTTGGCTGGTTTCAAGGAAGAATGGAATTTGGTCCTAGAGCTCTTGGTGGAAGATCTATATTAGCAGATCCAAGATCAGAAAAAATGCAAAAAGAGTTAAATCTAAAAATTAAATTTAGAGAAAGCTTTAGACCTTTTGCACCTTCCGTTTTGAGAGAAGATGTTAATGAATGGTTCGAATTAGAAAACGACAGCCCTTATATGCTTTTAGTCTCTGAAATTAAAAAAGACAAACAAATAAAGATGAAAGCAGAAGACAAAAAATTGTTCGGTATTGAAAAATTAAATATAAAAAGATCAAGTATTCCAGCAATAACACATGTTGATTACTCTGCTAGAATTCAAACAGTGCATAGACAAACAAATCCTAAATATTATGATTTAATTAGTGAATTTAAAAAAAATACTAATTGTCCAGTTTTAGTTAACACCTCATTTAATGTTAGGGGAGAACCTATTGTTTGTTCAGTAGTGGATGCCTTTAATTGTTTTATGGGAACAAACTTAGATATTTTAGTAATTGAAGATTTTATTTTGTTTAAAGATGAACAAGATAAGTCACTGATAAAAGATTATAAAAATAATTTTGAATTAGATTAATAATTTAATTTTATTTTTCTAAAATACAATAAATATTAAAAGTAAAATATTCATTTAAAAAATAAATTTTACTTAAAAAGTTGAAAATTTTTCCTACAGGATGATCGGATTGATTAGTTATGAAATAATCTATCTTAAACTTCGATTCTTTAAATATTTTTTTGTAATCTTTAAATGAGTATTTACTTAACCCGAGATCCTCAATTCTATTAATTTTATTTCGATTTTTTTTATTGTATCTATTTATTATTATTCTCTCTGACAGTATTACATGCATCCAGGGAACTTTTAATTGAGTTCTTCCATGATCACCATTATATGAGTTATAAAGCGGACCAAATCCAATATATGCCTTACCACCATTATTCAAGAGATCATAGAACTTATCTAAAATATCTGGTAAATTTAATGAATGTTCAAAAGTATCTTTTGTAACAATTATATCAAATTTTTCATTGAAATCATCTTTTAACAAATCTTTTTCCTCAAAAACAATTTTTTTTGATAGCCTTTCATAATTCATTTTTAAATTCTCATTAGCAAATTTTAACAAATTTTTACTTAGATCTATTCCTGTAACTGAACTAGCGCCACATTTGGCAATATCTATACATAATGCTCCATGGCCGCATCCAAAATCTAAAATAGATTTGTTCTCAAAATCAGGTCTTCCGTTAAGTCTTTTCCAGAATTTTTTATTTTCGACGCTTCCGTAATTAAAATAATCTAAGTCCTCTTTACTTAACATAATATTAATTTAAAATTGTAGCAGGATCTAATTTAACATCAAACCAGTTAAGTCTAATGTCCAAATGAGGCCCAGTCGCTCTTCCACTTTGTCCTAAGGTTCCAACTATTTCACCTTGTTTTACTTTTTGACCAACTTTGACATCAATATCTTTCATGTGCATATACAAAGTACTGATTCCATGACCATGATCAAAAATGATTGTTCCGCCAGTAAAATACATATCTCTTTCAGCCAAAGTAACCTCTCCATCCATCATTGCTTTTACAGGTGTTCCCTCTGGTGCATGAAAATCTATTCCAAAATGAGGTCTTCGTGGTTTACCATTTAAAATTCTTTGGCTGCCATAAACACCTGTTATTATATACTTGTCGATAGGGAAGATAAATTTATCTTTAAAAAAATCAAAATCAGTATCTATAGATCTAGCTTTTCCAATTAAAATATTATCTTTTTTAATTCTTTCGTATACCTCAGGTGGTGGAGTTACTTGTTTTGGAGGCAAACCATCAATTCTTTGAATTTTATATTGTCTTTTAAAAATTTTTTTTACGATTTTTTTTGTCTCTCCGTTTTCTTTTATATTTATGATCACATCATTTTTTCTATCTCTATCTAATCCAAATGCAAAATAACCATCTTTAGAAACTCTTATATTTCGATTATCTATAAAAATTTTTGTACCCGGAGAGGTTTTACCTAAAATAAATGAACCTTGCTTAAAATCACCTTTAAATTCAACAGCGTAAACATTGGTAGAAAATATTAAAAATAATAAATAGATATAAAATTTATTGTGCAGTCCAACCTCCATCAACCATAATTGATGATCCTGTGATCATCGACGAACTATCAGAAGCTAAAAAAGCCACAGATGTAGCCACGTCGCTTTGTTCAGCAACTCTGCCTAATGGAATATTTCTTATCATTTCTCTCATAAATTTTTTATTCCTAAAGAATCTTTTCACCATAGGTGTAAGAACAAAAGTTGGGCAAACAGAATTAACTCTAATATTGCTTTTTGCTAAATCAATCGCCATACCTTTGGTAAGGCCTTCAATCCCAAATTTTGTCATATTGTAAACGCTTCTTATTGGTCCTCCAACCTTTCCCATTTGAGAAGACATATTTATAATTGAACCACCAATTTTTCTTCTATTTTTACTCTCTAACATTTTCTTTGCACATATTTGAGCAACATTAAAACAAGCTTTTAAATTAAGATTTACTAAATAATCCATATTTTCCTTCTTAACTTTTATAAAATGTTCTGGACGATTACTGCCAGCATTATTTACTAAAATATCTAGTTTAGGAATTTTTTTCAAAATTGTTTTGAATTTAACATCATCTGTAACGTCACAAATAAAAGACAAAGAAGTACCTTTTGTTTTTTTTATTTTTTTACTTACTTCTTTAAGATCTTTTGGAGTTCTACTAATTAGAATAACTTTAGCACCAGCTTGGGCTAATGCTATTGCACAAGCTCTTCCTATACCTTTTCCAGCACCCGTTACTAAAGCGATTTTATTTTTAAGAATAATTTGTTTTAACATTAAATTAATATTTTTATATCTGTGTAAATTAAATCTACGGCTACAAATAATATAGCCAATAAACCTACCCAAGCAATCCATTTATATTTTTTAATCCAACCTGAAATAAGGTTTGCTGCTACTGCCATTAAAACAATCGATAATATTAACCCAAAAATTAATAAATGATAGTGATGTCCCGCAGCTCCAGCTACCCCAAGAACATTATCTAAGCTCATAGTAAAATCTGCAAGTAGTACAGTCCAAATTGCTTTAAGGAAACTTGAGTTATCAACTTTAATATTTTCTTCTTTTGAAGAACCTTTAATTACATCGATATAAAGTTTGTACACAATATATAAAAGCAATATTCCTCCAATTAATCTTAATCCAGTTATTTGAAGCAAATAAGCGGTTAGTAAAGTTAAAATAATTCTTAAAAGTACTGCGCCACCTATACCCCAAAAAATAACTTTTTTTCTTTGATCTGGTGGAAATTTGGAGGCTACCATTCCAATAATAATTGCATTATCACCTGCTAAGACAAGATCTATAAAAATAATTTGAGTTAAGATTGTAATTTGCTCTGGAGTTAGTAGCTCAGCTAACATGATTATCTGTTCAATATCATGTCAGAGGCTTTTTCAGCAATCATTATTGTTGGAGCATTGGTGTTACCTGAAGTAATATTCGGCATTATAGAAGCGTCAACAACTCTCAAATTTTGCAGACCGTGAGCTTGTAATTTATCATTAACTACTGCCTCTTCTCCTTTTCCCATTTTACAAGTTCCAACAGGGTGAAAAATAGTTTGAGCGTGATCACTTGCAGCTTTTACTAATTCTTCATCATCTGTAATGTGAGTCCCAGGTCTAAATTCTTCTGGTTCATATTTTTTAAAAGTTTTAGTATTCATCATTATATTTCTTACAATTTTCAGTGCTTTTGCTGCTACATCTCTATCTTCTTGTGTAGACAAGTAATTCATTTTTATTTTTGGATTGTCTCTACTATCTTCACTAGCAATATTTATCTCTCCTCTGCTAGTTGGTCTTATATTAGCAACTGTTGGAGTAATTCCATCAAAGTCGTGCATCTTTGATGCGCCTAGGATATCAGTACTGATTGGTTGAACATGGAATTGAAGATTTGGAGTTGCCCTAGATGGATCACTTTTTACAAATCCACATACTTGGCTTGCTCCCATTGTCATAGGGCCACTTTGTTTAAAAATATATTCTAAACCAATAAAAAAATTGCCGATTAAACTATTTATTTTACTATTTAATGACTTCAAATTTTTGACTTTATAAACAGGTCTAAACATTAAATGATCTTGTAGGTTTTTTCCTACACCTTTCAATTCGTGAATAGTTTCTATTCCGTGGTTTTTTAATTTGTCAGAGTCTCCAATTCCTGAAACTTGCAAAATATGAGGTGAACCAATTGATCCTGCAGATAAAATTACTTCTCTATCAGCTTTTACTGTAATTAGTTTATCTTTAAAATAATAATTTACGCCAACAGCTTTTTTACCGTCAAAATTTATTTTTTGAACATGAGCTTTAGTAACTATTTTAAGGTTTGATCTATTTTTAACCGGATTTAAATATCCTTTCGCTGCACTACAACGTAATTTTAGTAATTTATTTCTACTTGTTGTAAATTGAAAATAACCGATACCAAAATTATCTCCTGTATTAAAATCTTTAGTTCTTGGTATTCCAGTCTCTTCAGCAGCATTTTGAAACTCTTCTAGCATATCCAAATTTATCTTTTTATTTGAAACAGTAATTGGACCTTTATCATTGTGAAATTCATTTGGACCAAGCTCATTATTTTCAGATTTTAAAAAATACGGAAAAACATCATCCCATCCCCAGCCTGTATTTCCTTGTTGTCTCCAATTATCATAATCATTGCTTTGTCCTCTTATCCATAAAAGACCATTTATGGATGAACTTCCCCCTAAAGTTTTACCTCTAGGATATCTTATTGATCTATTATTCATTGTTTCATCTTTTTCAGTATGAAAACACCAATCAACTTTTGGATTATGCATTGTTTTAAAATAACCAACTGGAATATGGATCCATGGATAAGTGTCTTTACCACCAGCTTCAATTAGAAGAACTTTATTTTTAGGATCTGCGCTTAATCTATTAGCAAGTACGCATCCTGCAGATCCAGCTCCAATTATTATAAAATCAAAATTATCCATGTTAAGAAACTAACTTATACGCCAGAAAAGCTTTACATGCCAATATGTCAAATACAACCATTGGTTTAATCTTCTTAGTTTGACTCCTGAAGTCATATCAAGTTTAATTTTGATAATTAATAAACAAAACGGGGGAAATAATGAGAAAATTATTTACTATAGTTTTAAGTTTAGTTGCATTTATCGGAATTTCGGTATCTTCAGCGAACGCTAAAACATTAAAGTGTCAAACCGTTCTTAACACTAAGGCAGACGAAGTAAAAATGTTAAAGGACTTTACTGACACAGTAACAACACTAACTGACGGTTCATTAAAATTTGAAATTTTGCCAGCTGGTGCTGTTGTAGGAGTTAAAGAAACATTAGACGCAGTAGATAAAGGATTGATTGATTGTGGATTCGCATGGACACACTATTGGTCTGGTGACCATCCTGCAGCTATGCTATTTGGTTCGCCAGTAGCTGGTGGTGGAGTAGGTATAGATAACTTAGCATTCTTATCTTGGTTCCAATACGGTGGTGGTAAAGAATTGTACGACCAATTATGGAAAGAAATGGGAAGAGACATAAAAGGATTTATGCTTCAACCTGTAGGCCCAGAAGCTTTAGGCTGGTTTCCAAAACCAATTAAAGATATGGCTGACTTTAGAAAATATAAATTCAGAACGCCTCCAGGAATTCCTGGTCAAACATATAAAGACATCGGTATCGCATCTGTAGCAATGGGTGGAGGAGATATTCTTCCAGCATTACAATCAGGTACTATTGATGCAGCAGAATGGTGTTGTCCAAAACCAGATTTAACATTTGGTTTCCAAAAAGTATTAAAACACTATTACCTACAAGGTTTACACCAAGTAGTAGTAAATGCTGACTTTTATATTACTGGAAAAACTTACAAAAAAATGACTGCTCACGAGAAAAAATCTCTTGAAGTAGCTGCAAATGCTTCATTAGCTAAATCTCTGAGCTACAGAATCTATGAAAATGGAAAAGCTTTAAGAGAATTAACTACTAAGCATGGAGTAAAACTTGAAGATACTCCTTCAGACTATTTCGTAGAGTATATGGCAGCAGCAAAGAAAACATTGAACAAAAACGCAGCAGATAATAAATTTTTTGCTAAAGTTTATGACTCAATGAAAGAGTTTGCTGATATTGCTGTTCCTTTCTGGAGTGGTGCTCAAATGTCAAATGCTAAGCTAGGAATGGCCCACGCAGCGACACTTAAGTAATCAGTACAAACATTTAAAGATATATTAGAGCGGGTTTAATCACCCGCTCTAGTTTTTTAAAAAAAAAGTAAAAAAAATTATGAACGACGAACCTTCTAAAATCGATATTTCAGATGAAACGGCCCAAAGTCGAGGAAGTACTGGCAAAATGCCAGTGGATATGCCTGAGTGGATGGCAAACACTATTACAACAATAGATAAATTCAGTAAGAAAGTAGGCAGTGTTGTTTGTTGGATTTTAATGCCCTTAATTTTTGCAATGACTTATGAAGTTATAATGAGAAAATTGTTTTTAGCACCTACAATTTGGGCTTACGACATTAGTAGATTTTTATATGGAGCATTATTTATGTTAGGAGCAGGTTATGCTCTTTCTAAAGGTGTTCACATCAGAGCAGATTTTTTATACAGAAACTTTAAAACTAAAAATCAAGGACTTATAGATTTTTGGTTATATATTTTATTTTACTTTCCAGGCTTACTAGTTTTTCTTTATATGACAATTGGTTATGTGGGAGAGTCAATACAAAGAGGAGAGAGGGGAATGGATACGACTTGGATGCCATATATGTGGCCAATTAAATCGTGTTTATTAATTGGAATAATTTTCTTACTTGTCCAAGGTATTTCAGAATTATTGAAAAGTTACTGGGCTGCAAAAAAGGGAGAGTGGCCAGGAGAGACTAAATGATAGCTGAATTAATCGATCCAGCAACGCTGGGTTTTATTTTAGTAGGAGTAATGCTTTTTGCAATATTTATAGGTTTTCCTATTTCTTTTACATTAATATTTTTAGGTTTTGTATTTGGTTATTTAGGATTTGGGAAATTAGTATTTTACTTAATGACCTTACAATTTTCCATGGTAATGACCGAGCAAACGCTCGCCGCCGTACCACTATTTGTCTTTATGGGCATTATGATGGAGCAAGCAGGTTTGATGGAAAGGTTGTTCTCAGCATTCCAACTTATGTTAGCTAGAGTTCGAGGGTCACTTTATTACGCTGTCTTATTTGTTTCTGTAATTTTCGCTGCGGCGACAGGTATAGTTGGAGCTTCAGTAACAATTTTAGGAATTATGGCAGCAAAATCAATGAATAGATCTAATTATAATGTTCAACTCGCTGCAGGAACGATTACCGCAGGTGGTACTTTAGGGATTCTAATACCACCAAGTATCATGCTTGTTGTCATGGGACCAATTATGGAGATTCCTGTCATAGATTTGTTTGCAGCTGCAATACTACCTGGAATACTTTTAGCTTCGTTGTTTGCTGCATACACAACAATTAGATGTATGTTGGATCCAAAGTTAGGTCCACCATTACCAGTAGAGATAAGACCAACTAGCATGAAAAAAGTTTGGATAGAATTTTTATTAGGGCTTGTTCCACCAGCAGCATTAGTTTTTGCAGCGCTTGGAAGTATATTATTAGGTTTTGCAACACCTACAGAGGCCGCAGGCTGTGGAGCGATGGGTGCACTTTTATTATCACTTGCTTATAAAAAATTAACTCTTCCTAAGTTACAAGAGGCTCTTGTTAAAACTTTGGAAATAACAGCTCTAATAATGGTTTTAGTAGCTGCTTCAAATTTCTTCGGAGCAGTGTTTGCTAGATTGGGTACACCAACTTTATTAACTGAGTTTTTACTTGGTCTTGAGATGAATAAGTACTTAATTTTAGCAATGATCATGGTGATGATTTTCTTACTTGGCTGGCCTTTAGAATGGGTACCTATAGTTATGATTATTATTCCAATTATATTACCATTAGTTGAAGCTCTTGGTTTTAACCTAACTTGGTTTGCTATTCTTGTTGCAGTAAATCTTCAAACCTGTTGGCTCTCGCCGCCCGTCGCTTTATCGGCTTATTTTTTAAAAGGCGTCGTGCCTGAATGGGATTTAAAAGATATATATCTTGGAATGATGCAATTTATGGTTTTACAATTAATTGGATTAATATTAATAGTTATATTTCCACAAATTGCATTGTGGTTACCAACACTTTTATATGGCAATTAAATATTTAAAAAAAGCGCCTAAAACAGCATCCACGGATGATGCAAAAACTCGTGAAATTGTTCAAACACTTTTAAAAGATTTAGAAACATCAAAAGAAAACGGCTGTAAAGAACTAACAAAGAAATTTGATAAGTATGAAGGAGATATAATTATCTCTAAAGAAAGAATTGAGGAAATAAATAAATCTATAGATCAAAAAACTAAAGATGATGTAAAATTTGCTCATGATAGAGTAAGAAAATTTGCGGAAGCTCAATTAAAAAATTATGGTAATGATTTTGAAATAGAATTATCTAAAGGTTTATATGCGGGACAAAAACTTGTTCCAGTCAATACCGCAGGCTGTTATATCCCAGGAGGAAGATTTGCACATATTGCTTCAGCTGTTATGAGTGTTACAACAGCGAAAGTAGCTGGTGTTAAGAATATTATTGCTTGTAGCCCTCCAAAACCAAATCTTGGAGCTCATCCTACTATAATATATACCGCGAATTTATGTGGAGCAGATGTAATAATGAATTTAGGTGGTATTCCAGCTATTGCTGCAATGACTTATGGATTGTTTAAAAATGCTCCAGCTGACATTTTAGTTGGTCCTGGTAATCAATTTGTTGCGGAGGCTAAGAGAATCTTGTTTGGAAGAGTAGGAATTGATTTATTTGCTGGACCAACAGAGATAGCAATAATAGCCGATGAAAATGCAGATCCTGAAATTGTTGCAGTGGATTTAGTCGGGCAAGCAGAGCATGGTTACAATTCACCAGCTTGGCTTTACACCACAAGCAAAGATTTAGCAGACAAAGTATTAAAAAGAGTTCCAGAATTAATTAAAGAACTTCCTGAATTACCAAGAAAAAGTGCCGAAGCTGCATGGAAAGATTACGGAGAAGTAATCCTGTGCGACACTGATGAAGAAATGGTTCAGATAAGTGATGAATACGCTCCAGAACACTTAGAAGTTCAAACAAAAAATTTAGATTGGTTTCATAAAAAACTTAAAAATTACGGATCATTATTTATTGGTGAAGAAACAACGGTTGCCTACGGCGATAAATGCTCTGGTACAAACCATATTCTTCCAACAAAAGGCGCAGGAAAATATACTGGTGGATTATTTGTTGGAAAATTTATTAAAACTTTGAGTTTTCAAAGAATGACAAAAGAATCCACTAAACTTGTTGGAGCAGCAGCAGCAAGACTTTCAAGATATGAGGGGATGGAAGCACATGCAAGAACAGGTGATGCAAGATTAAGAAAATACGGATTCTCAAATTAATGCATGCATTAGTCTATACTGGTACAGAGAAGATAGAATACAGAGAGGAAAAAGATCCAGTTGCTAAACCAGGAGAAACATTAATAAAAGTACAAGCTTCAGGGATATGTGGTTCAGACATGCATGCGTATCACGGTAAAGATGAAAGAAGAATTCCGCCGTTGATATTAGGTCATGAATTTAGCGGGACTAGCCTAGATGGTAAATTTAAAAATAAACAAGTTGTTGTAAATCCACTTATTAGTTGTGAAAATTGTGCTTATTGTCAAAATAAAAGAGAGCACTTATGTCCTGAAAGAACAATGATAGGTATGAGCACACCAATGAAAAGAGATGGTGGATTAGCAGAATTGGTATCTGTTCCAGAAAAAAATATTTATGAGACCCCAAATAATTTAAGTATTAAAGAGGCAGCTTTAGCTGAACCTACTGCAGTAGCTTTACATGCAGTTTTATTAGCAGAACAAAATTTAAAGAAACCTTTATCTGAAAGTAAGATTTTAATTCAAGGAGCAGGAGCTATAGGATTGTTATGTGGTTTAGTTTTAAATAAGGAAAAAAAATCCACAAATATAATTATGTCTGATCCAAATAAAAAAAGATTAGATGAATGTGCTAAGTATTTAAAAGCAGATTTTGTATCACCAGACAATAAATCAATTAAAGAAAATAATTTTGATCTAATATTAGAGTCCGTTGGCCTAGAAATTACTCGTTATCAGGCTATAAAATCAATAGCACCTGGAGGGACTATTTTACACATAGGATTAACACAGCCTTCAGGATCTTTTGATTTTAAGAAACTAACAATTCAAGAAGTGACTTTAGTTGGAACTTATTGTTATACAAATAAAGATTTTGAACAAACTTTAAAAATTCTTAATGAAAAAAAATTAGGTGATTTAGGCTGGATAGACTACCGAGATTTAAAAAAAGGATCCGAAGCTTTTAATGAAATACATAATGGAATGTGCGTAGCACCAAAAATAATTCTAATACCTTAATTACTAAACCATTCAATATATTTATTTTTATTTTCAATCAAAAACTTAGGTAAAATTTTCTCATTTAACAGTTTAAGTTTATAATTACTTTCCCATTTGTTAGCCGAAGATTTATCTGCAAAGTGATCATAAAACATTTCCTTATTGGCGATCTTTTCTCTTATTTTTTCAACCGTTATTCCACTTAATCTAAACTCATCATGATGACCAAAATTCATAAATTTTTCATACATCTCTTCTGGAGTTTTTAGGTTAGTAAAATGCCAACCGCCATCATTAATAACATTTAAATCAATATACTTGTTATCTGAAAATAAAGTATCTAAACGCCAAAAAGGGTATTTTTTAAGTTTAATATTTCTTAACCATGACAAAGATTTAAGTTTACTCTTCTTACAACCTTTTGTCCCTGGCCAAAGCATTTTGTCATAAAGTAAATTAAATTTAAAATAAATAAAAAGTTGATTAAATAAAACTATTGAGTTTTTATTATTTAGAAATTCATTAGAATTTAAATTTGGAATTTCATCATTATCACTTAACATTATTAAATCATTTTCTTCAAATTTTTCTAATTTTTTTAAACATTCATCATAAGATAAGGCTATTCTTTTTAAACTATTTGATCTTTGAAGCGAAGGATCATCATTTTCTGGTACAATACCTTCTGGCTCTTTATCAATTATAATATAAATTATTTTATCTTTAAATTTTGGGTAATTATTTATATTAAAATTTAATTTTTTCTTTTGACCGCTATGAGAGTATGTCGACTCTGTAACAATAAATTTATCAACTTTATCGTTAAGAATATTTAATCTGATTTCGTACATTAAATGTTCGTTATAAAATGAAGTGCAATCAATGATTTTCATAAGTTATTTACTTTAGCTAAAAAATTGTTCACGCGCATTTAAAGATGTCCTAATTAACTCACGTTTATGCCAAATATTGTTATTAAATAAATATTTCTAGTTTTAGTTGTGCGTAAAATTGCATAACTGAAATAAAAAATTAACATAGTTATCCTAGTATATCTTTAAGTAAAATTTAGTAAATCAATTTACAGATATTAATAAGATAACAAAAAAGGAAATGATGAAAAAAATTTTTACTATTTTATTTTTAACGTTTGTTACATCTGCTTATGCGGGTGGCCATATTACAAAAGCTCAAAAAGAGCAAACTATTCAATGCTTAGGTCATTATAGTGCTACAGCTGTTTTACCTGCTGATAGTATAGAAGTAAAAAATTTAGAGTTGGCTTTAGCTTCAGTGAAAGTAATACGAGAATATCTTAAAAAAGAAAAAGTTAAAGAAGATGAAATGAACACTGGCATGAATAAATACGTAGATAAAGTTTATGGGAAACCTTTTGACAAAGGAATGAACAATAAATGTAATGTATTTATATATAAACAAATACCCGGTTCAAAAGAGGAAATAGAAAAATTATCAAGAACTATTTATGCAGGATAATTATGAACGGTTACGTAATAGCTAATATAGATGTTAAAAATATAGAAGCTTACAAAGAATATGTTGAAAAAGTTTCTCCTATTGTCAAAAAATTTGGTGGAGAATATTTAATTAGAGCAGGGGAGTACAAAGTAATAGAAGGAAAGTGGAAGCATCCAAGAACAGTAGTAATTAAATTTCCTTCATACGAAAAAGCTTTAGAATGGTATAACTCTGAAGAATATAAACCGGTTAAACCGATAAGATTAACCAACTCATACGCTAATGCAATTATAATAAAAGGAGTTTAAAAGTTTTAGCTTATAAAAATAACAAAAGGAAAAAATGAAAAACTATATGGTAACTCATACTTTTAAGTCTGCTGAGATGAAAGCAAAGTTTACAGAAACAGTAGCTTCAATGAAAATGGAAGATATTATTAAAAGTATGAAAAGTGACAATGCAGCTTGTCAAATGACTTGGAATACACCAGGCGATACAATGGAAATGTTTTGCTGGTGGAAGGGAAAAGATGAACAAGCAATTATTAATCAACTAGGTCAAATGAATGATTTTTTCACCCCTCATAAGTTTGTTGAGTGTACAGATCAGGTCATGGACTATAACGCATAGGATATATATGATCGATAAATTTGGAAACGCATTTTATTTAATAATTTACTTAGCACATTTTATTATAGTTGGTAGCTATGCTTACCAGTTAGTATTTGATACTAAAAAATTTCTAAAGGGCAGAGGAGTTGATAAAACTGCTACTTTAATCACGAGATTTGCTGGTTCATTTATGATCGCTACTGTTTTAATGGCAATTTATATTGGTTTTATTAGATCAGGCGGTGTAGAGGCCACTTGGGCATTCTTCAACTTAGTTTTTATAATGAATGTTTCAATTTTATTTACAAATTTTTATACATTAAAAATTGACAAAACAGGTTTAACAAAAAAAACTAGAAATGATGGAATTTACGCTCCACTAGTTCTTGTTATTATCAGTGCAATTCTGTGTTATGGTTTAGCTGATAAAATTTACGTTTAAGGAGTAAAATGGCAAAGTTTATGAATATTGTTAGATGCAAAGTTAAATCATCTAATAAAGAAGAATATTTGAAAAAAATTGATGATATGCCTAAGTTTGAGGGTCAAATTTCAGCAAAATATATTGAAACAAAACCAAACGAATTTTTTATGATAGGGGAATGGAATTCTGAAGATGATATTGCTAAAGCAAGACCAAAAATGATTGAATTTTTGGACACACTTCGGCATACTTTGGAAGAACTGTCACCAGATTTGGGAGTAACAGATCCTCACTCTGGTACAGTTGTAATCGAGAAATAGGAAAGGAGAAATGTTATGACAAAGATGTACATTATGGGAAACTATACCGAAAAAGCCTTTCAAGGTTTTTTAAAAGATCCAAATAGTGACAGAAAAGCAGTAGTTGAAAAACTTGTTCAAGGTGTGGGTGGAAAATTGCACACTATGGATATCGTGAGAGGATCATACGATTTTTGTGTAGTTGCAGATCTTCCAAGTTTTGATGATTTTGCTGCTGTAAAACTAGTGGTAGAGTCGACTGGAGCTGTGAAAAATTTATCAGCACTTGAAGCTATAGATTTTAATAAGGCTACAACAAAAGCTTCGAAAATGTCTTACAAAGCACCGGGTCAATAAAAAAAAGGAAGTAAAAATGTTGAAATTTTACCTAATAGGTAAGATAAGTGTAGAATTAATTAAGAAAATGCACCTAAAAGCGTAGTTAAACCAGGAAAATAATTATTTTCTGTAGCTAATACATTTTAAGGTATCAGTGAACTTTATTTGATTTTCATATTTAGATTTAATTTCACTGATACCAAGATTAATTTCTTTACTACTCATATTTAATAAGCATGAAATGTATCTCTCTCTGATCATTCTTACGTATTTTTGCTTAGAGATATTTACTTTAAATTTAAAGCTAGTGTAGCTTATTTCTTTTAAGTTTTTTTTGATTATCTTAAATAAAACTTCTTCTCTTTTTAAACTTTTTTCTAAATTTTTTCTCATTTTTTTAAAACAAGGTATCTTGTTATTTTTCGTTTTTAATGAAAAAATTAGTATTTTACCTTTATTATTTAAACTTTTTCGAGCTAGATTAAGAAGACGATTAAAATTTGATTTTGAAAAAAAATGAATAGTTTGTTTAATTAAGATTAGATCATATTTTTCTTGTTTCTTTAAATATTTTAAGGCATCAATTTTCTTAAATACAACATTCTTTTTAACATCCTTATTTTCAACAACATCAATTCCTATGGGCTTATTTTTAAATTTATATTTTTTTTGAAGGGCGGAAATAATATTAGCTCTTCCACATCCAATATCTAATATTTTTGAATTTTTATTAAAATTAATTTTTGTTTTAAGAAATTTATTAAATTGAGAGACGTATGATTTAGATGATAACCAGGTTTTGTTATCCCAGTTTCTTAATCTTTTCATTAGAGAGCCACGATAGCAGCTGCGATAGAAGCCAATCTAGCGGGCGCGCTATCAGCTCGACTAGTAATTACCACTGGAACTTTTCCACCAACAACGACACCTGCTGCACATGCACCCATAAAGTAAATCATCATTTTTACTAAACCATTACCGGCTTCAACGTTAGGAACCAATAAAATATCAGTTTTACCTGCAACAGCATTATTAATTCCTTTAATCTGAGCAGCTTTTTCTGAGACTGAATTATCAAAAGCCATAGGTCCAAATACATCTGCATCAATTCCTTCTTTTTTTGCTCTATCAGTTAGTTCCTTTGCGTCCAAGGAGCTTGGTACGCTTTCTAATACTTCCTCTGTAGCAGATAGCACTGAAACTTTAGGTTTATTTATTCCGATTCTTTTTGCAAAATCCACAGAGTTTTTAAGTATATGCATTTTTGTTTCTAACTTTGGCAAAACGTTTAAAGCTCCATCAGTAATAATAAAAGGTTTGTCATCTTTATCTAATGTCATATGCCAAACATGGCTTAATCTTTTTTTACCTATTAAATTTAAATCTCTTTTAAGGACAGCTTTCATTAATATATCAGTATGAATATGGCCTTTAACAATAATTTTGACTTTTCCTTCACTAGCCATTTCAGCTGCTATCGGCGCAGTATTATTTTCTATTGGTTCATTAATAATCTCAAAGTTTGAAATATCCCAATTAATATCTTTTGCTATACCTTCAATTATTTTTTGGTCTCCAATGAATATTGGATCGATTAAACCTTCTTCGACTGCCTGTTTAGTAGACTCTATGGAAACTGCTTTACCAGCGTTAACAATAACAACTTTAATAGGACCTTTGGTTTTAGCCAATTTAATTAACTGCTCAGGACAAACTATTTCTTTATTTGATAGCATTTAAATCATTTAATTCTTTTAAGATCTTAGGAGGTATAAATATATCTTTATTTAAATTTTTTCTATAAATTTTATTTTTTCTCTCCCCTGGGTATAATATTGATGTGAAACCTTTAGCTTTAGGGAGCCTCTTAATTCTAGAGATATTAATTTTCATTTCTTTTAAAAAGTTTCCTCCAATAAAAATTTTTGGATTTAAAGTTATAAATAAATGACCCATATTTTGTGGTCCCGTCAAATCATCAAAAGGATCTTTAGTTTTTCCTGAATGACTCGATCCTGTTAAAACTCCACTTAAAATATCTACCATCCAAGCAAGTCCAGAACCTCTAAAAGTTGAAATAGGAATTTGTGATCCTTTAAGAGCTTTATCAGCATCTGTAGTTATTTTTCCATTTTTATCTAACGCTACACCATACGGTATTTTTTGACCAAGTTTACTTGCTCTTCTTATTGCTCCTCTATTAATCATTGATGTAGAAGTATCCAATATAAAAGGAACCTTGCCAGTTGGAACTCCAAAACAAATCGGATTAGTGCCAAACAAAGATTTTTTAGATCCGTGAGGAGCTAAGGCAGGAGGACCATTTGTAAAACAAAAAGTCATTAGATTTTTTTTAACTGCTTGTTCAGCATAAAAACTTGAAAGCCCATAGTGCCCACTTCTCTTAATACCTACAATACCTATTCCAGTTTTTTTTGCATTTTTTATTGCTTGCTTAATTCCAAAATCAGCTGCAACAAATCCAATACTGTTATCAGCATTTACATACGACACTGAATTACTAATTTTTTTAATCTTAATTTTCGGTTTTGGATTTATAACTTTTGCTTTTAATCTTTCACAATACATTTTAAGCCTTGCAAGACCATGACCTTTTGCTTCCAAAACTTCTGCTTTAATTAAATAATTAGAGCAAATTTCTGAATGATTTTTTGATAGTTTATGTTTTAAAAAAATTTGATTAAGTATTTTTTTTAAAAGTTTTTTTTTCACTTAAACTTTATTTTTCCTTTTTCTTCCCAAAAATTGGTTCTCTGTTCTGGATTTTCAACCAAATTTTTGCACAACAAGCCATACTTTTTAGCAAGAGAAGAAAAATCTTTTTTTGCTAATTCTACAAAATTATTAACATTATCTTTTGTTATTTGGGACATAACTTCTGAATTAAATCCCATTATTTCACCTAAATCATAAGTATATTTAAGTGAAACATCTGCACTAATTTCTAAATTATCAATAATGTTTTTATCTTTTCCTGCTTTTTTAAAACTTACTGCCGCCACTTTATAAAAACTGTAACAGTTTAAGTATTCTTTTTGTATGTTTTCCATTACATATTTGGCGACTTTACCCTCTTTAGCTTGGTCGCTTGCATTTAAAGAAACAGGTATAAGAAATAAAGTAATTAGCAATATTTTTTTCATTAACTTTCTAATTTATATTTTATTATTTTGTCACAATTTGAAATTATACTTATACCTTCTTGGTCATTAAGAATACTTTTTAATTTTATAGTTTTATCAAAAATATCAAATATCATTTTACTATATATTGAAGGATAATTTGAAATCTCTGCACTTATTTCGCCATTTTTCATTGTTATTATTTTATTTAAAGTATTATTCTTTTTAACACGAAGATCATTTAATTTTAATCTTTCATAAGTTTCATCAGTATAAATAAATTCTCTTGTCATTAAACCTTTATTCATATCAAGTTTATATTCATTTTTCTCAAAGTCATAATTTTTACTTTTACAATTCTTAAAAACTAAAATTTCTGCAGATAGTGGTAAGCAAATTAACTTAAATATTAAAATATATAAAATGATTTTCATAAGATCATTTATTTATCTTTGAGAGAATTTCCCTCAAAAATAGGTCTTTATGATAATAGTCATTTAAATGTGAAGCAACATCGTTTTCTCTATAGATACTTTCAATTTTAAACGAAGAGAAATCCATTTGACTCATATTGATATGTTTAAATCTTTTATTATCAAAAGGAACAAGGACCTCATCTATATATTCAGAAATATTAACCTCATATATATTTTTTAAATTATTTAAGTGTGGAAAGCTTGTTAAATATATTTTTTCTAAATTTTTCTCATAAGATAAAAATTTTAAATATTCTTTTAAAGATTTTTGAAAATTTACTTTTGATGAATAATCGTAATTCATTAATTCTTTTTGAATTTGATAAAAACCACACTTACTATTATTTCTAAGCTTTAAACCTTTTTGTTGAATTTGATTAGCAAGATTTAAATTCCTTTTAATAAAATATTGTATTTTTAGATATGGGAACTTTAATATTTTTAATAAGTTATTTGATAGATATAGTTCTGAATAAAGATAAATTTTTGAGTAATCATAAGTTGCTCTTGTAAATTTTTCTCTTTGAACTCTAATTAAATCTCCGTTGGAGGAATAAATTTTATTATGTTTATACCTACAACTTTCATCACCTATATCAGTTTGATCTAAATGTATAATAAGTATCTGAGGTAAAATGTTAAAATCCTTCTTCAGTATTTTGAATTGAACGTGCATCACGCTGGGAGCAAATGAAGTTATTCCAGCATTATAAATATTGATTTTATTATTTTTACCAAAGTTTTTAACAAATAATTCAGAATTTTTTATATTTGAAATATCCTCTACCCAAGAGTCTCCTTGCATTAAAATAGTTTTTTTGAAATTATCATTAAAAATTATTTCTGAAAAAAGATAATTATTATTATTAAAATTTAATTTATTAACATCACGTAAATGATGAATTTTATCTGAGTAATTTTTATGAAACTCTAGATCTGCCCTGTTTTTAAATACCAACTCTCTATAGCCATTTATTTCAAATATTCCAAAAATACCAAAAGAAATATATATTATTAATATAACTAAAAAGTAGGTGATAAAATAGAATTTCTTTTTCATATTAGAACATTAAGTAATTAAATAGAAAAAATTTTCACTTATAAGATTTATATCTCTGCATGGATGCTTCAGCTAAAATCAAATTAGGATCCATAAAAATTCTTGACAGCTTAGCCTTCTTAAAAGACTTGTAGGCAAATATTGCTATCGGTAACTCTGTACAACCCAAAATAATTTTCTTACAATTCATTTTTAATAAATAATTTACCGCTGGTTTTAAAGCTTTCTCTGCATCCCTAGTCTTTCCCATTTTAACTAATTTTATCGATTTGTTTACGTTTTTAATTTGCAACTTTTTAGTTGGTAAAATCAAATTAAACCTTTTATCAAAGAAGTGATTATAAACTCCAGTTTTGACTGTTGCATCGGTTGCAAGCAAGCCAATTTTAGATTTTACTTTACAGTTTTTCTTTGAGTTAAAATATACAACTTCTGGCATATTCAAAATTGGTATTTTAATTAACTTTTTAAGATCTTTATACCAATAATGAGCAGTATTACATGGTATAGAAATGAATTTACACTTATTTCGTTGCAAAAATTTACAGCCTTCGACTAAACTTCTTAAAACTTTTTTATATTTTTTTAAGTTTTGTTTTCTATCTGGTATATTTGATTTATTATAAAGCAAAAATAAAGGATAATTTTGATCAGACTTTCCTCTATTAAGTTTTGCTAATTTGGTACAAAAGTCTAATCCGGCTTGTGTGCCCATGCCACCAAGTATTCCAATCATAAATTAAATTTTATTAACCTTTTCCTCGCCAAGGAATAGTCTTATCAATTATCTTTCTGATTGTGATATCGAATATCAATCCTAACATTCCCATAATAAATATTGTGATCCAGATTACTTCATATTGAAAATATTTTTTCGCGACATTTTCGACAAAACCTACTCCAGTTGTACCTGCTAAAAACTCAGCAGCTACTAAAGTACCCCAGCACATCCCTGTAGCCACTCTAATACCTGTTAAAATCTCTGGTAAAGAATTTGGAAATATTACATGTCTCAGAATTTGCCATTTAGATGCACCAAGTGAATGAGCTGCATGTATTTTTGATAATTGAGTCCCTGACGCTCCAGCTCTAGCTGAAATTATCATAATAGAAAGTGAAACCATGAATAACAAAAACACTTTACCAAGGTTATCTATTCCTAATACAGATATTACAAGTGGCGCCCAAGCAAGTGGTGGTACTGGTCTGTATAATTCAATTAAAGGATCGAAGAAACCTTTAGCAAATCTATTTAAACCCATAAACAATCCCAGAGGAACACCGATAATTATCCCCGCTACTAGTCCAAGAAAAACCCTTAAAAAAGAATCCCAAATATGTCCAGTTGGAATAGGAATCTTAAATAATTCAAAGTCACCAGTTACTAAACTTAATATTTTACTCTTAAAGTTTGGTTTAATTTCTCCTAGTTCATTATGAACTGGATATTTCCCAGGTAACACATCAGCAATCCAATCAGGAAGAATAAAACCAACAATTTTACTTACATCCATCATTTCATACCAAATTAATGGAATTTGTTTAAAACCAACTTTAGGATTTAACATTAGTGTAAATTTATTAATTGTATCTGAAGGTTTTGGTAACCATCTTCCAGAACCTTGTTCAGAACAGCTAGGTCCACTAGAGATAATTGTTCCAGATGGGAATAGAAGAATATCAACCCATCTCAATCCACCTTGCTCTTTTTTTTGAACGTTATCAAAAGATACTATTGATGCCTCCATACCTTTTAAAGTATTAGGTGGAAATATACTTGCGTATTCAATTCTTCTAGCAATTTTAAGAATATCTTTAGCTAGAGAAGATGAAATTTCATCAGAGTTGTCAAAATTAGATCTGTATTCTTTTATTTCTTTTTTAAGATTTTCTAATGCTGAAGTGTACCTATCATTGTGATTTCGTATTTCAAAAAACTCATCACTTATTGAGTTTAATTCCAATGCAGCAGTTGAAAATTTTAAACCTTTCTTAGTTTTGGGTATTGAAGGGATCTCAACAGTATTTTCTATCGAGGTACTTGATGCCCCCCACGTTCCCTCCTGTCCAGCTGCTTGTATTCTTTTAATTCTCTCCTCATCGTTTTCATTAGCATAATCATCTCTTATAAAATCTTTTGATAGACCATTAATTCTTTCAGTCAGATTCTTTATACTTTCTTTAGTTTTAAAACTTAAGAGCTTCTCATTTGTAAGTAATGGAATTGTATTTTTAGTCTCAGTAATAAAATTTAATAGTTTACCTTTGTTTTGTTCACTTACTTCTTCCGAATTTTTAATTTCAAATATTATTTTATTTAAATTTTCTGTCTCAGTTTCTATAACCGATGTACTCTTTAATTGACGTTCATTTATAGGAAAAAGATATTTAAGTGACATTAAAGACTCGTTCACTTTTCCAACCTGACAAAGTTCGTTTGCTGATTTTGGGAAAAAAGATTTAGCTATATCCCATGAATAATAAAGCCAAACTAATAGCAAAAAACTACTACCAACTATTACCCAATGAATTCCACCTTTAGCTCTTTCTGGATTACCAAAAACTGCATCTACTCTCTCTCTTTTGATTAATTTTCTTCCGTATAAAATACAGCCCACAATAGCAAAGAAGAATAAAAATGTTAGAAAACCAGTTATCATCTAAATTTCTTTTCCCATAATTTCTTCCTCCATATCCCAAATCATTGATAGAATTTCTTCTCTTTTGTATACAAATTCTTTATCATTCTTAACGTCTCTTAAATCTTGCTTAAGCCCCATTGATGCGAAAGGTAATTTATACTCCTTATGAATTCTCCCTGGTCTTGGAGCCATTACATATACTTTTTCACCCAACAACAATGCTTCCTCAACTGAATGCGTTATTAGAATAATTGTCTTGCCTGTTTCTTTCCAGATTTTGAGAACTAAAGATTGCATTTTTTCTCTAGTTAGAGCGTCTAGGGCACCTAATGGTTCATCCATTAAAATTAAATCTGGATCATTTATTAAACATCTCGCTAAAGCCACTCTTTGCTGCATTCCTCCAGATAATTGATAAGTAGGAGTGTTTCCAAAACCTTTTAGACCAACTATATCTAACCACTCATCTACTTTCTTTTGAGTGAGAATTTGATCTTGATCCTTCATCCTTAAACCAAAATTTACATTTTCAGCAACAGTAAGCCACTCAAACAAAGCACCTTGCTGGAAAACCATTCCTCTATCTACACCTGGGCCATTTATTTCTTTATTATTTAAAACAATTTTTCCAGATGTCGGTCTTATGAATCCTGCTGCAATATTAAGTAACGTTGTTTTTCCACAGCCTGAAGGTCCGAGAACAGTCAACAATTCACCTTTTTTAATTGTAAAATTTAAATCTTTAAGAGCGTGAACCATTTCTCCTTTAGGAGTTTTAAAAATCATATTCAGATCGTGAGAAACTAGATCGCTCATAAGATAACTATATTAGATATTTTTAAAAAAAAATAGGCACCAATTTATTTGATTGGTGCCTATAATTTTTGATCAAAAACTACGGTATAAACTTAGTAGTTACAGTACCTTTTGGAGTATCAAATCCTTTCAGGAACTTTGAAAGATTTCCACTCTTCATTGATTTTTTTGTTTCTTTTGGTGTCAAGAATTTAAAGCCACTTAAAGTGTCATTCATATCAGCAACTTTCATTTCTGATTCTTTTGACATAGCTTTTAAATCACTTTTACCACTTCTAAATCTATCGTTAGCTTCATGCGTTAATTCAACAAAAGATTTCACCATTCCAGGATTTTCTTTCATGAATTTATTCGTAACAGAAACGATATCTATTCCCATGATACCGCCCGCACGAGCTTCATCAACAGATAAAAGTCTTGAACCAACTGCTGTTGCAGATTTAATAGAGTTACCCCCAAATAAACATGCCATAACAACATCTCCACTTACAAGTGCAGCAGCTCCTTCTTCAGGATCCATTGCTATAATTTCCATTTTTTTTCTGTCAGCTCCAACTATTTTCATACTTTCGGTAAAAACGTACTCAGCCATAGTTCCTAAAGGAACTGCAACTTTTTTACCCTCAAGTTCTGAAGCGTTAGCTTTGGTAATACCTGACTTATTAGAAGTAACACATGTAGTTCCTCCCATACCGTATTCCATTGCAACGTCTACTAAACTGATTGGTGCTTTTGCCTTAACAGCATTTATGTAAGGCATTAACCCTTGTGAGTAAGAGATATCAATATCTCCTGCTAACATAGCATCAGTCATTGCGACACCGTTAGTGAAGTTCGTCCACTTAACCGGCACACCAAGTGCCTTTGAATATGCTTTCTTATTCATGTCCTCAAGATTTGGAGATGGCCATTCCAAAAAGTACGCAACTCTTACTTCTTTTGCAGCTGAGTAAGCTACTGTAGTAGTTAGAGTAAACGCAAATAAAATCCCAAGAACTGTACTAATTATTTTTTTCATAGTTCTCCCATATGGTTTGTTAATTAATAAGATTTAAAATTAAATTTTTATTGAAGTAAATAGTAACAATACGAAAGTTAGACATGTTTAGTTTTCAACCCCTTCTAAAGAGTAATCAAAAGGCGCTCTTTTTAGGTTCAATTATAGGTTGTATACGATATTTCTTGATTTAATATAACAATTGTCTACTAATTTATTTTTATGAGTTCATCAAATAGAACAAACATACCAAACTCCTTAAATGAGCATTGGATGCCATTTACAGATAATAAAACTTTTAAAAAAAATCCAAGATTAATAACGGATGCCAAAGGTGTTTACTTAACTAATCACCAAGGTAAAAAAATGATCGATGCAAGTTCAGGATTATTTTGCAATCCTTTAGGTCACGGAAGAAAAGAAATTACAGAAGCTGTTTCAAAACAACTAGATAAATTAGATTATTGCCAACCATTTAACCAAGGTTACGGTGGATCATTTGAATTAGCTACTAGAATAGCAAAAAAAACACCGGAAGGGATTAATCGAATTTTCTATACTATATGTGGATCTACTGCTGTTGAAACGGCAATAAAAATTGCTATTGCATATCACAGAGCAAAAGGGGACTCGAAGAGATTTAGATTTGTTGGTCGCGAAAGAGGTTATCATGGAATGAATATTGGAGCGACTACTGTCGGAGGAATGATTAATAATGTCAAAACATTTGCAAGTGTTTTAATGCCTGGTGTTCAGCATATGAGACACACGCATTTACCAGAACATAAATTTGTTAAAGGACAGCCTGATACAGGAGTTGAAATGGCAGAAGATTTAGAGAGAATAGCAATGAATTTTGGGGGAGAAAATATTGCAGCTTGCATCGTTGAACCAATCGCCGGTTCTACGGGAACATTAATACCTCCAAAAGGTTATTTAAAAAGAATCAGAGAAATCTGTGATAACCACGGGATATTATTAATATTTGATGAAGTAATTACTGGTTGGGGAAGAACGGGTTCTGCCTTCGCATCACAGGAGTTTGGTGTTACTCCAGATATGATTACAATGGCAAAAGCTACAACAAATGGAGTTATACCAATGGGTGTAGTAGCTGTTAAAGAAGAAATGTATGATGCAGTATTAGATTCTTCATCCTCAAATCCTGAAGGAACACCAGAATTATTTCATGGTTATACCTACTCGGGAATTCCAGCTGCTGTAGCAGCAGGACTAGCTGTTCAAGATATTTTCGATAATGAAGACATATTTAATAGAGCAAAAGAAATGTCACCTTATTTGCAGGCTGGGCTACACTCCCTAAAAGATTTGAGAGAAGTTGTTAGTATAAGAGGCTATGGAATGATGGGTGGAATAGAAATGAGAATGAAAGATAAGCCCGGCAAAGCAGGATTTCAGACATTTAAACATTGCTACGATGCAGGAGTAAACTTTAAAAATACTGGAGATTCATTAATTATTGCGCCTCAATTTATATGTGAAAAAAAACATATAGACGAAATTATAGATAAATTAAGAACAGGAATCTCAAATTACTCTAAATCATAAATGATCATTGGAGTTCCAAAGGAGATTAAGCTTCAAGAGCATAGAATTGGTTTGACCCCAGATAGCGTTAAAGCACTTACAGAAAAAAAACATGAAGTGTTAGTAGAGAATAATGGAGGTTTTGAAGCAGGTTTTACAAATGAAGACTATTTAAAATCTGGAGCAAAAATACTTAAAACTCCTGAGGAAATTTTTAAAAAAGCAGAATTAATCGTTAAAGTAAAAGAACCTCAGATGAATGAAGTTAAAATGATTAGAGAAGGACAAATTATTTATACTTATTTGCATTTAGCTGCTGCAAAAAAATTAACTCTAGGCTTAATGCAAACAAAATCTATTTGTATAGCTTTCGAAACAGTAACGGATGACGAAGGTCGTCTACCTTTATTGGCGCCAATGAGCGCTGTTGCTGGAAGAATGTCAATTCAAGCCGGTGCTCATGCTTTAGAAAAAAATCAAAAGGGTAGAGGATTATTAATTGGTGGCGCTCCTGGTGTAGACTCTGCAAATGTAGTTATTTTAGGTGGCGGAGTTGTAGGAGAAAATGCAGCTATTATTGCAACCGGTATGAGAGGTAATGTATATGTAGTTGATAAATCAATAAAAAGATTAGAAGAATTACATAAACAATTTGGAGATAAAATTATTCCTTCAGAAAGTGACAAGACAGATTTAAATAAATTAATCTCGGAATGTGATTTATTAGTTGGAGGAGTTTTAATTCCAGGAGCTGAAGCCCCAAAATTAGTTACCAAAGAAATGATAAAATCAATGAAAAGAGGATCAGTAGTAGTTGATGTTGCTATAGATCAAGGAGGATGTATAGAAACTAGCAAACCAACAACTCATGCAAATCCCACTTATTTGGTAGACGATGTAGTTCATTACTGTGTATCAAACATGCCAGGTGGAGTTCCCAGGACATCAACATTGGCACTTAACAAAGCTATATTGCCTTTATTATTGAAGCTGGCAAATCAAGGATACAAAAAAACATTAATAGAGAACAAAAATTATTTATCTGGTTTAAATATTTATAAAGGTAGTATTACCCATAAGGGTGTATCTAATGCTTTGAATTTAAAGTTTTGTGACGCTTATGAGCTTCTCAAACAATAATAATCTCATTTTGGGCTAATTTTTTTTTTGAAACCCATTTTGCACTGCGTTACGATACTTTTACAATTTAAAAGCTGTTTAACTGTTACCTATGAGTTCAAGTACAGATACAGAAAATAATCAAATAAAAGTTCGAAGCTCTCAAACTAAAGTTAAAGTAACTGAATTGTTGTCAAGGTTAAATGAAGAAAAAAGAATTGAAAAAAAGAGAAATTTAGCACTCGGTGTTGCAGCGGTTTCCGCAGTAACAGTTTTCGGCATCATTCTCACCATTTAAATCTCTTTAAAAACACATTACCTATTTCTTAAAACTTAATTAGGGTTAAAATACATAATTTAATTTAGTATCGAAATTTCTTATGAATATAGGTTTTTACATAGATGAAATGAACTTAAGAGGAGTAGCTAACTCTACTTATCAATTTGCCTATCAAAATAAGATAAATCTAAAAAATAAATCTATAATTTTTTATAATAAAAAAAATTACAGGAATAAGAATAGCGTAATTGATAAGTTTAAAAAAAAATTTAAAGTAATCGGTATTTCAAATTTTAAAGAAATAGATAACTATAAAGATAAATTTTTTATCAAATATATATATGTTCAGAAAAGTGGAAAAAAAGATAATTGGGTATCAAAAAAAATTAAGACGTTAGTTCACTGTGTTTATCCTCAAAAATTAAATCAAGTTCATGGAGATAAATATGTATATATTTCTGAATGGCTCAGCGAAAATTTTTCAAATAAAAAAATTCCCTTCATACCACTAATAACTGAAGTAAAAAAAAATAAAAAAAATTTAAGAAAAATATTAAAAATTAAAAAAAATCAATTGGTTTTTGGATATCATGGAGGCGAAAGTAGTTTCGACTTAAAATTTGTTAAAACAGCTATTGTAGATATTGTAAAAAAAAGAAAAGATATTGTTTTTATATTTTTGAATATTAAAAAATTTTATAAACATTCTCAAATTAAGTTTTTGAAAGGAACAGCAGATGATAATTATAAAAAAAAATTTATTAACTCGTGCGATGCAATGATTTATGCTAGAAGTCTCGGAGAGTCATTCGGTTTATCTTGTGGAGAATTTGCTTTAGAAAATAAAAAGATAATTTCGTATAAATTTAATAGACATAGGTCTCATTGTTACAATATTTCTTCAAAATATTTTATAGAGTATTCTTCATATAAATCTTTGATTAAAATAATATTAAATTTTAAAAAAAATAATCTAAATTATGAAAGTAAATATAAGGGTTACTCATATAAAAAAGTAATTAAAGTTTTTCAAAATAAATTTTTTCAAAATAAAAACTCAAATAAGTTTAATTTTATAGATTACTTGACAAATTATATTAGTTTTATAAAAATTGGATATTATTATCTTAGACATAAACTATATAATCATTATTTTAATTACTTTGAAATGAGATTTCTGAAAAAAAATCTATAATGAAAATTATAAGAAAATATTTGAGCTACTATGAAAAAAATGGTTTCATGCAAGTCTTAAAGAAAATTATTTTAAAACCTTCAAGATTAATTAATAAAAAAATTGCATATAAAAAATTAAATAAAACAAAAAAAGAAATTTTTTTTCATAAGTCTCTAAAAGAAAGATTTTCATATATATATTCTTCTCATTATTGGCCTTCAAAAGAGAGTGTATCTGGTCCCGGTTCTGAAATAGAAAATACCAAAAATATTAGAAAAGAAATTTTAAAATTAATTGATAAATATAAAATTAAAAAATTTCTAGATATTCCATGTGGCGATTTTAATTGGATAAAAAATATTGTTAATAAAAATTTAGAATATACAGGGGGTGATATTGTTCCAAATCTAATTAATACAAATAAAGAAAAATTTACTCAGTCTAACATAAGGTTTATTGAAATAAATCTGATAGAAGACAAACTTCCATTCGCTGATCTAATGTTATGTAGAGACTGTTTAATTCATTTTTCAAACAATAATATTAAAAAGTTTTTTAATAATTTTATTAATTCAGAGATTAATTATATCCTAATAACATCCTACGAGTTAAATTTTGAAAAAAAGATTTCAGAGTATAATAATGATATAAAAGACGGAGATTTTAGGCCTACCTTTTTAATGGAGAAACCTTTTAATTTACCTCAACCATTAATTAAAATTCTAGATAAAGACGTTGAGCATAAAAATAAACCAAAGTTAAAATGCTATTTATATCTTTATTCCAAAAATCAATTAAAGTCATTGATTGAGAATAAAAATTATTATAAATGAAATTATAAGGGGCGAGGTAGCTCAGTTGGTTAGAGCACAGGACTCATAAGCCTGGGGTCGGCGGTTCGAATCCGCCTCTCGCTACCAAATAAAATGAATCAAAAATATCAATTTTTTCTTCAAAGATTATTTTACTATGTATACGGAGAAAAATTTTTTAAAAGACTTGCTTACGATTGGAAAAACTATCCATCAAGAACTCAAATTATTCAAAAAATTATAAATCAACAAAAATATAAAAGTTACTTAGAGATAGGTTGTGATAATGATGAAAACTTCTCTAAAATAATAGTTGATAAAAAAACTGGAATTGATCCTCTTAAAGGCGGAACACTAAGAATGACAAGTGATAAATTTTTTGAAAAAAATAATAAAAATTTTGACCTTATTTTTTTAGATGGACTTCATACTTATGAGCAGACAATTAAGGATATAGATAATTCACTAAGATACTTAAATATAAATGGTGTAATTCTAATACATGATTGTCTTCCAATAAAAATATGGAATCAAATTGTTCCAAGAATGTATGGCCATTGGAATGGAGATGTTTGGAAAGCAATTGTTCATACTAGAACTTATGATCATACAGATACATACACTTGTGTAGCTGATCACGGTATTGGCATTATTTTTAAAAGAAAAAATATGAATAGATTAATTATTGAAGAAAAAGATTTTAAAAAATTAAAATTTAAACATTATTATAACAATCATAAAAAATTTATGAATATTATTAGTTACGAAGAAATAGAAAAAATTTTTTATTAATAATGAGTTTATTATGAAAATGTATTGTATAACTTTAGACAATAATCATTATGAAAAAATAAAAAGATTAGGTTACATCCCTGTTGGTTTAGGAGATAAAATATTTTCCAAAAAATTTAAGTCTGATAATAAAGGGGATAATATTTCGCTCAAAAATCCATTTTATGGTGAGTACAGTTTTCATTATTGGCTATGGAAAAATGAATTAAAAAATCTTCAAGATAAGGAGTGGTTAGGTTTTTGCCAGTATCGTAAATTTTGGTCGTTAAACGTAAATAAAAAAAATTATAAAGATATTGATCAATTAAATAAATATTTAATCAAAAAAATACCTGAAACATTAAATGAATACGAAACTATTTTAGGTAATCCATTATTTATAAATCAGCTTAGACCAATTAAATTTTTCAAAAAGAATTTTTTTAAGATGATTAAAAATCCAAATTTATTTTTTGACAAAAAAAAAAGAAATATTAAATTTCATTTTGACTTAATGCATGGTGAAGGAAACTTAGAAAAAGCTATCTCTTTACTTGACCTTGAATATAAAAAAGATTTTGAAGAATATGTTAATACTGAGGTGTCATTCAATCCTCATAATATGTTTATTTGCAACTCAAAAAAAATTTTAAATGATTTCTATAGCGTTATCTTTCCATGGCTTGAAAGATGTGAGAATAAGTTTGGTTTTAATTTAGAGGGATATGGTTTAAAAAGAATTTACGGTTTTTTAGCTGAAAGGTTTATGCCTTTTTGGTTTAAAAAAAATACAAAGTGCACAACTTTACCAATAATTTTTAAAGATATAAGTGAGATTGATTAAAGAAATTTAAATTTTTTTTTAAATTCATCTAATGAAAGTAAATTTCTATCTTTTTTGGAAATTTTAATTTTTACTCTAGGCAATTTAATATTTAAAGTTGGATCGTTAAAATCAATCCCAAACTCAAATTTTGGATTATAATAATTATCTAATTTATAATAAATTATATTTTCATTTTCATAACTGAAATATGCGTGAGCAAAACCTGCTGGTATATAAAGACCAAGAGCGTTATTTTTTGATAATATGATGCTAAAAACCTTTCCAAAAGTTTTAGATTTTCTTCTTAAGTCTATAACTAAATCAAGAATTTTACCTTTTACCACATTTACATACTTAGCTTGTTTATTTTTTTTTTGAAAATGGAATCCTCTAAAAACATTCTTTTTCGAAGTAGTACAATATTCAAAAATAAATTTTTCTTTTAAAATTTTATTATTAAAGGTCTCTCTTAAAATACCTCTACTATCTTTGTTATTCTTTTGTTTAATAATTAATAGATCTTTGAATTTAGTTTTTTTAATAATCATTATTTAATAATACGTTTTAGTTTATTTAAATTCATATCAGTTCTTTTTGGAAATTCACCTTTTGAAAAAATCTTTTTTATTTTTTTATTACCTTTTTTCGCAAAATTATAAATTGTTTGACTTGGGCCACCCACATTTATAATTCCCTTTTTGTTAAGAACTTTTAAAATAATATGAGCTACATCTTCTTGGTAAATAAAGTTAGATTTCACATTTGCATATGCATTTTTATGAACAAATGGTTTTTCGGTCATACACAATCTAATAATTAAAGAGTTTTTATACATTTGTACTGCACATTCCCCACCAAGCTTTGACCAAGCGTAATTATTCCAAGGTTTTACAGGATCCCCCTCATTATAATTACCTTTTTTTCCTGGATAAACATAACTAGTAGATAAATAAATAATTTTTATTCCTTTCTTCGCTGCTTCTTTCACTAAATTACATGTTCCGATGATATTTAAATCTATACTCTTTTTTATATCTTGATCGTGAATTTTCATGGGTCTTGATAATCCAGCTAAATGAAGTAAGTGGCTTGGTTTATATTTTTTTAGATTTTTTGAAATTGATTTTATAGACAAGATATTTAACTGTTTTTTACTTTTATATATAAAGGTTTTATCTATTTTTTTAAGAATTTTTCCAAATCTTCCATCGGAACCTGTTACAATAACTTTATTCATTTATTAGTGAATATAAATATTTTGAATAATCGCACTTTCCATAAAAATCAGCAGCAATTTTAATTTGTTTTTTATCTATCCAATTGTTGTTCAGAGCTATCTCCTCCAAGCATGCGATTTTCAGACCTTGTCTTTTTTCAATAGTAGAAATAAAATTTGAAGCATCATAAAAATCATTTATATTTCCCGTATCCAACCAAGACCCCCCTCTACCAATAAATTCAGCCTTTAATCTTTTTTTTCTTTTATAAAAATTAAGTAAATCTATAATCTCTAATTCACCTCGTTTTGAAGGCTTTAACTTTTTTGTTAATTCAACAACTTTGTTATCAAAAAAATAAAGACCTGTAACAGCATAATTAGATTTGGTTTTTTTAGGTTTTTCTTCGAGTTTAATTATTTTTCTGTTTTTATCTAAGGTAGCTACTCCATATAAATGTGGACTCTTTACTGGATGAACGAAAATTTTAGCCCCAGTATTTAAATTCATATTCTTTCTTAATATTTTAGTAAGACTTTGGCCATAAAAGAAATTATCCCCTAGAATTAAAGATACACTATCTTTATTTATAAACTTTTCTCCAATAGTGAAAGCCTCTGGTAAACCGCCAGGCTGTATTTGTTCTTTGTATTCTAAAGAAATCCCTAAATTATTTTTTTCTGGTAATATCTTCTTAAATTGACTTAGTTGACCTTTATTAACAATGATAAGAATTTTTTTAATTCCTGCTAACATTAATACTGATAAAGGATAATATATTAATGGCTTATCGTATAATGGTAGAAGTTGTTTATTGACTGCTTTTGTAAGGGGACTCATTCTCGTACCCATACCACCAGCAAGTACAATTCCTTTTTTTATCATATTTTTAGACCTAATCTTTTTTCATAATTTTTTTTTGAAATATTTTTTAAAAACTTAAAGTTTTTTAAATACCAAACTATCGTATCTTTAAGACCGTTATCAAAACTTATTTTAGGTTTCCATTTAAGTTTGTTTAAAATTTTTTTATTATTCAATGCATATCTTAAATCGTGACCCGGTCTATCTTTAACAAATCTAATTTTAGTTTTTTTCCCTATTTTAATATTCATATTTTTACAAATTTTTAATATTTTTTTGACTAATTCTATATTTCTAACATTTGTTCCAGTTCCAACGTTATAACATTCACCATTTTTACCTTTTAAATATAGCTTGAATAAGGCTTCGCAGTGATCATTTACATGTATCCATTCTCTTGAATTTTTACCTTTAGCATAAATTGGTAATTCTTTATTACTAAAAATATTAGATATCATTTTTGGAATTAATTTTTCTGGAAACTGATAGGGACCATAATTGTTACAACAATTTGAAATTACCGCTTTTAATTTATAAGTTCTAATGTATGACTTTACTAAATGATCAGCACTTGCTTTAGAAGCTGAGTATGGTGAGCTTGGATCATATTTAAAATTCTCATCTGATCTTTTGCCTTTTTTAATATCTCCATAAACTTCATCCGTTGATATATGTACGAGTTTAGGATTAATCTTTTTTTTTTTTAAAAATCTTAATGATTCAAGAAGACTAAAAGTTCCATTAATATTTGTTTGAATAAAATTATATGGGCCATCAATAGATCTATCGACGTGAGTTTCTGCTGCTAAATTAAATATTACTTTTGGTTTATATTTTCTAATAATTTTTGTAATTTTCTCTTTATTAACTATGTCTACTTTTATAAATTTATAATTTTGGCTATTCCTCTTTTCATTATAATATTTATTGGATGAATAAGTTAATTTATCAATATTTATTATAAAAAATTTTTTTCTAATTAAAAAATTTACTAAATTACTTCCTATAAAGCCCGATCCACCTGTTACTATGATTTTTTTCATTTATATTTAGATTTATAAGCTTAAAGTGTTAAATTATTAAAAGAATTATCATTTAAAATCAAATATTATTATAAATTAATGGAATCAAAAGAACTTACTATTGTCATTGTTACATTCAAGAGTGATGAAAAAATAATAAATTGCTTAAAATCAATTTCTAAGAACACACCAGTGATTGTGGTGGAAAATTCGGATAATAAAGATTTTAAAATAAAAGTTGAAAATATTTTTACTAACGTTAACTGCATTCTAGTTGGAGAAAACAAGGGTTACGCAATAGCAAATAATATTGGTCTAAAATCTGTTAAGACAAAATATGCACTTGTTTTGAATCCTGATACAATTTTAGACAAAGATGCAATAGAAAATTTTTTTACCACTAAAGAACAAGTCAAGGATTTTTGGTTAATTGGTCCAGCAAATAATCAAATTGTACATTTTAATGAGAACGATAGTAATTTAAAAGAAGTAAATAATTTAAAAGGATTTGCAATATTTTTAAATTTATCAAAGTTTAATAGAGACTATTTTGATGAAAATTTTTTTCTTTTTTTTGAGGAAATTGATCTTTGTAGAAGAGTGAAAAAAAATAAGGGAAAAATTTATTTAGATAAACAAATATTTATAAAACATGATGGAGCAAGTTCAGTAAATAAAATAAATAAATTAGACTTAGAAAAAACTAGAAATTGGCATTGGATGTGGTCAACTTTTTATTATCAAAAAAAGTATAAGGGTTTTTTATTAGCTTTTATTATAATATTTCCTAAATTATTTTCAGCTATTTTTAAAACACTTTTCTATTTTATAATTATAAATAATAAAAAAAGAGAAATTTATTTTTGTAGATTGAGCGGTCTTTTAAATTCTATTATCGGAAAAAAAGCTTGGTATAGGCCATCAATAGATTGATTTATTTAATTTTAAAATATAAACAAAACTGATGCCAAAAAAAAATAAAATAGTTGTTACTGGTGGCGCTGGATTTGTAGGTACAAATTTAATTAAAATATTATTAAAAAAAACTAAGTATAAGATTATAAGTATTGACAATTATTCTTCAGGGAAAAAATCTAATCATATTAAACATACTAGAGTAAAATATTTAAAAGGTAAGACAGTTGATATTGCTAAATTTATTAAAAATCCAAAAGAAATAAAAACAGTTTTTCATTTTGGTGAGTTTGCAAGAATTTACCAGAGTTTCTTAAAAATGAATGAATGTATAGATTCTAATTCTGTTGGATCAAATGCTGTTTTTAACTTTTGTTTAAAAGGTAAGATAAAACTAATTTATTCTGCAACTTCAGCTTCACTAGGTAATCATGGAAATGATAGAAATTTATCACCTTACGCTTTTTCAAAGTCTAAAAATTTAGAAATACTAGAAAATTTGAAAAAATGGTTTAATTTTAAATATGAAGTAATTTATTTTTATAATGTTTACGGTCCTTATCAAATATGTGAAGGTCAAATGTCTACCCTGATAGGTATATTTGAGGATCATTACAAGAAAGGAAAACCATTACCAGTAGTAAGACCTGGCACACAAACTCGAAGATTTACTCATATAGATGATACTATTAATATTTGTTATTTAGCTTGGAAGAAAAATCTTTGCAGACATTACAGCATAGCTAATAAAAAAACTTTTTCAATTCTTGAAGTTGCAAAAATGTTTAAATCTAGAATTAAATTATTGCCAAAAAGACCTGGAGAAAGATATGCCTCTGCACTTATTAATCAGAATTTATCTAACAAAATATATAAGTATTTCGGTAAAATAAATTTAAAAAGTTACATTGAAAAATTTATTAAAGAAAATAATTAGTGTCCGGGGAATTCTATTAAACTTTCAGTTTTATATCCTTTTTTTTTTAACAAATTATTTCCGGGTAAATCAAAAAGATTAATTACAAAAATAAAGCCAGCTACTTTTCCATCTGATATCTCAATTAGTTTAGCTGCTGCCTCAGCTGTTCCACCCGTAGCAATTAGATCATCAATTACAAGAATTTTTTCATTTTTTTGAATCGAGTCTTTATGTACTTCAATTGTTGCTTTTCCATATTCAAGTTCAAAATCAACTGAGTGAACATCTGCTGGTAATTTATTCTTTTTTCTTAGAAGAATAAAAGGTTTATTCAGAAGATATGAAATAGTTGAAGCAAAGACAAACCCCCTAGACTCTATTGCTGCTATTTTATCAAATTCAATTTTTTTTGCTATTTCTACTATTTTATCGTTTGTATATTTGAAAGCTTCAGAGTTTTTTATCAAAGTCGTTATATCTCTAAATAATATTCCCTTTTTTGGATAATTAGGAATTGAACGTATATGTTTTTTGAGGTCCATAATTAACTTCAAGTTTTAACAAAAAAGGATTAATAATTAAACGATGAAAAAAAGAAAGCTCGGGATAATTGGTGGCAGTGGTCTCTATAAAATGGAGGGTTTTGAAAAAACAAAATGGAAAAAAATCAGAACTGCATGGGGCAAACCCTCTGATGAAATTTTAAACGCTAAACTAGGCAAAGAGGAAATTTGTTTTATTCCGAGGCACTCAAGAGGACATACAATTAATCCTACCAATATAAATTTTAGAGCAAATATTGATGCATTGAAGCAATTAGGTGTCACAGATATCATTTCTGTCTCTGCTGTTGGCTCCTTAAAAGAAAATTTAGAGCCCGGAAAATTTGTTATTATAGACCAATTTATAGATAGAACTTTTTCGAGAATTAAAACTTTTTTTGATGAAGAGATTGTTGCTCATGTATCAATGGCAAAGCCTACAAGCTCTGGATTGTCAGATTGTTGTGAATTTGCTTTAAATAGATTGAATATTAAAAATCAAAGGGGTGGAACTTACGTTGTAATGGAAGGTCCTCAATTTTCTACTTTAGCCGAGTCCAATTTGTACAGATCTTGGGGAGCAGATGTAATTGGTATGACTAATATGCCAGAGGCTAAATTAGCTAGAGAGGCAGAAATGAGATACTGCACTGTTGCAATGGTAACAGATTATGATTGTTGGCACCCAGATCACGAAGAGGTAGATGTAAGTATGGTCATACAAACATTGATGAAAAATGCAGCTAATGCTCAAAATATGATTAAAGAAGTTATTAAAACATTTAAAAATTTTTCTGTAGATAAGGACCCAGCAAATAATTGCTTAGATGTTGCAATCATTACTGATCCTAAATTAAGGTCTAAAAAAACAAAAAAAAAATTATCACATATTGCTGGGAGAATTCTTAAAAATAATTAATACTTAAATAATGCCAACTTACACAGTAAAATATTCTAATTTTAAATTATCACGAAAACAAAAAAAATTTATAGCTGATGGAATAACAAAAACTCATAGTAAATTTACAGGCGCAAACACCTTTTTTGCTCAGGTAATCTTTCAGAAAAATGAAAAAAATTCACATTTCATGGGTGGAAAATTAGTAAAAAATAAAGAGATTTTTCTTAATGGACAAATTAGAGCCGGCAGAACTCCAGCAATTAAAAAGAAATTAATTTTAGGACTTAAAGAAGTTTTAACTAAAAATACAAAATTAAAAAAAGATTTCGTTTGGGTTTATTTAGAAGATTTACTTCCACAACAAATGATTGAATATGGAGAAATTTTACCTAAATCTGGAGGAGAAAAAAAATGGTTTAAGTCCTTATCTATAAGTTTGAAAAAAAGACTAGAAAGGTTAGGGAAATAATGAAGATTAATGGAAAATCTTACAAAACTATTTGGTATGAAAATAATTTAGTAAAGATAATTGATCAAACTAAACTTCCACATCAATTTTTAATAAAAGAATTAAAGACAGTAAAAGACTCAATCAATGCTATCAAACATATGGAAGTTAGGGGAGCACCTCTAATAGGAGCAACTGCAGCTTATGGATTGGTTTTATCTATCATTGAAAATAATGATCTTACATACTTAAAAAAATCTAGTGAAGAATTAGTTAATTCAAGGCCGACTGCAATCAATCTTAAATGGGCAGTCGACCGAATGATGAAAAAACTACTAGGAGCAAATAATAGTGATCTTTTAAAAATAGCATTAGATGAAGCAAAAGCGATTACAATTGAAGATGAAAATTTTTGTAAGAATATTGGACTTAAGGGTCTTAAAATTATCGAAGATATAGCAAATAAAAAAAAAGACACAGTAAATATTCTTACCCATTGTAACGCAGGATGGTTAGCAACAATAGATTGGGGCACAGCAACATCACCGATATATCATGCTCACCAAAAAGGAATTAAAGTTCATGTTTGGGTAGATGAAACAAGACCTAGAAATCAGGGAGCTAATTTAACTTCTTATGAATTAAATGAAGAAGGAATTCCAAATACAGTTATTACGGACAATGCTGGTGGAATTTTAATGCAAAGAGGACAAGTTGATATGTGTATTGTGGGTACGGATAGAACTTTATCTAATGGAGATGTATGCAACAAGATAGGAACTTATCTTAAGGCTCTTGCTGCAAAAGATAATGATATTCCTTTTTATGTGGCTCTTCCAAGTTCAACAATAGATTGGGATATTAAAGACCATAAAGAAATACCAATTGAAGAGAGAAATTCTGAAGAACTCTCCTACGTGGAAGGGATAGATGAAGAAAATAAATTGAAAAAAATAAGAATTTACCCACAAAAAAGTAAATCTTTAAACTTAGCATTTGATGTAACTCCTGCTAAATATGTAACAGGATTAATTACAGAAAAAGGAGTTTGCAAAGCTTCAGAAAAAGGTTTGAAAGGATTATTTAAATGAAAAAAATAATATTAATTTTGTTTGCAGTTTTATTTTCATCTAGTCTATTAGCTCATTCACCTCCACAATTTAACTCTAAAGAAAATTGTAGGAAAAAACTATCAATGCTTAAGGCCATTTCTAAATTGAAAGGATATGGTGGGGGAGAAATAATAAAATTTAATTCATACACTGGATTTGATCAAAGAACAGTTTTGATAGATGGTCATAAGAATAATCCTATTGAAATTACAGGATATCTTCGATTGCCAGAAGGAACAGGTAAAGTTCCCATAGTAATTTATACTCATAGTAGTGGGGGGCCAGGAGATTATGTCTGGGATGATTTTGTATATCATGCTTCACTAAATCTTCTAAAAGAGGGCATAGGGGTTATGTATATTGATAATTTTTGTTCAAGAGGTGCTAGAGAAACTTGGAGAGATCAATCAAGAGTTCCTCTTATAAATGGTGCAATAGATGCACTTATGGCTCTAAAACTTTTACAATCTCATCCAAGATCTAATGGAAAATTTGGAACAACTGGTCATTCAAGAGGCGGAACTAATTCTTTTTTCCTAGCAGATGTAAAACTAACTTCTAAGTTCCTTGGAGGTAAAAAAGGTTTTGATGCAATTCTCCCAGAAGCAGCAGAATGTAGGATGGCGGGGTTTTTTGCAGAACCAGAATTAACTTCTAATTCAACAATGCTTGTAGTGCATGGCGGCGCAGATGATTACACTTTAGCAAAGTTTTGCAAGGAGCATGCAGAGAGAATTAAAGCTCCACCAGGAAAAGTAAAAATTGATATTAAAGAGGGCTGGTACCATGCATGGCATGCAGGCAAAAAACCATGGAGAGAAAAAATGGCAATGACTGTTCATAAGTGTCCTGATTTTTACGTTGATAACGAAGGTCGATTTACTAATCCTACATGGGTAGAGTGGATGGTAAATAAACATAAAGTTTACCCTTCAGTAGAGGCGTTCTACGAAATGGCTCAAAAGAATCCAAGAAAAGCATGGAAATCTGGTTTTAAAATTATGAAAAAAGAAAAATGTATTTCTAAAGGAGTTACAATAGGCGGAGATAACGCAGAGGTTTACATGCCACAATTCATTAATTTTTTTAAAGATACTTTATTAAAGTGAGTAAATTAAGAGCAGAAGTAATAAAATATTCTAAAAAATTAAACATAACCAATTTATCCGCCTTAAGATCGGGAAATATTTCAGCAAGAGCAAGGGAAAAGGGGGTAGATGGTTTTTATATAACTCCATCAGGAAGAAAATATTCATCACTTAAACCTAAAGACATAGTTTTTGTTTCTCTAGAAGGAATCTTTGATAAAAAAAAAGGTAAACCATCCTCGGAATGGAGGTTTCATCAAGATATATATGTTAATAAAAAAGTAGCTAAAGCTATTGTCCATGCACATTCAACTTGTGCTACAGCTGTCTCATCACATCAAAAAAACATACCAGCATTTCACTATATGGTTGCAGTAGCTGGTGGTGAAGATTTAAAATGTACTAAATACGCAACTTTTGGAACAAAACAATTATCAAAAAATATCATAAAAGCACTAAAAAATAGAACCGCTTGTTTGATTGCAAATCACGGACAAGTTGCTTTTGGAGATAATTTAGAAAAAGCTTTTGAGCTTGCTCAAGAAATCGAAAATATTTGCCATCAATATATAAATGCCCTAAGAATCGGAATACCTAAAATACTTTCAAAAAAAGAAATGAAAATAGTTTTAGGAAAGTTTAAAAGTTATAAAAAAGGATAATTTTAAATGATTAAAGTAGGAGAGCACATCACTTTAGATTTTCTAGGTGTTAAAAAAGATTATACTCCAGAATTTTACGAAAAAGTTATATACAAAATTGCAAAAGCGGCAAAAGTAGAAATCCTTAATGTCGCCTCTCATAAATTTGATCCTCAAGGTTTTACTTTAGTAGCTTTATTATCTGAAAGTCATTTTAGTTTTCACACATTTCCAGAGAGGGGAGTAATTAGTTTTGATTTCTTCACTTGTGGTAAAGTAAATCCAAAAGTTGCCTTGAAAATTTTAAGAAATGAAATTCAACATGAAAGAGTTGTAACTAATGCGTTTGATAGAAGTAGCATTAGTCTATATGACGATATTTACAGTACGCCCGGTCAAAAAAAATATTATGTTGTAAAAAATGTTCTCGAAAAATTTACCTCAAAAGTTGGCCAATTTGTTGAAGTAATGGATATTGAAGAATTTGGTAATGCTTTATTTATTGATCATGAAATACAAGTTGCTGAAAAGGATGAAAAAATTTATAGCTCAACTTTTTTTAAGTCTAGTTATAATCTAAGCAAAAAAAATAATAACGTTGCTATTATTGGTGGAGGTGATGGGGGAGTTGCAAGAGCTTGTTTAGAAAATAACTCTAATTATATTGATTGGTTTGAACTTGACCCTGAAATAGTTGATGCGTGTTATCGTCATTTACCCAAGGTATGTTCAAAAGTTAAAAAAAGCAATAAAGTAAAAACATTTTGGGGTGACGCATTTAAAAGCATAAAAGAAATTGAAGACTCTAAATATGATAAAATTTTTGTTGATTTAAATGACGATCAATACTGTATTGATTTAGCTAGAAAAAATATCAAAGGATTAAAAAGAATTCTTAAAAAAGGCGGCGTGATAACTGCTCAAGTAGGTAGTAGTGATAAAAAACCTAAGCAAGTGCAGAATTGGTGTAGGGTATTAAACAAAAGCTTTGGAAACGTCAATTTGTCAGGTGCTTATGTTCCAAGTTTTGACTGTAATTGGAATTTTGCTTCATCTATAATGAGGTGATGTTTCGCGTATCCTGTATTCAATTAAGATCAACAAATAATATCCAACAAAATTTAAAAAAAACAGAAAAACTAATCATTAAAGCTGTTCAACATAAAACAGATTTTATTATCACCCCTGAGGTTTCTTCTTTATTTTCATTAAATAAAAAACAGTTACTTAAAGTTTGCAAATCCATGGCTGAAGATATTTATCTAAACGGTATAAAAAAATTAGCAAAAAAATATAAAAAATGGATTTTGATAGGCTCTTTAATTATTAAAGTTTCAAAAGATAAATTAGTAAATAGATCTGTATTAATTGACAATAAGGGTAAAATTAGAGTTTATTACGATAAAATTCATATGTATGACGTTGTGTTAAGTAAAAGAGAAAAATATTTCGAATCAAACACTTTCTCAGCAGGAAAAAAAACAAAATTTTTTAAACTACCATGGGGAAAATTTGGGCTTACAATTTGCTATGATTTAAGATTTCCAAATTTATACCGTAAATTATCTAAAGCAGGATGCTTATTTATATCAGTGCCATCTGCATTTACAGAAACTACCGGAAAAAGACATTGGCATTCTTTGTTAAAAGCTAGAGCAATAGAAAATTTTTGCTACATTTTTGCCCCTGCTCAGGGTGGGATACATTATAATGGAAGAAAAACTTTTGGCCATTCGATGATTGTTTCTCCTGATGGAAATATCTTAAAAGAATTGAATAAATCTGAGGGTGTTATTACCGCCTCAATAGATCCTAATCTATCAAAAAAATTAAGATCAATTATTCCTAGCCTTAATTCTGATTAATTATTCGTAAGATTTTACTTCTTTAATATTAGATCCAAGAGCATTGTTAATAGCTAATTTTATTTTAGCTCTTTCATCATTAAATTTATAAACGTTTCTTGCAAGTTCAACAAACTTTTCTCCAAAATCATTATTTTTTTCTGCTAGTCTTTTTCCATCTTCGATATCCCAAAGCTTTAAATTGATTTCTTTTAAATTACTCATATATTTTTTAATTGAACTTTCATCAGGAATAAACTTCTTCATAGTTTGATTTAATGAAGATAATTCTTTTTCAATATCAACTAATTTTTCTTTATCAATTATTTTACCTTTTTTGATTTCCAAAATTGTGATTTTATCAATTAGCTCACCAGCTGAAATTTCTGCCAATATTATGTCTAATTTATTGCTCATAATAAAAATTTAATATAACACTCTTTAATTATACTCAGAATTAATAATGTCAAATATATTGATAATCAAACATGGTTCTTTAGGTGATTTAGTACAAGCTAATGGCGCAATTAAAGATATTAAAAATTTTTATAAAAATAGGAAAGTTTTTTTACTTACAGCTGAGGCTTACTCAATATTTATGTCTGAGTGTCCCTACTTAGATGGGGTAATTATTGACAAAAGATTACCTAGGTGGAACTTTTTCTATTTAAAGAAACTTAAGGACAAATTACTTAGGTATGATATTTCCAAAGTTTTTGATTTACAAAATTCAAGTCGAACAAAGTTTTATAGAAAATTTATATTAAAAAAACCTGAATGGTCCTCTACCGAGACAAGTTTAGAACCAGGTCAACAAAAAAGTGATTTTGATCAAGATCCTGTTCTAGACAGGATAGAAATACAATTAAAGAAAAGTGGTGTAGCAACTGAGTTTACAAAAAATATAAATTTAGATTGGGCCACAACAGATATCTCAAGATTACTAAAACAATATGCCAATAATGAATATATTTTATTGTTTCCATTTTGCTCCGTTAAACATCAAAATAAGAAATGGCCATACTTTAGAGAATTGATATCTGAAATAAAAAAAGATTTTAAAAATAAATATCCAATACTTTTGGCACCAGGGCCTGGAGAAATTAAGGAGGCAAAGAAACTTAATGGTAAAGTTGTTTTAGATGATAACAAACCGGTAAATATTAAAACTTTAGTTTCTCTGATAAATAAAGCTAAATTTATTATAGCCAATGATACAGGTCCAGCTCACATAGCATCTCACTTAGATAAAAAGGGTTTAGCATTATTTGGTAGTCATACAACTGCTAAAAAAGTTAGTATTGAAAATTTTAATTTTAAAGCTCTAACAGTTCAAAATTTGGAAGATCTAAGTATGGAGACAGTTTTGAATGAAGTTAAATCTAGATTAAACTAATTCTATATATTTTTTAATAATTTTATTCCAACTAAAATCTTTTGAAAACTCTAAAGCATTGGAACCAAGTTCTTTATAATGATTATTTTCTAAAATTTTTAATAATGTTTCATATAATGCATTTAAATCATTTCCATTGCACAAATATCCTGTTTTGCCAGTTTTAATTGCATCACCTTCTCCTCCATAAATACCACCAACAGATGGAGTCCCGTAAGAAGCAGCCTCAATATAAGTAATTCCAAATCCTTCAACTGATTTTTTATAAACTACAGACGGCATAACAAAAACATCTGAATTTTCCAAAAGTGCTACCTTTTCTTGCTCTGTAGATTTAAAAATTAATTCAACCTCTTTATTTAAACCCAGCTCTTCTCTAAGTTTTTCTAAATTTTTTCTTTCGTCACCATCTCCAATAGAAATATATTTTAACTTTGGAAACTTTGGTAATAAGTTTTTTATAGTCATTAAAATGTTTTGATGACTTTTTCTACTGTCTAGTCTTGAAACAGTAATTAATTTTGGAGACGATCCATTAAATTTTTTTTCTGCAAATTTTCTTGCCTCCTCTTCTAATGGGATAGGGTAATTACATCCAGGATTAATAACTTTAATGTTTTTTACTGGTACACCTAATTTTATAGCAAGTTCCTTGGTAAATCTTGAATTGGCTATTACATAATCTGCTTTGGCTAAAGCGTTTATTACCCTTTTATTTAATGAAGAACCAACAGGGTGATTAATTTCCTTTGAATGAATTAAGCAAAAAGATTTGGTTCTTTTTAAAATTTCTTTATTTATATTTTCAATACTTTTCCAATGATCAAAAAAAGAAGCTCTAAGATTATTTGTCTCAAGATATTCTTTAATTAAATTAGCTTTTCTGTATTTTCTAAATATTTTTAAACCCGAAACCCTTTGGATAGATAAATTAGAATTTTCATCATATGTATTAGCATTTTCTGAATTATCAGCAAAAACTTTTACAGGTCCGTGATTTAGCAAAGCATTTGATAATCCTTCCATGAGATTTTGCATTCCACCTATTTCTGGTGGAAAATTTCTTGTTGCAACTAAAAACATTAATTAAACCACTTTATGTTACAGCCCATACTTGGAATTTGTTCATCAGGACCCTTTTGCGTTTGCCCAATCATTTTCATGGCTACTTTTAAATTACTATCTTCATTGTTAATTGGTTTTAAATCTTTTAACTCCTTGTATCTACCACGGTACTGCAGCTCTAGATCTTTATTGTAACCGAAGAAATCGGGAGTACACACAGCCCCGTACTTTTTAGCAATTTCTTGTGTTTCATCAATTAAATAATTCATTTCACCAAAGTCATTTGATTTAGCAAACTTAATCATATTTTCAAACGAGTCCTCAGGATAATTATTTGTATCATTAGACATTATGGCAACAGAGTTTATTCCTTCTTTTTTTAATTCATTACAATCTTTAGTAAGATCTTTAATAATTGCTTTTACGTATGGGCAATGATTGCAGATAAACATGATCAAAGTAGCTTTTTCCCCTTTAATATCATCCAAAGAGATTAGTTTATTATTGATTGATTTTAGTTTGAATTCCTCGGCTTTTTTTCCAAAATCGCAAACCGGGGTTTTAGTTAGAGCCATAATGTATTATAAATTAATTAATAATACATTACAGCAATATTATGATTTATGATTTTGAAGGACATACTCCAAAAATAGATACAGGAAGTTGGGTAGCTCCTAATGCGGTGATCATCGGAAGAGTTGAGCTTAAAAAGAATTCTAATATTTGGTTTAATACAACTTTAAGAGGAGACCTTGAGCCTATTATTATTGGAGAAAATTCAAATGTTCAGGATGGAAGTGTTATTCATACTGATCCGGGTTGTCCCACAATACTTGGTAAAGGAGTAACAGTAGGGCACATGGTTATGCTCCATGGTTGTGAAATCGCAGATGATTGTTTAATTGGAATTGGTTCAACTATTTTAAATAAAACAAAAATTGGAAAAAATTGCATCATAGGCGCTAACGCGCTAGTGACAGAAAATAAAGATATTCCAGAAAGATCATTGGTTCTTGGAAGTCCAGGTAGAGTAGTAAGACAAGTTACTGATGAAGAAATTGAGCATATAAAAGAAAATGCCAGAGACTATGTTGAGAATTTTAAAAAGTATAAGAAATAGTTTTTTTATCCTAATTATACTTGCAGTAAATGTTGAAGCTAAAAATAGCAAAGATGTCTCTAATATTCAGGTTCAAAAAAAAAGTATTTCACATAAACAAAAATATTCATGGCAACTGGTAAAAAGCAAAGATGGACATCCCGTAAGATCTGGAAATAAATCTTGGAGATTTGAAGTAAGGGAAGGGGATTGCGGTGGAGACAAGAACTATAGCGATTGCAAATCTGATAGACAACGAACAGAGGCACAAACTAAGGAATATCAAAAAAGAAATAAAGATTACTGGTATTCGTTATCTATGTATCTCCCAGAGGATTATATATCTGCTGCACCTGTTAGATCAACATTTGTTCAAATTTACGAAAAGGGTTGGAAACCTATTCTAATGATAACAGATAGAACCAGTGAATGGCTTGAAGTAGGTAGAATGTGGAGTGGAGAATATGTTGAAACAAAACAAGGAATTAAGATTGAAGACATGAAAGGAAAATGGACAGATATACTAATCAATGTTCGCTATTCAAGAAAGGAAGATGGTTTTATGAAAGTTTGGATAAATAATAAATTAATATTAGAGTCTTTAAATATCAAAAATTTTACTCCATATACAAATAAAGGAGCCAAGTTAGAGTGGGGAATTTATCAAACAGGTGTAAGTTATTGGAAAAGAAAAAATGGAGACAAACCCTATCCAAAAATGGTTGTTTATTTTGATGAAGTAAACAAAGGGAACACTAAAGAAAAAGTTACAAAAAATTTAGGGAATTAACCAAGTAAATTTTTTAGATCCATTCAAATCAATAAAGGCCCTTCTATGACCTTTAGCTGCTAGATAAAGCCACTCAATACTTTTTACTTTACATCTAATAACACAAAAGTTTTTATAACCTGCTTCACTTTCTTCTTTAGTAAAATCAAAATTATCAAACTTATTATCTAATCCTGAGGTTGGCTTATCTGACTCGGTTCCCGGACCATTAGTTACTAAATAACATTTTCGACTGATATGCCCTGTTTTTTCCCAAGACTCTTTTGTAATTTCATCATCAAAATGTACATTGCACTCGGCCTTAACTCTTAATTGAATTTTTTCCTCTTTACCGTAAAATAAAATTGCGCAAATAGGATTTTGTTTTATTTTTTCTATTTTTGAAGATCTTATATCACTATGATATTGAAAAAAATTATTTTGTTGATCTGCTTTTCTCAAAACGACAACTCTTCCATCTAAATCTTTATCATCTCCACAAATGAATACAGGAGTTCTAAACTCAGAAGACCTATCTTTTACTGCAGTAGATAACAGTTCCCAGATTTTCTTTTCTATCTCTTTGGGGTCCTCGTAATAACTTATTATTTCTGACACGATTTATTTTCTAAATCTTTTGATTAAGCTTGAAGTATCCCATCTTTGACCACCCATCTCTTGAACCTCAGCATAATATTCATCTATAATTTTTGTTATAGGTAAGGGAGAATTATTTTTCTTAGCTTCTTCCATTGCTATTTTTAAATCTTTTCTCATCCAGTCTACAGCAAAACCGTAATCAAATTTATCTTCAATCATCGTTTTATGTCTGTTTTCCATTTGCCAAGATTGAGCTGCACCTTTTGAAATTACTTCAATGACGTCATGCATATTTAATCCAGCATTCATTCCAAAATTGATTGCTTCCGATAAACCCTGTACAAGGCCAGCAATACAAATTTGATTTACCATTTTTGTAAGTTGACCATTGCCAGCTGGCCCCATTAATTTTACTTTTTTGCTATAACAATCTATTACTGAAACAGCTTTGTCGTAGTCCTCTTGATCTCCACCAACCATGACAGTTAAAATTCCACCTTCTGCTCCGGCCTGTCCTCCTGAAATTGGAGCGTCTAAAAATCCCCACCCATGCGCTTTAGCTGAAGCATATAATTTTTTAGCAATGATAGCTGAAGCTGTAGTATTATCGATATGAACCGCTCCTTTTTTTATTTTATTGTAAATACCTTGTTTTCCTATAGTAACTTCCTCTAAATCTTTATCGTTACCAACACATGTAAAAACGAAATCACAATCTTTAGCAGCATCCATTGGAGTTTCTGCAGAATTACCTTTGTATTCTTTGACCCATTTTTCAGCTTTAGCTTTTGTACGATTATAAACAGTTACATCGTGCCCGGCTTTTGATATATAACCTGCCATAGGGTAACCCATTACGCCCAAACCTATGAAAGCTACTTTACAACTCATAAATGATTTACCTCTCGCTAAATAAAAAAGTAATAATATTTGGTTTTATATTTACATTTTTTTCCAGTTTTGGACAGAGTTTTTTTTTGGGATTGTTTAACGCACCAATAAGAAATGAATTAGGTATTACTCACGGTCAATTTGGAAATATTTATGCAATTGCAACAATTTTTTCTAGTCTTTTACTTATTTGGGTTGGTAAAAAAATTGATGAACATCAAATAATCTATTACTCATTTTTTGTAGTTATATTATTATTTTTATCATCTTTATTTTTCTCTTTTATAAATAGTATTTATTTCCTCGCATTTGGTATTTTTTTAATGAGATTCTCTGGACAAGGTTTAATGAGTCATACCTCTACAACTACAATCTCCAGATTTTTTGAGAAATCGAGAGGAAAAGCTCTTAGCACAATCTGGTTTGGTTTATCTACTGCTGAATTTATTTTACCGGTTTTAGTAACTTATTTTTTTGTAATTTACTCCTGGAGATCTGTTTGGCAAGGTATTGCAGTATTAATAATTTTATTTCTCCCATTTGTAATTTTAAATACAATTGATAAGGTCAAATTAGACTCTAGAGAAAAAGACTTAAATCCTACTAAAAACTTTAAGATTAAAAGCTGGAGAAGAATAGATGTGATTAAAGATTACAGGTTTTATATAATATCTTTAAATATGTTAGCCATGCCTTGGATAGCTACTGGAATATTTGTTTATCAATCGTTTATTACTGACTCTAAAATGTGGAGCATTTATACAATACCTAAGGCTTTTATGGTTTATTCAATAGCATCAATAATAACTTTATTTTTTTCAGGATTTCTAGTTGATAAATTTACAAGTAGAAAACTAATTCCAACAATGAATATTCCTTTACTTTTAGCAATGTTTGTATTGTTTTATTATCAAAGTGAAGTTTCAGCTTTTTTATTTTTAGGTTTGGTCGGAATATCTAACGGATTAGCTAATGTCCTTGGCTCTTCCACATGGGCAGAAATTTATGGCGTTAAGTTTATCGGTTCTATTAAAGCTTTAACAACAGCCTTTATGGTATTTTCAACAGCTTTTGGAACTGCTGTTTTCGGTTTATTAATTGATATAGGATTTTCCATTGAAAATATTGCGATTATATCAGGTGTTTATATCGTTATTTCTTTAGGTCTTTTGTTATCAATAATGAAGAATTTAGAACCGCTTAAGATTAGAAAATAATTGATTTATTTATTTTATTTCAATATACACTCATCATTATGGCAAGAATTACCGTAGAAGACTGTCTAGAAAAAGTCGATAATCAATACGATTTAGTTCTATTAGCAAAAGAAAGAACAGTTCAATTAAATGCTGGTTCTCCAATGCTAGTAGAAGAAGATAATGACAAAAGAACTATAATTTCATTAAGAGAAATAGGTGATGGAAAAATCGAAGTTAAAGATATAGAAGAAAGTGCAATTAAAAGACTTCGTAAAGAACCTGATGAAGTAGAACAACAAGAAGAAACTGAAGAAGAAACTAATGATGATTTTGAAAATTTATATAAAGGTCAAGTTTCTAAAAGTGGTGTAGCCATTTTGCCATCTAAAAGAACAAGAAGAATTCCTGAGGTAAAAAAACCTAGTCTAGCTGACGAGGCTTTATCAGAACTTAAAGCCGAACAACCAGAAATTAAAGAAGAAAATTTAGAAACCGAAGAAGCTCCACTTGAATTAAGTGAAGAAGCGCCAGCAGCAGAAGAAAATAAAGAAGAGTAAGGTATGAATAAAACTGTTTCAGTTGCACCAATGATGGATTGCACTGACAAACATGAGATATTCTTTTTGAGTCTTATAAGTAAGAATATTCATTTATATACAGAAATGATTGTTGCTAACGCAATTATTAGAGGTGATCGAAACAAACTTCTTTCTTTTAAAAAAATATCTAATCCAGTTACTTTACAAGTTGGTGGATCTAATCCAGATGAATTAGCAGAGTCTTGTAAAATTTCGGAGGATTATGGTTACAGTGAAATAAATTTAAATTTAGGTTGTCCGAGTAAAAAAGTCCAAAAAAACAAATTTGGAGCATGTTTAATGCAAGAACCTGATCTTGTAGGTAAATGTATCGAGTCTATGACCAAAGCAACTAAGTTGCCAATTACGATTAAAACAAGAATTGGCTATAATGAAATTGAAGATTTTGAATTTTTAAAATCATTTATTCAAACTACTAAAGACGCTGGTTCAAAAAAATTTATTATTCACGCAAGAAAAGCCTTATTAAAAAAATTAAGCCCTAAAGAAAATTTAAATATCCCACCTCTTAAATATGATTTTGTTTATAAACTTAAAGAACATTTTAAAAATGATGAGATCATTATTAATGGTGGAATTAAAACTACTGATGATATTAAAGAACATTTATTAAAAGTTGATGGAGCTATGATTGGAAGAGCTGTTTATCATTCACCTTATTTTTTAGCTGAAATTGAAAGAGAGATATTTAATAACAAAGAAGTTCCAACGAGAACTGAAGTTATGGAAAATTTAATTCCATACATCCAAGAACAAACATCTAAAGGTATACAATTAAATCATATTATGAGGCATACAGTAGGATTATTTCATGGACAAAATGGATCTAGAATATGGAAACAATATCTATCTAAGAATATGTGTATTAGAGATGCAGATCTTCAAAAAGTAAATCACATAATGGACCAGGTTAAAAAAACTAATCCAGTATCTTTAGAAAGATAATTTTGGACATTCTTTTTCAACCAGAGACACTTTTTTTAATTTTTATAATGATTATTACAGCGATACCAGCTGGCTTTGCTGCTGGTTTGTTTGGCATAGGGGGAGGATTAATTACTGTGCCAATTTTATTTTATATTTTTGGTTCCGCAGGCATAGAGCCTACTTATTTGATGCACCTTGCTGTTGGAACATCTTTTGGAATAATTATCCCCACATCAATTGTTTCTGTCTTAACTCATCATCAACATAAAGCAGTCGATTTTAGTGTAGTTAAGGGGTATGGTATTTTTGTTATTATTGGTGTCATTCTAGGAACCATTTTAGCTGCAGGATTAAAAACAAAACCTTTGATACTGTTTTTTACAATCGTAGTTTATATCCTCGCTTTCTATTTGTTATTCTTAAAAGAAAAAGAGTCAGATCTTTCAATTAAAATGGGTTTACCTGCTAAAATAATATCTGGAATTATTACAGGGTTTATATCAGCCCCAATGGGTATTGGTGGAGCTGTAATGAATGTCCCAATTTTAAAATTTTTTGGTTATTCTATTAACAAAGCGATAGGTAGTGCTGCAGCTATAGGCTTTATAATAGCTTTATTTGGAGCATTTGGGTTTCTTATTTCAGGAAATTATTTAAACGCTAATTTACCTCTAAGTATTGGCTTTTTAAATATTCCGGCTTTTCTAATATTCTTTCCTATAACTGCTTTTATGGCGAGACTAGGCGCTAAAGCAAGTCATAAAATTAATAAGAAAAAAATGACTAAATACTTTGGGGTATTTTTAATTATAATAGGGACTAAATTTTTATATGAATATTTTAAACTTTAAATTTTTTGATCGTACTCACCAATTTTACCAGTTTTCTGAAGTAAATTATCAATAAAGTCAAAAATATTTTTCTTTCTTTCTTCTGAAGTCGGGCTTTCTGTAACAACAACTAAAGAGGGTTTGTTTGAAGAAGCTCTAATTAAACCCCAAGATCCATCAGCTAAAGAAAATCTTACACCATTTACAGTCAGAACTTCAGTTATAGAAAGATTGTCAATTTTAGTATTACTATTTTTTAAGTCTTTAACTTTCTTTACCATTTCATCTACTACTTTATATTTTTCTTCATCTTTGCAAAATGGCGCCATAGTTGGTGATTGATATGTTTTTGGTAATTCATTTATTATTTCACTCATTTTCTTTTTTTGATTGTCTAATAGATGACAAACTTGTATTGCCGAATTTATTCCATCATCATAACCATATCCTAGAGGTTGGTTAAAAAAGAAATGGCCACTTTTTTCAAATCCAGCCAAAGCTTTTTCTGCATTTACTTTTCTTTTAATATGTGAATGGCCGGTTTTCCAATAAATAGTTTCACATTTATTATCAAAAAGAACTTTATCTTTTGAGTAAAGCCCTGTTGATTTAACATCAACTACAAATTTGGAATTTTTATGTTGAGATGCCAGATTTCTTGCAATTAATAATCCAATTTTATCTGAATATATTTCATTACCTGTATCATCTATAACCCCACATCGATCACCGTCACCATCAAAGCCAAAACCTATATCTGCTTTGTTATCTTTCACTGTTTTCGCAATTGCATGAAGCATTTTAAGATCTTCTGGGTTTGGATTATATTTTGGAAAAGACCAATCCAATTTGCAATCTAGTTCAATAACTTCACAACCTATGGCTTCTAATATTTCAGGAGCAAAAACACCTGCTGTACCATTTCCACAAGCAACTACAGCTTTAATCTTTTTTTTAATCTTATTCTTTTTTACTAGATCATCAGAGTAAATCTTTTTAAAGTTTTGTATTTCTTTTACTGAACCTGTGCCTTTGATAAATTTTTTATTAAGCGTTATATCTTTTAACTCACTCATTTCTTCAGGGGCATGTGTAAGTCCTTTTTTGATACCCATCTTCACACCTGTCCAACCATTTTCGTTATGACTAGCTGTCACCATTGCTATTGCATCAGAATCTAAATTAAATTGCGCGAAGTAAACGGTAGGGGATAATGACAAGCCTATATCTTCAACCTTACATCCGGTTGAAGTTAATCCGCTAATAAGTGCTTTTTTAATATCCTCACTGTAAGATCGATAATCATGACCGACCACTACTCTAGGGTTAATATTTTTCGTATGTTTGATAATTTGAGAACCTAATCCTTTACCTAAATCTGTGATTCCCTCGAGATTGATGTCTTTTTTATAAACCCACCTTGCGTCGTACTCTCTAAAACCGTTTGGATTGATTTTCATTAACTATAAATACTAAAGAATAAGGGTATTTGTTATTAAATGTTTATTAACAAAACTTTCCACTTGTAAAATTATTTAAATGTTCTTATAATGTTCTATTGATTTAGATGTTATATGGTATATTAACATTACTGTAACACAACATGTAGTTGTTTTGTTAACAAATCAAGTTAAAATAGGTAAATTATGAACAAAAACGTATCATTGGCAATAGAGAAAGCTGTCGGCACTATAAGCCAAAAGAACCAATATGATCAAAGGAATAATGGTCCTAAGAAACCAGATCTATTTTCTTTGTCGGGTGAAACAGAGCTATTTCAAAATGAGAGAGGAATTACAATAAAGATTGATAGATCCAGAGACTCCAATCTAACTGATTTTGGTAAAGCCACTCTTAAAGATAGATATCTAGGACAAAATGAAAGTTTTCAAGATTTGTTTGCAAGAGTAGCAAGTGTTTACGCCGACGATAATTTGCACGCACAAAGAATTTATAATTATATAAGTAATTTATGGTTTATGCCAGCAACACCAGTGTTATCAAATGGTGGTACAGAAAGAGGCTTACCAATTTCTTGTTTCTTAAATGAAGCTAACGACAGTTTAGAAGGTATTACAAACCTTTGGGAAGAAAATGTTTGGCTCGCCGCAAGAGGTGGAGGTATTGGAAGTTATTGGGGTAATCTTAGATCTATTGGAGAAAAGATTGGGAAAGTTGGAAAGACATCTGGGATAATTCCATTTATCAAAGTTATGGACTCTTTAACTTTGGCGATCAGCCAAGGTTCATTAAGAAGAGGATCAGCAGCCTGTTATTTACAAATAGATCATCCTGAAATCGAAGAATTTATTGAGATGAGAAGACCAACTGGCGGTGACGTTAATAGAAGATCTCTTAACTTACATCATGGTGTCTTAGTTACAGATGAGTTTATGAGAGCAGTCGAAACCGGTGAACAGTGGGCATTAAGAAGCCCCTACGACGGTACTGTCCAATCAACTATCCCTGCAAGAAATTTATGGATTAGATTATTAACAGCTAGAGTTGAAACAGGTGAACCTTATATTATTTTTATAGATACAGTTAATAGACAAATTCCTCAGCATCACAAACTTGCTGGATTAAAAGTTAAAACTTCAAATCTTTGTAGCGAGATAACTTTACCTACTGGTAAAGATAATGATGGTAATCAAAGAACAGCAGTTTGCTGTCTTTCTTCCTTGAATTTAGATACTTATGATGAATGGAGTGAGGATCCACAATTCGTTGAGGATGTAATGAGGTTTTTAGATAACGTAATGAATGATTTTATAGAGAGAGCACCAGATGAATTTGCACATGCAAAATACTCCGCCATGAGAGAGAGAAGCGTTGGTCTCGGTGTTATGGGCTTGCATTCTTACTTTCAAAAAAAGAATATTCCATTTGGTTCAGTGATGAGTAAAGTTTGGAATAAAAAAGTATTTAAAAATATCCAAGAGAAAGTAGACGCCGCTTCAAAAAGTTTAGCAGAAGAACGAGGCGCTTGTCCCGATGCAGAAGAATATGGAATGAAAGAAAGATTTTCAAATAAAACTGCTATTGCTCCAACCGCGTCTATCTCAATTATATGTGGTGGATCATCACCGGGAATCGAACCTATTGCAGCAAATAGTTATACGCATAAAACTTTATCCGGATCTTTTAATGTTAGAAATAAATATTTAAAAAAGATCCTTATTAAACATAAAAAAGATACAGATGATGTTTGGTCTAGTATTACAACAAACCAAGGGTCAGTATCACATTTAGATTTTTTAACGGCAGAGGAAAAAGATACTTTCAAAACTGCCTTCGAAATTGATCAAAGATGGATTGTAGAACTAGGAGCTGATAGAACACCTCATATTTCGCAAGCTCAATCAATCAATATTTTTATTCCAGCAGACATTCATAAAAAAGATTTACATAACCTTCATTTCCAAGCATGGAAAAAAGGTCTAAAAAGTCTTTATTACTGCAGGTCTAAATCAATCCAAAGAGCGGAGAACGTAAATAAAGGGACATCAACAGATGTGACTAAAAATGTTTACTCTCAAGGCCAAGAATCTAATAATGAATCTAACAATTACGAGGAGTGTTTATCATGTCAGTAGCAGAAAAAATTAAGTCAGAAATAATCCAACCAAAAAAAATGGGTTTATTGGTTGAAAACCCAGTTTACAAACCTTTTAGATACCCGTGGTGCTATGATGCCTGGTTAACTCAACAAAGAATTCACTGGCTACCAGAAGAAGTTCCACTAGGGGATGACGTTAGAGACTGGCAAAAGAATATTACGCCAGCAGAAAAAAATCTTTTAACGCATATCTTTAGATTTTTTACACAAGCTGATGTTGAAGTAAATAATTGCTATTTGAGACACTACACAACTGTTTTTAAACCTACTGAAGTTTTAATGATGATGACTGCATTTGCTGCGATGGAGACAGTTCATATTGCTGCTTATTCTCATTTATTAGATACAATTGGTATGCCTGAAACAGAATACTCTGCCTTCATGAAATATAAAGAAATGAAAGATAAGTATGATTACATGCAAGGCTTTGATGTCAAATCAAAACATAACATTGCTATGACCATGGCAGTTTTCTCCGCATTTACTGAAGGACTTCAGTTATTTGCAAGTTTTGCTATTTTATTAAATTTTCCAAGACATAATAAAATGAAAGGTATGGGTCAGATAGTTACTTGGTCTGTTAGAGATGAAACTTTACATTGTAATTCAATGATTAGGTTATTTAAAGATTTCATTAAAGAAGAACCTCAAATCTGGAATGATAAATTAAAAAAAGAAATCGTTGACGCGTGCAAGACTATTGTAACGCACGAAGATGCTTTTATAGATTTAGCTTTTCAAATGGGTCCATTAAATGGTTTGACTGCAAATGAAATAAAACAATATATTAGATTTATTGGAAATAGAAGACTGGAACAATTAGGTCTTGAACCTATTTACGACGTTAAGAAAAATCCTTTAACGTGGTTAGATAATATGTTGAATGGAGTTGAGCATATGAACTTCTTTGAAGGCAGAGCAACGGAATACTCTAAAGCTTCAACTAAAGGTTCTTGGGGTGAAGTTTTTGCTTAATTTTTGAATTTAAATTACAAAAGTTATTGGAGAAAAACTGGCTTAAAAGGAAAATGGGGAAACATTTTTCTTAATAAACTTGAACAACATAATCCAAAAAATGTTTTAGAAATTGGTGTTTTTTGTGGTGTTACTGCAAGAAATATTTGTGATTTTTTAAATAATAAAAATGGAAATGATTTTAATTACATCGGTATAGATCTATTTGGTAGTGATCAAAATGACGAAAAAGATGAAATAGCACCAACTTTTTTAAAAGATCAAAAGTTTTCTAACCCACTAAAAAATATTTATTATAATCACATATTAAAAGAAAATCTAAACTCAATTAAAAGCGTTAACAAACTTTTAAAAAAATATAATCAAAATATAAAATTAATAGCTGGTGATACTAATGAAGTTTTAAGAAAAATAGATCTTAAAAGTATTGATTTTACTTTTTTAGATGGGGGTCACAGCTATCAGACTGTTATGAATGATCTTTCTATTTTATACGAAGGCATGAAGGGTCAAAATAAAGTTATAATTTGTGATGATTATGGCAAGGAAAGTTATATTGCAGAAGTTGAAAAAGCAGTTAACGATTTTACAAATCAGAATAATCTTAAATTAAACTTAATAGAAAATAGATTTGCTGAAATAATTACTTAATAAGTATTTATTTTTCCCAATCAAATTTAGGAAATGTATCAAAAGCTTGTAGTACTTTATTAGACCAAGTATCGCAAATCATGGCATAGTCTTTATCATTTGTATTGAGGCATTTTAAATAAGATATTTTTTTTTCATCTTTTTGGAAAACCGCAATATCTATTGGTGGTCCAACAGTTAAATCACTTTTTAAAGTTGAGTCCATCGAGATTAGAGCACATCTTGATGCATCACCGATTGAAACATTTGGGGTAATAACTCTATCTAAAATTGGCTTTCCATACTTAACCTCACCAATTACCAAATACGGTTTACTGTCTGCTGGTCTTATATAATTTCCTTGTGGGTAAACCATATAAATTTCCAATTCTTGTCCGTGTATTTGACCTCCAATTATAAAGGTAGAACCAAATACAAGACTATCTGTATTAACACCATCCGGGGAAGAATGTTTTATATTTAATTTACCTATATAAGAGGCAATTTCTTGAAAATCTTTACATGTATTTAAGCTTAAAGATGTGTTCTGATCTTTAATATCATTTTCAATTGATTTAAAAACTGCTTGAGATGTACCTAAATTTCCAGAAGTAACAATTATTACAGTTCTATCGCCTACATCATAAGTAAGCATTTTAGAATAAATATTTACATTATCTAAACCTGCATTAGTTCTTGAGTCAGAGGCTAAAACCACTCCTTCTTTAGTCTTAATACCTACGCAATATGTCATGACGAATTCTTATTTAAAAAACAATGTTTTTACAATTCTTAATTTTCATAGCTATTATCTAATTTGCGCAATTGATAATAACTTCAAAACATTAAAAAATCACGAAATGGTCAATTTATGGAAAAAATACGATTCAAAAAAAACTTTTGATGAGTATTTAAACTCTGAAAATAAATTAAGAAGACAAGCTGTTATAATTTCTCATATTTTAGAACGTCATGGAATTAAAAAACTTAATGAGATCGAAAAAAATTGTGCGAGCACAATAAGCGCGAGGGGTATTAACTTTCGTGTTTACGAGTCTGGTAAAAAAATAAATGAGAAAAAATGGCCTCTAGATATTATTCCAAGAATAATTCTTAAAAAAGATTGGTCAAAGGTATCGAAAGGTCTTTTACAAAGAGTAAAAGCTTTAAATCTTTTTATTGATGATGTTTATAACGATAGAAAAATTTTCAAAGACAATATAATACCAGAAGAGCTTGTATTCGACTCTCCATATTATCTAAGAGAGTGTTACGGTTTCTCCCCAAAATATAAAGCTTGGTCCAATATATCCGGCGTTGATTTAATTAGAAATATTAATGGAGAGTTTTTAGTTTTAGAAGATAATCTTCGAGTACCTTCAGGTGTTTCATATATGTTGGAAAATAGAATGGTGATGCGAGATGTATTTCCAGAATTATTTACAAAGTATAAAGTTTCATCTGTTCATCAGTATCCTAATAAACTGTATCACTGCATGCTCGAATGTGTTCCAAGGAAAACACAAAATCCTCATATGTGTGTTTTGACTCCAGGAAGATATAATTCAGCTTATTTTGAGCATAAATTTTTAGCAGAACAAATGGGTGTAGCTTTAGTTGAAGGAAAAGATTTATTCGTTGAAAAAGATTTTGTTTATATGAAAACTGTTAAAGGTCCCTTAAAAGTTGATTGTATTTATAGAAGAATTGATGATAATTTTTTAGATCCAAAAGTTTTTTATAAACATTCTTTATTGGGAGTGCCAGGCTTGTTTAAATGCTGGAGAAAAGGAAATCTAGGAATTTTAAATGCACCAGGAACAGGTATAGCTGATGATAAGGCAATATATTCCTATGTAGATAAAATGATTAAATTTTATTTAGACGAAGAACCTAAACTTAAGCAAGTTCAAACTTTCTTATGTAGAAAAAAAATACATAAAGAGCATGTGATTGAAAATATTTCAAAACTCGTAGTAAAACCAACGAATGGTTCTGGTGGAAATGGAATTTTAATTGGACCTAAAGCATCAAGGGAAGAAAAAGACAATATGATTGATAAAATAAAATCAAATCCTAATGATTATATAGCTCAACCATTGGAAATTCTCTCTACCACACCTACTATCTCAAATGATGGTATTGAACCAAGACACTTAGATTTAAGGCCTTTTGTTCTCTCTGGAAAAACATCATGGGTGACAACAGGCGGACTTACAAGAGTCGCATTAAAAAAAGGAAGCACAATTGTAAACAGTTCCCAAGGCGGTGGTTCAAAAGATACCTTAGTTATAGAAAAATAATATTTAACAACCTTTAAAGGAAGCAGACATATTTCTAATTAAATTGAAATATAAGTCTTTACTAGGATTTAATGTTGCTCCCAAAGGATCAACTATACCAGTTTTAATATTCATATCTTTAGCAACGGCTTTAATAATATCTGGATTAAATTGAGGCTCTGAAAAAACACAAGTTACTTTATCATGTTCAATTATTTCTCTGATTTCAGCTAATTGTTCTGCACCAGGCATAACATCTGTGTTAACTGTAAAGGCACCTAAAATATTTACATCATATCTTTTTTCAAAATATTGGTATGCATCGTGAAATACGATTGAAGCTGTACTCTTACTTAATTCTTTTTTTACATCTTTGTTAAGTTTATCAATATCTTTAAGAGCTTTTTTTAGATTACTTTTATATTTTGATTCATTTTTAGGGTCATTCTCAATCAAATGTTCAACCATTTCATTTAAAATTACTTTTGCATTCATTGGATCAAGCCAAATATGCGGATCATGTTCCCCGTGAGCGTGCCCTTGATGATCGTCATGTTTATCTTCTTTGTGACCGTGTTCTTTATGATCATCGTGTTTATCTTCTTTGTGACCGTGTTCTTTATGATCATCGTGTTTATCCTCTTTGTGGCCGTGTTCTTTATGTTCACCATGCCCGTGATCATCATGGCCTTCGAATATGTTTCTTTCTCTAAATTCTAATTTGGTTAATCCTTTAATTTCCATCAATTCTATTTTTTCAGCTCTTTTCGCGATAGATTTTAATGGTTTTTCTAAAAAATTTTCTAAGTCTTCACCAACCCAAAATATTAAGTCAGCATTTTGCAACATTTTGGCATGAGACGGCTTCATTGCAAATCCATGTGGAGAAGCATAACCATCTACTATTAAATCTGGTTTGCCCACTCCATCCATCAAATAACTTGCTAATGAATGTAAAGGTTTAATTGATGTAACTACTTTGATGTCGGCTTTTGCCATCGAAAAAATAGATAACAGAGATAATATTGGTAATATAAATGCTAATTTTTTAATTTTTCTCATAATAATTGTATGTTAGGGTTGTTATAATATAACATTATGTAATAATATAACGTTTTGAAGTCAAGTAATAAAATGAACTTAAACAAAAATATTTTAGTAAAATTAAAGCAAGCTGGTCTTCGAATAAGCAACAAATGGCTTGTCAAAGGAGTTTCACTACAAATTGAAAAAGGCAAAATAGTCACTCTTATTGGTCCTAATGGTTCTGGAAAAAGTACAACTGCTAAAATTGCTTTAGGAATTTATAAAAAAATTGAGGGAGAAGTTGAGAAATATACAAATAAAGTAGGATATGTCCCTCAAAAAATTACAGTTGATTGGACATTACCACTTAGAGTGAGTGATTTCATGGTACTAACTGAAAATCTAAAAGAAAATGATGTTAACGAAGCTCTATCGATGACGGGCGTTATACATCTGAAAGATAAAAATCTTGGAGATTTATCAGGTGGGGAATTCCAAAGAGTATTGCTTGCAAGAGCTATTTCTAAAAAACCAGACCTATTAGTGCTCGACGAACCAGTACAGGGGGTAGATTTTACTGGTGAAATTGCTTTATACGAACTTATTAAGAAAATTTCTGATGAACTGAATTGTGGAATCCTGTTAATCTCTCATGACATACATACTGTAATGAGTGCTACGGATCATGTTGTTTGCTTAAACGGCCATGTTTGTTGCTCAGGATCTCCAATGGATGTTGCAAAAAATAATGAATACAAAGCCTTATTCGGAGAGCAAGCCTCTCAAATATTATCAAGATACGAACATAGACACGATCATATTCACACAAATGAGGGTGAAATTAAAAAAAATTAGATGTTTGATGATTTTTTTATAAGAGCTTTAATAGCCGGACTTGGTGTTGCAATCGTAACAGGACCTCTCGGATGTTTTGTTATATGGAGACGACTTTCATATTTTGGTGATACACTCGCACACTCGGCTTTACTTGGAGTTACATTAGCTTATACAATGGAATTAAATATTGCCTTTTCAGTATTCATAATTTCATCTTTAATCGCATTAATTTTAATAAAGCTTCAACAAAGAACTAATCTGCCAGGTGATGCTTTATTGGGTCTCTTGGCTCATTCATCGTTAGCAGTTGGACTGGTTGTTATTGGTTTTCTTACATTTATCAGGTTCGATATTATGGGATTATTATTTGGTGATATATTAGCAGTCACATTTGATGATTTATTAATCATCTGGATAGGAGGACCATTAATACTTTTAATTCTAAAATTAATCTGGAAACCTTTATTTGCATCAACAGTAAACTACGAATTAGCAGAAGCCGAAGGTTTAAAACCTGATAGAGCTAAAGCTATATTCACAGTTTTAATGGCTGCGATCATTGCTATTTCAATAAAAATGGTTGGATTATTATTAATTACAGGAATGTTAATTATACCAGCTGCAATGGCTAGAAATATTTCTACAAGTCCCCAAAGGATGGTAATTTATTCAGTGCTTGGAGGTTTACTATCAGTAATTTTAGGTTTGTTTTCTTCGTTAGAATTTAACACACCCTCAGGTCCATCAATTATAGCGGCTGCCTTATTTTTATTCATACTTTCTTTATTAAATTTAAAACAATCAATTAAATTGAAAAATTAACAAGGAATCAGTAAAATATCTAAAATGCAAAAAGAAAATAATCTTTCAAAAAATCAGCAAATTATTTTTAATTTAATTCATAAATCTCCAGAGCCCTTAAAAGCTTACACAATACTTTTTAATGTTCAGAAGAAAGGCATTAAAGCTCCACCACAAGTTTATAGGGTATTAGATAAATTAGTTGAAATGGGAAAAATTCATAAAATCGAAAGTAAAAATGCCTTTGTTGCATGTAGAAATTCTGATTGTGAAATTTCAAAAGCGACAGCGTTTTCGATTTGTGAAAAATGTGAGGTAGTTGATGAAATTAGTGATATTAAACTTTCGAAGTATTTATCAAATTTTAATCACAAAAAAGGAATGAAGTTTAAAAGATTTAATTTAGAATTTTTTGGATTATGTAAGAAATGCGCTTAAATGCGACAAAACTATCTTTTATACTAATTTTTACATCACTTAAAATAATCACTTAACCAAAGGAAATTATGAAATTTTTACAAATATTAACATCATTAGTTTTTGCTCTTTCGATAAATATTTCGTTGAATGCTAAAGAGATAAAAATGGGAAAAGCAGATTGGGATACGGGTTACTTCCAAGCTGAAGTATATAAAAAAGCATTAGAAAAAATGGGTTACAAAGTTACTGGCCCTACAGTTATGAAACCTCAAGTATTTTATGTTGCCGCTGCAGCAGGGGATATGGATTTATGGGTAAATGGCTGGTTCGGAAATCACGACTCTTATGTAAAAGAAGCCATGGGTAAAGTAAAACCAGTAGGCTATGTTGCAAAAAGTGGAGGCTTACAAGGATATTTAATTGATAAAAAAACTGCTGATAAATTTAATATTAAATCTGTAATGGATATCAAAAATCACGCAAAAGAGTTTGATGCAAACGGAGACGGTAAAGCAGATATGGTTGCTTGTCATCCTGGATGGGGATGTGAAAAAATAATTTCACGTCATTTTGAAGAATTAGGTTTAGGAGAATTCATAAACCCAATTAAAGCTGACTACTCTGCTGCTATGGCTGATATTATTTCAAGATATAAAAATGGCAAATCTATTTTATTTTATACTTGGACTCCTAATTGGACAGTTGGAACTTTAAAACTAGGTGAAGATATCGTGTGGATCGAAGCTCCGTTTAGTGAAACAAAAGTTGTAAGTGTTCCAAATGCAACTAAAGCTAAACTTAATTTAGGATTTGGAGTGAACGACATTAGACCTGCTGCAAATGTAGATTTTTTAAAAGCTAATCCAAAAATAGAAAAATTTTTAAAAAATGCATCTATTCCTTTATCTGATATTGCTGCTCAAAACCTAAAAATGAATAAAGGTGAGAAAAGTGAAAAAGCAATTAAAAAACACGCAGAACAGTGGATCAAAGATAATCAAAGCACATTTGATAGTTGGATAAAATAAACAAAAAAATTAGCAAATAAGAATATATGCGCACTCAAGTGCGCATATAAGATATATCTCACTTTTTAGTTGTATTACGGTTACAATAAAATTTCATACATGTTACAAAAAAATATAAATTTTGGAGGGATAATGAAATATTTAAAACATGTAGTGTCAGCAATTATCGCATTATCTATTAGTAGTGTAACACTAGCTAATGAGATCAAAATGGGTAAAGCTGATTGGGATACAGGGTATTTCCAAGCTGAAATATACAAACAAGCTTTGGAAAAAATGGGCTATAAAGTTTCAGGCCCAACAGTGATGAAACCACAGGTTTTCTATGTTGCCGCAACTTCTGGAGATGTAGATCTTTGGGTTAATGGTTGGTTTGGAACTCACGATGGATATATCTCTGAGTCTAAAGGTAAAGTTAAACCAGTTGGCTATGTAATGAAGGGTGGAGGAGCTCAAGGTTACTTAATCGACAAAAAAACAGCTGATAAATTTGGCATCAAGTCTGTAATGGATATTAAGAAACATGCTAAACAATTTGACTCAAATGGAGACGGTAAAGCAGATATGGTAGCTTGCCCTCCAGGTTGGGGATGTGAAAAACAAATCACAAAACATTTTGCTGAGCTTGGTTTAGGAGACTTTATAAATCCAATACAAGCAGACTATTCAGCTTCTATGGCAGATGCAGTATCTAAATATAAAAATGGTAAATCTATACTATTTTATACTTGGACACCTAATTGGACTGTTGGTGCTTTAAAACTTGGTAAAGATGTGGTTTGGATTGAAGTTCCTTACAGCAAAACTAAACCAACTAAAATTGCTAATGCCACAAAGTCTAAAGTAAATTTAGGTTTTGGTGCTGATGATATTAGACCAGCTGCAAACGCAGATTTTTTAAAAGCCAATCCTAAGGTAGAAAAGATGCTTAAAAAAGCTTCTATACCTCTAGGAGATATTGCTGCTCAAAACTTGAAAATGAACAAGGGTGAGAAAAGTGAGAAGGCTATTAAGAAACACGCTGCAGAGTGGATTAAAGCTAATCAAAGCACATTCGATAGTTGGATTAAATAAGGATTAGGGTTAATTTTAATGAACTTAAAGTTAGCCCCATCTGATTACGAAGTTTATATCCCGCTAGCAGAATGGATTGAAGGAAATATTAAAGAGTGGCTATTCGCACAAAGGCCACTCTTTAAAAAAATCTCAGCACCTATCGATGCAGTTTTAAACAGTTTAGAAACTGTTTTAAACTTCATACCTTTTCCACTCATACTTATAATTTTTGTTTTTTTAGCCTATAGAACAAATGGAATTAAATTTGCAATTTTTTCTTTAATAAGTTTAATATTTATTGATCTGGTAGATCTTTGGTCAGAAAGTATGACGACTCTAGCAATGATTTTCACTGCAGTATTATTTTGTATGTTAATCGGTATACCTTTAGGAGTCTTAGCTTCTAGAAGTAACACTTTTGAAATAATTTTAAGACCCATACTAGATATTATGCAAACCATACCAAGCTTTGTTTATTTGATTCCTGTAGTGATGTTGTTTGGTGTAGGTTTAACACCAGGCGTTGTTGCAACAATTATTTTTGCATTACCACCAATAATAAGACTTACCAATTTGGGTATAAGACAAGTTGGAAAAGGATTTAAAGAGGCTGGTTTTAGTTTGGGCTTATCTAAGTTTTTAGTTCTTTTAAAAATTGAGATACCTTTGTCACTTAAAACAATAATGGCAGGAGTTAATCAAACATTAATGCTGGCATTATCAATGGTTGTTATTGCTGCTTTAATTGGAGCAGGTGGATTAGGTTTAACAGTTTATATTGCACTGGGAAGATTAGATGTTGGATCTGCTGTAGTAGGTGGAACAGGGATTGTAATATTAGCAATTATCTTAGATAGAATTACTCAAAAAATAGTAAAATCACATTAAATTTTTTAATTTTTTGATATGTGATGGCGTGATCTCACAGCAACCACCTAAAATGTTTGCACCTAACTTATTAAACTTAATACAAATTTTAGCAAATTTATTTGGTGTTAAGTCTTTTCTTTTACCTAATTGAACTTTTGGATTATTCGAGTCAGGTTTCCACCCTGCTGGTATATGTTCGAAAGCATTTATCTTAAAACCATAAGGAGTTTTTAATTTTCTCAAACCTTTAATAACGAAGGCCATATCCTCAATAGAAACGCACGAGACAATAATTCCAATAGGTTTATATTTTTCTAATTTTTTAGCTACAGATAAAAGATTTTCTCCTGAAGGGAGTTTTCCGTTTTTTCTGATATGTATTCCAATTAAGATATCTTTTTTAAATGATTTAATCGCATTAATTCCTAAAATGCATTCTTTCAAACTAGACATTACATCCAAGTAGAAAAAGTCTACATAAGGATTTAAACATTTAGCCTGAGATTTAAAATTTTTTTTTATAAAATTAATGTCTTTTCCCAGATCAGCAAAATAAGTAAAATTTTGTGGCGGTAAACTACCTGCAATTAAAATTTTTTTCTTAGATTTTCTAACTGCATCTCTAGCTAGTTTTCCAGCTAATTTATTAAGTTCTACGTATTTATGACTTAATTTATTTTCAATTAATCTTCTCATTCTGCTTCCAAAAGTATTAGTAACAATTATTTCTGCTCCTGCTTTTATAAAATCTAAATGAGTTTTAACTAATAATTTGTGATATTTTTTGTGAAATAAAGCCGATGCTCCCCAAATAGAACCATAGGGCACTACACCACGATTTAATAATTCTTGGCCCATTCCACCATCAAGAATTCTAGTCGTTTTAAAAAAATCTTTATCCAAAGAAACCGTTATAAATAAAAACAATTATGCCAAATTTTATAAGCCACAAAAACCACTGAGCGTATATTTTTTTTATTCCACCTTTGTCAATCCCTTTCCAGGGCATAAAGGTATAGGTTGTAAGAGATACAAGAATTAAAAATAGTAAAAGATTTGTTAAGCTCATTTATCTTTGATTTAAAAGCATTACTTCTCTGACTTCTTCCCCTTTATATTTTGATAAAGGTCTAATTAATTTGTTAGAAGCATGTTGTTCCATGATGTGTGCCGACCATCCTGTTATTCTAGACATCACAAATATAGGTGTATAAAAATCAATATCTATACCCATCATGTAATATGTTGGCCCGCAAGGAAAATCTACATTAGGATGAATATTTTTTTTATCTAACATTACCCGCTCAAGCGTCTCATACATTTTTGTATATTTATCTTTTTTTAATAATTTTGCAACCTTAAACATATAATGTTTCATAGTTGGTACACGTGAGTCACCAGTTCTGTAAACTCTATGCCCAAACCCCATTACAACTTTCTTTTTTGCTAAAGCATTCTCAATCCATTTTTGAGCACGTTCTGGTTTTCCAATTTCTTTCATCATGTGCATCACGGCTTCATTTGCTCCTCCATGAAGAGGTCCTTTTAAAGATGCTATTGCACCTGTTATAGCACCATGTAAATCAGATAAACTACTCGTAATAGTTCTTGCCGTAAAAGTTGAAACATTAAAACTATGTTCAGCGTATAAAATTAAAGAAATGTCAAAAGCTCTTACGATTTCTTTATCAGGGACTTTATTAAACATCATTTTAAAAAAATTTTCTGCAAAAGATAAATTTTTACTTGGAGATATAATCTTTTTTCCTTTTCTAACTCTAAAATATGCAGCAACAGCAGTAGGGGTTTGAGAGAAAATTTTTAAAGCCTTTCTCATGTTAGCTTTTGGAGAGTTATCTTTTGTATCTTTATCTTCTAAAGCCATTAAACTTACGCAAGTTCTTACAACATCCATGGGATGAGCGTTTTTAGGCATTTTTTCAATATTCTTAATTATAGTTTTAGAAAGCTTTCTATTAGATCTTTCCTCTTTAATAAATTTTTTTAGTTGCTTTTTACCAGGAAGTTCACCATGAAGAACTAAATATGCCACCTCTTCAAAATCACATTTATCGCAAAGATCCTGAACTTTATATCCTCTGTAAGTAAGAGCACTGAGCTCTGGTACAACATGTGAGATAGTGGTCTCGTCCACCACTATACCTAATAAACCTTTTTTAATTTCTTCACTCATTATTCATGTCCCTCTGTTGAAAAATCTGTAATTTTCTTGTCTGGGGTGTTGTATTTCTCATATTCTACTAATTCATACAACCTTTTTCTAGTTTGCATTTTGTCTATAATATTATTTTGATGACCGTCTTTAAATATAGATTTTAAACCTATTTCTACATTTTGCATCGCAAGACGCTGAGAGCTAACTGGATAAATGACTAGATTGTAACCTAAATTTTCTAGTTCTTCTTTATTAAGTAATTTAGATTTTCCAAATTCAGTCATGTTAGCTAATAAATATCCATTAGCAGCTTTTCTTACTTTTTCAAATTCGCTTTCATCCTTCATCGCCTCTGGAAAGATCATATCTGCACCAGCTTCTTCATAAGCTTTAATTCGGTCTAAAGTTTTATCTAAACCTTCAACAGAATTGGCATCAGTTCTTGCAATAATTAAAAAATTATTATCTTTTCTAGCTTTAACCGATTCTTGAATTTTCTTGACCATTTCCTCTTTTGTTACGAGCTCTTTATTATCTAAATGACCACATCTTTTTTCAGATATTTGATCCTCTAGATGACAACCGGCCAATCCTTTATTTTCAAATTGCTCTACAGTTTTTTTACAACTTCCAAAACCTGTATCAACATCAACTATGGTTGGAAGATCTGTTACTCTTGCTATTTGTCCACTTCGGTAACTTACTTGATCTAAAGTTGTGAGACCGATGTCTGGTAAACCTAAATCATTAGACATAACCCCTCCAGATATATAAACACCATCAAAACCTATCTCAGCAATCAGCTTTGCGCACAAAGGATTATAAGCGCCAGGAAATCTTAACAATTTTTTTGATTGTAATTTTTTTACTAAATCAGATCTTTTCTCAGTAATTGTTTTTTTAGTAAAATGCATTTGCCCAGATATATATTAGAGCAGCGTCTAAAAATCAAAGATTATTTAAGTAAAATAAATAATCCGGTTAAAAGTAACAATAAAGCGAGAAGATATTCTATTATTTTTTTAGTTTTCACTTCATTTACAAATTTTCTAATCCCACTTCCAAATAAAGCCCATAAACTAATTGTAGGAAAACAAATAACTGCTGCTGTAATTGTGACAAATAATACACCGACTAAAATATTCTCTTCAGTTGGAAAAAAACCAGAAGCAACTGTTACTGCTATTGACCAGGCTTTTGGATTAATAAATTGAAAAAGCGAAGCTTCATAAAACCTTAAAGGTCTTCCAGTTTCTTTTTGAGTCATACTGAACGATCCAATCATTTTCCAACCTAAGTACAATAAATATAAAAAACATAATATTTTCATATAAAATTGAACTTGAGGGTAAAGCAAAAATAAATTTGCTAAACCAAAGCATGTTAATCCTATCTGCAAAATATGACCAAGAGGTATTCCAATTAAGTGTGGTAAAGTTTTAATAAAACCAAACTTCATTCCAGAGGCAGTAAGCATGGCATTATTTGGTCCAGGTGTAATAAACATGGTAAAATAGAATGTGGCAAGTGCTGTAAAAAGAGCGAAAGTAATCACAGATATTTCTCTATAATTTTTTCAAAACCAACAAAGTCAGATATTAATTCATCATGTTTAATTTCTTTCTCTGATTTTTCTGTATAACCATCTTTAACTAATACAAAAGGAAGGTTAGCATTATGCGCAGAATTTGCATCAACTTCACTATCGCCCACCATGATTGTTTTTTTTAAATCTCCTCCAATAATTTCAACAACATCAGTTAAATGTCTTGGATCAGGCTTGTTAAATGAAAAAGTATCGCTACCTGCAATGTAATCAAAATATTTACTCATATCTAATTTTTTTAAAAGATCTACAGCAAGTCTCTCTTGCTTATTTGTACAAACTCCCATTGAGATATTTTTATTTTTTGCCCAATCTAGAAATTTGATTGTTCCTTTTAATGGCTTACTATTTTGATCAATATTTTTTGCATAAAAATCGATAAATTCTCTTGTCATTTCTTTTTTTGTTTTTTCATCTTTGATCTCCTCTTTAAAAGATCTTTGCATCATCACCCAAGCTCCTTTACCAGCTAGAGATTTGATTTCTGACATTTCCTTTTCAGCGTGACCAAACTTTTTCATGACATGATTATGTGCAGCCATTAAATCAGGGGCAGTGTTTACTAATGTTCCGTCTAAATCAAAAAGAATTGTATAAATTTGAGTCATTTTAAAAGTATTAAAAAGAAATATATTGTGACTTATTTCAGTTACATTATTAATGTAAAGAAAATTTCTATGAAAAGAAATAATAAATTAGATAAAGCTAATGCCTACCGTCTTTCACAAGAGATACTAAGGAATAAAGCTTTAGCGAAAGGCGTCAATTTAATCGCTCCAGAAACAATTTTTCTTTCAAGCGACACTTTATTTGGAAAAAATGTTACTGTTGAACCCTACGTTGTCTTTGGTCCAAAAGTTAAAATCGGTGATAACTCTTACATAAAATCTTTTAGTCATGTGGAGGGAACTAAAATTGAAAAGAATGTGGTGGTTGGACCTTATGCTAGATTAAGACCAGGCACTGTTTTAAAAGATAATTCTAAAATTGGAAATTTTGTAGAAACAAAAAAATCTACCATTAGTCAAAATTCAAAGGTTAATCATTTATCATATATAGGAGACGCATCTATTGGTAAAAATTCTAATATTGGAGCAGGAACAATCACATGTAATTATGATGGAGTTAAAAAATCTAAAACAAAAATTTCAGATAATGTATTCATAGGCTCAAACTCTTCTTTAGTTGCCCCAATCAAAATAGATAGAGATAGTGTAGTTGGGGCTGGGTCTGTAATTACTAAAAATATCAAAAGAAGATCATTAGCTTTAACTAGATCTTCTCAAATAGAGATTAAAAATTATAAAAGAAAAAAAAAAAAATAATGTGTGGAATAATCGGCATAGCTAGCAATAAACCTGTTTCAATAAATATTATTAATTCTCTAAAGAAATTAGAATACAGAGGATATGACTCAGCAGGCTTAGCAACATTAACTAATAAGAATATTAATGAGAAAAAATGCATAGGTAGAGTAGAGGAGTTAGAAAAAATATTATTTAAAACACCCAGAGAAGGAAATATTGGTATTGGACATGTCAGGTGGGCTACTCATGGTGTTCCCAATATTGTTAATGCTCATCCGCACTCTACAGATCAGGTATCGGTGGTTCATAACGGTATAATTGAAAATTCAGATGAACTAAAAAAAGAACTTGAAAATAAGGGTTTAAAATTTAAATCTCAAACAGACACAGAGGTAATAACATTGCTTATATCAGAGGCTTTAAAAGAGCATGATCCACTAAATTCAGTTTTTAAAACATTAAAAAAATTAAAAGGAAGTTTTGCACTTGGCATTTTGTTCAAAAATTTTTCAGACATTATTATTGGTGCGCGTAGAGGTAGTCCTTTAGCAGTTGGTTATTCAAAAGATGAAAATTATCTGGGTTCAGACTCTTATGCGCTTAAATCTATGACTAATAAAATCTCCTATCTAGATGACGGTGATGTATGTGTAATTAGCAAAGACGAAGTAAAGTTTTACGATGTCTCTCTAAAGAAAATAAATAAGAAAACTCATATTTTGTCGGAAGATGAAAATATTGCTGACAAAGGTGAGTACAAAAATTTTATGTCCAAAGAAATTTTTGAGCAACCTATTACTGCAAAAAATTGTGTTAATGAGTATATTGATAGTTTAAAAAAAGATATTAATATCTATAATTTTCCAATTGAACCCACAAACATTAATAAGATTGTATTGATTGGTTGTGGAACTGCTTATCATTCATGTTTGGTAGCTAAATATTGGTTGGAAGAATTAACAACTATAGATATTGAGATAGACATTGCTTCTGAATTTAGATACAGAAAATTAAAATTTAATCAAAAAAACCTTTATATATTTTTATCGCAGTCAGGTGAAACTGCTGATACAGCGGCTGCTTTAGATATTTGTAAAAAAAATAAAGTAAAAACATGTTCAATTGTAAATGTTGTTGAAAGTACTATAGCAAGAAATTCGGATTGGGTTTTGCCTATTCATGCAGGTCCGGAAATAGGTGTGGCATCAACTAAAGCATTTATAGGACAGTTGTTGGTTCTTTTCATACTGAGTTTAAAACTTGCTAAAATTAGAGGAGATATAAATAAAAATGTATATGAAGATAATATTAAAAATTTAATAAAAATTCCAGAAGCAATAGAAGAAAGCTTGAAGTCTGAAAATAATATTCAATTAGTTGCTAAAGAATTTTTAAACGCAAAAGGATCAATGTTTCTAGGTAGAGGATCCTCATTTCCAATCGCATTGGAAGGAGCATTAAAATTAAAAGAATTATCCTACTTGCATGCAGAAGGATACCCTGCAGGAGAAATGAAACATGGCCCACTAGCTTTGATTGAAGAAGGGCTTCCGGTAATTGTTATTGCTCCAAAAGATAAATACTTTGAAAAAACACTTTCAAATATGCAGGAAGTAATTGCTAGAGGTGGAAAAATAATTTTTATAACTGATAATAAGAAAATGATAGCAAATGATAATATCAGATTTGGTTTAAGGGTGCCTTTTTTAAATAATATTTTATCTCCCATATTACTTACCGCGCCATTACAATTACTTGCATATCATGTAGCTTTGCTTAAAAATTGCGATATAGATAAGCCAAGAAATTTAGCAAAGTCCGTTACTGTTGAATAAAAATATTTAAATATTTTAGAATGAATAATAAAATAATCTTTTTAATTTTATTTTTTTTTGTATTTAACTTAAATCATTCAAAATTATATTCGTTAGAACAAAAATGCATTTCCTCTAACGGTGTACCCAACCATGAAATTGGAGATTTCCCAACAAGAGGAAATCCAAATAAATTCAAAGAACGAAATCTTAAATTTTGTTTTACAAAAAATCCTAAAAAAACTAATACAAATAAATATATAGCAGCTACTGTAGGGGTAACTTTGACTGGTATCCCAATTCGTCCGGGAACAGCGGCTTGGTATGATAAAAATTCTCCTAAAAAACATAGCCAAGATAAGTCTTCTGGTCTAAACTTAGAAGCAATCAGACCATTTGAAAAAATTCTAGGTATCGATAAATATAATGGGCATTTGGATTTTAGAGGTCTTTATCACTATCACAAACCTAACACCGCTTTATTATTAAATGATCAAAATCTTATTGGATATGCAGCAGATGGTTTTGAGATCTTTTATATACCTGGTAAATTTAAATCATCTTGGCTATTAAAAAAGGGGAATAGAACATTAGAACCATATGGAATTTATGATGGATCTTTCAAAGAAGATTATGAGTTTGTTAAAGCAAGCGGTGATTTAGATGAGTGCAATGGTAAAGTATTTAAAGGTACTTACAGATACTTTGCGACAGACAAATTTCCTTATTTCCCAAGATGTCATTGGGGAAAAATATCGAAAGATTTTAGAGAAAAAAGATAAAATTGTTAAATATTTCTGCCCTTAGGATTGAATAGTTTAACTCAATACTCTATATATATCGCAGGTTGAATATGAAAAAGTGGAATTTAAATAGTTGGAAAAATTATCCTGCAAAACATTTGCCTATTTATCAAAATAAAGATGAATTGGATTTGGTTTTAGATAAAATTAAAAATTACCCTCCTTTAGTTTTTGCTGGAGAGTCACGTTCATTAAAAAAGTCATTAGCCAAAGTAGTAAAAGGCGAGTCTTTTTTATTACAAGGAGGTGATTGTGCAGAAAGTTTCGCAGAATTTCATCCAGATAATATTAGAGATACTTTTAAAGTTTTATTGCAAATGTCATTAGTTTTAACTGTTTCCGCTTCAGTTCCTGTAGTGAAAGTAGGAAGAATAGCAGGTCAATTTTCAAAACCACGAAGTGCTCCAACAGAAAAAAAAGATGGAAAAGAATTACCAAGTTATTTAGGTGACAATATTAATGGTATGGAATTTACAGAAAAATCAAGAATTCCTGATGCCAAAAGATTATTTAGAGCATACTCTCAGTCAGCTTCAACATTAAATTTATTAAGAGCCTTCTCTCAAGGAGGATTTGCAGATCTAAGACAAGTTCATTTATGGAATCTTGGATTTATAAAAGATAAAACTAAAGGCAAGTACAAAGAAATTGAAGATAAAATAAGCGAAGCACTTGCATTTATGGAAGCATGTGGAATTAACTCTGATACTAATAGAAGATTAAGATCTGTAAATTTCTATACATCTCATGAGGCTTTGTTGCTTCCTTTTGAAGAGTCTATGACAAGAGTAGACTCAACAACTGGTGAATATCATGATACTTCAGCGCACTTTGTATGGATTGGAGACAGAACAAGACAACCTGACGGGGCTCATGTTGAATTCTGTAGAGGAATTAAAAATCCTATTGGTCTTAAATGTGGTCCCTCTTTAAAGCCAGAAGAGCTTGTGAATTTATGCAAAATTTTAAATCCTGAAAATGAACCTGGCAGAATGACATTAATTGCAAGATTTGGCGCTGATAATGTAGAAAAGTTTCTTCCAAAGTTAATTAAAGCAGTAAAAAAAGAGGGTTTAAATGTTGTTTGGTCATGTGATCCTATGCATGGGAATACAATTAAAGCAGCTACAGGTTTTAAAACTAGGACTTTTGATAGTGTTGTTAAAGAGGTAAAAAACTTCTTTAGAATACATCAAGCCGAGGGCACTTTTGCTGGAGGATTACATATCGAAATGACCGGTCAAGATGTAACAGAGTGCACAGGAGGTGCGCAAAAAATCTCAGAAAATGATTTGTCTGATAGATATAGAACACATTGCGATCCAAGACTTAACGCAGATCAAGCATTAGAGCTTGCATTCTTAATTTCAGACGAAATTAAGAAAAATTCAAAAATATCAAACAAAATTATTCAAGCCGCGTCTTAATAATTATTGTAATTATTAAGACCAAACCTTAAAAGAGAGGTAGGTATTAATTATGGATGTAAAAAAAAGAGCTAATATAATAACTGATTGGATCAATAACTATTGTGATTCGACTTCATATAATCCAAAATCTTTAGTTGTGGGTATTTCAGGAGGTATTGACTCCTCTGTAGTTAGTGCTTTGTGTGCAAACACTGGACGTAGAACAATTGTGTTAACGATGCCAATTAAACAAATTAAGTCTCAACATGACTTAAGCTTATCTCATGCCAAATGGTTAAAAGAAAAATACAGTAATGTAGAACATCACTTAATAGAGATGGATAAAATTTTTAACTCATTTTCAGATGTTTTGAATAAATTTGACAATGAACATGGATACGCCAATTCAAGAGCAAGACTTAGAATGGCAACATTATATCAAGTTGCAGCAGCTAACTCTGGAATAGTTGTTGGAACAGGGAATAAAGTTGAAGATTTTGGTGTCGGATTTTATACTAAATATGGCGATGGAGGAGTTGATATATCCCCGATTGCAGATTGTACAAAGTCTCAAGTATGGGAACTAGGTAGACATTTAGGCATTTCTGATAATATTATTAATACTCCACCAACTGATGGACTTTGGAATGATGGAAGAAATGATGTCGAACAACTTGGAATGACATATGAAGATCTAGAAAAGGCTATGAAAGATAAAAAAGATCCTAATTACAAAAAATATTTAGAAATAAGAGAAAAAAATTTACACAAAATGAATCCTATACCAGTTTGTACATTTAATGAGTCATAATTTAAAAATAACAAATTCCTTAACTCGTCAAAAAGAAATATTTAAACCAATAAATCCTAAAGCTATAACAATGTATGCTTGTGGCCCCACAGTTTATGACAATCCACACGTAGGAAATGCAAGAACTCTAATTGTTTTTGATACTTTGTTTAGAGTACTAAAAAAAATCTACGCAAAAGTAAGTTATGTAAGAAACATAACTGATATAGACGATAAAATTATTGAAGAGTCTAAAAATAAAAAAAAATCTATTAGTAAAATAACAGAGGATGTTACAAAAGTTTTTCATGAAAATTGTAAATCTTTAAATTGTTTGTTACCAACAAAAGAACCTAAGGCAACAGATCATATTGATGAAATGATCAAAATGACAGAGTCGTTAATTAAAAAAAATTTTGCTTATGAAGTTAAGGGACATGTTTATTTTTCTGTTTCTTCTTTTAAAGATTATGGAAAATTATCAAATAAAGATTTGGATGAATTAAAAACAGGTTCAAGAATTGAAGTTTCTAAACTTAAAAAAGATCCAATTGACTTTGTACTATGGAAGCCTTCTGACATAAATGATCCAGGCTGGGACTCACCTTGGGGTAGAGGAAGACCAGGCTGGCATTTAGAGTGTTCAGTTATGAGTGAAAAATATCTTGGCAAACATTTTGATATTCATGGAGGAGGGTTGGATTTAATTTTTCCCCATCATGAAAACGAAATCGCTCAATCTTGTTCTAACAATTCTTCCGAGAGATTTTCTAATTACTGGGTGCATAATGGTTTTGTAACTATTAATAAAGAAAAAATGTCTAAATCTTTAGGTAATATAATTTCAATATCAGAGGCAGTTAATAAATATTCTGGACAAGTAGTAAGATTAGCACTTTTAAGCGCTCACTATAGTCAGCCACTTGATTGGAATGATAGGCTTTTAGAAGATCAAAAATCTACAATTGAAAAATGGTATCAACTTTATGAAGACTCAAATGTAGAAATACCTTTAGACATTATTGATGCCTTATTAGATGATTTAAACACGCCTGGTTTTATTGCAAAAATTCATGAACTTTATAATTCTGCAAATAAAGGGGACGATAAGAGTAAGAAACTTTTTAATAGCGCTTGTAAACTTATAGGTTTATTTGACTTAAATAAAAATGAATGGGAAAGTCTTAAAAAAACTAATACAGATATTTCTGAAGAATTGATTTTAAAAAAAATTGCAGCAAGAAGTTCGGCAAAACAAAATGGAGACTTTAAATTAGCAGATCAAATAAGAGATGAATTATTAAATAAAGGTATAATTATCGAAGATCAAAAAGATAAAACCACTTGGAAATATAAATGAGCAAAGAAAAGTTATTTATTTTTGATACGACCTTAAGAGATGGAGCTCAAACAGAAGGAGTTGATTTTTCCCTTGAAGATAAGAAAAAGATAGCAACATTGTTATCTGAAATTGGCATAGATTACATAGAAGGTGGATGGCCTGGAGCAAATCCCGTGGATACAGAATTTTTTTCTAAACCTTTTAAATTAAATAAAAGTATTTTTACTGCTTTTGGCATGACAAAAAAAACTGGACGTAGTGCAGAAAATGATCCTTCTTTGTCTTCTTTGATCAATGCTTCTTGTCCTGCTATTTGTGTAGTTGGTAAGTCTTGGGATTTTCACGTAAAAACCGCTCTTGGAATAAAGAATCAGGAAAATTTAGAAAATATTAAAGAGACTGCAAAACATATAACTAAAAATAAAAAAGAATTTTTATTTGATGCAGAACATTTTTTTGATGGTTTTAAATCTAACTCGGAATATGCATTAGATTGCCTAAAAAGCGCATATGATCAAGGGGCCCGATGGTTAGTTCTTTGTGACACGAATGGAGGAACCTTACCTCATGAAGTAGGGGAAATCGTTTCTAAAGTTATAAAAGTAATACCGGGGAGAAATTTAGGAATTCATGCTCATAATGATACAGAAAATGCTGTTGCCAATTCTTTAATCGCTATTCAAGCTGGTGTTAGACAAGTTCAAGGAACAATAAATGGTTTAGGAGAAAGATGTGGAAATGCAAACTTAATGTCTATTATCCCAACTTTAATATTAAAAAGATCATTTGCTGAAAACTTTGAGATAAATGTTAATAAAGGAAAACTAAGTTCTTTGACAGAGTGCTCAAGGTTATTGGATGAACTTTTAAATAGAAAACCTAATAAAAGTTTACCATATGTTGGAGCTTCAGCTTTTTCACATAAGGGTGGTTTACATGTGTCTGCAGTAAAAAAAGATCCTAAAACATATGAGCACGTAGATCCTAAATTAGTTGGAAATCATAGAAATATTATCATTTCTAATCAAGCCGGTCGTTCAAATATTTTATCAAGATTAGAAGCGTATGGAGTTAAAATTGACTCTAAAGACTCCAAAGTACAAAAGATTTTAGATGAAGTAAAAGAAAGAGAATTTAGCGGTTATTCCTATGATGGTGCAGATGCATCTTTTGAGTTATTAGCTAACCGTTTGCTAGGAAAAGTCCCAGAATATCTAAAAGTTGAAAGTTATCACGTAAGTGTAGCAAAATCAGATAAAATTACTACTAAAGCTAATGTAGTTTTTTTAATTGATGGAAATAAAATTGAATGTTTTGGCGAAGGAAACGGCCCAGTTAATGCATTAGATAATGCTATTAGATCAAATTTTAAGAAAGTTGAAAAA
>CACAWX010000003.1 GCA_902536305.1 uncultured Pelagibacteraceae bacterium
TGCATCTATACTCTTAAAGTAATTTTTGCCACTAAAAGCTACTGTGGTAATAATAACCACTGTGGCTATTCCAATAATTACATTTTTAGCTTTTTTTGGATCTAATTGCTGATTATAAATTCCGTTAAATACATCTGTAAAAATATTACCTAGAAATGAATAAACTGCTTTTCCTAGCTTAGGTAGAATATTTAAAAAGTTTATCCCTACGCTTCCAATATTTTTCCAAACCGATTTAATGCTGTGGTTAAATTTTCTCGATGTGTCGTACTTAAAGTTTTCGGCTTTACGTATAAGTCTATTCTTATCTTTTATGGTCTCTTCTTTAAATTCTGCTAAATCAGATTTAACTTTTACGTAAGGTTTTATAAAATTATCCTTAATAAAATTTGATTTATAATCTTTTGGGATAATAATTTTACTTTTTCTCAGAATAAGTTCTATTTGACCTATGGTTAAACTTTTCTTACTCTTAACGTAATCTTTAATTTCCTTAACATCATATATATTAGCTAACTCTAAGAGTTTATCTCTATAACTTAATTTTTTTTTCATTATATGGCCTCAACTGAGTTAACTTCTTTTACGTAGTGTTTTAAAAGATTTTGAACCCCTTGTTTTAAAGTCATTAAAGAACTAGGACAACCTGAACAACTTCCTTGAAGTTCAACTTTGACAATCCCGTCTTCAAAAGATTTAAACTTAATATCTCCTCCATCTCTTGCCACAGCCGGTCTTATTTTGGTATCTAAAACTTCAATAATTTTATTAACAGTTTCATCGTTATTGTCTACATTATTCTCGGTTTTCTGTTCGTTTTTTAAAATTGGTTCGTTATTTTTCTCAAAATAGTCATTTAAATGTGAAATTACCATTGGCTTTAACTCGTTCCACGAAACCTCTTTAGTTTTTTTAACTGACAAAAAATTTTCTGATAAAAGGATTAGTTCAACTCCTTTGAAACTTAAAAGTTTTTTTACGAAAGGAATAGAAACCTCTTTTTCCTTCGCCTTTTGAAACTCCTCAGTCCCTATTACTGAAATTGTTTTTTCTGACAAAAACTTTAGTGAGTCTGGATTAGGTGTAGTTTCAGTTTGTATCATAATTGCCTTATATTATATCAAACCTACTTTTTCACGCACATTCTTAAGGTTTTCCTCAGCAATTATATTAGCTTTTTCGCTGCCTTTTTTCAGAATATTTTTTAAATGCGACTTGTTATCAAGTAATTTTTTTATTTCTTTACCAATAGGAGTTATTTCGCTGACTAATACATCTGATAATTTTGTTTTTAAAACAGAATATTCTTTCCCAGCTAGCTCCGAGATAACTTTTTCTAAATCATTTTGTGTCAGTTCAGAATATATGGTTAACAAGTTAAGTGCCTCAGGTTTTTTTTCTAACGATTTTATATTATCAGGTATTGGCTCTGAGTCTGACTTTGCTTTTTTAATTTTTTTACTTATTTCATCGGCGGTATCTTTTAAATTAATTCTAGAATAGCTGGACTCTTCAGATTTACTCATTTTTTTTGTACCGTCTCTCAAACTCATAATCCTAGAAATTTTTTTCGGTATCAGTGGCTCAGGCAGAGGGAAAAAATCTTGGCAATTAAAATCATTATTAAATTTTTGGGCAATATCTCTTGATAATTCTAAATGTTGCTTTTGATCTGCTCCGACAGGAACATGAGTAGCTTTGTAAAGAAGTATATCTGCTGCCATTAAGTTTGGGTAGATATAAAGACCAACACTTGCTTTTTCTTTATCTGATCCAGCTTTGTCTTTAAATTGTGTCATTCTGTTTAACCAACCAATTCTTGAAACACAGTTTAAAATCCAAGCAAGCTCAGCATGACCAGAAACTGAGGACTGATTAAAAATTATACTTTTATTTGGATTTATTCCTGTTGCTAAAAAGCTTGCTGTTGTCTCTAAAACATTCTCGAGAAGTTCGCTGGGTTTTTGAAAAGTTGTTATTGCGTGAAGATCCACAACACAATAAATACATTCCATTTCTTTCTGAAGTGAAACGAAATTTTTCAGTGCACCAAGATAATTTCCTAAGTGCAAATTACCAGTGGGCTGGACTCCTGAAAATACTAACTTTTTATTACTCATCTAATTTGTTTTATAATTTTTAAGTTTTAAAATTCCTAATAAATAACACGATAACAAATAAAGAATACCAACAAAACTAACAATTGATATTAAATAAAGAGCTTTATATTTATAAAAATACTCTAAATAATTAGCATAACTATCAAGAGCAAATAACAATAAAAAAGACATAAAGATTGTTGAAACTAATATTTTAATAAAATTGAATATTAATTGATTTTTTAAAAGAAGAGCTTTTTTTAAATTTAGTAAATACAAGTAAATAAGAACACCTATCCAAGTTGATATAGATGTAGCAATTGGAATAATGATAAATCCTATTTTAGAAAATAAACTTACACTTATAAAAATATTTAAAATTACGATGAACACTGAAATATAAAAAGGAGTTTTAGTATTATCTCTAGCAAAATAAAAATTTGATAAGATTTTTACTAATGCAAATGCAGGAACTCCAAAACCAAAATATTTGAGAGCCTCTGCTGTTAATGCGACATCATTTTTTGAAAAAGATCCATATCCAAATAAAGCATTGATTATTTCCTCGGATGCTAAAATTAATCCTAAACTTGCTGGTACTGATAATAATAATGATAATTCGAAAGATTTATTTTGTATATTTGAAATTTTTTTTAGGTTTTTTGTTTTAAAAGCTTTCGATAGCACAGGCAAAGAGACTGTACCTACAGCTATTCCAGCAATAGCTAAGTTAATTTGATAAACTCTATCTGCATAATATAGATAAGAAACAGCACCTGACTGGAAGGAAGCAATTATTGTTCCAACTAAAATATTTATTTGGGTAACTCCTGAGGATAATATGCTTGGTAAAAGTTTTCTAAAAAAGAATCTTACTTTGCTGCTTAGTTTTAAATTAAATAAAAAATCTGGCTTATAATATTTTAGAGTCACATAAACCAAAAAAAGTAATTGAATTAAACCAGCTAAGGTAACTCCATATGATAATTGCTTGGAAAAATCTAATTCGAAGTAGTATGAAATTATTAAACTTGATATTAAAATTATATTTAAAATAATTGGTGCGGCGGCGGCAGCTGCAAATTTGTTATTAGAATTAAGAATACTAGCAAAAAAAGATGATAAACTTATAAATAATAAAAATGGAAAAGTAATTCTTGTAAGCTCTACGGCTAAATCAAATTTAACTTGATTTTCTATAAATCCTGGGGCGATGATATAAATTAAATAGGGAGTAAAAATCTCAACAATGGTAACTATAAATAATAAAATTAATAACAGACTACTTAAAACGTCATCTGCAAATTTTTTTCCTTTACTTTTACTTTCAATTTTTACGGAAGTATAACTTGGTATGAAAGCAGCATTAAAAGTTCCTTCAGCAAATAACCTTCTAAAGGTATTTGGTAATCTAAAGGCTACAAAAAAGGCATCCGCATAGATTGAAGCGCCTAGAAAAACAGCTATTAGAATATCACGAACATAACCTAGGATTCTACTTATTAAGGTAAAAAAACTAAATATAGAAGTAGATGATAATAGGTTCATAAATGTTCTTAATTAGGCCATAAATTTTTAGTGAATTATTATTTTTTATATTACATACTCATTTAATTAAATGCCAAAAAAAACCGAAATTGATCATTATACAGATAAAGAAGCTCTTGATTTTCATATAAAAGGTAAGTCAGGCAAAATTGAGATTGGTTCTTCAAAACCTTTAACTACAAAAAGAGATCTATCCCTCGCGTATTCTCCAGGTGTGGCTGCTCCAGTAAAGGAAATTTCAAGAAATCCAGACTTAGCTTATGATTACACAAGTAAAGGAAATCTTGTTGCCGTAATAAGTAACGGTTCAGCAATTTTAGGTTTGGGTAACCTTGGTTCACTAGCTTCTAAACCAGTTATGGAAGGAAAATCTGTCTTATTTAAAAGATTTGCAGATATTGACTCAATAGATATTGAGATTGATAATAAAGATTCACAATCAATTATTGAGACTATCAAAAATATAAGTGGAACTTTTGGAGGTATAAATCTTGAGGATATTGCTGCACCAGATTGTTTTATTATTGAACAAAGGTTAAAAGAAATTTTAGATATTCCTGTATTTCACGATGACCAACATGGAACAGCAATTATTACTACTGCAGCCTTAATTAATGCCTTAGATATTTCAAAGAAAAAGATTTCTGAGGTAAAAGTTGTAATTAACGGCGCTGGAGCGTCTGCCCAAGCTTGTGCAAATTTATTTAAAAGCTCAGGTGTTAATAACAACAATCTAGTAATGTGTGATAGCAAAGGAGTGATCTATAAGGGAAGAAAAAATATTGATCAGTTTAAATCTGCTTTTGCAGTTGACACTAAACTAAGATCTCTTGATGAGGCCATGAAAAATGCTGATGTTTTTTTGGGTTTATCGGCAAAAGATGTTGTGAATAAAGACATGGTAAAATCTATGGCCAAAAATCCGATTATATTTGCTTGTGCTAACCCGGATCCTGAAATTAAGCCAGAATTAATTCAAGAAGTTAGAGATGATGCAATTATTGCTACAGGACGTTCTGATTACCCAAACCAAGTAAATAATTTAATTGGTTTTCCTTATATTTTTAGAGGTGCTCTCGATGTGCGAGCAAAAGCAATCAACGAAGAAATGAAAGTGGCTGCAGCTAACGCAATAGCTCTTTTAGCTAGAGAAAATGTGCCAGACGAAGTAGTTTCTGCTTACGGTGGAGACCGTCCACGATATGGAAAAAATTATATAATTCCCTCTACTTTTGATCCAAGGTTAATAAGTGTTATTCCTGCTGCAGTGGCAGAAGCAGCAATAAAAAGTGGGGCTGCCAGAAAAAAAATTGAGGATTTTGAATTATATAAAGATCAGCTATCAAATCGTTTAGATCCATCGATGTCACTAATGCAAGGTATTAATGCTAAAATCAGAAAAAATCCTAAACGAGTTATATTTGCAGAAGGTGAAGATGAAAATATGCTTAAAGCAGCTATTGAATTTGGAAGAAATAAATTAGGTATTCCAATATTGATAGGAGTGGAAAAAAGAATAAGAGATCAATTAAAGAAGATTGGTCTAGATGAAAATTATAAGATTGAGATAGTAAACTCTACAGATAAAGAAAAACGAGAGAAATATGTTAAACATTTATACAAAAGACTTCAAAGAGAAGGTCAATTAGAAAGAGATGTAGATCGATTAGTAAGAAATGATCGAATAGCATGGGGCTCTTCGATGATTGCATGTAAAGACGCAGATGCAATGGTAACTGGAAATATTAGGCACTACGCTGCCTCAATCGAAAAGTTGAAATACGTTGTAGAAGCTCGTCCTGGGGAAGAGATTTTTGGAATGACCATGATAGTTTCAAAAGGGAGAACTATTCTAGTAGCTGATACCAATGTACAAGATTTTCCTTCATCTGAAAGACTTGTTAATGTTTCTAAATCTTGTGTCCGAGTTGCAAGATTATTTGGATTTGATCCAAAAGTTGCTTTCTTATCTCATTCAACTTTTGGAAAACCTATTTCAAAAAATACAAAACATGTAAGAAATGCAATTGAAATGCTTAAAAAAGAGAAGGTAGACTTTGATTTTGATGGCGAGATGCAGCCAGATGTAGCTCTTAACCCAATTTATCAAGAGATATATCCATTCTCAAAAATTGTAGGTAACGCAAATATTTTAATTATGCCTGCCCTACATAGTGCTGCAATATCAACAAAACTTATGAAAGTATTTGGTGGTGGTAAATTAATTGGACCACTGTTAATTGGATTAGGATTGCCGATTGAAGTTGCCCCTTTAAGAGCAAGTACTTCGGAAATTCTGAATTTAGCATCTATAGCCTCATACTCATCTGATGTAATTGATTATACTAACTAAAATTTTGTCCGACTTAATTCGGTAACAAGATAAATAGATGGAATGACTTCTTTAACATCATAAATTTTGTTTGCCTCATTGATTACTTCTTTTTTCTCTTCTGAATCCATTGCAATACCAAATATATATATATTTTTATTTACAGTTTCTAAAGTGTAGTTTCTTGCTTTTGTATTTTTATTTAATATTAGCGCCGTTCTTAATTGACTGGTAATGATAATGTCTTTTGCAGTATTTTTAAAGTTGCTTTGGCCTTTTATAGTTATTGCATTTTTAACTGAACGTACACCTTTTGTTTCCCAGGCCATTTTGGTTATTCTAATTTTTTCTTCTGGTTCTTCAACTTTTCCAGATAAAAATATTCTTCCATCCAGAACCTCAGACTGAATTGAAATAAAATATTTCTTATCTGTGAGTGCTAGTCTAGCGTTTAAATTTTTTTGCATAATAGTATCATCAATTTGCATTCCTATAGTTCTAGGATCAAAAGTTATATTTACACCCGTTCCAAATTGAGATGCAGTAGAACAAGATGTAACAAGAAATACCAATATTAAGCTAAAAATTTTTTTCATTTTTGATTTTTAAACACAATTTATAAATTTTTTTTTTATTTATTTTTTCTATTTCAGAGATTAGATTAACCGTGTCTTTCAAACTATATTTTTTTAAGTATATTCTCACTTTATTCACAATTTTTTCCTCATCAAAACTTTTCACTTTTTTATCATTTTCTGAAATAACTATTGTCAATTCACCCTTAAGATTGTTCTCAAAGGTTTTTAAGTTATCAATATCCTCTCTTATAAAAGCCTCATGAATCTTGGTTAATTCTTTAGCAATAACTATCTTTCTACCTGGAAAATATTTTTTGAAGTTATTTATATAAAAATTAATTTTTTTTGAAGGTGCAAAAAAAACTTGGGTATAATCACTTTGAGATAATGGAATTAAAACTTTATTGAGCTCATTTTGTGTTTTAGGTAAAAATCCATAAAATAAAAATTGATCTTTAAATCCTGAAACACTTATAGCTGTAGTTATAGAAGAAACACCTGGAATAGGAGTTATTTGTATTTCGTTTTCAATACATTGATTAACTAATAATCTTCCAGGATCAGACAATAATGGCGTACCTGCATCAGATATTAAGGACAAAATTTTGCCTTCATTAAAATATTCAATGATTTTTGTGAGTTGTTTCTTTTCATTAAATTTGTGATAGGAAATTAATTTTTTCTTAATTTTATAATGGCTCAGTAATTTAATTGATCTCCTTGTATCCTCACATAGAATTATGTCTGAATTTTTTAAAACTTCTAATGCTCTAAGTGTAATATCATCAAGATTTCCAATAGGAGTAGAAACAATATATAAGTGTTTAGAAAGTATTTTCATGATGAAGAGTAAAATTATTATATCTATATTTTATATTCTATTTGTATTTAATTCTAATTTATTAAGTGATGAAGATAATAAAACACTTAAGGTTGGTTTACTAGCTCCTCTTTCAGGTCCTTACAGTGAAATTGGTAATTCTCTTTTATACTCTCTAAAATTATCTTTAGATGAAATAGATGACAAAAATGTATTTATAGTCCCAAGGGACTCTGGTTTTAATAATAAAGATAAACTTAATTCAGCAATTAATGAGTTAAGATCTTCAGGTGTCAAAGTAATTATAGGACCCATAGCATATAAAGAATTCGAACATGTAAAAAAGTATAATGACTTAATATTTATTTCTCCCTCAAATATAAATCCAGAAATTTCAAATAATATAATTAGTATAGGGGTAAGTTTAGAGTCTCAATTAATTGCTTTAATGAATTTTATTAAAGAACAAAAAAAGAAAAAAACAATTATAATGTATCCAAAAAATGGTTACTTAGAATTAGTTGAAAAAAAAATAAAAAATTTGAATTTAAATAGTATAAAGACATTCATTTATAGTCCCAACCCCGAAGTTCTAACCGGGGAAATTGAAATTTTAACTAACTATTCACAAAGAAAAAGAAATTTAGAGCTAAGAAAAAAAATGTTTGAGGATAAAGACGATGAACAATCAATAAAAGAATTAGAACGACTAGAACAACTGTATACCTTGGGTGATGTTAATTTTGACTCTATTATAATTATTGACTTCGGTAATAGTTTAAAAAGTGTTTTAACGTCATTAGTTTACTCAGATGTAAATCAAGATAAAGTTTTATTCACCACAGTTAATCAATGGTTTGATGAAAGTATATTTTACGAAAATACAATTAAAAACATATATTATCCATCCGTTAATTATAAAGAGTTTAAAAAGTATAATAATAAATACCACGAAAAATTCAAAATTTTTCCGAATGAAATAACTATTTTAGCTTATGATGCTCTAGGATTAATTTACTATGCTTGGAAAAAAAATGGCAAGATTAATTCGACTAATGATTTTTTATTTAAAAATAAGATTAAAGGAAAAATTGGAACTTTTAGTTTTAAAAATGGAAAGGTAACTCAAGAATTGGAAATTTACAAAACCGATAAAAAAAAATTCATTAAATTTTAATTTTTTTCTTCAACTTTTGAAATGCAATATATCTATGGTCCATCTTAATTTTTTTTGATTTTAGCATTTGACCAAATGTAATTTTTTTTCTTAGTGGAATAAAAATTGGGTCATAACCAAACCCTTTAGTACCTAAAATTTTACTAGAAATATTGCCTTTTAATCTTCCTTCTACCGATACTATTTTTCCATCTTTTTTTTTATAAGATAGACTGCATACGAAAGTAGCTTTTCTATTTTTTTTATTCTTCATTTTTTTCAAAATAAATTCCATTGCTTTAAAAAAACTTCCATGTTTTTTTGCCAATCTTGCAGAATAAATACCAGGTTTATTATTTAAAACCTGAATGCATAGTCCTGAGTCATCTGATACGACTGGGTAACTTACATACTTAGAAAAAAAATTAGCTTTAAGTTTAGAATTAGAAACAAAGGATTTTCCTGTTTCTTTTGGGCTTTTAATCTTTAAGGATATAGGTGAAATTTTCTTGTATTTTTTTGAAATCAGATGAGCGATCTCTTTGAATTTTCCAGCATTATGAGTTCCTATTAAAATTTTTTTCATATCTAGCCTAGTAATTTGAAAAGTACATACTATATAGCAAAATATATGAGTGAAATAAATAAAGAGGAAAATAAGGAAATTCTTGAAAATGAGCAAGAAGAAGCAGTTGATGCTTCAAAAAAAGATCACAATAAAGATATTAAAGAGAAAACTGTCGAGGAAAAATTAAAAGAATCTGAAGAAAAATTATTAAGATCTCTTGCTGAAATCGAAAATCAAAGAAGAAGATTTGAAAAAGAAGTAAAAGATGCATTTGAATTTGGCTCATTTAATTTTGCAAAAGAAAGTTTAGCCATTCTTGATAACTTACAAAGAGCAAAAGAGGCTATAAAAAATGACGAAAAATTAAAAGAGAACAAAGATTTAGATAAATTTTTAGAGAATATTAATATTATTGAGAAAGATTTAATTTCAATATTTGAAAGAAATAGAATTAAAAAAGTTGATGTTAAAAATAAAAAATTTGATCCTAATTTTCACCAAGCTATGTCAGAAATTGGAGACGATAAAACAGAACCAGGGACAATCCTACAAGAACTACAAGCGGGTTATATGTTAGCTGGTAGATTGCTAAGACCCTCTTTAGTGAGTGTGTCAAAGAAAGAATCACCGAAAGACGAAGGAAATAAAGATAAAAAAGAGGCAAAATAACCTTGTAGAAACAGAAAAAACACCCATATAGAAACTAACATAAGGAATTAAATAATGAGCAAAGTAATAGGAATAGATTTAGGAACTACAAATTCATGTGTAGCCATAATGGATGGCTCGCAAGCTAAAGTTTTAGAGAATGCTGAAGGGGCAAGAACTACACCTTCAGTAGTAGCTTTTTTAGAAAATGATGAAAAGCTGGTAGGACAACCAGCAAAAAGACAGGCTGTTACTAATGCGCAAGATACTATCTTCGCTGCCAAAAGATTAATTGGTAGAAACTTTGAAGATGAAACTGTCAAAAAAGATATAAATAAAGTTCCATTTAAAATTATTAAATCAGAAAAGAATGAAGCTTGGGTAGAGGGTAAAGGTCAAAAATACTCTCCATCACAAATCTCTGCTTTTGTTTTGCAAAAAATGAAAGAAACAGCTGAAAAATATTTAGGTCAAGCAGTAACAAAAGCTGTAATAACTGTACCAGCTTATTTTAACGACGCTCAAAGGCAAGCAACGAAAGATGCAGGGAAAATAGCTGGTCTTGAAGTTTTAAGAATAATTAATGAACCAACAGCAGCGGCACTAGCTTACGGGCTTGATAAAAAAAATGGTCAAAAAATTGCGGTATACGATTTAGGTGGTGGTACTTTCGATGTATCGATTCTTGAAATTGGAGATGGTGTATTTGAAGTTAAATCAACTAATGGTGATACTTTCTTAGGTGGTGAGGATTTCGATGATAAAATTGTAGATTACCTTATTGATGAATTTAAAAAAGATAATGGAATTGATTTAAGAAATGATAAATTAGCATTACAAAGATTAAAAGAAGCAGCAGAAAAAGCTAAGATTGAACTTTCATCTGCAGCTCAAACTGAGATCAATCTTCCATTTATTACCGCTGATAAGACAGGTCCAAAACATGTGAATTTAAAATTCACTAGAGCAAAATTGGAGGCTTTAGTGTCTGATCTTATTGAGAGAACTTTAGAGCCATGTAAAACGGCTTTAAAAGACTCTGGTTTTTCTGCTGCTGAAATCAATGAAGTAGTTTTAGTAGGGGGAATGACTAGAATGCCAAAAATTATAGAAACGGTCAAAAATTTTTTTGGTAAAGAACCAAATAAGAGTGTGAACCCAGATGAGGTTGTTGCAATGGGCGCAGCAATTCAAGCAGGTGTTTTACAAGGTGATGTTAAGGACGTATTATTATTAGATGTAACTCCTTTATCACTTGGTATTGAAACATTAGGTGGTGTATCAACAAAATTAATTGAAAAGAATACAACTATTCCAACTAAGAAAAGCCAGGTTTTCTCTACTGCAGAGGATAATCAACCAGCGGTATCAATTAGAGTTCTTCAAGGTGAAAGAGAGATGGCAGCAGACAATAAAATTTTAGGAAACTTTGAGTTAGTAGGTATTCCTCCTGCCGCAAGAGGCACGCCTCAAATTGAAGTTACTTTTGATATTGATGCAAATGGTATCGTTAATGTTTCTGCAAAAGACAAAGGCACTGGTAAAGAGCAGAAAATACAAATTCAAGCTTCTGGTGGTTTATCCGAAGAGGAAATTAATAAAATGGTAAAAGAAGCTGAAGCTAATAAAGAGGCTGACAAAAAGAAAAGAGAGTCAGTTGATGCTAGAAACCAAGCTGACAGCTTAGTTTTTTCTACAGAAAAAAGTTTAAAAGAGCACGGTGATAAAATCTCAGACGAAGAAAAGAAAGCCATAGAAAATGGTATTGCCGATCTTAAAAAATCTCTAGAAGGAACTGACGCAGAAGATATTAAGAAGAAAACACAAAGTTTAATTCAAGTTTCTATGAAGTTAGGTGAAGCAGTTTATAAGAGCCAACAAAAACCTGAAGCAGGTAAAGCTGAGGGTGCAAAAGAAGCAAAAACTAATGATAAAGATAATGTAGTAGATGCTGATTTTGAAGATATAAAAGAAAAAGAAGATAATAAAGAAGAAGATAAAGAAAAAAGCGCCTAAGAAATAAAGGAGACGTCCTGTGGCTAAAAGAGATTGTTATGATGTCTTAGGTGTAACTAAATCTGCATCTAAAGAAGATATTAAAAAAGCATATAGAAAACTCGCACTAAAATATCATCCAGATAAAACTAAGGGCGATAAGACTTCAGAAGAAAAATTTAAAGAAGCAAGTGAAGCTTATCATATTCTCTCTGATGAAAAGAGAAAAGCTAATTATGATCAGTTTGGACATGCGGCTTTTGAAGGAGCTGGAGGTGGAGGACAAGGCTTTGGGGGTTTTGATACTTCTTCTTTCTCAGATATTTTTGAAGATTTTTTTGGTGACTTTGGTGGAGGCAGCACCTCAAGAAGGTCTAGTAATAGAGGTAACGACCTAAGATATGATGTAAATATAAATTTAGAGGACGCTTATCAGGGTATTCAAAAAGAAGTAAAATATACAACTTATAAATCCTGCTTATCTTGCTCTGGGAGTGGGGCAGCTAAAGGATCTAAACCTGTAAGATGTGATTACTGTTCTGGAAGAGGCAAAGTAAGAACTAACCAGGGGTTTTTTACTGTTCAACAAACATGCCCACAGTGCAGTGGTTATGGGGAAATGATTGGTAGTCCATGTAATAAATGTAATGGAAATGGAAAAGTCCAAGCAAACGAAAATGTTACAGTAAAAATTCCAAAAGGTGTTGATGATGGTACAAGAATTAGAGTTTCTGGAAAAGGTGAAGCTGGATCTAAAGGCGGCTCTAGTGGAGACCTATATTTATTTATTTCAGTCGACAATCATGAAATTTTTAAAAGATCAGAAGAAAATTTATATTACGAATTACCTATTTCTTTTACAAACGCAGCACTTGGGACTTCTGTCGAGGTTCCTTCGATTGACGGAGGAAAGTCCAAAATTAAAATTCCTTCAGGAACTCAGCACGGTAAGCAATTTAGGCTAAAAGGTAAGGGGATGCCGATATTGAGAAGAAATTTATTTGGTGATTTGTATATAAGAATAAACACTCAAGTACCAAATTCTTTATCAAAAAGGCAAAGAGAAATTCTCGAAGAATTTGGAGAAATTGAAAAAAATAAACCTGATCCAATTATAAAGAATTTCTTTGAAAAGGCTAAAAAGTTTTGGAAAAGTTCATAACATAAATGGATACCAGTCAAATAATATCGTCAATTTTTTTGATTGCAGTATTAATTTTGATTTTACCAAATTTTCTCTCTACGAATAATAAGTTAAAAGAATTTTTAAGAAATTTATCCATTTGGGCTATAATTACTTTAGTTATTATAGTAATCATATACTTTGTAAGTGGATGAAAAAAATTAATTTATCAATTTCTGGGTGTATGGGAAGGATGGGTCAACAACTTATCAAATCCTCAAAAATAAACAAAAATTTTAAGTTAATATCCTTAACCGAGTATAAAATTTTAAATAAACGAATTTTAGGAATAAGACCAACAACTAATAACGAAGAAGCGTTCAAAAAAACTAATGTAATAATCGATTTCACTGTTCCTAAATGTACAATTGAAATTTTAAAAATAGCTTCAAAATTAAAAAAAAGAGTAGTGATTGGAACTACAGGTTTTTCAAAAAAAGATGAAGTTTTGATAAAAAAATTCTCAAAAAAAATTCCTATTCTTAAAGCTGGAAATATGAGTTTAGGTGTAAATTTATTAATGTATTTAACTGAAATTACCTCTAAGTCTCTAGGTAAAAATTTTTTGAGTAAAATTTATGAAGTCCACCACAAACATAAAATTGACTATCCATCCGGTACAGCATTGATGTTAGGTAAAGGGGTGGCGGATGGTCAAAATAAGAATTTAGGTTATTTAATGGGAAAAAAATACTTAAACAAAAAATCGTTTCCATACTCAAAAAAAATTAATTTTAATTCAATTAGAAAAGGCGAAGTGATAGGTGAACACGAAGTAAAATTTTCAAGTGGTAAAGAAATAATAACTCTTAATCATGAGTCTTTTGATAGAGCTTTATATTCCGAAGGTGCTTTAACTGCTGCCGCTTGGTTAATGTCTAAAAAAGCTGGTCTTTATTCTATGCGCGACTTGCTAAACTTTAAGTGAACAATAAGGAAAAGGTCAAAATTATATCTAGGATATTAAATAAAACTTATCCTAAAATTTCTATACCATTAAATTATAAAAATATTTTCACTCTTTTAGTTTCTGTTTTACTTTCAGCACAATGCACAGATGTAAATGTTAATAATGTGACAAAAGATATTTATCCGAAATATAATAAACCTGAACATTTTGTAAAACTTGGAAGAAAAAAAATAGAGAGATTAATTAAAAGAATTGGAATATTTAGAGTAAAAGCAAAAAGTATTTTTTACTTATCGAAAACTTTAGTTGAAAAATATAAAAGTAAAGTACCAAATACATACGAAGAATTAGAAAAATTACCTGGTGTCGGTCATAAAACCGCGAGCGTTGTGATGTCACAAGGTTTTGGTTTTCCTGCGTTCCCAGTAGATACACACATTCATAGATTGGCTCAGAGATGGGGTTTAACTAGTGGAAAAAATGTTATTCAAACTGAAAAGGATTTAAAAGAAGTTTTTCCGAAAAAAAACTGGAATAAACTTCATCTACAAATAATTTGGTATGGACGAGAACATTGTAAAGCCCGAGATTGTTTTGGAATAACTTGTAAAATTTGCAAAAGCTGTTATCCCAATAGAAAAAAACCCATTAAAACAAAAAAAGCTTAAATGAAAATCTTAGGAATTGGTAATGCCATCGTTGACGTAATTTGTAAAGTAGAAGACAAATTTATCACTCAGAATAATTTAACAAAAAGCACAATGAAGCTTGTAGATGAAGCTGAATTTAAAAAACTTTTATCTTCCCTTAAAATAGAGGAAACAGTTTCAGGTGGTTCTGTAGCAAACTCAATAGTAGGTCTATCACAACTTGGAAATAAAGTGGGTTTTATTGGCAAAGTTAGCGATGATAATTTGGGTAATAAGTATGAAGAAGGTTTAAAAAAAGAAAAAGTAGAGTTCTTTTATTCAAAGAAAAAAGAAACAATACCAACTGGAACTTGTTTAATATTAATTACGCCAGACTCTGAAAGAACAATGGTAACTTTTCTTGGAACTGCAGGAAAAATTAATGAAAATGATATTAATACAAATGCAGTGAAGGGTAGTGAAATTTTATTTCTTGAAGGATATCTTTGGGATGAAGGCGAGCCAAAGAGAGCTTTTGAAAAAGCTATAAATAATGCAAATAAAGTCGCAATGTCATTATCAGACTTATTTTGCGTAGAAAGACATAAACCTCACTTTTTAGATCTAGTTAAAAATAAATTAGATATAACTTTTGCAAACGAACAAGAAATTATGTCTTTAATTGATGCCAAAAAATTTGAAGAAGTAATTAATTTTGCTAAAGAGATAAATAAGTTAATTGTGATTACTCGTGGAGATAAAGGAGCGGTTGCAATAAATGAAAATGATATTGCGGAGTGCTCTGCCAAAAGCAATCTCAAAATTAAAGATTTAACGGGCGCCGGAGATTTATTTGCAGGTGGTTTTTTGCACGGATTAATAAATAATAAATCTTCAAAGGAAAGTTTAGAAATCGGAACAGAAATGTCTTCAAAAGTAATTCAAATAATTGGAGCAAGACTTAATTGATAAAATATATAACAATTTTTTTTTATTTAATTTTTCTTAATGTTTCGGCTACAGAATACTTAAAATTTAATAGTACTGATCAAAAATTTCCAAATCATTCGGAAGTCTTAGTAGAAATTTCTTTTCCAAAAAAAACTGCAGGAAAATTACCTTTAATTATAACTCAACATGGTAGCACGAGGGATGGCAAAAAAATTCAAGATGGAGCAACTGATGAATATTCAACAAGAATTATAAAAGAAGGAACTAAACAGGGCTTTGCAGTTGCTGCAATTGATGCTTTCTACAAAAAACCTGTTACAGCAAATGAAAAAACACGTTTTCCAGATGCTTTAAATTACGCAAATGAATTAAGAAAAATTTTAATTAAAGATGAAAGATTTGATAAAGAAAGATTTTTTTATACGGGTTTTAGTTACGGTGCTCAACAGGTACTAAAAACAATTGGAGCTCCTTATAATAATAACAATCCAAATGCCTGGAAAGCTGTAGCTTCGGCTGAACCAGGATGTAATTTATTTCAAAAGCCAGTTAAATTAAACTTTCCAGTTCTAATTATAAAAGGAGAAGAAAGTCATTATTACGTTGAACCATGTAGAATCCTTGAACAAGAATTATTAAAAGAAGGTAACAAAGTAGAACTCGTTAATATTCCCAAAGCCAATCACTTTTTTAGTACTAAAGGTGAAATTGTTCAAGGTGTTGCAGTTAATGGATGCCGGTATGATCCTGTAGTCAGAATGCCAAACGGCTCTTTTCGATTACATAGTGGAGCTGAAATATCAAGAAAAGAAGCAAGGAAAAAATGTTTTACTAAAGAAAGTGGCAAAGGTAAAAATAGAAAAAAATTAAATGAAGCAGTTAATTTAACTATTACTTTTTTTAAGGATAATCTGAATTAGTTTTTTTTCTTTTAAAACTTCCTTTGCCTTTTTTTGGTTTTACCACTCTTTTTCTGTACTTAGCTGTGTGAAGATCTTTTGCTATCTTATTTCTTTTTTTCACAGATAATAACCATCTTTATTATTTGAAATAAACTTGTCATCTTTAAATTTTTCAATAATTTTTTTTCTTAATCTGTATATGTGCGTTTCAACGGTATGAGTATCTGCATCAGATGCGTAGTTCCACACTGATGATAAAATATCATCTTTTGATATTGGTTTTTTTTTACCTAAAAATAATTCAATTAGTTGGACTTCTTTTTCTGTGAGAATTATAAAATTATCAAAGTTGAAAAGTTTTTTTTCGTTTTTATTTAACAGGTAATCTTTAACTTTAATTGAAGAATTTATGCTGAACTTTTTTTTCGCTGCAATATTTTCTACTGCAGCATTAATTTCTTTTATAGAAGATGGTAACTCCAAAAAGGCATCATAAGTGCTTGACATATCCTTTTTTTTACCTACACAAATTTTTATAGTATTGCTTTTATCAATAAAATCTTTTTGTTTTTTTATTTGTAAAACATCGACATGGAAAAGAGTAATATTGGGATTTTCGGTCGTATCTTCTGGTAATGGATTAAACTTTAAAAACATCTTAAGTTCATTTAAAGTTGAGTAAAAAGATGAAGGACCTAAAACTAAAACATTTAAATTGTGCATATAAAAATTACTAAAAATTACTTATCCTTTGATGACTATAAAGTAAAATGTTCCGTAGGTAAAAGGGGAATTGGCTTCAAGAGAAGAGAGGGCGATCTAAAAACGCCTATAGGAAGATATAAAATTAATTATATTTTATATAGAAAAGATAGGGTTAAAAAAATTCAAACTCAAATAAAGAAATTTGAAATAAAAAAAAATATGGGATGGTGTGACGATCCTAGATCGAAAAAATATAATAAACTCATTAGGTTACCGTTTTTTTATAAATACGAGAAACTTTATAGAAAAGAAAATATCTACGATATTATACTAGTTTTAAATTACAATATGAATCCTATTATTAAAAATAAAGGTAGTGCAATTTTTATTCATGTAACAAAAAAAAACTATAAAAGTACTGAAGGATGCATAGCGTTAAAAAAGATACACCTGCTTCAAATTTTAAAAAGCTTAAAGAAAAGCTCTAAAGTTAAGATCTTGAACCAAAAATAGAACTTCCTATTCTAACAAAATTTGATCCATGTTTTATAGCTTCTATATAATCGGCTGACATCCCCATGCTCATATTTTGAAGAGCTAATGATTTATTTAATTCATTTAATAATTTAAAATATTTATCAGCACTTTGATCTATAGGAGGTATTACCATTAAACCTATAACTTTAAGATTTATTTCATTAACACAATAATTATAAAAGGCGTCTAATTCATTTACTGGTATTCCTGATTTTTGTATTTCATTAGCTATATTCACCTGAATAAAATACTCTAAATTTTTGTTTAAGATTTTTTGATGTTTAGCAAGTGCATCAGCAAGTTTTTGATTATCTACCGAGTGAATATAGTCAAAAAGTTTTACTGCATCCTTTGCTTTATTACTTTGCAATTTACCAATCATATGTAAACGTAAGTTTTTATTTTTTTTTTTCTCTTCTGACCATTTTGCTGAAGCTTCTTGTACTTTATTTTCTCCAAAATGAGGGTGACCATAATCTATTAAAGGCTGAATATGATCTAGGGAAAATGTTTTACTCACAGCAATGATATTTACTGGTTTATCAGAATTTGACGAAGTAATATTCGATTGTATTTTTTTAAATCTTTCAACTATTGTATTCATATGTTCATCATAAAAAATAAATATTTTCTACTAATTGAAAATATCAAAGATATTGATTTAAAAAACATAAAAATACGTGATAAATTTTCTATAATTTATAGAAATAATAAAAAAATCGACAAATTAAGTGAGTTATTGAATTTTAAACAAAAATGTAAATTAAAAGGAATCAAATTTTATATAGCTAATAATGTTAGATTAGCTTTATCTGCAAATTGCGATGGTGTTTATATTTCGTCCTTCAACAAAGATTTAAAATATTTAAATTATAAAAAAAAAAACTTTAAAATCATAGGTTCAGCGCATTCCTTTAAAGAAATCTCATTAAAAATTAAACAAGGTTGTAGTTCAATTCTGTTATCTAAATTATTTATGGTTAATTATGCTTCAAAAGCTCCATATCTGGGCGTGATTAAATTTAATACTATTGCGAGGATGTCAAACAGAATAATTCCCTTAGGCGGAATCAAGGCCGATAATTTAAATCAATTAAAAAATGTTTTTAGTGAAGGTCTTGCACTTTTATCTGAAGTAAAAAAAAAGCCGGCTAAAATATTTAGCCGGCTTTTATAATTTGCTATTTAACTAATTAAAACGCCATAGTTACTGCAAGTAATGTTTGGTCTACGTTAGCACCAACTACGTATGAATTGTTATCATGCGAAGCGTGAGATACTGCGATAGTCATACCACCCATTGTATAAGCTAACTGAACAGCAGAAGATTCTTGTTCTACTGATGTGCTATCTAACTTATTAGCTTCTGATGTTTCTCTTTCGTAAGAAACAGAAAGATCATCACTAGCAGCAAATGCTATTGAGTAGTTTTGTTGTCTGTAGTCTTCAACAGTTGTTGTTGAAGTACCATCAGCGTTATCTCTTAATAACGGAGCTTTGAAAGCTTCAGAGAAACCAATTGAGAATGGACCAGTTGCATATGTTGCGTAGTAAGCACCTGATTCTGCTTCTTGGTCATTTTTCGCCATACCTTGGTCACCACCAAATTGGAAGTAAGAAGTACCTACAGTTAATCCATCAACTGGAGTTGCTTTTACTTGCATTTCAGTAGCTGTTGCACCGGCTTGGTCAACTGCACCTGTAGTTACACCACCAGCGTTATTTCCTGAAGAACCAGCTGAGATATCAGCAGTGTTTGTTGCGTAAGCAATCTTGAAAGATGTGCCAAACGGTAACAAGTCTGCAGGAGTGTGGTATTGCACGTTATTGTAACTGTCGATAGTAAAGTTATCAGACGTTCCAGAAGGATCACCGATATCAGTTGGTCTTGCGTAAACTGATTGTGATGCAGCATCTTCTACGTCTAATCCACCTTCAGAGATGAAAACACCAACTGTTCCGTAAGGAGTAGAAAGTGTTAATTTAGTATCATCGTTCTCTGCGTCTGCAGCTGTACTAGCAGTTGTGCTAGCTGATACAGCATTTGGATCTAATTCCATAGAGTATGACCATGTGTAACCATTGTCTAACTCACCTGCAGCAGTAAAGTTTAATTCGTTAGTAATACCTAAACCTTTACCAGCGTTAGATTTTCCACTTAGAATATTGTAAGTTGCTTTTGCTGTACCGCTTACAGATAATTCACCAGCGTTTGCTGACGCGAATAAAGAGATAGATGAGAACATAACGATTATTGTTTTGATTATGTTTTTCATTGTTTTTCCTTTTTGTTATTAAGTTAAAATTTAACTTATGAGGAAATTATTGATTAAGACTGATATAAGCCACAAATATCCTGAATTTTAGACATTTTGCTGGGTAAAGTTGCATAATAGCAACACTTATTACATACATATTCATATTAAACTTATCTATCCTAGACATTGGCTAAAATTTCTCAATTTGATCAATTAAGTAGCTATGTTTCATTAAATATCAAATAATTGGAAATATTCTAACTAGAATGTTAATTGTAAATTTAACAATGAAAGCATTTAATAAAATTATTGTCATTTTAATCGTCAATATTTTTTTTCTAAACGCCTGCGGTGGAAAATTCGGAGATGCTAGAAAAATTCCAACAAATGCCCAGGAGCGTGCAAAAAAAAACGTAGAAGAAGGTAGGGGTGCTAGCGTTGGGGGTTTACTTGGAAGGACAGGGAAAACCAATTATGAATTTAGCTCGTCAAATCCAATGTGGAGAGCTTCGCTTGAAATTTTAGACTTCTTACCACTCAATACCGTAGATTATTCTGGTGGCATGATAATCTCTGACTGGTACTCTGATTCTGTAAATAATGAGTCACTAAAAGTTACTATTAGATTTTTATCTAATGAAGTAAGAAGTGACAGCCTCAAAATTATTGTACACAAAAAAGATTGTAGATCTAATCAAAATTGCAAAATTTCATTATTAGGAAATAGTGCCATAGTTAACGAACTAAGATCCTCTATTATTAGAAAAGCAGCTATTCTGGAAAAAGAAGATAAAAAAAAGAAATAAGTTTTTAATTATGGAAAGAATAAACTTTCAAATAATTGAAAAAAAATGGCAAGAATATTTTTTAACTAAAAAGCTTTACCAAAAGAACGCCAGTGCGAAAAAGTTTTATTGCCTAGAGATGTTTCCTTACCCATCTGGGAAAATTCACATGGGGCATGTAAGAAATTACACTATTGGAGATGTTATAGCTCGTTATAAATTTATGAACGGATATAACGTTTTACATCCAATGGGCTGGGATGCTTTTGGTCTGCCGGCAGAAAATGCTGCTAAAGAAAATAAATTACATCCAAAAAAATGGACCGAAAAAAATATTTTTGAGATGAAAAGACAGCTAAAGCTTATGGGACTATCAATTGATTGGGATTTGGAAGTTTCTACTTGTGATGAAAAATATTACAAACACCAACAAGAGATATTTATTGATTTTTATAATAAAGGATTTGTAAAAAGAAAAGAAAACTATGTGAATTGGGATCCGGTTGAGCAAACAGTTTTAGCAAATGAACAAGTTATAAACGGCAAGGGTTGGCGATCGGGCGCAGTAGTCGAAAGAAAAAAACTTTCTCAATGGTTTTTCGATATAACAAGATTTTCTGAAGACTTGCTTGAGGGTTTAAATGAATTAAATGGCTGGCCTGAAAAAGTAAAAACAATGCAAAAAAACTGGATAGGTAAGTCTGTAGGTTGTGAAATTAAATTTGAAATTGAAGAGCTAAAGGAGAAAATTAATATCTTTACTACTCGACCAGATACAATATTTGGCGCATCTTTTTTAGCTGTATCTGCAGATCATCCTATATGTAATAAATTTTTAAATAATGAAAAATTCATTAAGTTTAAAAACGATTGTCTTAAAGTTGGTACAACAGAAGAAGCTTTAGCTAATGCTGAAAAAATTGGATTTGATACAGAGTTATTTGCAATTCATCCATTTATTAAGGGCAAAAAACTTCCTGTCTATGTAGCAAATTTTATTTTAATGGACTATGGTACTGGAGCTATATTTGGCTGCCCCGCTCATGATCAAAGAGACTTAGATTTTGCCAAAAAATATAATCTTAAAGTAACAGAAGTAGTTTCTGAGAATACATCAAAATTAAAAAACTTTGATAATTTATCAGAAGCTTACGTAGGGGATGGTACATTAGTAAATTCTGAATTTCTTAATGGTTTAGAAGTTAATCAAGCTAAAACAAAAATTATACAAGAAATTGAAAAACTAGGGATAGGTGAAAAAAAAATTACTTTTAGATTGAAGGATTGGGGAATCTCAAGGCAAAGATATTGGGGATGTCCTATTCCTATAATATATCTTGAGGACGGATCAATTGCACCAATAGAAAAAAGTGAGTTACCAGTTAGGTTGCCAGAGGATATAGATTTAAGTCAAAGTGGTAACCCTCTTGCAAATCATAAAAATTGGAAAAATACTGTTGATAAAAAAACTGGCAAACCTGCAACGAGAGAAACAGATACTCTAGATACATTTGTAGACTCTTCTTGGTATTTTTTAAGATTTTGTTCACCAAATATAACCTCTGAACCTTTTGATCTAAAAAAAGTTAATTATTGGATGCCAGTTGACCAATACATTGGAGGAATAGAACACGCAATATTACATTTACTTTACTCTAGATTTTTTATGCGTGCCTTAAAAAAAAATAATAGTAAAATTAAAGACTCTGAACCTTTCAAAGGATTATTTACTCAAGGCATGGTTTGTCACGAAACTTATAAAGATCAAAATGGAAAATGGTTAAACCCCTCAGAGGTTAAAAAAAATTCTGAAGGAAAATATCATAAAATATCAGACAAAAGTGAAGTTAATGTTGGTCCTTCCGAGTCAATGTCTAAATCAAAAAAAAACGTTGTTGACCCTGAAAATATGATTAAATCATACGGAGCTGATTCAGTTAGGTGGTTTATTTTATCTGACAGCCCACCTGAAAAAGATGTTCAATGGTCTGATCAAGGAGTAATTTCGTCTAGTAAGTTTTTACAAAAAATTTGGGATTTAAATAACCAGGTTATAAATTTAAAAGAGTCAAAGAGGTCAAAAGAAGATGATATAAAATTTGAGTTACAGGTAAACCTTTTTATTAAAAAATTAAGTAAATCAATTGAAAGCTTCCAGTTTAATGTAAGCATAGCTTTATTTTATGAAGTTTATAGAGTTTTTAAAAAAGCATTAGAAAACAAATTAGGTAAAAAAACTTTAATTCAAAATTTGGTTAAAATCATGAAACTACTCATACCATTTACACCTCATTTAGCTCACGAATGTTTGAGCACTCTTGGTGAAAAAAACTTCGAAAAGTGGCCAGAGGTAAACGATTTATTAATTGAAAAGGATATAAAAATAAAAATGCCTATCCAAATAAACGGTAAAACAAGAGGTATACTTGATGTGAAGAAAGATTTATCTGAAGGAGAAATTTTCAAATTGGTTGTTAAATCAACTAAAGTAAAGAAATATATGGAAAACAAGAAAATTTTTAGAACTATTTTTGTTAAAAATAAAATTGTAAATTATATTATCAAATAATGTTTAAAAATAATTATCTAATAATATTAATATTTATCTTTACTGCTCAATGCGGTTATCAAGTGATAAATCAAAAAGATTTAAAACAATTTTATATAAAATCAATTGAGCTTGAAGGAGAAAAAAGACTAAATCATAAAATAAGTAAGAATATTTTATTTTATTCTAAAGAGTCAAATAATAACGTGTTTAATGTCAAGATTAAAACCAATAAGTCAAAATCAATTATGGAAAAGAACATTAAAAATGAAATTGTAAAATATCAAATAAATATATCTTCAAAAGTTGAGTTTTATAATTTTGAAACAGGGGTTTTGTTTACTAATACATTCTCTGAAAGGGGTAATTTCACGGTTGGGAATAAGAATATAGATACGAGAAACAGTGAGAAAAAATTAATAGAGGATTTAACGGAAAAAATAAGTAAAAAAATAATAAAAAGATTAAGGCTAGATTAAAATGATTCTTAAAACATTTGACTCCTCTTATGTTCTTTTGAAAATTAAAAAACAAAATATTTGTCTTTTCTATGGGGAAAATTTAGGAATGATGGATGAATTTAAAGAAGATTTAACTCTAGAAAATAAAGATACTAAAATAATAAAAGTTGAACAAGATGAAATACTGAAAAATATTAATAATTTTTTCAATGAAATACTTAACATGTCATTATTTGAAAAAAAAAAAGCTTTTTTTATTTACCATGCTGATGATAAAATTTTAAGTTTCCTTGAAGAAATTGAACCCAGTTTAGATCAAAATAAAATTTATTTATTTTCTGGCATACTAAATAAAAATTCAAAGTTAAGGTCATACTTTGAGAAATCTAAGAAATACTCTGCTCTTCCTTGTTATCAAGACGATGATCTTGCTATCAAAAAAATTATATCTAATAAATTAAAAGACTATCAGGGCTTAAATAACGAAAATATTAATATAATTGCTATGTCTTGCAACAAAGATCGAATGAAACTGAACAATGAAATAAATAAAATAGTAAATTGTTTTCTCGATAAAAAAATTGAAACTGTAAAACTAGAAAATCTTCTTAACACAAACATTAATGAAGACTTAAATGAACTTAGAGACGCAATTTTAGAAGGTAATAAAGTTAAAACAAATAAGATGCTAAGTGAAACAATAATTCAAGATGAAAAAAATATTTTATATTTACAAATGATAAATCAAAGAATAAATAAAATTTCAGAAATAATAAATTTATCTTTAGATACAAGTATAGATCAAGCTGTAAGCTCTATAAAACCTCCTATTTTTTGGAAAGATAAAAAAAACATTACCTTACAAGCTAAAAAATTAGATAAAGGTAAAATTAGAGAAATTAACGAAAAGACATATGATATAGAATTAAAGATCAAATCAAATTCTTTTGTAAATCAAGGTATATTAATGAAGAAGCTTTTAATTGATATATGCAATTTAACTAATTCTTAGTAAGCAAATCAGATATTAATTCAAATTGGTCAAGATTTTTATATTCGATAGTAACTTTGCCTGACTTATTTTTCTTATTTATTATATTTACTTTTAAGCCAAGAATTCTTTCAATTCGTTCTTGAGCTTTTATAATATCAGCATCCTGGGTTTTATCTTTAAATTTATTTTCTTTTTTTGATTTTACTAAATACTCAACTTTTCTAGCACTATAATTTTTTGATACTATCTCTTCAGCAATTTGTGAAGCATTAGTAAGTCCTATCAGAGGCCTTGCTTGACCAGATGTTAAAGTGCCTTCTTCAAGCATCCCTATTATATCATTTGGTAAAGTTAAAAGTCTTAAAGTATTGCTAACATGGCTTCTGCTTTTTGACATTAGTTTGGCGATATTCTCGTGATCATAATTAAATTCTTCTGACAATCTTTTATATCCCTTGGCTTCCTCTATCGGGTTTAAATCGTCTCTTTGTATATTTTCAACAATTGCAACTTCTAAGGACTCTACATCACTTAAATCTAAAACATTCACAGGGATATCGTGCAATCCAGCTTTTTGAGCCGCTAACCACCTTCTCTCGCCTGCAACTATCTCATATTTTTCAGGTTCTGATTTTTTTTGCCTCACAGCAATTGGTTGTATAATACCGTTCTTTTTTATTGAATTAGTTAATTCATCTAATTTAAATTCATTAAAAGTTTCCCTTGGCTGATAAGGATTTCTAGTAAGATCGCTTATAGAAACTCTTTTAGTTTCGCTATTTTTTAGAGCTTTTTGTGGCTCAGTATCACCAAATAATGCAGATAAACCCCTTCCTAAACCTTTTTTCTTAATTGTGTTCATGCAGCACTTTCTACGTTATTTTTTTTTGAAAATTCTTCTGCTAATTTAAAATATGATTTACTGCCCACACAATTTTTATCATAAATTACACAAGGCATTCCATGCGATGGAGCCTCTGATAACCTTACATTTCTTTGAATAACAGTTTGATATACTTTTTCTTTAAAATAATTTCTAGCTTCTCGATCGACCTCAGAAGAGAGTTTATTTCTCTTATCAAACATTGTTAAAAGTATACCCCTAATAGCAAGCGATGGGTTAAGGTTTTCTTTAATTCTATCAATTGTTTTTACCAACTGAGTTATTCCTTCAAGGGCAAAGAATTCTGTTTGAAGAGGAACTAATAATTCGTCAGAGGCAACTAAAGACATTATTGTTAAAAGACTCAAGGACGGAGGACAATCAATAAATATGTTATCATATTTTTGAAGCGTGTTTTTTTTTTCTCCTAACAATATTTCTTTTAAAACAAATGCCCTTTTAGCGTCATTGGCAGTTTCTACTTCTAGGCCAGATAAATTTACATGCGAACCTATAATTTCTAAATTATTTATTTTAGTTTTTTGAATGGCTTCTTTTAAATTTATTTTTTTAATTAAAAGATTGTAGACATTGTTGTCTTCGTCGTTATTGTTTTTCCCAAAACCTGTTGTTGCATTACCTTGGGGGTCTAAATCTATAACAAGATTATTTTGACCCATTATGGACAGTGAAGCTGCAAGATTAATTACAGTAGTTGTTTTTCCTACTCCACCTTTTTGATTTATAACTGAAATAATATTAGTCATTAAAAAACTTTTGCTATAATTATTCTTGATTTCTTATCGGTCATGCTTTCTTCTAATTTATAAGAGTATTTCTGACTTTTGAAAGCTTTATTTGCTTCTTCCTGAGCATTTTGACCCTTTAAAATGATCAATTTATGTGGCCTTTTTATCATTTCACGTGAAACTTGTATAATTTTATCTAATTTTTTAAATGCTCTGCTCACGATGTACTCTGATTCGATATTTCCATCAAAAACGTTAGAATATGATTTTGCTTTTATTTTTAATTTATCTATCATCTCATCTAGGAAATCTTTTTTTACTGGAGACTTTTCATATAATTTCACGTGAAAATTGAAGTTTTGATTATATATAGCTAAAACCAATCCCGGAAAACCTGCTCCAGATCCTAAATCTGATAAAGATCCTTGCTTAAAATTAATGTATTTTACTAGTTGAGCAGAATCTAAGATATGCCTAGACCAAATAGAGTCTTCGGTGCTTTTTGCAATAAAATTGTATTTTTTATTAGCATTTAAGAGCTCTGTTTTAAATATTTTAAGTTTATCGATCGACTGATCAGTAAATTTAAGCTCTTGTTGAAGGATTTTTATAACTTCTAGCTCTTGCATTAAGCAGAAGCTTTATACCTAAGTTTCTTAATGTGTGAAAGAAGTATTATTATAGCTGCAGGGGTCACTCCATCTATCCTAATTGCTTGACCGAGCGTTTTAGGCTTAACCTTTATCAGCTTGCTTTTAATTTCATTAGAAAGACCGCTCAATGTGTCGTAGTTAATGCTATCAGGGATCAAGACTGACTCGTCCTTTTTAAATGAGCTAATATCTTTAGACTGTCTTTGTAAATAACCCATGTAATGAGCATCAATTTCAACCTGATTATCTATAGACATTCCGTAGTCAGGAATACCAGAAAATATCTGCCTTATTTTTGCCAAATTTACATTCCTTTGACCGATTACCTCCATACATGATCTTTTAACTCCATCCATAGCAATTTTAATATTATGTTTTTTTGCCTCGTTAGGGGTTAAATAATTTTTGTCTAGTATGGTTTTTACTGAAAGAATATTTTTTTTCTTTTCTAAAAAAAAGTTTTTTCTTTCGTCTTTGATTAAATCTAAATCGATACCTAGATCGGTTAGCCTCTGATCAGCATTGTCAGCACGTAAAGTTAGTCGATATTCAGCTCTCGATGTAAACATTCGGTAAGGTTCTGAAACTCCTTTCGTAATTAAGTCGTCTATCATTACACCTATGTAAGATGTTGATCGATCTAAAATAAATTGTTTTTTGTTTTTAACTTTCAAAGCAGCGTTAATTCCTGCCATTAGACCTTGTGCAGCAGCTTCTTCATAACCTGTAGTTCCATTTATTTGTCCTGCCAGAAATAAAGATTTGATTTTTTTAGTCTCTAAAGTTGCGTAAAGCTCTCTAGGATCTACATAATCATACTCTATTGCATATCCAGCTCTTTTCATCTTAACATGCTCTAAACCCTTGATTTTAGACAATATTTGCAACTGAACTTCCTCTGGAAGTGATGTAGATATGCCGTTTGGGTAAATAGTATTGTCCTTTAATCCCTCTGGTTCCAAAAATATTTGATGTTTTTCTTTATCTTTAAATTTAACGATCTTATCTTCAATAGAAGGACAGTATCGTGGCCCCACACCTTTGATGTTACCAGAATACATAGCGCTTCTTGAAATGTTATCACTAATGATCTTATGAACTTCATCATTGGTATAAGTCATCCCACATTTAATTTGTTTGTTATCAATCTTGTTAGTCAAAAATGAAAAGTAATAATGATCATCGTCTGCAGGCTGCATTTCAAGATCATCGTAGTTGATAGTTCTACCATCAAGTCTTGGTGGAGTTCCAGTTTTAAGTCTTCCTATTTGCATGTTGAATTTAGCAAGTTGTTCACTTAGACCTGTAGATGGCTTTTCATCAAATCTACCAGCTGGAATTTGAGTTTCACCTATATGTATTAAACCATTTAAAAAAGTTCCTGTTGTAAGTATTAGTTCTTTAGTACGTACTTCTCTTCCACTCTGGCATACAAATCCAACTAATTGATTATCATTAAAAAGAAATTTAATTACTGGATCAGCAACTACCTCCAAGTTCTCATAATTTAATAAGATTTTCTGCATATGGTCTTTGTAAAATGCTCGATCTGATTGTGTTCTTGGCCCTTGAACCGCTGGGCCTCTACTTCGATTAAGCAATCTAAACTGGATACCCGATTTATCTGCTACAACACCCATAACACCATCCAGGGCATCTATCTCCCTCACTAGGTGGCCTTTACCGAGCCCTCCGATAGCAGGATTGCATGACATCTCCCCTATTGTCTCTATTTTATGTGTAAAAAGTGCAGTATTTACGCCCATTCTAGCAGATGCTGCTGCTGCTTCACATCCAGCATGACCACCACCGATAACTACTACATCATAGTCTTGTAAATTCATGATGAGAATGTAACTGTCTAAATTAATAATACAAGTAGTATTTTATTTGCCAATACAGAAGTCTTTAAAGATCGATCCAAGAATTTCTTCAACATCAACCTTCCCTACTATGCTTCCAAGATATCTTGTGGCCATTCTCAAGTCTTCAGCGGCAAGTTCAATTTCTTTGGCTTGATCTTTCTTTAAAAATTTATCAATTTCTTTCAAACACGCTTGTAGTTTAACTCTATGTCTTTCTCTTGTTATTAAGACAGTATTGTTTGAGGTAAATTTTTTACTAAGTTTTTCTTTAATTATATTAATTGCTTTATCAATATTTTTATTATTTTTTACTGAAACTAGAACAGTTTCTGCATCAAATTTATGATTTTGTTTATCTTGTATGTCTGATTTGTTTAGTAAAACAATTGTATCATCATTGATCATTTTCTTAATTTCATTATTAATAGTTTTGGAAGAATTATCTATAACCACAATATTTAAATCAGCTTCTTTTGATTTACCAAGTGCAAGTGATATACCTTTCTTTTCTATTTCGTTTTTTGCTTCTCTAATACCAGCTGTATCTGCTAGTATTACTGGATAACCGTCTATGTTTAAATAAGTCTCGATAACATCTCTTGTAGTTCCAGCTTCATCTGAAACTATTGCTACGTCTCTTTTAGCAATCAAATTTAATAGGGACGATTTTCCTGCATTAACTTCTCCTGTAATAGACACTTTAAAACCATCTCTTATTTTTTCTCCAATTTTATTGTCCTCTATTATTTTATGAATATCTTTATGGACGTCCTTAACTGAGGTCTGTACTTCTTTAAGAACTTTTTCAGGAAGATCATCTTCTGCGAAATCTATTTTAGCTTCTATATATGAAAGGGATTTAATTAATTTTTCTCTTAATTCATCATAATACTTAGAAGCATTGCCTTGGACTAATTTAACAGCTTGTTCTCTTTGAAGCTCTGTTTCAGCATGAATTAAATCACCTATACTTTCTGCTTTTAAAAGATCTATTTTATCATTTTGGAAGGCAACCTTTGTAAACTCTCCCGGTTCGGCCAACCTACAATCATCTTGTTCGGACAATGCTTTTAAAAGAGCATTAATGACTGCGTTACTTCCATGAACCTGAAACTCCGCCAAATCATCCCCCGTATAGCTATTAGGGGCAGGAAACCACAATAATAAAGCTTCGGGATCAATAACATTCTTAGTTTTAGGATCATAAAATTTACAAAAATTAACCTCATTAGATTTAATTTCTTTTAATTGAGTTAAATTTTTACAAACCTTATGGCTACTTTTTCCAGAAATTCTAACAATTGCAATTCCTGAGGGACCTCTGCCTGAAGATAGAGCGTATATGTTCATTGAATTAAATTGATAAACCTTGATTTGAAATAAATTTACTTATTTTTTTAAGTGTATTATTTTTTGAGAAATTTTTTAAAATTACATCTTTTAAAGGATCTAATAATTTATTTTGTTTAAAAAAATTATGCGTTAAATCAATACCAATACCTGTAATAATATTTTCAGATTTTCTTTGATTTGAAAAATCCTCAAGAGCAGGACTGCTTTTAATCGACATACCTAAACCTGCATAATACTTTAAAACTTCTTTTAATTTTTTTATATCTCTCAACACTAAATTGAAACCCTGTCCTGCAACCGGATGGATTGTATGGAGACCTTCTCCTAAAATAAGAACATCATTTTTATAATAAGTTCGTTTTAAATTTAACGTTAAAGGGTAAGATTGAATATTAGTAATATTAATATTTTTATCTTTTAAAATTTCACAAATTTTAAATTTAATTGTAGAGGCAATATTTTCTGTTACAAATCCCTTTTTAACACTCCAAACAAAAGAGAAATTATTTTTAGAAAAGGGTAATATTGCAAGTGGTCCTTCCTTTAGAAAGAATTGACTAGTGCTTATATCTTTTATGTTATGCTTAACGTATCCTGTTAAAGCAACTTCTTTATAATCTTTTTCTATAGATCTGCTTTTGATAACGCTTTGGTAAATTTTAGAGTTTCTTCCTAGACAGAGTACTTTTAAATCGTACTCATCCAGATCATCTGATTTATTAATGTTTTTTCTTATAATTTTAATTTTCTTTTTTTTAATTTCTTTATTTAAAATATCTTTAATTTTATCATTCTCAAATATGTATAAAAGATTATTATTATCTTCATTGAAATTTAAGAAATTTATTTTTTTCTCATTAGACTCATAAAAAAGGTTTATCTTTTTCGATGGCCAGAATAATTTCTTGTCTAATTTGTCTAAAACACGATGAAAAAATTCATAATTTGAGGCTGATATAGCTGTAGTTCTCTTGTCTTTTTTAAGCTTATTTTTTTTTGCTATAATTTGAACGTCTAAAGTAGGCAGATCGTTTAATGCTAAAGCAGTCATTAAACCTGCCAGACCGTCTCCAACTATGCCAATTCTCTGCTTTTTCATGTTATAAAATTTTTCTCACTTTCATAAAAATGGTAAAAAGTACGTAAAACGATTCGATATGAATACAAACTTTTTAAATAGTGTAACAAATTTTATAAAAAAACGAACCTTTGAATTTATAGGATTAATCCTTATTTCGACGAGTGTCGCACTTGCAATAGCCTTTACGACATATTCACCCGAAGATCCATCTTTTATTTACGGAGATAGAGATTTCGAAATTAAAAATTTCTTCGGGATTTATGGAAGTAGTGTCGCAGATTTTCTTTTGCAAAGCTTTGGTCTCGTTTCATTTTTAATTTTAGCTAATTTTCTTTTCTGGGGTATAAATTTGATTATTAAAAAAGAGATCAAAAGAATAATCTTAAAATTATTTTTAGTTGTTGCTTATTTAGTTATAGGTACAATTTTTATATACATTACTTTTAATAACTCATTCTGGCTTATCGATAATGGTAACGCAGGTTTTGTTGGAAAGATAGGTTATGAGTTCTTAAGTACTTGGTTACCTTACATAGATAATACCTATTCTGCTTATGGATTATTATTGCTCACTTTAATATTATTTATTTTCTCATCAGATTTAGATTTTAAAAAGATAGTAACTGGAACTTATTCTATCATAACTTCATTCTTTAGAAGAAAAAACAATGCTGTTCCTGATATAAATTTTGATGAAACTCCTGTCGAAGAAAAAAGTGAAATCATTGAAAGACCCCAGCAATCGTTCTCATTTGGTGGCGAAGCTAAAAGTGAAAAAATAATAAATCCAGTAAGGTCAAAATACAAATTGCCAGTTATAGATTATCTTGAAAAAAGATTATCAAATCTGAGTGCTACGGATTTAAATAAAAATCGTCCTGATGGAGAATTCATGGAAAAGATTTTATTAGATTTTGGAATTGATGGTAAAATTAAAGCCATAAACAGTGGTCCAGTTGTAAGTTTATATGAATTTGAGCCTGCTCCAGGCGTTAAGGTTTCCAAAATAATAAATTTATCAGAAGACTTAGCTCGTAATACTAGTTCTACCTCAGCAAGAGTTTCGGTAATTCCAGGTAAAAATACTGTGGGAATTGAAATACCAAATGAGACTAGAGAAAGTGTTTCTCTTAGGGAAATAATTTCATACGAAAAATTTCAGAAAAAAGATGTCAAACTTCCAATTGCTTTAGGTAAAAGTATTTCTGGTATGCCTATAATTGGTGATTTAACTTCCATGCCACATCTTTTAATTGCCGGTACAACAGGCTCAGGTAAATCAGTCTGTATAAATACGATCATTGTTTCACTACTTTACAAATTAAACCCAGATCTTTGTAAGTTCATTTTAATAGATCCGAAAATGTTAGAGCTTTCAACTTATGAAGGGATACCTCATTTGTTAACTCCAGTAATTACTGAAGCAAAAAAAGCAACATCTGCTTTAGCTTGGACAGTTAAAGAGATGAACAGCAGATACAAATTAATGAGCAAAGTAGGTGTGAGAAACATAGACGGCTATAATGCAAAACATAAATTAAAAATGCCGTACATCATAGTAGTAGTAGATGAGATGTCAGATCTAATGCTTGTGGCGGGTAAAGAAATAGAAAACTACATTCAAAAATTATCACAGATGGCTAGAGCTGCCGGAATTCATATTATAATGGCAACACAAAGACCAAGTGTGGACGTAATAACAGGAACAATTAAAGCAAACTTTCCAACTAGAGTATCATTCCAAGTAAGTTCAAAGATAGATAGCAGAACTATATTAGGCGAGCAGGGTGCAGAACAATTACTAGGAAAAGGAGACATGCTATTTATGTCCTCAGCAAACAGAATAGTGAGAATTCATGGCCCTTTCGTTTCTGAAAATGAAATTGAAAAAATCGTTAATTCTATTAGAGGTCAAGGTGAACCAGATTATATGGAGGAAATTACTGCACAAACAAGTAATGAATCTTCGTCTATTTCTGGTGAGGACGGTGAGGAGGATGAACTTTATTCTCAAGCAGTTAATATCATTAAATCAGAAGGAAAGGCATCTACTAGTTTTTTACAAAGAAAACTTCAAATTGGATACAATAGGGCAGCTAGAATTATTGATATGATGGAAGAAAAAGGGGTGGTCAGTAAAGCAAATCATGTTGGTAAACGTGAAGTTCTATAAAATTTTTTTAATTAGTTTTTTTCTACTTTTTTCATTTAATCTTAGAGCAAACGAAAAAATTAAAATTCTAAATCAGCTGAAAAGTTTAAATTCTTTGGAATTTACATTTAATCAGGTTATCAATGATAAAACTGAAAAGGGTAGTTGTCTTTTAGAATTTCCTGGAAAACTAAAATGTGAATACTTTGATGATAAAAAGAAAGAACTTATTATAAATAAGAAAAAATTAGCCATTACACAGAAGAGATATGATAAAACTTACTATTATCCCATATCAGAATCTCCTTTTCTAAAAATCTTGTATAAGGAAAAACTTTTAGAAATCGTTAAAGCTGGTGAAATAAAAAAAGAAAATCAAATTATTAAGCTTACTTACTTAGATGAAAATGAAATAAATGTTTTATTTGATAGAAAAACTTTAGACTTAAAAGGTTGGAAGATTATTGATCAATATAATAATAATATCAATTTTTCTTTAAATATTGTTTCTAAGAACGATATTTATCAAAAAGGAACCTTCAAAATACCAGAGATAAATTAGGCTACAAAATCGATTTCTTCTTCTTTAAAAATCTCAAAACCCTTTGACTTGTAGTTTTGTAAAGCATGTTTATGATCTAAACTGCAAGTGTGAACCCACATTCTCTCTGGGTTCTTTCTAGATGCACTTGCAATAGCATGATTAACGAGTGTGGATCCAAGTTTTAATCCTCTAAATTCCTTTAATACTCCCAGATTAATCAACTCCACCTCATTAGTAGCCGGGTGAAATTCTTGTTCATAATAACCAACTAAATCATTTCCTTTTTTTAAAACATGGGTCTCTAAATTTTTATTTGTAACGTACTTAATCCATTCCTTGTTAGACCAAAGCAATCTGTCTCTCCAATAATGGTCTAGTCCTATTTGCTTATAAAAGAATTTGTTAAGCTGGTAGTCGTTTTTATCATCCAATAAAATTTGGTAATTTGCTGGAAGATTTAAATCAATTGTATTTGAAAAATCTTTTAGTTCTAAAAAATATCTTTGTACTCTTGAAACCATTAATTAACCATCTTCCCAATCTTTTCTCCTGCAAAAATATGTAAGTGTAAATGAGGAACTTCTTGTCCTCCATCGCTCCCAATATTAGTTAAAGCTCTGTAGCCTTTATCTTTTGAACCCATTAAATTTGCAACATGAGTAACTGCTTTATTTAACTCAACTATTTCTTTGTCTGAAGCATTGTTATTAAAATCATCTAAATCGACATACTCACCTTTTGGAATAACTAAAACGTGAATCTTTTTTTGAGGATTAATATCTTTAAATGCTAAAACGTAATCATTCTCATAGACTTTGTCACAAGGAATTTCTCCTCTTAATATTTTTGCAAAAATATTATTCTTATCGTAACTCATTTTTGTCTTTTTTTCAGTTCGCTCATTACATCTTCAATTTTTATATTATTAGCTTCAAGATAAACCATCAAATGATACATGACATCAGCTGCTTCATGTATTTTATTTGTATCTTTTTCAACCGCATCTATTAACTCCCCAATTTCCTCTTTAACTTTAGCAACACTTAAATTCTTATGGTTTAAAAGTTTATTGGTGTAAGAACTGTCTATGGGAGAATTTTTACGATTTCTTATGGTTATCATCAGCTGCTCAAGAGTTTCAAACATATTACAATCTTACTGATACATTTTTAGAATTCAAATATTCTTTGGCTTCTTTTATTTTAAATTCACCGTAATGAAAAATAGATGCAGCCAATACCGCGCTTGCACCGCCTTTAACTATACCGTCATATAAATGATCTAATGTTCCTACACCGCCTGAAGCAATAACTGGAATATTTGTACAATCCGTAATAGATTTTAATAGGTCAACATCATATCCGGATTTAGTCCCATCTTTATCCATTGAAGTAAGTAGAATTTCACCAGCTCCATTCTTTTCAACATTTTTGGCAAATTCAATTGCATCGATTTCGGTTTTATTTCTACCGCCATGAGTAAAAACATTCCACTTTTTATCTGATATTTTCTTCGCATCTATAGCAACAACGATACATTGAGATCCAAATTTTTTTGAAGCTTCTTTGACAAAATTAATATCTTTAACTGCAGCAGTATTAATTGAAACTTTGTCCGCTCCAGCTAAAAGTAAATCAGTTATATTTTGAATATTTTTAACACCTCCACCAACAGTTAAAGGAACAAAACACTTTTTAGCTGTTTTTCTTACTATATCTATAATAGTTTCTCTATTTTCATTCGAAGCTGTAATATCTAAAAAACAAATCTCATCAGCTCCGCCGTCACTATAAATCTTAGCTTGTTCAACTGGATCTCCAGCATCTTTTAATTCAACAAAGTTAATACCTTTAACAACTCTACCGTTTTTAACGTCTAGGCAAGGTATAATTCTATTTTTAAGCATTGATTTCCTTCGCTAACTCATCAAGTTTAATATCACCATCATAAATGGCTTTGCCAATTATTATACCTTCAATTTTTTTATTATTTAAATCTTTAGCTTTCTTAATATCATTTATTGAAGAGACTCCGCCTGAAATAACAACAGGACAATTAGAAAGCTCTGCAATTTTTATAGTATCGTTAAAGTTAGGACTAGTTTTCATTCCGTCTTTATTAATATCCGTATAAATAATTCGGCTCACTCCAAAGCTGTTTATTTCTTTAAGAAAGTCTAAAGTTTTAATATTAAGGTTTTCTTTCCAACCAAATACAGAAAGATTTCCATTCATAGCGTCTAATCCCAAAGCAATTTTATTTTTAAATTTTTCACACGCTTCTTTTAAAAATTCTTTGTTTTTTATTGCAGCACTTCCTAAAATTACTTTATCTACACCCGTATCTAAATATTTTTTAATACTATCAAGTGTTCTGATACCACCGCCAATTTCGATTTTTAAATTATATTTTCTAACTACTTCCTGAATAATATCTAAATTTACAGTTCTACCCTTTAAAGCGCCGTCTAAATCAACAATATGTAAGTCCTTAAACCCGTGGTCTTGATATTTCCTAGCTTGATCAATAGGAGAATTTTCGTACTCAGTTTTATTATCAAAGTCGCCTTTGATCAATCTCACACATTTTTTATCTTTAATATCTATTGCAGGAAATATTTTCATTATAATTTTATAAAATTCTCAATAATTTTTAATCCTATCTTGTCACTTTTCTCAGGATGAAATTGAGTTCCAAATAAATTGTCTCTTTCAATTGAACAAACAATTTTTGATGAATAATCTGTTGTTGCTGAAATAACTGAGTTATCTTCAGGAATAAACTCATAACTGTGCACGAAGTACATATGAGATTTATTTTTAATGTCTTTAAATATTTTGCTTTCCTTTTGAATTTCTATCTCGTTCCAACCAATGTGTGGAAGTTTAAATTTTCCATTTTGATTATCAATTTTGGAAACTTTTCCAGAGATCCAGCCTAATCCTTTTGTTTCTGCCTCCTCATAACCAACATCTGCAAACATTTGTAAACCTACACAAATTCCTAGAAGTGGTTTATTATTTATTATTGCAAATTCTTTAAGCGTCTCAACTAACCCGCTAATACTATTTAAGGAGTCAACACAGCTTTTAAATGAACCTTGGCCCGGTAATACGATTTTATCACTAGACTCAATTTTTTTTATGTCTGAAGTTACCTCTAGATGAACTTTGCCTTTAGCTACCTCATTAAAAGAATTAATGACTGAGCTTATGTTGCCCGATTGGTAGTCAACAATTGTGACATTCATCAAATTTAAATAGAGCCTTTTGTCGAAGGTATCGAGTTTTTAATTCTTTTATCAATCGCTAAAGCATCTTTTAGTGATCTAGCTAGACCTTTATAACATGATTCAATTTTATGGTGGCTGTTTTCGCCGTAAATATTTTCTATGTGTAAAGTTACCCCCGCTGACTGTGAAAAAGCTTGAAACCACTCCTTAAATAACTCTGTGTCCATTTCACCAAGCTTTTCTACTGCTAAATTTACTTTCCAGATCAAGTAAGGGCGATTAGAGACATCAATTGATACTCTACTTAATGTTTCATCCATCGGAATCATAGTTGAAGCATATCGTTTGATTCCTTTTCTATTACCCGCAGCTTTTTTAATAGCTTCACCAATAGCAATACCTGTGTCTTCTGTAGTATGATGTAAATCAATATGAGTGTCGCCTTTTGCTTTAACCTCCAAATCAATTAAAGAGTGTTTAGACAGTTGCTCCAACATATGATCGAGAAAACCTATTCCTGTTTTAATTTTATATTTTCCCTTGCCGTCTAAATTTACTGCGACTGAAATACTTGTTTCTTTTGTTTTTCTAATAATCTTAGCTTTTCTTTTCATAAATTTACGCTGATTTACCTTTGATATATATATAATCGGTCATTTTATCAATAAATCAGATTTGCTATTGAAGATCCTAAATTAATCTCCACATATAACATCATGAATACAGCTGAAAAGTGGCATGGAACAACGATTGTGTTACTCAGAAAAAATGGTGAAACTGTTGTGGCCGGAGACGGACAAGTTAGCCTAGGAAATACCGTTTTAAAAAGCAAAGCTAAGAAAGTAAGAAAAATTGAAAGCCGAGGAGTGATTGCAGGATTTGCAGGATCAACTGCTGATGCTTTGACTTTATTTGAGAGACTGGAAGCTAAGCTTGAAAAACACGCAGGTAATTTACAAAGAGCAGCTGTAGAACTTGCTAAGGATTGGAGAAGTGACAAGTTTTTGAGAAGGTTAGAAGCATTAATGGCTGTTGCTGATAAAAAACATAGTTTTATTATTTCAGGAACTGGAGATGTTTTAGAGCCAGAAGATGGGATAATTGGAATTGGTTCCGGTGGAAATTATGCTTTAGCTGCTGCAAAAGTATTGGCGGAAACTGATATGGGTGCAGAGGATATTGCAAGAAAGTCTATTAGAGTCGCATCAGATATATGTGTATTTACTAATAATAATATTACTGTAGAGAAAGTTTAAAATGGTTAAATCAGGTAAAGTGACAAATTTAAAAGTTGTAAAAAACAAATCAAAAGATAGTTCAAAGGTAAGCGCGCTATCTCCAAGAGAAATAGTCTCAGAACTAGATAGATATGTTATTGGCCAGAAAGATGCCAAAAAGGCTGTCGCTGTAGCATTGAGAAACAGATGGAGAAGACAAGCTTTATCAGAAGAAATGAGAGATGAAGTGCTTCCAAAAAATATTTTAATGATTGGTCCAACGGGTGTGGGAAAAACTGAAATATCTAGAAGATTATCTAGATTAGCAGAAGCCCCATTTATTAAAGTTGAAGCTACAAGATTCACTGAAGTAGGTTACGTAGGTAGAGATGTTGAGCAAATCATCAGAGATTTAATAGAAATTGCCATAGCAATGGAAAGAGAGAAAAAGAGGAAAGAAGTAAAAGCTAAAGCAGAATTAAAAGCAGAAGAAAAAGTTCTAGACGCTCTTGTTGGAAATAAAGCCAGCGTTGCAACTAGAGAAAGTTTTAGAAAAAGATTAAGAAACGGTGATTTGGATAACAATGAAATTGAAATAGAAGTCCAAGGCACTGCGGCTGGTCTTCAAAGTTTCGAAATACCAGGCATGCCAGGTGGAAATGTAGGCATGGTTAATCTTGGTGATATTCTTGGAAAATCCATGGGGAATAAAAGGGGTAAAAAGAAAAAGATGACCGTTAAAGAGTCCCATGACATTTTAGTGGCTCAAGAGTCAGATAAAATGATTGAAGAAGATAAAATTATTAAAGAGGCTAAGAAGGCTACTGAAGAAAATGGAATAGTTTTTTTAGATGAAATTGATAAAGTTTCGGCACGAAGCGATAGAGTTGGAGGAGATGTATCTAGAGAAGGAGTTCAAAGAGATTTACTTCCTCTTATTGAGGGAACAACTGTAAGTACAAAACATGGTCCTATAAAAACAGATCACATATTATTCATTGCTTCAGGAGCATTCCAATTAGCTAAGCCATCAGATTTATTACCAGAATTACAAGGTAGATTGCCTATAAGAGTAGAATTAGATGCGCTCAAGGAAGATGATTTTAAGAGGATTCTTAAAGAACCCGACAATAGTTTAATCAAACAATATAAAGAACTACTCAACACAGAAAATGTAAATCTTGAATTTACTGACGATGGAATTGATATGCTCGCTAAAATTTCTGCAGAGGTAAATTCTTCGGTAGAAAATATAGGGGCGAGAAGACTGCATACTATTATTGAAAAAGTTTTAGATGATATTAGTTTTAATGCGACAGATAGAGCGGGCGAAACAATTACTGTTGATGAAAAGTACGTTCAGGATAATTTAGGTAATTTAGTTAAAGATACAGATTTATCTAAGTTTATTTTATAGATTTCTTAGTTTAACTAAAATCGCACCTTCACCACCATCTTTAATATCTGCATCAGATATAGAAAACACAAACTTATTTAAATCATTTTCTGATTTTATAAAATCAGGAACAGAATATCTAAGCTTACTAAAATCCTTAGAAACGTAGGCGTCATTATCGGAAGTAGAGTGAAGTCCTTTTCCAGTAATAAAAAGGATTTCTTTGTATTTTTGTTTAACACATGAAAAAATAATATCTCTAACTCTTTGATTTGCCTCATCTAAAGTATGACCGTGTAGATCAAATCTAAATCTCTCTTTTCTATCTTGTTTTTTTTGGTTATTTTTGTCTTTATCGTATACGTCGGATGGGTTTTTTATATAAGTCTCCCACGTTTCTTTGTCTTTCTCAGAAAGATATTTTTTTTTTATCACTGACTAATAATTTCAGCTAAATACCAGTTCGGACTATTATTTTTAATATTTTTTGTAAATTTCCAAATATCTGTGACAAATTTTATTTTATCAGGGCTTCCCTCAATAATATTGTTATCTTTGTCTTTCTTCACAGAAATTACTTCGGCTACAAATTTTACACTAGCAAACAAATCATCTTTTACCTTTTCATATTTTTCAACTGATGACTCTTTAATTCCAATAAATGTAAATTCTGATTTTATATTTTCTTTATTTCTTGCATCTATAGCCCCAGAAAAATTTTCGTTCATTGTAGGTGTTAGTAGACTTTGAAGTTTTTTTACTTCCCCTTTAGCAAAGGCTGTTAAAATAGTTTCATATGCTATCTCAGCACCTTTGAGAAATTCTTTCTTATCTTTTCCTTCTAGTATTTCATGATTTTGTTTAACAGGTTTTAATTCATTAATTGGTGAGCTGAATTTTTTTTCTGCGAAATTTGGATAAATTTTAGGTTCATGGCCTGTTTTTCGTCCTAGGATACTTCGAAGTCGCAAAATGATAAATCCTGCAATCATGCCTAGTAAAATTATGTCTATATATCCAAAACTATTGCTCATAATTTGATAAATATACATTAATCATATATTTTTGTATCAGACAAATGAACCCATTTTTTCTCTTATTTTTAGGTCTTCCAGCTTTGGAAATATTCTTGTTAATCAAAATAGGAGGACAAGTTGGCGCTTTAAACACTGTGGCCTTAATATTTTTGACCGCGATAATAGGGATATACTTTGCAAAACTTCAGGGAATCCAAACTCTCAGATCGGGTATGGTAAATCTTTACCAAAATAAAGTGCCAGTTTATGAAATAATGTCTGGTGCATCCATAGCTTTTGCTGCCCTATTGCTTATCATACCAGGTTTCTTTACTGATTTAATCGGTTTTCTTTTGCTAATACCATTTACAAGAAAAATTTTCTTTAAATTAGCTTTTAAAAACAAACCTCTTACAGATATAGAGAAAGAAAATGATACTATAGATGGAGAGGTAATAGATAAAAAAAAAGATGACTCATAAAATTATAGGGAAATATATTAAAGAATTGAAATTTAATATTCCAAATCCTAAAACATTCTTTCTTCTTGCTAAGGATATAGCTAATTATAAAATAAATATTGATATAAAAAGTGTTCAAGTAAAACAAAATATCATAGAGGTTTTGACTAGTTTGAAACTAACCCCTGTTAAAGATAATTTTGATAAAATCGATACTAAAATTGTTTTTTCGACCATAGTAGAATTTAACAATGAAAATTTAGCGAAGGAAGAAATGGAGAAAACTATTTTGGTGAATGTACCCTCTAAAATTTATCCTGAGCTAAGGCAGATTTTTATTTTTTTATTCGAGAACTCTGGGTTCAAAGACATAAAGATTAATGAGAATGTTGATTTTGAAAAATTATATAAAATGAGGAAGGTTCAATAAAAATTCTTCTTTAATTCTAATTTCAGAAAATCTTTGTGCTTTTTAATTTCCACTTCTGAAATTTTTACCACTGTTTTGTTATAATCTTTTGCTTTTTTAATATTAATTTCTGTAATACTATTCGCAAGATTAAATTTAGGTTCCTTTGCGTCTAAAAGGTTTATGTAGACTTCTCTTAATAATTCACAATCAAGCAAAGCATTATGTTTTTTTCTTCGGGATAAATCTATATTAAATCTTTTACAAAGAGCATCTAAAGAATTTGATGTTCCTGGAAATTTGTTTCTAGCTACTTCTAAAGAGTCTACTACTAATTTCTTATTAATTTGCTCTTTTTTAATTAATCCTAATTCTCCATCTAGAAAGCCTAAATCAAAAGAAGCATTATGAATTATAATTTTTTTGTCTTTGATAAAGTTTAAAAACTCATCCGCTACTTGATCGAATGTTTCTTTATTACTTAAAAACTCTTGCGAAAAACCATGAATTTTAAATGCTTCTTCAGGTACACTTCTTTTGGGGTTTATTAATTTATGAAAAACTTTGCCAGTCGTAACTAAATCTTTAGTTTCAATGCAGGCTATTTCAACAACTTTATGTCCATCTCTAAAAGACAAACCTGTGGTTTCGGTGTCTAGGAAAACTTCATTCATATTTGCTAATTATAACTAATAAGTTCTTCTTTAAAATATTTAAATTTTTATCATTAACAACCACATGATCACAAAATTTAACTTTGTCTTGATCATTCATTTGTTTATTATTAAGTAAATTAAATAACTTTTTGTCCCCACTTTTTGATAAAAATCTTTTAAGCCTTAATTGTTTTTTAGCTTTAATGAAAACAATTAAATTAAAATGTTTCATTAACTTGCTCTCAATTAGCAAAGGTATCTCATAAAAAAGAAGCTTTTTGTTTTTGTTTTGTGAAGTGAAATCTTTCATTTTTCTTCTTACTAGAGGATGAATTATTCTCTCTAGTCTTTTAATACTATTTTTGTTTGTTAGGAAAAGTTTTTTTAAAGATTTTTTTAATTGATTATTATTTTTTATTTTAAATCTTTTACTTACTAGTGACTTAAAATTTTTTTTTTTATAAAGCTCTTTTACTGCTTTATCTGCACTAAAAAGGGGACCTCGTCTAAGAGATAAAATTTTACTTGCAGTAGTTTTGCCTGAAGCTAAAGACCCTGTTATTCCTATTTTAATCATTTAAGTTTCAAATTTAATAGCTCTACTAATTCATCATCAATTTCAGGATTAATCTTGTTCCATAAATAAAAAGATTTCTGTCCTTGATAAATAAACATATCTAAACCATTAAATACTCTTCTGCCCTCTTCTTTTAAGTATTTAAAAGTGTTTGTCTCCAAAGGGTTATAAATAGTGTCAATATAAATAGCTTCGTCTTTCGTATTAGAAAAATTAAAATTGAAATCATCACCATTTTTTAAACCTAAACTTGTCGCATTGATAATTATATCAAAATTTTTAATTTCTGACTTTAGATCAGTCCAAGGAATTATAGTTAAAAAATTAAATTTCTTCTTTAGAAAAATACATTTTTCATTTGTTCTATTTGTAATAGAAATATTCTTTATACCTGACTTTTTTATAGATGAAATAACAGAAGGTGAAACACCGCCTGCACCTATAACTAGAGCTTTTTTATTAGAGCTATTATCAATTTCTTTTAAATAGGCAGCTTGCAATCCATAGACATCGGTATTTTCACCAATCACTGTTTTGTTGTTGTTTAGGAATACGGTATTCACCGATCCTGTAAGCTCTGCGTCATTAACCACTTTGTCGACATGATTAATAATTTTTTGTTTGAAAGGTAAAGTTACATTAATGCCTGAGAAGTAACCCTGTTTAACTTTATCTATTATTAGCGGCAGGTCTTTATCTGATGCCTCTATAATTGAATAGTTAGCATCAATGCTATATTTCTTAAACCAGTATTCATGCAGCACCGGTGACAAAGAGTGTTTTATAGGATTTCCGATAATTCCAAATTTTTTTTTCATTTTTTTAATTTTTTAATATAGTTAATGATTTCTTTAATAGGTAGGCCCATAATTGAGTCTTTGTCTCCTTTTATATATTCAAATAATTCTAATCCGTCTGCCTCAATTTGATAAACTCCATAAGCAATCAATGTTTTTGTATCTATTTTATTTAAATAGGAAGAAAGTTCATCATCTTTCAAGTTCTTCATTTTAAGCTCTGAAGAATCAGTATAATTCCATATCATTGCTCCATTTTTTGCAATACAAACCGAGCTAATCAGATAGTGTTTTGAATTGTTAAGTTTTTTTAAGATGTCTAACGCTTCTTCTCTTGAGTTGGGTTTGTTAATTAACTCTTTATTTAGCGAAATAACACTATCAGCACCCAATACATAACGATCTGGGTTTCTGTGGCTTACTTTTATGGATTTTATTTCAGCAAGATTTTTTGATATTGAAAGGGGATCTGCCCCTTCGGCCAATAGCGATTCTTTTACCTCGTCTTCATCAATATTTGAAACTATAACTTCATTATCAATATTATATTTATCTAAAATTTGTTTTCTCACTCCACTTTTAGAGGCTAATATTATTTTCATTTATTTTTCTTAATCTCGATAATTTTTAATATAGAGGCAGCAGTTTCTTCTACAGATCTTCTCGTAACATCGATAATTGGCCAATTATTCCTTTTAAATAAATTTTTTGAGTCCTCTACTTCTTTTTTTATAAAATTTAAATCAGTATACTCTTTAAGATTTTGATCTTTCATGATAGCTACTCTATTACGCCTGATATCAGACAACCTTTCTGGGTCAGCTATCAATCCTATAATGCAAGAAGTCTTATTTGATTTAAGATCTTCCGGGATCTTTTGCTCTAAAACTAATGGTATGTTAACTGTTTTATAGCCTCTGTTGGCTAGATAAATTGAGGTAGGTGTTTTACTTGTTCTGCTTACTCCTAATAGAATTACATCTGCCTCATTAGTGTCATCCGTTTTTTTACCATCATCATGAGACATTGTAAACTGAATAGCTTCTATTCTCTTATAATAATCATCATCTAAAACATGTTGTGCGCTTGGTTTGTGAATAGCTTTTTGATTAAGAAGTTTTGAAAAACTTAATATTAGGTTTCCTAAGACACCAAAACATGGTACTGAATTTCTTTCACTCTGATTTGCAAGATGCTTAGCTAGTTTTGTCTCTACAATTGTATATAATATTATTGAATTCTCAATATTATTGCATTCTTTTATAATTTTATTAATTTGTTGTTCTGTTCGTACAAAAGCAAATTCCTTTTTTTCATATTCAAAATTCGCAAATTGTGATTTAAGTGATAAAAATATTCTATCTAAAGTTTCGCCTGTCGAGTCAGACACAAGGTATACATTGTATTTTTCGTTCATATATTTGTTAATAAAGTTATAATAAACTATTGTTTTCCATAATTTTTAAAACTGAGATAAAATAATTAACATTAATTAACACTGTTTAAACAACTTATTGATTGTTAATAATAATGTTTTTTTGATGTTTATAAAATGAATAAAAACTAAAAATTAAGCAAAAGTAATCAAAGTTGTTAAATTGCGTATGTATAAAAACTGTAAAAATCGTTATATAACTAATTAACAGAGCTAATAACTATAACTACACTTATAAACTTAATTTAATCAATGAGTAGTCTTAAAGAAATTTTAAAAAATAAGAAAATTTGTAAATCAGTATGGTTTATGAGACAAGCAGGTAGATATTTACCAGAATTCAGAAAAATAAGATCACAAAATCAAAATTTTATTGATCTTTGTTTAAATAGTGAGTTAAGCTCTGAAATATCCTTACAACCTATAAGAAGATATGACCTTGATTCTGCTATTATCTTTTCAGACATTTTAATGGTACCTTATGCTTTAAATCAAAAAGTAGAATTTGTAGAAGATAAAGGCCCTGTTCTAGAGGAGTTTAATTATAAAAATTTTTTAAATAATGATAATATTTCTTTCACTCAAAAATTACATCCAGTTTATAAAGCAATTCAAAAAACAAGACAAAAACTAGATAAAGAAAAATCTTTAATAGGATTTATAGGCGCTCCTTGGACTTTATTAACTTATATGCTGGGAGCAAAGGAGAGAAAAAAAAAAGTTGATTATAAAAAGATAAAAACAAAAGAATTCGAAGTTAATTTAATCCTTGATAAACTTAATGACTATCTTTGTGCACATATTGAAAATCAAATAGACGCGGGAGCTGATGTTATACAAATTTTTGATTCTTGGGCAGGATTAATATTGCCAGAAGATCTGCCTGAGTATTGTTATACCCCGAACTCAAAGATTGTAAATTTTTGTAAAGAAAAAAAAATACCTGTGGTGTGTTTCCCAAAAGGATTAAATAAAAATTATAAGGAATTTAATAAAATAGTAAAACCGGATGCAATAAGTTTGGACTATGAAATTGATCCAGTCTGGGCTAAACAAAACTTAACTAATGTAGTTTTACAAGGTGGTTTAAATCCAAAACTATTGTTATCTTCTGAGAAAGAAGTATTGAATTGTGCAAAAAAGTATTTAGATACATTTAAAAATTTACCTTATATTTTTAATTTAGGACATGGTTTGCTTCCTGAAACAGACCCAGATAAGGTTAGTAGATTAATAAAATTTTATAGGGAATATTGAAATGCAAAATGATCATCCAGATGTTAAGTTTGGTAAAACCGGCGTTCTATTAATTAACCTAGGCACTCCCGATTCTACAAATTGGTGGGACATTAGAAAATATTTAAAGGAATTTTTATCTGATAGACGGGTTATTGAAGTTAATCCGGTGTTATGGCAAATTATTTTAAATTTATTTATACTTACTTTTAGACCCTCTAAAACAGCACACGCTTATAAAAAAATATGGAGAAAGGAAACTAATGAGTCACCACTTTTATATTTTACAAGAAACCAAGCTAAAAAATTAAATAGCAAAATTGGAGGTGAAAATACAGTTGTTGATTTTGCAATGAGGTATGGAAACCCGAGTATTAAATCAAAACTAAATTCGCTTAAAGATTTAGGATGTGAGAATATAATCATTCTACCATTGTATCCTCAATATGCTGCAGCCACTACTGCAACTGTATGTGATGAAGTTTACAGATCTTTAATGAAAATGAGATGGCAGCCTAGTCTACAAGTGATCCCTCACTATGAAAGCGAACCTTTTTACATTAATGCCCTAACAAACAGTATCGAGAAGAAAATAAAGTCGATCAGCTGGAAGCCAGATCTAATTATCTCATCATACCACGGTATCCCTAAAAAATATTTTGATAAAGGAGATCCTTATCACTGTTACTGTCACAAAACCACAAGGCTGATGCGGGAAAAATTTTCATCTGTCGATATTGAAACAACATTTCAATCCAGGTTTGGCCCTCAAGAATGGCTCACTCCTTATACAGATAAAACTCTAGAAAATTTACCTAAAAAAGGTGTAAAAAATTTATTAGTTATTTGTCCAGGCTTTGCCTCTGATTGTGTTGAGACACTTGAAGAAATTAATATTCAGGGCAGAGAAAGCTTTTTAGAACATGGTGGTGAAAACTTTGATCTTATTCCATGTCTTAATGATGACTCTGATCATGTAGAATTATTTGAAAAATTAGTAATGAAGTATATCTAAATGAATTTATATCTATTATTCAAGTCTCTACATTTGGTAGCGGTTATATCTTGGATGGCTGGATTATTATATTTGCCAAGAATATTTGTCTATCATTCTGAAGCATCGCATGAGTCTCAAAAAGATGTTTTTAAAACAATGGAAAGAAAACTTTACAATTACATTATGATGCCAGCAATGTTGCTATCTTGGTTATTTGGAGTTTTATTAATACACAGTTTGGGGTTCGATGTTTTCGCTGAACTCTGGATGCAGATAAAAACTGTTTCAGTGGTGATTTTAACTTACTATCATTTTTTACTTGGAAAATATCTTAACGATTTTGTTATAGACTCTAACAAAAAGACATCTAAATTTTTTAGAATTATGAACGAAGTGCCTACAATTATACTAATTGTTGTTGTATTTGTTGTAGTTTTTAAGCCTTTATAATAGGGCTTGAATTTTTCAAAAAAAGTCATATATTTTTAATACTTTCCTATAAATCAATTCAATTACATGAACTTACAAGAATTAAAGCAAAAGAACCCTGCAGAACTTATTAGCGAAGCTGAGAAATTAGGTATAGAAAATCCTAGTACACTAAGAAAACAGGAGATACTTTTTGCAATTTTAAAAAAATTAGCAGAAAAAAACGAGCAAATCACTGCAACAGGAGTTTTAGAAGTGCTTCAGGATGGTTTCGGTTTTCTTAGAGCAATCGAGTCGAATTATTTACCAGGACCAGACGATATTTACGTCAGCCCAAGTCAAATAAGAAGATTTGGCTTAAGAACAGGAGACTCAGTCGAGGGAGAAATTAGAGGCCCCAAAGATGCAGAAAGATATTTTGCACTTTTAAAAGTAAACAAAATTAATTTTGACGAACCCGAAAAAGGGAAGAATAAAATTGCTTTTGATAACTTAACCCCGCTTTATCCAAATGAAAGAATTAAATTAGAAGTTGAAACAACTAAGATAGTAAAAAAACCAGACAATACTGCAAGATTAATTGACCTTGTAAGCCCGATAGGAAAAGGACAAAGATCACTTATTGTATCACCTCCAAGGGCTGGAAAAACAATTATTCTTCAAAATATAGCTCAATCAATAACAGCAAATCACCCAGAGTGTTATTTGATGGTTTTATTAATTGATGAAAGACCCGAAGAAGTAACGGATATGCAAAGATCAGTGAAAGGTGAGGTTGTAGCTTCAACTTTTGACGAACCAGCTTCTAGGCATGTTGCAGTTGCTGAAATGGTTATTGAGAAAGCCAAACGTTTAGTTGAACATAAAAAAGATGTAGTTATCTTATTAGACTCTATCACGAGACTAGGAAGAGCTTACAATGCTGTAATCCCAAGCTCAGGAAAAGTTTTAACGGGAGGTGTTGATGCTAATGCTCTTCAAAGGCCTAAAAGATTTTTCGGTGCTGCGCGAAATGTGGAAGAGGGAGGTTCTCTAACTATAATTTCAACAGCTCTTATTGATACGGGAAGTAGAATGGATGAAGTAATTTTTGAAGAATTCAAAGGAACTGGAAACTCAGAATTAATCTTAGATAGAAAAGTTGCTGATAAAAGAATTTATCCAGCGTTAGATATAACAAGATCTGGAACGAGAAGAGAGGAACTACTATTTGAAAAAGACGACCTTTCAAAAATGAATGTTCTTCGAAGAATTATAAGCCCAATGGGAACGATGGATGGAATTGAGTTTTTAATTGCTAAACTGAAAAATACAAAAAATAATGCTGATTTTTTTGATTCAATGAATAAATCTACAAATTAATCTTATTGTATTGTCTGATTACTTTCACTTGTCTCGTATAAATAAAAACTAATTATATTTTCAAGTGTTTTAATTTTATTTTCTAAAGAGATAGCTTCAAGAAGTTTTTGCTTTTCCTCATTGGTAATTGGGGCAATCATAGCTAAGGTATTTATCTTTTGTGCATGGTCTAATTTTTCGAACTCTCTCCAATTAAGTAACAAGCCGTGCCTTTTAAAAAAAGTTTTTGCTTTTTCCATCAATTCTTTAGCATCAATTTTATTATGTGTATTTTCAACATCTCCTATAAAACTTTCATAATTTACTTGAAATTCTCTATATAACTTATCATTTGGAATTTCTTTTAAAATTTTAAATCTAGAAATACCTGTTAAATTAATTAATATTCTACCATCCTTACTTTTTTGATAGTCGCTAATTTTACCTAAACAACCAATTTCATAAACACTGTTATTCTCCTTTTTAGACTGCACCATTCCCATTAGTTTATCTTTGTTGTAAGCATCATTTATTAAGTTTAAGTATCTCTGCTCAAAAATATTCAAAGGAAGATTTGTCTTAGGAAAGTAGATTACTCCACTTAGAGGAAAGACAGGAATGATGTCAGGAAATTTTTTCATAAGACTAGTATATTAAAAAAATGATCTCACCGAAAGCGACATTTTATATTAGTTGACCAAATATAAGACAGTGTACTATAATTAATTTATTGCGGGCATAGCTCAGTGGTAGAGCGTCTCGTTGCCAATGCCACAGTCTTTGGTTTATTTCCTGCTAATCTTCTAGTCTTTTTTAATAAAAAGTTAATCTTGGCACACTCATGAATCAATTGAGTTGATCTATATAATTTATAATCTTTTTAATATCGAGCTTAAACGCCTCTTTGTTCTTCCTTACTCTATATTTATCAAAATGTTTGTGAATTTTTTTCTCTAAATTTTCTGCATCCTTAAACTTTTTAGAATACTCGACCTTATAATCATATAGCACGCTTGTTGCGCTTAAATCTTCCGCTCTTTCCTCTGGTAACTTTGTTGTCCAACCTATTTTATAAACTCCATCTGGCAAGCTCTTACTCGACATTACATAGATATGATTAAGATTTGTTGCCAATTCAATCGATCTTTTTCTTGATCTTAAAACCAATTCAATTTTTCTTTGAATTCTGTCATTTTCCTCTATTACTTTGTTCACGTACCATTTAACGTAGCTAAAGTTTGGCAAATAGGGTATTGTAAGTTCGTAGGCTTTTGTATCTAACGTAATTCTATTAAACTTTTCCATTAATTCATAAGTTCTCTCAGTTCGAGCTCTTTCTTCAACTTGATAATAAACTTTTCTAGTCTTTTTCCAGTTGTAAGAATATTGTAAAACGTCTGCCCCATCACCAAGGTCTATTCCTTTTCGATTAGGATTATTTATTGGGCCATGTTTCCATTCTGTGTGTTTGAATATAGCCATATTCTCTGTCTTATTAGGAAGAAAATATTTCCCATAACCAGGACTTTTTTTAATATAAAAATTATGTAAATTAACAAATGCTTTGGCTGTCCTTTCATAAATATTTAAAAACTTTTTTTCATTTTCTTTGTTATCAAAATATAAATCTGTCATATTGAATTTTTCCTTAATAAAAAATAAGGTAGTGGACTCCTCAACATAATGTTTTCTAATTAAATGCTTCACGTAAAAGTCATTTGCTTTATTAAATAATCTTTCTAGTTCATCATGAAGCTTACTAAACTCCTTAAGAAAGTTTGGCCATTTTTCTACTATTTCTAATTGCTTTTTAGTATCGTCTTTTATTTTATCAATTTGCTCTATTAGCTTTTCATCATTTAGGGCTTCATAATTTAACGAAGGCCATTTTTTTGTGAAATCGTATTTTCTTGGTATTCTCTTTTTCATCATTCAGATTTTATTATCAAAAACTTTAAAAAGCTACTGGCACACTCTTGAATCAATTGAGAAAGAAATTTAAATAATTTAAAATGTCTTGCATTTATAAAAACCGCTAACTATAATGATTTTTAATAGGCGGGCATAGCTCAGTGGTAGAGCGTCTCGTTGCCAACGAGAAGGTCGAGGGTTCGAACCCCTTTGCCCGCTCCAAATTATGGATGACTTATCACAAAAAAAATGCATTGCTTGCGATGGAAATATCCCTCCTTTTGATAAAAGCGAAATACACAAATATCTTAAAAAAGTCGATGGATGGCATGTTAAAAGTAACGATGATAAAAGCCACTATTTAGTTAAAGAGTTTAAATTTAAAAATTTTGAGGAAAGTCAAAATTTTGTAAATAAAGTTGGCAATGTTGCTGAAGTGGAAAACCATCACCCAGATATTTCTTTTGGGTGGGGTTATTGTAAAGTAAAAATTTTTACTCATGCTATTAAAGGACTTGCTGAAAGTGATTTTATTTTAGCTGCAAAAATAGACAAAATACATTAATGTTTAAAATGTCTAATATCTGTAAAGAACATTTTAATTTTAGCCTTATTAGCAGCATTTATAACTTCCTGATCTCTAATTGAGCCACCTGGCTGAACTATAGTTTTAACTCCAGCCTTAATAAGAATATTTATTCCATCAGTAAAAGGAAAGAAAGCATCTGATGCAGCTATAGAATTTCTTATTTTTGGGGAATGAAACTGTTTAGCTTTTTGAACTGCAATTTTACAACTGTCTAATCTGCTTGGTTGGCCTGCACCAATACCAATAGTTGAAAAACTACTACATAGCACAATCGCGTTTGATTTAACATGTTTACAAACATTGAAAGCAAACTGAATTTCAGCTAACTCTCGTTTGTTTGGTTTTAGTTTTGTAACGCACTTCAATTTTTTTTTATCTATTACAATATCATCCTTGCTTTGTACTAAAAAGGAACCATCAAAAGATTTAACGGAAGTAAAATTCTTAAGTTTAAAATTGGAAATATCAATCACTCTTAAATTTTTTTTACTTTTTAAAATTTCTAAAGAACCTTCATCAAAACCTTTTGCAAGAACGACCTCTAAAAAGTTTTTATTGATTTCATAAGCAATCTTTTTATTAATTTTATAATTACAAGCGATAACCCCACCAAAAGCACTTATTGGATCAGATGCATAAGCATTTTTAAATGAAATTAACGGTACTTTATTTTCAGATACTCCACATGGGTTTGCGTGTTTAATAATTACGGTTCCAGAATTTTTTTTCAACGAGTTAAGAATTTCTAAAGATGCAAACATATCATTGTAATTATTATAACTAAGTTCTTTTCCATGAATTTGATTAAACCCCAATTTTTTATCGTCGTAGTCACTCACGTAAATAGAGCTTTGTTGATGAGGATTTTCACCGTATCTTAGCTTTTGTAATTTTCTTCCAAAAATCGTTCTCCTTTCCGGAAATTCAATTTTAAGTTTTTTATTAAACCAATTCGCAATCATAGCGTCATAGTAAGCAGTCAACCCAAAAGCTTTAGATGCCATCAGTTCTCGGAATTTTAAAGAAGTTTTTCCTTTAAAAGTTTCCAATTCTTTAATTAATGACTTGTAGTCATTCCTGTTAGTTACAATGCTTACATTTTTAAAATTTTTTGCAGCAGCTCTAACCATTGTTGGGCCACCTATATCTATATTTTCGATAATTTGTTTTGGATTTTTAGTATTAGTTACAATTTTTTGAAATGGATAAAAATTAACTACTATTAGATCGATAGCTGGAAAATTCTGTTTAGACATCTCGCTCTTATGCTTTTTATTCTGTCTGTCATGAAGAATACCCGCATGAATTTTAGGATGAAGTGTTTTAACTCTGCCATCTAACATTTCTCTAAAACCTGTGTACTTAGATAACTCAGTACATTGATAGCCTAGTTTTTTAATAGAAGCATACGTTCCTCCCGAACTAATAATGTTGATATTGAATTTTTTTAAAGTTTTAAGAAGAAAAGTTAAGTTTTCCTTATTAGAAACAGAGATTAAAGCATTTTTTACTTTTAAATTCATTGTCAAATATTTTTTTTAATTTCCCAATTAAAAGACTTATTTTTATTAACTAAATTACCAGTGATTGTTATACAAGTACTATCTAATATTTTTTTTTCAGCAAAAAATATACTTTTTTCAAGTTCTAGATTTTCGTTGCTAATGGTGAATAACAAAGACTTATTTTTTGAAATTTGAATTAAAGCACCATTCCCACTCATTGTTTTAACAACGGTAAGTTCTGGGTTTACATGAAATCTAAAAGAATAACGGACAGGATAACCGTCCTTTTTTTTAAATATATGATCTATGCCTTTTAAATAATTATTTTCCTTATCAATGTAAATTTCTCTTTTATGAGTACATCCAAAACTTTTTTCATAACCATTATTTGTAGCTGCACAACCTAAAAGTTTATTTTCATTTTTTGTGGTGAAATCAAAAGATTTGAAATTATTTTTAACAGAATTTCCAAAAACCTTCTTAACTAATTCATTTTGCTCAAACTTAGTTACGGATGTATCATTTAAAGTTAGAGTTGATTGACAAGCTGTTAATCTGCTTAGTGTCTCGGCTTTTTTTGATATACTACTACCAAATCCAGAATTAGAAATAATTTTTATGTTATCTATGAAATATTCAAACGATAGAGGACCAGATTGATAAGAATTTGAAAATTTTTTTTGAGGTGGTTTCTCAACATCAATAAATATCAAATGACTTTTATGTTTTATTTTAAATAAACCTCCAAAATTATTTTTTGTTGTTTTTCTATGCTTGGTATTTTCTAAATATTGATTAATTTGACTTAATTTTGATATTGTTGTGCCATTAAATAGGGGTAATTGATCATTTGGTGTTTTAATATAATTGAGACAAATAAGATTTTTTTCAGTTATATCTTCTAAAAATTCTGGAACGTACTCCTGACTATCTTTTATTACCTCCTTGCAAAGAATCAAATATCTTGAATAAAATAATAAATCATTGGGATTTCTTGATAAAGGAAAGCCATCATTATCAAAAACATTTTTCACAAGAGTCTCCAGTTCTTTAATACCAATCTGAAAATTTACCTCATACTCCTTAAAAACAAGTCCTGACAATATTATTGCTGTTAGAATTTCAATTTTTTTTAAAAAGTTTTTTTCAAACTTAATATTTTTTTTTAAATGGTTTGATTGAGCAACAATTGAATTTAGAAAATTTTTTTTAAAGTCAAATGTGCTATTACTTAATATAATATCAATATTTAAAATCCAGCTTATGATCCTGTTACTTAAAGTAGACGTTTCCCATATCTTTTTTTGATATTTGGAGTTTTTTAGCATCCAAATATAAATAATTTTTTTTAAATTTTTTTGATCTCCTTTTCGATCTATTAAGTTAAGCCACAAAAAGTTGTGCGCTTGTTCAGAATTTTTTTTCTTATCCTCTAACCAGAAAATATTTGGATCTATCTCGTTAATTTTGAACGATTGATTTTTAAATGAACTAATAATGGATAGCAGGAAAGGATTTGGACTATAGTAAACTTGTTGGGGAGTAATTGACTCTAACGATTTATTATAGTTTTTCGAAGAAAAATAAAATTTTTTAAGAATTTTTATTATAGTTATCTGAACCGCTAAAAGATAAAAGTAGACACTTTTCAGGCCAAACATTTATTAATTATTTCTAAGGATCTCTATATTTTTTTTAAGGTCACCCTTATTTTCTTTAAAAACTGTAGAGCCCGAAACAAGTATATTCGCGCCAGCGTTCTTTGCTTTTGAACAATTTTCAAAATTAATTCCACCATCTATTTCGACGTCAACATTTAAGTTTTGTTTATTTATCAAATCTCTTACAGCTTTCGTTTTTTCTAGCACTTCGGGCATAAACTTCTGGCCTCCAAAACCGGGTTCAACACTCATTATTAAAACTAAATCTATTTCTTTTAAGTAATTTTGTATTAAATCAATTTTAGATTTCGGTTTAAGAGAAATACCTACTTTTTTATTTTGATCTCTAATTAGTTTTATAGTTCTAGAAACATCAGTCGTTGCTTCAGGGTGAAATGTAATAATATCTGCACCTGCATCAGCAAAATCTTTTATGAAATTATCTACTGGAGAGATCATTAAATGGACGTCAAATATCTTTTTAGTAAGAGGTCTTAGCTTTTTTATTACCTCAGGCCCAATAGTTAAATTTGGAACAAAATGACCATCCATAACATCTATATGGATATAGTCAGCACCTGCCTTTTCCAAAGAAATTACTTCGTTTCCTAATTTACTAAAATCAGCAGATAAAATTGAAGGAGAAATTTTAATTAGACCACTCATAGCTTGTTTATATTTTAAACTAAAATTTTGTCAAAAAAATTAAGAAATCAGTTGAATAATTGGTAAAGTTGTCTTGAGAAATCACTTTCAAGTGGAAATGCCAACATTCCCCATACATCGTAACCTAAAATGTAAGGCATTGCATAAAATCTAAATAGGTAGAAAAACCAAGCCACATAAAGAGCTATGAATGGACCAAAAAGAAAACTCGGTGTGATAAACTTGAATAAATTAATTATAGGGTTGGTATATTTAACAAATACTCGCATGAAGAAAAACGTAGAGTCCTCTTTTTGAAAGATATTCATGAATGCGCGACCAATTAAAGTCCACATTATCATTCCCAAAACGTAGTCTAACACTATCGCCCAAGTAGGTATCATTATTTTCAAGATATCATGATTTAGCCAAAAAAAAAGGGGCGAATAAATCGCCCCTTTTAATTTTAAATAATTATTATTTAGTGCTGTTTACCTAGAATAGCCTTACCTGTAGGTATTCTTGTATCGTCTACCATTTTTTGAGTAGCAGCATTTGGTTCTTTAGTCATTAAACTAACTACAACCATTACAACTAAACAAATTGGCGCTCCGATTAATCCAAATCTTAAGTGATCGATACCTAAGAATGGTTCGTTTACACTACCGAAAATTGGCACTGAAAATTTAGGATATACCCATAATAGGTAGAACAATCCAGATAATATTCCAGTAACTATTCCGGCAATTGCACCTTCTCTAGTAGCTCTCTTCCACCATACACCAAGTACAAGTGGGAAGAATAAGCCTGACATTGCAAAGTCAAATGCCCAAGCAACCGAACCTAAGATACTTGTTAACCTGAATGAGGCTATATAAGCACCGGCAGCTCCGATTATTACTAGAAGTACACGAGCAACTAAAAGTCTTTTAGCTGTATCAGCTTTTGGATCTATGATTTTGTAGTAAATATCATGAGATAAAGCATTTGATATCGCTAATACAAGACCATCAGCAGTTGACATGGCAGCAGCCATACCACCAGCAAACACAAGTCCTGAGATTACGAACGGTAGTCCCGCTACTTCTGGAGTAGCTAATACTACAACGTCACCTCTCATGAACCATTCGTTCAACTGAAGTATACCGTCACCATTAAAGTCTGCGATAAATACTTGTTTAACTTCAGACCATCTTTGTACCCATTCTATCGACTGAACTTCAGAAATAGATTTTCCGATAATTCCAGTTGGTAGATTTGGATCCATCAATGCCAATTTAGACAATGTCGCTAACATAGGCGCTGAAGAGTAAAGTAAGAAAATAAAGAATAGCGACCAAGCTACTGATTTTCTTGCTGCTCTTACTGAAGGAGTTGTAAAGTATCTCATTAAGATATGAGGTAACGATGCAGTTCCTACCATCATACAAATCGCTAGCGATAAGTATTTCCAGACAGCCATTCCACCTTCAGGTACTCCAGAGTGAGATCCAGAGATATATTTCAATCCTCCTGGTACCCCAGCTGCTTTCATATCTGCGGCGCTGTTTTTAACTAGTCCAAATTGCTGTTCAAGTTCACCAAGTCTTGCAACCTCGTCACCTAACATTAAGTGCGGGAATACACCCCCACCAACTTTACTACTAATCCAGAAAACTGGTATTAGATAAGCAACGATTAATACAATGTACTGAGCAACCTGAGTCCAAGTTACGGCTCTCATTCCACCAAGCATTGAACAGATAAGGATACTTATTAATCCTACCCATACACCTGCTTCGAACGGAATTCCAAGAGCTCTAGAAGCAATTGTTCCCGTAGCGTTAATTTGTGCAGTTACATAAGTAAATGATGCAATGAAAAGCACGAACACAGAGCAAGCTCTTACGAGATTACCACCGTATCGTGTTCCAATGAAATCAGGAACTGTGTAACATCCAAATTTTCTTAGGTACGGAGCCATTAAAGTTGCTACAAGTACATATCCACCTGTCCAACCTACTAAGAAGGCCATATAAGTATAACCACCATAGTAAACTCCACCTGCTAAGGCTACGAATGATGCACCTGACATCCAGTCAGCTGCCGTTGCCATCCCGTTAAATACGGTCGGCACTTGTCTTCCTGCAACATAGTAGGCATCTACTTGAATGGTTCTTGATAAATAACCAATTAAGGCATAAATCAAGACCGTGAAAGCTACGAACATCACTCCGATGTTTTTAGCTGACACACCTGCTTGCTCCGCAATAGCCATCAATATGATGAATACTACGAAACCACCAGTGTAGGTCCCGTATATTTTAGGAAGGTTTTGTATAAAATCTCCTTTAAACATTAGTCGTCCTCTCTTTCTGAGAACCCATGCTCTTCGTCGATTTTTTCTTGTTTGTTAGCAGTCCAAAACAATATTATTACAAACGCAAGAAGTGATCCTTGTGCCGTCATATAATATGCTAGTGGGTACCCAAGAAAAGACATCGTGTTTAGTTCAGAACCAAACATGAAGATAACTAATGAGAAGAAAGCCCAAAGAACCAATGTAACTATCATATGGTTCTTAGTCTTATTCCAATATGCGTCTTTATTTGACATATTTCCCCCTGTTTTTTTTTAACTTTAACTTTAACTTTTTACGTAAAAAGTACTTTAGTGCTGGGAAGCATACTGATTATGAGTTGAATTTAAAGCTAAAAAAGGCAGTCAAAACCAATTTGAAATGCTATAACATAAGTAAAATAAGGGTTTTTTTTATACAACGTGAAATTGAATATTAATAACTTTAGAAACACTCTAAAAACTGTCCTGGAATACTTGTTTCCAGTCGAGAAGGTTACAAGTTATTTTAAAAGTATAAAATCCAAAGAAGATTTACAAAAATTTATACAACAAAGATCAGCTCACGTAACTCAAACAACATTATACGGATATTTAAAAACTCGAATGGGACATAAGTTCACTTTAATGGTAGATGACGAGGAATTCTCAAAATCAATTAATCTTGCAAAGTGGAATATTTATATGGTCGCTTTAGCTGATTGTTCTTTTTATGTTTTCTCAATCTTAATAACCGAAAAAAATTTAAAAGAAAATGATTGTAGAGAAGTATTTTTGAGAATTATTGAAAATGAAAAAAAAAACGGCTTAAGTGAAGTAATTCACATTAAAGCGAAAACAGATTTTTTAAATAGATTAGAAAAAATCGATTTTAAAAAGTATTATTTGGAAGAACCATTTAAAGAAAGTGGTTTAGCTCTTTATAACTGGTCCCCTATAGCTGACGAACTAAAGGAACTGGATAAAAAAATAGTTTTAAATTCTATAAAACTTAAATGGAACTTAATTGTAGATGAATTTGATAAATTAACTAAAAATTTAAAATTTGATTAGTCTCTATTTTGTCTATTCTCCACTAAGGAAGCAACAACACTTGGGTCGGCTAAAGTTGTAGTGTCTCCTAGATTATCTGGTTCGTTAGCTGCAATTTTTCTTAAAATTCTTCTCATGATTTTACCTGATCTTGTTTTAGGTAAACCAGGAGCAAATTGAATTACATCTGGATAACAAATAGGTCCGATTTGTTTTCTAACCCATTGTTTTAAATCTCTTTCTAAATCTCCTGTAGGATTTTCATCAGCATTTAAAGTAACGTAACAATATAATCCGTTTCCTTTAATACTATGAGGAAAACCAACTACAGCTGCCTCAGCGACCTTAGGATGAGCAACAAATGCACTTTCAATTTCAGCAGTTCCTAAGTTATGACCTGAAACAATAATTACATCATCTACTCTTCCTGTAATCCAATAATAGCCATCTTTATCTCTTCGACATCCATCTCCAGTAAAATACTTTCCATCAAATTGTGAGAAATAAGTATCTATAAATCTTTGATGATCACCATAAACGGTTCTCATTTGTCCTGGCCATGAACTAGCCATACACAATCTTCCTTGTCCTTCACCTTTTATTAATTTTCCATCTTTATCAACTAAGACAGGCTTAATTCCATAGAACGGTTTAGTTGCTGAACCTGGCTTTAAATCTATAGCGCCAGGTTGAGGAGCGATTAATATTCCGCCTGTCTCTGTTTGCCACCAAGTATCTACAATTGGACATTTGGAGTCACCAACTGTCTTGTAATACCACATCCAAGCTTCAGGATTTATTGGTTCCCCTACTGTACCTAGTAATTTAAGAGATTTTCTACTTGTTTTTTTTACTGGTCCATCACCTTCTCTCATTAAAGCTCTAATTGCAGTAGGTGCAGTATAAAAAGTGTTAACTTTATATTTATCTACAATTTGCCACCATCTAGAATTATCCGGATAGGTCGGAATACCCTCAAACATTATCGTAGTTGCTCCATTGGCTAATGGTCCATAAATAATGTAACTGTGACCGGTTACCCAACCAATGTCAGCTGTGCACCAATAAATATCTGTAGGTTTATAATCAAAGATGTATTGGTGAGTCATAGAAGCATAAACCATGTAACCGCCCGTAGTATGCAAGACTCCTTTAGGTTTTCCTGTAGAACCAGAGGTGTAAAGAATAAATAAAGGATCTTCAGCACCCATTTCTTCAGGATCACATTTCGTAGGTGCTGACGAAATTAGTTTTTTGTAAGAAACATCTCTTTCGTTATTCCAATTAACTTGATTTCCTGTTCTTTCTACCACAACACATTTTTTAACATCAGGACATTGTTGCAATGCTTCGTCAGCAATTTTTTTCAGAGGAATTATTTTACCACCTCTAACCCCTTCATCTGCGGTAATTAAATAATCTGACTCGCAGTCATTAATTCTTGTAGCTATCGAGTCTGGGGAAAAACCTCCAAAAATTATTGAGTGTACCGCCCCAATTCTTGCACAAGCTAACATCACATATGCAAGTTCAGGGATCATGGTTAGGTAAATTGTCACTCTATCACCTTTTTGGATTCCTAAACTTTTTAATCCATTAGCTGCTTTACATACATTTTTATGTAATTCTTTATAAGAAATCTTCTTTGAATCTGCCGGATCGTCTCCGACCCAAATTATAGCTGTCTTACTTGCGTTCTTTCTTAAGTGTCTATCAATACAATTAGCCGATGCATTAAGCGTTCCATCGTAATACCACTTAATTTTAACATCATCTTTACTATATTTTACATCTTTAACTTTTGAATATTTTTTTATCCAAGAAATTCTTTTTCCTTCTTTGGCCCAAAACTTATCATTTTCTTTTATAGAGAGTTTATATTTTTTTTGGTATTTAGATTTATTAACGTGTGCTTGATTAGCCCAACTTTCTGAAACTTTTATTAGTGACTTACCATCACCATCTTCTAGAAGTTTTGGAGCTTTGAATTTTTTCTTTCTTGGCTTGCTCCTCTTTTTTGCTTTTCTTGACTTAGATTTCCTTGTTTTTTTTACTTTTCTGGTTTTTTTCTTAGATCTAACAGCCTTTTTAGACTTTCTTCTTTTAACTTTTTTAGTTTTTTTTCTTTTCTTCTTTTTTTTAGCCACAATTTCTCCCTTTAAGAACTTATACTACCCATCTTACAAAGTATTTTCCAGCTTTTATAATCTATTGGCATTACTGACAACCTACTTTGTTTAATCAAGGGTAAATGAGAAATGCTCTTATTTTTTTTAATTTTTTCAAGGGTTACTGGGTATTTTAAATATTCCTTGAACCTAACTTGAACAGCGACAAATCTTTTTTTCTTATCTGTTTTGTCAATAAAAGCTCTTTTAATTACCTTTACAATACCCACAATTTCTTTGCCAATATTAGAATGATAAAAAAAACATAAATCACCAACTCCCATTTTTTTTAAATTATTTGCCGCTTGATAATTTCTCACTCCGTCCCAAGCCACACCTTTTTGCCCTGCTTTTTTTTGTTGATCTATTGACCAAACGTCAGGTTCAGACTTCATTAACCAGTATTGCATATTTTTTAAATAATTAAATAGTAGCCGGTAGCTCCTAATAAAAGATACATAATAGGTATAATTATTTTAAATGCTATCGTTACGTTGCTAAACTTTTTTTCATCACTTTTATAAAAATGTGAAAGATAAAAAGATTCTATGCACATTGCTAAGATAACTAGTACAGCTATCATGTAGCCCATAAAAATTATCCAATCAAGAAATGTTATGTACGGTAACTCTGGAACTTTATCTACGAGTACAAAATTAAACGCCACAAAAGAAACTAATAAGGTTCCCAGCAAAGTAGCTCTTCCATGATTTAAAGTCATATACATACACGCATAACAAAGAATGGTTATAATCAATAAGGGCACTACAAATTTGTACAAATACGTTAACCAATTTCTTTCTATAGATATTTCTGAAGATATTGAATGTTTGGAGTATTCTGCATAAGCATCTTTTAAAGGCTCTATTGATGGATAAGAAATGTATTGTTTAATTGTCCAACCTGGAAATGAAATGTTATTAAAGTTAAACTTTTTTATATCTTTTAATAAAATCTCAAACTTATCAGATTTTTCAAAAAATAAATTTTCAAAAACTCTTGATGAAACTAAGAATTTAAAATCATGACTATCGAATGGATAGGTCTTATAGTCAAATTGTGGAATTGAATAATCTATCTGTTCATCGTAATAATTATACTCAATAGTACCATCGTAATATATTAAGACTTTTGGCTTTTCATTCGATATATTTCTCAGAGAATTATCAAAATTAATTCTTAAATTAAAAAATTTTCCATCTTCGATTGACTTCTCTAAATCGTACTCACAGACAACTATCTTTTTTGTTTTAGCTTTACTAATTTTTTTTGTAATTGAAGTTATTTGATCAGAAAAATCATCTGACAAGTTATTAAAAATAATTAAATCTAATTTTTTACTATTGTAGCTATATGTTCTGTTATCAAAAAATAGAGAAAGGCTTGAGTCGGTCTCATTAATTTTGATTCTTTTAAGGTTATGGTAAGCCAGCACCATAATTTCTTCTTCTAATTTATTATTCGAACCAAAATTAATATCTTTGTAGATTTTGTCACAAATTTTTTTTGGAAATAATTCGTTAAATTTTAGTCTTCTTTCTGCTTCTAAGGAGGAAACCTCTATAGAATGGAGTTTAGGTACAAAAAAAATAGTAATTAGTAGCAACAAGAATATTCTCATAAAAAAAAGGTATATTATTTTCAATTTAGTAACCATAAAATTTTCACAAGACTCGTACTTTATAATTTCAACCCTGGACCTTTCATATACGGGGCCTCTTTATCGAGAGGCCATCTAGATTTAGCTGTAATATTTAAATCATCAATTAAATCCTTTTTAAATCTTTGTATCCCAGCCCAGGCAATCATAGAGGCATTATCTCCGCAAAATTTCAAATCAGGATAAATTATTTCAAAATTTACCTCATTCGATAATTGAGTTAAATTTTTTCTAATAGTTTTATTAGCAGCTACACCACCTGCTACAATTAATTGAAAATTCTTTTTTTTAGTTTTCTCTTTAAACATTTCTACAGCAATTTTAGTTTTCTTATATAGAATTTTATTTATTGTCTTTTGAAATGAAGCCGCTAAATTGTATTTGAGTTTAACATCTCCATTTATTTTTTTCGATTCTCTTAACACTGCAGTTTTTAATCCTGCAAAGGATAAGTTGCATCCAGCTTTATTTATTATAGGTTCTGGCAATTTGTAAAAATTTTCATCTCCTTCTTTTGAAAATTTTTCTACATTCGGTCCACCAGGATAACCTAAGTCTAACATTTTTGCTGTCTTATCAAACGCTTCACCTAAAGCATCATCTATAGTTGTACCCAATTGCTCGTATTCATTAATGTCTCTAACTATTAAATACTGAGAATGACCTCCAGATATCAATAGAAGTAAATAAGGAAATTTAATTTTTTCATTTAAGCCAGGACTTAGTGCGTGTCCCTCTAAGTGATTGACACCTATTAAAGGTTTATTAGAAAAAGCAGCAATTGATTTTCCGATGTTTAAACCTACAGTCAAACATACAATTAAACCTGGCCCAGCTGTTGCGGCGACACCATCTATTTCATTAATAGAAGTTCCACTTTGTTTTAGAGCAGTATCAATAATATATTCAATATTTTCTATATGAGCTCTCGCAGCTAATTCAGGAACTACACCCCCAAATTTTTTATGTTCTTCAATTTGACTTGAAACAACATTAGATAAAATATCAGCAGTTCCTTCATTATTTTCTCTAATTACTGCTGCTGCCGTTTCATCGCAACTGGTTTCAATTCCTAAAAAAGTAATATTTTTTGTCATCTCTATAATTTTTTTAAATAGTATAAATTAGATCTATCAAATATATAATCAATTAATGACTAAAATTACAATTGGAGCCAGAAGTAGCAATCTTTCATTGGCATATGTATCTAGGGTTAAAGATCTTTTAATAAAGAACAACAAAGAGCTTAATGAGACTGATATAAAGATAAAAACAATCACAACTACTGGAGACATCAAACAAGACGTAAGAATTTCTGAAGTTGGAGGAAAAAATTTGTTTTGTAAGGAAATTGAAGAAAATTTACTAAAAGATAATATCGATATTGCCGTACATTCATTGAAAGATATGGAGTCATTAGAAAACCCAGATTTAATAATCGGGGCCTACATAGAAAGAAATGATCCAAGGGATGTGCTGATAAGTGATAATATAAAGAATATTAAAGATCTAGAAAAAAAAATTAAAATTGGTTCAAGTTCAAGACGCAGAGAACTACAACTAAAAAGAATAAATAAAAATATCCTAGTCGAGTATGTCAGAGGAAACATTGATACTAGGGTTGAAAAATTAGAAAAACAAGATTTAGATGGAATTATCTTAGCAGCGGCCGGAATTAAAAGTTTAAACTTAGAAAACAAAGTTGGTTTCTTTTTTGAAACTGAGGAAATCTTACCAGCTGCGGGTCAAGGTATAATAGCAGTTCAATGTAAAGAAAATAACAAAGCAATCAAAAATATTATAAAAAAGATCAATCACACAAATACAAGTCTTTGCGCAATTGCTGAGAGAAAAATGTTACAAACAATTGGAGGAGATTGTGATACAGCCATTGGAGGATTTGCTGAAATTAAAGATAACAATCTTAAATTAAAGTCACAGCTATTTTCCGACTCTGGAGATGAAAGTTTTGAATATGAACTCGTCGGCCGAGATGTTGATGCTGCGTATATTGGTAAATCTGTTGGAGAAAAATTACTGAGTCTTGCAGGAACAAAATTCAAAAAAAAATGAATATTTTAATTACTAGACCTTTAATTGATTCGGAAGATTTAATGGAAAAATTATTTTCAGAAGGTCACAAGATAATTCATATTCCTACTTTAAAAATTTCTCCAGCAAAAATTGATCCAGTTGACCCTAAAAAATATGATGCATTTATTTTTACAAGCGCTAATGCAATTAGAAATCTAAGATTAATAAATCAAGACAAATCGAAAATTTGTTTTTGCGTAGGCTCTATAACTGAAAAAATTGTAAGACAAAATGGTTACTCCCAAACCATTTCAGCCGGCGGAACTGTCAATGCTTTAAAAAATATAATTTCAAACTCAGGTGAAATAGACAAGAATAAAACACTAGCTTACTTTTGCGGTGATCATATATCTTCAGACTTAGATTTAGAATTAAAGAAAGAGGGTTTCAGAGTTGATAAAATAATTAATTATACCTCAGAAAAAATCGTCGATCTGAATAAAGAAAATAACGAAATAATATTAAATCATCCTCCCGACATAATTCTTGTCTATTCAAAAAGAAGTGCAGAAAGTTTCGTAGAATTAGCAAAAAAATACTCTCTTAATGCTTTGATGACAGGTTCAAGAGTAATGTGTATAAGTGAAAAAGTTTTAAATGTATTTAAACAAGTAGGCTGGACAAAATTAGAAGTTTTTGAACCTGGAGAGGAATTATTAAAAATAGGTAATTAAATGGAAGTGTTAGAAAATTTTAAAAATCTTTTTTTTGATGTATGGGATAAAGGGATATCTGGTGTAAATATATCAGAAATCTTAATAGCTCTTGGAATTTTCTTATTTTTTTTATTTTTAAGAGGAATTTTTTCAAAGTTTATTGTTAAACGTTTAGAAAACTACGTATCAAAAACAACTAATAATTTTGATAATTCTCTTGTGTTTTCAATGGAAGGGCCCGCAAAGTTTTTTCCAATTGTTTTAGGTTTTTTCGTTTCAACGAGTTATTTAACAATAGAAACTCAAGCAGCTGAATTTTTAGAAACTATTAATAGATCTCTAATAACTATATTAATATTTTGGACCTTTCATCAAATTATAGGACCTTTATCAGTCGTTATAAGATCGGTAGGAGATTTATTATCACGAGATTTAATTAATTGGATAATAAAGGCTATTAAAGTTCTAATTATAATTTTAGGTTTGGCTGCAGTTTTAGAATTATGGGGTATTAAAATTGGACCAATTATTGCAGGTTTGGGACTCTTTGGAGTAGCTGTGGCTTTAGGTGCTCAAGATTTGTTTAAAAATTTAATTTCTGGAATATTAGTTTTAGTTGAAAGGAGATTTCAAGTAGGAGAGTGGATTTATGTTGAGGGAGTTATAGAAGGAACAGTTGAATCCATTGGTTTTAGATCAACAGTTGTAAGACGTTTTGATAAATCATTAGCAACTATTCCAAATTTTCAATTTGCAGAAAAAGCTGTAATTAATAACTCTCAAATTACCCATCGAAGGATAAACTGGGTTATAGGATTAGAATATAAAACGACAAGCAAACAACTTACAGATATAAAAAATGAAATAGAGTCTTTTATAAAAGGAAGTGAATATTTTTCAACTTCAGAAGATACAATATTATCTGTAAAAGTTGACCAATTTGCTGCAAGTTCAATAGATATAAAACTAATCTGTTTCACAAAAACTACTTATTATTTAGAGTGGTTAAAAGTAAAAGATATATTAGCTTTAGAGATTAAAAGTATAGTAGAAAAAAATAAAGCCTCATTCGCATTCCCAAGTACATCTATTTATGTGGAGAAAAACTAATGAAATCTGTTTTAATATTATTTGATAATATTGTGAGTATTTATATCTGGATTTTAATTATAAATGCAATTATCAGCTGGTTAGTTGCTTTCAATGTTTTAAACACTAGCAACAGATTTGTTTATTCTGTTTTAGATGTTTCATATCGTTTAACTGCACCTCCTTTAAATTATATAAGACGATTTCTTCCTAATTTGGGATCAATTGATATTTCACCAGTTGTCTTAATTTTAGCATTAATGTTTTTGAGAAATTTAGTTTTTGAAATGCTGGCCCCAGGATTATTTTAATAATGATAATTGATGGAAAAAAAGAAGCAGCTAATTTGAGAGAAGAAATTAAAAACGAGATACTTGAAATAAAAAAAAAGATAAACAAAAATCCCAATTTAACTGTTATTTTGATCGGTGATTTTACCCCAAGCCAAATATACGTAAGGAATAAAGAAAAAAATTCAACAGAAGTAGGTATTTTTTCAAATGTAATTAAATACCCTAAAGAGGTAAAAGAGAAGGAAGTTTTGGATAAAATTAATGAATTAAATAATGATAAGAATATTTCTGGTATATTAGTTCAACTCCCATTACCTGAACAAATAAGTAAAGAAAAAATTATAAACGCAATCGATCCTAAAAAAGATGTAGATGGTTTCAATCCTATAAATGTTGGGAATCTTGCCTCTGGCTATAAGTCTATTGTTCCTTGCACTCCATTAGGTTGTTTATTGTTAATTAAAAAGGTTGAAAAAAATCTATCTGGAAAACATGCTGTAATCATAGGTAGATCTAATTTAAATGGAAAACCAATGGCTCAATTATTGTTAAAAGAAAATTGTACAGTAACCGTTGTTCACTCTAAAACTAATAATTTACAAGAGGAATGTTTGAAAGCAGATATCTTAGTGGCTGCTGTTGGGGTACCAAATTTAGTTAAAAAGGATTGGGTAAAAAGTAGCGCTATTGTTATTGATGTAGGAATTAATAAGGTAGGAGATAAAATTGTTGGGGATGTTAACTTTGAAGAAATTAAAGATAATATAAAAGCGATAACACCTGTTCCAGGAGGTGTCGGGCCTATGACAATTGCTTGTTTATTAAAAAATACTTTGGAATGCTTTAAAGCTCACCAGATTTAGATTTTTCTATTTTAAGATATTTACTATTTCTAAATCTTATTATCACTGTGGCTATGGCAACAATTAAAATTGCTACTGATATATAAATTAAATTAGACGGATCACTTTCTTTATCTTGCAGTATAATGAATCGTGCGAGTGCAGTAATTGCTATCACTAATGGATATGTAATTCTAACTGCTCGAGTTTCCCAATAAGATCTGACCAAACCTATTACTTCGATGTAAATAAACATTAACAGCAAGTCTGCGAGTGTTATATCTCTATTCATATACATGTCACTCATCTCTAAGAAGAAGGCTACAACAGTTGATATTAGAACTATCAGAACAGCTGTTAATTGAATATTTCGAATCGTTTGGTTCATCTCAGTCTAATCTATCAGAGATTTATGCTTTGTTTAACTGTTTAGAGTGATATTTAATAAATTTTTCAACTTTATTTTTATTAAATGACTTATTTTCCTCAAATGAAACTTTCTTCATAGAATAAGCTTTATTTTTTGTTCTTCTAGATAAAATTGTAACATTTCCTTTGTAAAGGTTTAGAATAATTTCTCCAGTTACTTGACTTCTTTTTCTATCAATTATTTTTTGAAGCTTAATTCTTTTTTTTGAAAACCAATATCCATTATAAACTAGTTCTGCGTATTCAGGCATAACCCTTTCTTTATCGTGAACAGTTTTTTTATCTAAAGTTACCGACTCGATCGCTCTATGTGCAATATACAATAAGGTTCCACCTGGTGTTTCATAAACTCCTCTAGATTTAATTCCGATAAATCTGTTCTCAACAAGATCCACCCTACCAATAGCATTTTTTCCAGCTATAACATTTAATTTATCTAAAAGTTTTTCCGGCTTAAGTTTTTTTCCATTTACTGCAACTGGATCACTATTTTTAAAAGTAATTTTTACTTTCGTTTTTTTATTTGGAGCTTTTTCAGGAGAAATAGTTCTTTGATATATAAATTCTGGTGCCGAATTTTTAGGATTTTCTAAAACTTTACCCTCTGTCGAAGTATGAAAAATATTATCATCAACTGAAAAGGGTGGTGCCCCTTTTTTGTCTTTAGGTATAGGGATTTTATTTTTCTTTGCATATCTCATTAAATCTGCTCTAGATTGTAATTTCCATTCCCTCCAAGGTGCGATTGTTTTTATTTTACCTCTACCAAAAAATGCATAACCTAGTTCAAATCTTACTTGATCGTTACCTTTTCCGGTTGCCCCATGTGATACAGCATAAGCATTAAACTTTTTTGCTATCGCTATTTGCCTTTTGGCGATTAAAGGTCTAGCAATTGAAGTACCAAGTAAGTAAATGCCTTCATAAACTGCATGTGCTCTAATCATTGGAAAAACATAATCTTTAACGAAGATATTTTTTAGATCCTCTATAATTACTTTTTTTACACCAAGAAGTTTTGCGTTTCTTAATATTTTTTTTTTATTTATCTCTTGGCCGATATCCGAAGTATAGGCAATGACTTCTGCTTTATAATTTTCTTGTAACCATCTTAGAATAATTGAGGTATCTAATCCTCCAGAATAAGCTAAAACAATTTTTTTCATCTAGCTGCAGGTTTTTTTTGCAGTGTTATAAGCTTTTGTAAATCCCATCATTGAATAATGATCCGTAGTTTCCGCACCCTTAGTCGTTCTCGCTTTTACAATTAAATCGGTTGCTCTTTTCATCAATTTAATAAAATTTTTCTCTTCTTGATCATCTAACAACCAAGCGAAATTTTTTTGTGAAAAAAAAGAATACTTTCTTTTACCAGAACTTGCACTAACAGTTGAGCTTTTATAGTCGTGTCCACTAGTGATGCTAACTTCGTCCTTGATATTTTCTCCCGGTCTAAAAGTAACAAATAATTTTGATTTGTCTCTTTGTACTGCTTTTGGAGCTCTTTTTGTTGGTAGAGACTGAGCAAAACATATTTTACCTTTTTCTGTTTCAGCAACAAAACTTTCCCAATTCTTATATTTGCCAGTCGATCTTGGAGTATTTGCAAGAGCGTTAAAAGAGAAAATTACAAAAATTCCAAGTAGTAAAATTTTTTTAACAAGCATGATTTGTTTTTATACTATATAAATTTGATTTCAACGATGGATTAAGGAGATGGATTGGGGTTGTTATTATGAATTTCATTAACTCTGTCCATCATCTCATCAGTAAATTCTATATTTATGCTTTCAACATTTTCCTTAAGCTGATCCATTGTAGTTGCACCAATAATATTACTCGTAACGAATGGTCTTGAATTAACAAAAGCTTGAGCAAGCTGTACCATGGTTAAATTAAAATCTTTGGCAACCTTCGAGTACTTCTCATAAGCTTTCATAGCTAAAGGATTCAAATGTCTTTCCCAACCTTTAAAAAGCGCCATTCTAGAGTCTTTCGGCATTTTTCCACCTTGATACTTTCCAGATAATGCCCCAGCTGCGAGAGGGTAATAAACTAATAAACCACATTTTTCTCTAATAGAAATTTCAGACATACCTATTTCATAAGTTCTATTTACTAAGTTATAAGGATTTTGCACGGACATCATTCTCGGTGCACCTTTATTTTTTGAGATTTCAAGATATCTAGATATTCCATACGGTGTTTCATTAGACATACCGATATATCTAATTTTTCCAGTCTTAATAAATTTATTTAATGCTTCCAGGATACTTTCAAAGCTGTTCCAGTCTCCCTCCTCATTATTGTAAAGATAGTCTCTTCTCCCGAAAAAATTTGTAGAGCGCTCTGGCCAGTGTAATTGATATAAGTCAATATAATCTGTTTTTAACCTTTTAAGACTACCATCAATTGCTTCTGCTATTTTCTTCTCATCAAAATTATTTCCCCCACCTCTTATCCAGTCACAACCTGGGCCAGCAACTTTTGACGCCAAAATAATTTTATCTCTATTTTTTCTTTTTTTGAACCAATTACCTATCATTATTTCTGTTTTACCGTATGATTCAGATGTAGGCGGCACTGAGTAAATTTCTGCAGTGTCAAAAAAATTAACCCCTTCACTAATCGAGTAGTCCATTTGTTCAAATGCATCTTTCTCAGAGTTCTGAGTTCCCCAAGTCATGGTGCCAAGGCAGATTAAACTCACGTCTAAATCAGTATTTCCAAGTTTTCTGAATTTCATAAATTTGTAATATTAATGTACAGTTTTAGGTCAATTTTTGACTATTGAAAAGTTTATAAAAAAACTTATATATACTGTATGGCATTAAACAAACAAACTTCTACCGTTAGATCGTCAGCTTCCGATGCAATTATAGACCAGGGACTGCGTTCTTACATGCTTAAAGTCTATAATTATATGGCTTCGGGTGTTTTACTAACTGGTTTCATCGCATTAGCATTTTTTAAAATGGCAGTTGTAACTTCGAGCGAAGGACAAATTATCGGCCTTACAAACTTTGGAAATTCAATTTATGCTTCAGGATTAAAATGGGTGATCATGCTGGCCCCATTAGCAGTAGTTTTTTACATGAGTTTTGGAATTGCCAAAATGTCTGCAGCCAAAGCTCAGACAACATTTTGGGTTTTTGCGGCTTTAATGGGAGCATCTTTATCTTCAATATTTTTGATATATACAGGAGCAAGTATAACTAGGGTTTTCTTTATTACCGCAGGTACTTTTGGAGCAATGAGTATTTACGGCTACACGACAAAAAGAGATCTAACTAAGCTAGGTTCTTTTTTGATGATGGGACTTTTCGGTATCATAATTGCATCATTAGTAAATATTTTCATGAAATCTACTATGATGTATTTTGTAATTTCTATAATTGGTGTTTTGATATTTGTAGGCTTAACAGCTTACGATACACAAAAGATTAAGAATATGTATTTAGTAAGCGACAGCGGCGAGATAATGGGCAAGAAAGCGGTTATGGGAGCTTTGACACTTTACTTAGACTTTATTAATTTGTTTATAATGCTTTTAAGACTTTTCGGTCAAAGAAGATAACTATTTTACTAACCTTAATTTATTCCAACTAGTTTTGTTAATTAATTGATTTAAGTCCTCAGATTTTTTCAGAATAATTCCATTTTTATCTTTAATTAAGTATCTTTCATTAAAATATTGAGGTTTAAGATTTTTTAAAATTCTAAGAACAGGTTTATCCGATGCTCTTTGATAAACATTAAAAGAAACTTCTCTTACTCCCGAGGTGAAAGAATAATCTTTCCATGATCCATTAGAAACCATTTTTGCATATAAATTTAATATGCTTTGAAGTTCTTTTTTAATAAAAAACTTTTCTTTATTCTTTTTTTGAACCTCATTATTAACAACTAATCTAATTTTATTCATACTTTATATTTATTTATCAAAGGTAATTGCATAGCGGTAAAGATAATCGTTATCGGAAGCATTCCCCAAACTTTAAAATTAACCCAAGTAGTCTCTGGTTGTGTTCTCCAAACTATTTCGTTTAAAATTGCTAAAAATACAAAGAAGTAAGCCCATCTGAAGTTTAGCTTATTCCATCCTTCTTCGTTTAACTGAAAAGCTGTTTGTAAAAATAGTTTCAAGAAATTTCTATTAAAATAAGTTTTGCTTATAATTAGGATAGCTGCAAATATAATATTTACTATCGTGGGCTTCATATAAATAAAGATTGGATTGTTAAAATACAAAGTCAATCCTCCAAATAACGAGATCACTATAGCCCCAATTAATGGTACAAAGGGAATTTTTTTTTCAACAAAATACATTATCGCAACCGCAATTAATGTAGAGATTATTAAGGGTGGAATTGCAGCTGTTAAACTATTCCCACTCTTATAGTAGATAGTAAAAAAAATTAATAGAGGGCCAAAATCTGTAATAAATTTTAAAAACGACTTATTCACATTAAGTTTTTAGCATATAATAAAATTTTAATAAATTAGATATTGATTTTCAGAAAAAAATTACTAATTATTTAGTATGATTACAAAAGACACAGCAAAATTTTCTATAGGTGAAGTCGTTAAACATAGACATTTTGACTTTAGGGGAGTTATTTACGACGTGGACTTTGAGTTCAATAACTCTGAAGAATGGTACCAATCAATTCCAAAAGAAGTCAGACCAAGAAAAGATCAACCCTTTTATCACCTGTTAGCCGAGAGTAATGATGTAACTTACGAAGCTTACGTGTCTGAGCAGAACCTTCTTTTAGATCAGTCGAAAGAACCAGTTAAACATCCTCTTATAGAGGAAATTTTTTCAGGCAAAAAAGGCTCGAGTTATCTTAAAATATCAAATTAATTACTTCTGCCTAAAAGATAACATTTTTTATTCAAATCACAGACACAGTAAATATCTATATTAATTATGTTTTAGCCCAATTGAGGATAATCTCTTTAGTTATACTCCCTCCTAATTCTCAGTTGGGCTCATAAAACAACTTCACATAAAAAAAATATTATAGTAATTAAATCCTAATGTTTAAATTATTGAGTTTAGGTAATATATTTTATTGGATTGAGAAATTAACAAAATTTATCAATTCAATATTTTTTGTTTTACTTTTAGTAGCACTTTCTTTTGCATTAATTCTTTCTCCTCCGGATTATTTACAAGGTGATAGCGTTAGAATTATGTATGTGCATGTACCTTCCGCTTGGATAGGTTTGGCTTCTTTTACATCAATAGCTTTTTTATCTATTGTGAATTTTGTTTTTAAGATAAAAAATATAAAACTTATTACAAAAAGTATTGCTCCAATAGGTTTGATGTTTACTTGTTTAGCAATTGTCACTGGATCATTATGGGGACAACCAACTTGGGGAACATGGTGGGCATGGGACGCAAGGATTACTTCAATGTTAATACTTGCTGTTTTCTATATTGGTTTTATTTCTGTTCATAAGTTTATTTCTGAAGAAGAAAGAGCAAATAGAATTTCAAGTATTATTGCTATAATAGGTTTAATCAATGTACCAATAATTAAATACTCAGTCGAATGGTGGAACACGCTTCATCAACCTGCTAGTATCAAATTAATAGGTTCGAGCACAATTCATTCCTCTATGTTAATGCCCTTAATGCTCATGTTTTTTGTTCTGCTCTTGTATTGTGCGCTAATTTTTCTAATGAAATATAAGACAGAAATCATTAAAATAAAGAAAAAAAACTTAAAAAGATTATGATTCAAAATTTATTATCAATGAATGGCTATGGTTTATTTGTGTGGTCTTCTTTTTTAATTACCTTTCTTGCTTGTGCGTTTGTTTACTATAAAACTCATAAAACACTAAAAAAATATGAGAGAGAATTTGCAAAAGAAATTAACGAACTTTCAATTGAGCAGAAAAAAATAGTCATAGAGAATTCAAAGGTCGCATCACAAGTTTTATCGTCGTATAGTAAAACTGTATAAAGCAGTCAATGCTTCAAAAAAAAGTAAAAAAAAGAGTATCACTCTTAGTAATTTTGTTTTCATCTTCTGTGATAGCAATCTTTTTTATACTTCAATCATTAAATAATAACATTTTATATTTTAAATCACCAACGGACATTAAAAATAATCAAGATACAAATTTTAAAAAAAAAATTAGAGTAGGAGGAATGGTTAAAAAAAACTCCATAATTATCAATGAGCAAGAAATTAAATTTATTATTACAGATTTTAATAATGAATTAAAAATAAGTTTTAGTGGGACAGTACCAAATTTATTTGCGGAAGAGAAAGGTGTTGTCGCAGAGGGTATACTTCAAGATAAATCATTTTTTATTGCAGATAGAATTTTAGCAAAACATGATGAAAATTACATGCCTCCAGAACTTAAAGATATTATGAAAAAAGATGTTAAGTAACCTTGGAAATTCAATTTTGTTTATTAGTGTTTTAGTAAGCATTAGTATTATTTATCTATCTAATAAAAATCTTAAAACATCTAATAATCTTATAATTAAAAATATTTATCAATTAAGTTTAATTCAGAGCACTTTAATAATTTTTTGTTTTTTTACTTTGATAGCAGCTTTTATCGTTTCAGATTTTTCACTTGTAACAGTTTATCAAAATTCACATTCTATGAAGCCGGTATTTTATAAGATTGCCGGAACATGGGGGAATCATGAGGGAAGCTTGTTACTTTGGGTAATTATTCTTACGATATTTTCTTTTTTGTTTCTAATTTACAATAAAGACCATCCAAAAAAATTCAGATTAATAACACTTATTATTCAAAATATATTAATTCTTGGTTTCCTTTTTTTTATTTTATTTAATTCAAATCCTTTTAGCTCTTTATCTCCCATACCAAGTGAAGGCTTAGGTTTAAATCCAATCTTACAAGATCCAGCATTAGCTATCCACCCACCTTTGCTTTACATAGGTTTTGTTGGTTCCTCAATTTATTTTTCAGCTGCAATAGCATCATTAATTGTAAATTATTCTGAAAAATCTTTTTCTTTTTCAATCAAAAATTGGGTTTTAATTTCTTGGTGCTTTCAAACACTTGGTATCTTAGTCGGGTCCGTCTGGGCATACTATGAGCTAGGTTGGGGAGGTTTTTGGTTTTGGGATCCAGTTGAAAATGCATCTTTATTACCTTGGTTTGCTATGACAGCATTGCTCCACTCAATCATTGTATTTGAAAAAAGAAATCTATTTTATTTTTGGGTTATTATTCTTTGCTTGATTACATTTATACTAAGTGTAACTGGTACATTTCTTGTAAGATCTGGAATTTTAAATTCAGTGCATACTTTTGCTAGCGATCCTACTCGAGGCGTCTATATTTTATTATTTTTGAGTTTGATGATCTTTAGTTCAATTTATCTTTTATTTAAAAAATACAAAAAAGAGAATTATAGTTTAAATCAAAATAGTAAGGAGACATTCATTCTAATTAATAATTGGTTTATGATGTTTTATCTAATTACCGTTTTATTAGGAACGATATATCCAATCTTTACAGATGCTTTAACTGATAACAAGATTTCTGTAGGTCCCCCTTTTTATAACGCTATTATCTTTCCGATAGTAGTAATATTTTTAATATTCATGGCCGTTGGACCAAGAGTGAAATGGATTAAAAATAGATTTGAGGATATTAAAGTTTATTCTTTTATTTTGGCTGGTTCAATAATTTTAAATGTATTAATTTTAGTTTTCATTAAAAGCTATAGTATTTTATCTAACTTTATAATTATCAGCGCCTTATTTTTAATCATCTCATCTTTGAAAGATGGTGTAAGCGCACTCCAAAAAAATAGATTTGATTTAGCAAGAATAATCTCTCACGCTTCATTTGGTTTCTTAGTTTTATTTATTGGATTAAACCATATTTTTTCAATTGAGAAAGACTACAATATTAAAGTTGGAGAAACAAAAAATTTTGAAAATTATTCAATTAAATTAGAAAAATTAGATTTAAAAGATTTTCCTAACTATAAAGCTGTGATTGGCACATTAGAGATAAACAATAATTTTTCTAATGAAAAAAATATTTTAAAACCTGAAATAAGAATTTATGATAATCCAAAAACATTAACTTATGAAGCTTCTATAAAGACTAATCTTTTGAAGGATTACTATTTGACTATGAGCAACATTGATAGATCTGACTATTATAATATTAAGTTTCAAAAAAAACCTTTAATGATCTGGATTTGGATATCAGTGGTCATGATCGTTACAGGTGGATTCCTAAGGTTATTTAAAAATGCGAAATACAGTTAAGATAATAATTTTTGTAATATTTTTTTTTGTTATAAGTGTTTTTTATATAAGTTTGAATAGAGAAACTAATTACAATACTTCAAGTTTAATTAACAAAGAGGTTCCTCAATTTAAAATTGCATACTTTGATAAAAATGGATCTTTCACCAAACAAGATCTTATAAACAATAATTATACTTTGATAAATTTTTGGGCCTCTTGGTGTGGACCATGTAGAGTTGAGCATCCAGTTTTAATGAAGTTATCTGCAGAGAACAATTTGGATATTTTAGGTGTTAATTTTAAAGATAAAAAAGAATTAGCAAGAAAATTTTTAAAAGATTTAGGTAATCCGTATAACTTTCTTCTAAAAGATTTTGAGGGAAAACAATCTGTAATTTTTGGAATATATGGAATACCAGAAAGTATAATAATAAATAATGAAAATACAATCATTAAAAAATTTGTTGGACCGTTGTCTATTGATGATTATAAAGAAATTAAAGAAATAATTAAATAATTATGAAATTAAAAATATTTTTAGTTTTTTTTATGTTTTATACCCAATCTTTGTTTGGCATTGAAAAAATAATTGATCCAAACACAATTCATAAGAATTTACGTTGTTTAGTTTGTCAAGGACAATCTATTTCAGACTCAAATTCTGATTTTGCTCAAACAATCAAACTCGTGGTAAAAGATTTAATTAATGAAGGAAAAACCGAAGATGAGATTTACTCGTTTATGTCTGATAAATATGGTGAGTGGATTGTATTTAAACCTCAATTAAATGCACAAAATTCTTTGCTCTGGATTTTACCTTACATAGCCTTAATTTTTGGGGGTTTTTTTATTTTCACTCTAGTAAAAAAAAGACAATAAATCACCAGAGGAAACTGTACATATTAAACATTTAGTTGTATTTTTTTCTAATGAAATTCAAATTTCTAATACTATTATTTATTTCTGCTTTCACTTTTAACTTTGTAATTGCAGATCAAGGAGAAAATAATATTTCTATTTATACTGGAACATTTGACGTTGTAGATAAAGAGGGTGACGACCAAACAACTTTATTTGGAATTGAACACAAAAATCCAAATTTATTTAGAGATACTTTTCTAGGAAAATTTAAGCCAGTAACCGGAGGCTTTATGACAGGTGATAGCTCAGTTTATCTTTATACAGGTGTTGAAGCTCAATATGGAATTGGTCCTTTAAAAATCCTCCCAAGTTTCGCTCCTGGCTATTATGAAAAAGGTGATGGAAAAGATTTAGGAAGTGTTCTCGAATTTAAAAGCGAATTAAAAGTAGGGCTTGATATTTTTGAAAATTCAAAATTAAGTTATAGCTATAGTCACATTTCTAATAATGATTGGGGTGATACAAATCCAGGAACCGACAATCAACAAATAACTTTTTCTAAAAACTTTTAATTATAACAATGAACCTAAACGATTGTTATAATTTTGAGGATTTTAGAAAACTAGCCAAAAAAAATTTACCAGCGCCTATTTTTCATTACATTGACGGAGGCTCGGACGATGAAACTACACTTAAAAGAAACACTGAGTCTTTTTTAAAATGTGATTTAGTTCCTAATATTTTAGCAAGCGTTGGTGAACCAGATCTCTCTACCACAGTATTTGGCCAGAAGATTGATATGCCATTATTCTTAGCACCAACGGCAATGCAGCGATTATATCATCATGACGGAGACAAGGCTTCAGCAAGAGCAGCAGAAAAATTTGGAACTTTCTATAGTATGTCGACTATGGCAACGTCGTCTATTGAAGAAATAGCTAATGCAGCAAGTGGTCCAAAGATGTTTCAACTTTATATTCATAAAGATCAAGGGCTAACAGATAATCTAATAGATAGATGTAAAAGTTCAGGGTTTAAATCTTTATGCCTAACAGTTGATACGGTTGTTGCTGGAAATAGAGAAAGAGATCACAAGTGGGGATTTACGACGCCGCCTAAATTAACCTTAAAGAGTATAATGAGTTTTGCAATGCATCCAAGGTGGGCGTTTAATTATTTAACTCATAAAAAATTTGAGCTTGCTAATGTTTCACATTGGACAAAAAAAGGATCAAGTATTGCTAAAGGTGTGATGGAATATATTAATGAACAATATGATCCGGCGATGAGTTGGAAAGATGCAGAGTATGTAGTTAAAAAATGGGGAGGCCCTTTTGCGCTAAAAGGAGTAATGTCTGTAGAAGATGCCAAAAGAGCAGCTGATATAGGCGCATCAGCAATTTTATTATCAAACCATGGAGGTAGACAACTTGATGGTTCAAGATCACCTTTCGATCAATTACCAGTAATAAGAGATGCAGTTGGTGACAAGTTGGAAATAATATTAGACGGAGGAATTAGAAGAGGAACTCATGTTCTTAAAGCATTATCACTTGGAGCGACTGCTTGTAGCTTTGGAAAAGGTTTTTTATTTGCTTTAGGAGCAGGTGGACAAGCAGGTGTGGAACAAATATTAAAAAGAATGAGAGAAGAAATTAGAAGAGATATGATTTTACTTGGATGCAAAACTATTAAAGAGCTTAATCAAACGAAAATAGCTTATAGATGATGCAATATTAACAGTAGGCAAAACCTAAAAATATTATTAAGTTATATTATGAAATTAGCAAAAAATTTAGATAGATTAGGAACAGAAACAGCTTTTAGCGTTTTAGCTGAAGCAAAAAAACTTGAAGCACAAGGCAAAGAAATGATCCATTTAGGATTAGGTCAACCAGATTTCAAGACACCTCAACACATTATGGATGCAGCAAAAAAAGCAATTGATGATGGACATCATGGGTATGTTTTAGCAAATGGAATTACCGAATGCAGGCAAGCTGTCTCTAGAAAAATAAAAAAATTATATAAAAAAGAAATTAATCCTGAGAGAATTATGATTATGCCAGGAGGAAAACCAACTATGTATTTTGCAATACAAATGATTGGTGAGCCAGGAGCAGAGATAGTTCATCCAACACCCGGATTTCCAATTTATGAGTCCATGATAAACTATACTGGAGCTAAGGCTGTATCTTATGATTTAACCACAGAAAAAGATTTAAAGTTTGATCCTGAAAAAATTCTATCTCTTATAACTGATAAGACTAGATTAGTAATATTAATTAATCCTAACAATCCAACTGGAAGTTTTGTAGAAAAGCCCGCAATAGATTTTCTTGCTGAAGGTTTAAAGAAACATCCACATGTCACAATATTAAGTGATGAAATTTATAGTAGGCAAATTTTTGATGGAAAAGAAATGCCAACTTTTTTTAATTACCCAGATCTTCAAGATAGATTAATAGTTTTAGATGGCTGGAGTAAAGCTTACTCAATGACGGGTTGGAGAATGGGTTGGAGTGTGTGGCCAGAAAAATTAATTCCACATGTCACTAAGTTGGCAATCAATAGTTTTTCATGCGTGAATGCTCCTTCGCAGTTTGCTGGCATAGCAGCCCTTGATGGTCCTGATGAATCTATTCATCATATGATGGAAAAATTCGATCAAAGAAGAAAATTAATTCACAAAGGATTAAATGATCTACCTGGAGTAACATGCAGTATGCCCGGAGGTGCCTTTTACGCATTCCCTAATGTGAGCGGTACAGGCATGAATGGATCTGAATTTTCAAAAAAATGTATGCATGAAGCCGGTGTGGCAATTGTTCCTGGAACAGCTTTTGGTAAAACATCTACAGATTTTGTACGTTTTAGCTTCGCAGCATCAAGGGATAATATTCAAAAAGCACTAGATAAAATATCAAAAATGCTTAAGTAAGGTAAATTATGAGTAGTTTGCAAATGCCAAAAGTTGATAGTTTAATTTTATCAAATAAAGATAAAATTGTTTCTGATATTGGAAGAATCATAAATCCAAAAAATGTTCTCTCACATCCTGACGAATTAAGACCTTTTGAGACAGATGGGTTAACAGCATATAGGAAAATGCCTTTAGCGGTAGTCATGCCTGAAAATGTTGACGAAGTTAGTAAAATTTTAAAATATTGTAACGAGAATAAAATCAAAGTAGTTCCAAGAGGTGCCGGCACAGGATTATCAGGGGGATCAATGCCTTTAGAAGATTGTGTTTTAATGGCTATGGGAAAATTTAATAAAGTTCTTGAAATAGATTATGAAAACAGATGTGTTGTAACACAACCGTGTGTAACAAATTTAGCTATTACACATGCAGTTCAAGACAAAGGATTTTATTACGCTCCGGATCCATCAAGTCAAATAGCATGTTCAATTGGTGGAAATGTTGCCGAAAATTCTGGAGGTGTACACTCTCTAAAATATGGTGCTACTACAAACAATCTTTTGGGTATTGAGGTTGTACTAATGGATGGAACCATAACTAGATTTGGCGGTAAAACAATGGACTCAGAGGGATATGATTTTCTGGGATTAATGACAGGTTCAGAAGGTTTACTTGGAGTTATTACGGAAGTAACTGTAAAAATTTTAAAAGCTCCTGAAGTAGTGAAAGCTGCTTTAGTTGGCTTTCCAACAATTGAGGACGCAGGAAGCTGTGTTGCAGAAATTATAGCTCAAGGATGTATTCCAGCAGGAATGGAAATTATGGATAAGGCTCTGACAAAAGCAACGAACGATTACGCAAAAGCTGGTTACCCAACAGATGCAGAAGCTATGATGATAGTAGAGTTTGATGGAACTGAGCACGAAGTTGAAGATTATATAAGTAAAGTTAAACAAATTGCAGAAAAAAATAATTCATCAAGTTTAAAAGTAAGTAAATCAAATGAAGAAAGATTAAAATTTTGGGCAGGCCGTAAAGCAGCTTTCCCAGCTTGCGGAGTTTTAGCACCAGATTATATGTGTATGGATGGCTCCATACCTAGAGGAAAATTAGCTGAAGTTTTAAATGAGATTTCAAGATTATCAAAAAAATATGATTTGCCAGTAGCCAACGCTTTTCACGCAGGAGATGGAAATTTACATCCTCTGATTATGTTTGACGCAAACAATCCAGATTCACTTAGAAAATGTGAAGAATTTGGTGCAGATATATTAAAATATTGCGTCAAAGTTGGTGGAGCTTTAACTGGTGAACACGGCGTTGGAATTGAGAAAAGAGAATTAATGTGCGAAGCATTTAATGATAAGGATATCCAACAACAACTTACAATTAAAGTTGCTTTAGACCCTAATTCACTTTTAAATCCTGGAAAAGTATATCCAATTCTTAGAAAATGTGCTGAGGAAGGAAGGGTTCATGTCCATGGAGGAAAAACAAAATTCCCAGACATTCCTAGATTTTAATCAATCAGTTCTAAAGCCCTCAACCAGAGAGCAAATTTCAGAGATAGTTAAAGAGTCTTATAAAAAAAGCATTCCTCTTGAGATAAATGGTCTTAACTCAAAAAATAAAATAGGTAGAAATTTTCAGGCAGAAAAAACTTTAGATTTGTCCCAATACTCTGGAGTAATTGAATACAAACCAGAAGAACTGTACATAAAAGTAAAAGCAGGGACGCCTATTGAACTAATAGAAAAAGAACTAGATAAAAATAATCAACAACTTGCTTTTGAACCAACGGACTTTGGGTATTTATTTTCTGGTAAAAGTAATTCAGGAACAATTGGCGGAGTAGTGTCATGTAATTTTGCTGGCCCTAGAAGATTTAAAGTAGGTAGTGCGAGAGATCATTTACTAGGCTTTCAAGGAATTAATGGTAAAGGTGAAACAATAAAATCTGGCGGAACCGTTGTTAAAAATGTAACAGGATATGATTTATGTAAGTTGCTTTCAGGATCTTTTGGAACTTTGACAGTTTTGACAGAATTATCAATAAAAGTTTTACCAAAACCAGAGACAAGCAAAACACTAATTATAAATAATCCCCACGTAAAAAAGGCTTTAGAATATTTAGGAAAATCATTATCTTCGTCTATAGATCCTTCAGGTGGAGTTTTTTATCCAGACTCTTTCGAAAAGCATTTCTCTTTCAATGATCTAACTCATAAGGGCGCTCTAACAGGTATAAGAGTAGAAGGCCCAACAAATTCTGTAGACCAAAGAATTAAAAGATTATCTAAGGAATTAGATTTACTTGAAAATGAATATTCAGTTTTAAATGTTGAACAGTCAAACATTTTTTGGAAAAAGACTAAAAATCTTGTAGTTTTTTCAAATACAAAAAAAAATTTAATAAGAGTAGTAGTGCCTGTTAGTGAGACCTTAAATTTATTACAAAAATTAAAAAACGTTGATTTAAGCTATTTTTTAGATTGGGGTGGAAGCCTTATTTGGCTTGAGCTTAATGATATCTCCACTAAAATTCTCAATGAATTAAAAGATATTACTAAAGATCATAATGGATATTTTACTTTAATTAAAGTCGAGGAGGACATGAAAGCAGCTGCTGATATTTTTACAATAGACCCAATTAAGTATAAGATTTCTGAAAAAATTAAAAAAAGTTTTGATCCGAGAAGAATTTTTAATCCGGGTAAAATGTATACGGGAATATAATGCAAACATCTTTTACTGATAAACAACTTCTAGATAAAGACAATAAATCAAGCGAGAGCATTCTAAGGAAGTGTGTTCATTGTGGTATGTGCAATGCAACTTGTCCAACTTTTTGTGTTAATGGTGAAGAACTTGAAGGTCCTAGAGGAAGAATTTATCTCATTAAAGATATGCTTGAGAATAAAAAGCCTGCAAACAAAAAAATCGTTAAGCATATAGATAGTTGCCTTTCCTGCTACTCATGTATGACAACATGTCCATCAGGTGTAAATTACATGCATTTAATTGATCATGGTAGAAATTACGTTGAGGAGACTTACAAGAGACCTTTTTTTGATCGTTTATTTAGAAATGTATTATCATTTGTTTTACCACGACCAAAAGTCTTTTTGATTTTAGCCTACTTAACGAAACTAATTAAACCTTTTAGTTTTCTTTTACCTACGTTTTTAAAAAACTCACTTAATTTAATGCCAAATAAAATACCTTCAAAAAAAATTGAAACACAAAAAATTTATAAACCTGAGAGTGGTAAAATTATTTCAAGAGTTGCTTTGCTAACTGGATGTGTTCAACGTGTTATTTCTCCAGAAATAAACGAGTCGACAATAAGAATACTTAATAGACATAATGTAGAGGTGGTTGTTATGCCAGAAATAGAATGTTGCGGTTCACTAAATCATCATTTAGGAAAAAAAGATCTTGCACACCAATCTTTTGTTCAAAATATAGAAAAATGGCACAATGAATATATTACTAATGGCTTAGATGCAATTATTAGCAATACATCTGGATGTGGCACAACTTTAAAAGATTATGGTCATATTTTTAAAAATAATAATGATTTGAAGAAAAAAGCTAAAAAAATTTCTGAATTAACAAAAGATGTTACCGAGTATCTTGAAGAGAGCCTAGATTTAAAAATTAAAACAAACGATGAAAAAAAATATAAAATTGCTTATCATTCAGCTTGTTCTATGCAGCATGGTCAAAAAGTACATCAACAGCCAAAGGATTTGATCTCAAAAACAGGTAATGAGGTAATCGATATACCTGAAGGACATCTATGTTGTGGTTCGGCAGGAACTTATAATATACTTCACCAAAAAATGGCAAAAACCTTATTAAAAAATAAAGTAAGTAATATAGAAAAAGTTTCACCAGATTTTATTTCAACTGGAAACATAGGGTGTATGACACAGATATCAAATGGAACTCAGATCCCAATTATTCATACAGTGGAATTATTAGATTGGTTTACAGGCGGTCCTAAGCCTTATAAATTAAAAAATTTTTGATTATGAAAAAAGTATTCGTTACTCGAAAACTTTTAAAAGAAAATGAGCAAAAACTTGAAGAATTATTTGAGGTAAAACTTAATTCAAATGATAAAATTTATAGTGCTGAAGAAATTATTGAAGGATCTAAAGACTGTGACGGAATTTTAAGTTCGGTTACAGATCCTATAAATGCTGAGACAATTTCTAAACTTTCTCAATCAATAAAAATTATTGCTAACGGTGCAGTTGGATTTGGAAATATCGATTTTAAAATTGCTAGAGAAAAAGGTATTACGGTCACAAATACTCCTGATGTTTTGACAGATGCTACAGCAGATATTCAAATATTGTTATTATTAGGAGCATCTAGAAAAGCTTATGAAGGAAGATTAGCAGCAGAAACACAAAGTTGGAAATGGTCCTGGGATTTTTTACTAGGTAAACAAATGTCTAATAAACGTTTAGGGATTTTAGGCATGGGAAGAATTGGTAGAGCTGTAGCAAAAAGAGCAAAAGCATTTGGAATGGAAATACATTATCATAATAGATCAAAACTCTCACCTGAGTTAGAAGACGGAGCAATTTATCACAAAACTTTAAAAGAACTATTTGAGCAAAGTGAGTTTTTATCTGTAAACTGTCCAGCAACACCGGAGACAACTAAAATTATTAATAAGGAGACCTTAAGTTATTTAAAAGAAAACACCGTAGTTGGAAACGCAGCCAGAGGCGATGTGGTAGATGATGACGCAATGATAGAAGCTTTAAAAAATGGAACCGTGTTTGCCTATGGTCTAGACGTTTATAATGGTGAACCGAAAATTCATCCTGAGTATCTAAAATTAAAAAATATTTTTTTACTTCCACATCTTGGTAGCGCGACTAAAAGAACACGATGGGATATGGCTTATCGAGCAACAAAAAATTTAGAGCAGTTTTTTTCTGGTCAAAAACCACAAGATCAAGTAAATTAATACACTCACAGATTGTATCATAGATTATAATAATTATAAAAAAGGTAGACTCTACTTTGAGTTTACGTTTTAATAATTCAATTAATTAATAAATGGGGGACATATGTCAAAAGACAAAAAAATAAAAGGAGTAAAAACTCCTTCAAGACGTAAGTTCTTTAAAGCAGCAGCTGCAACAGGTGCAGCAGCAGCAGCAACAGTAGCAATGCCAAACGTTGCTCTTGGTGCTCCGCAAACTTTAAAGATGCAAGCGGCTTGGCCGTCAGGCGCTAACATTTTCTTTGAAATGGCTGGCGACTACGCAAAAATGGTTGGCGACATGTCTGGAGGTGAGTTAAAAATTGATCTTCAGCCAGTTGGTGCCGTAGTTAAAACTTCAGAAATTGGACAAGCAGTAAGTTCAGGTGTTCTTGATATGGGACACTGGGTAACAGCATACTGGTATGGAAAAAATCCAGCTGCTTCTCTGTTCGGAACGGGTCCGTCATACGGAATGTCGTCTCAAGAAGTAATGGGATGGATGGAGTATGGTGGAGGTAGAAAATTATATGATGAAACACTTGCAAAAGTAGGTTTCGATTATATTGGTTTCTTCCACATGCCGATGCCTGCTCAGCCTTTTGGTTGGTTCAAAAAGAACGTAACTAAAGTGTCTGATGTTAAAGGTATGAAGTACAGAACAGTAGGATTAGCTACTAACGTATTAACAGCAATGGGAATGGTTGTAAGACAATTACCCGGTGGTGAGATTCAACCTGCAATGAAAACAGGATTGATTGAAGCTGCTGAGTTTAACAACCCAACTTCAGACTCTCAGTTTGGTATGCAAGACGTTTCTAAGCATTATCACTTAGGAAGCTTCCACCAATCACAAGAGATGTTTGAAATTCCAGTTAATAAGAAGACATTTAATGGACTATCGCCTAAACACCAGGCTATTCTAAAAAATGCTGCTTACGCTGCAAATACAGACAACTACTTTAAAGCATTAGTGAGATACTCAGCTGACCTATCTAAATTGATGAACCAGCACAAAGTAAATGTGTATCAAACATCTGACGCGATCTTAGCTCAACAATTAAAAGGTTGGGACAAAGTAATTGGAGACTTCAATAAGAAAGATGCATTCTTCAAAAAGATCATAGATTCACAAAAAGCTTATGCTAAGAGAGTTATGAAATACTTACTCATGAACCAACCTAACTATAAGTTGGCTTACGAGAACGAATTTGGCTCTATTGGTAAAGTAAAAATTTAGTATTTACTAAAAAAATTAAAAAGGGGGTGATATTACGCCCCCTTTTTTTATGGAAATAATCAAAAAATTAGAATAGTTTCAAACTTCTTATGAGAGGGTTTATTCATTTCGCAGATACATTAAGCACTTCGGTTGGCAAGGCATTCTCTTGGTGTATCGTTATTTTAATGGGTGGTACATGCTATGAAGTAATAATGGCATACGCATTCAATGCCCCTACTTTATGGAATTTTGATTTTAGTTTACAAATGTACGGAGCCATTTTCATGATGGCAGGAGCGTACACATTATCTACAGAAGCACATGTAAGGGGTGATGTCATTTACAGATTATTTAAACCAAGAACTCAAGGTTATATAGATCTAGTTTTATACTTTATATTTTTCTTTCCAGGAGTACTTGCTTTAGCATTTTATGGATATGAGTATGCTGCTTTAGCTTGGAAAATAAAAGAAACAAGTTGGAATAGTCCTGCTCAAATTCAAATTTATATGGCAAAATCTTTAATACCAGCTGCAGGTATTTTGTTAATCATTCAAGGTGTAAGTGAAGTTTGCAGATCTATAATTTGTATTCAAACAGGTCATTGGCCAGCTAGGATGGTTGTGGCAGAAGAAACTGAAAAAATATTAATGAGAACAGCACAAGACGAGGATCAAAAAGATGTTATTTAGTTTAACAAATCCAGAAATCGCTATTTTAATGATGGGAATATTCCTATTTGCAGTTTTATTAGGATTTCCGATTGCATTTACTTTAATGGCAATGGGAGTTGGATTTGGTTATTACGCTTACTTTGACCCAACTCGAATGGAACATCTCCTTGATAATAGAATTTTTCAATTATTTGTACAAAATACTTATACTGTGATGGACAATACAGTTTTAACTGCAGTCCCCTTATTTTTATTTATGGGTTATTTAGTTGAAAGGGCAGGAATTGTATCAAGATTATTTTTTGCAATTAGATTAGCTTCACACAGGCTACCAGCTTCAATGGCAGTAGCAGCGCTAATCACTTGTGCATTATTTTCTACAGCGACAGGAATTATTGGAGCAGTTGTAACTTTAATGGGATTATTAGCTTGGCCAGCAATGATTAAGGCAGGGTATGATAAAAAGTTTGCCTCTGGTGTAATTTGTTCTGGCGGCTGTTTAGGAATTTTAATTCCACCAAGCATTATGTTAATTGTTTATTCCGTTATTGCTCAATTATCTCCATTAAGACTATTCGCGGCTGCTATTTTTCCAGGTCTCTTACTGGCAGGACTTTATATAGGTTACGCAATTACTATGGCTTACTTTAATCCATCGATTGCACCAAAGCCTCCTAAAGAAGATATACCACCGCGATCAGTAATATTAAAAGAAGTTTTGGTATCCTTCCTGCCTCTTTTCTCTTTAATCATTCTTGTATTAGGAACTATTCTGGGAGGGTTAGCAACTCCAGCAGAAGCAGCAGCCGTTGGTGCTTTTGGCTCACTGGTTCTTTCTTATTTTTATAAAACTTTAAAGTGGAAAAATTTTAAAGAGTCTGTCTTTTTAACCGCGAAGACCACAGCAATGATCATGTGGTTGTTCATAGGATCTTGGACTTTTGCATCAGTATTTTCTTATTTAGGCGGACACGAAGTTTTTGAACATTTCTTCAAATCAATGAATCTACAACCTTGGCAGTTTTTAATTATAACTCAGTTAATAATTTTTTTACTTGGCTGGCCTTTAGAATGGACAGAAATATTAATTATATTTGTACCAATATTTTTACCTCTTGTAGCATTTTTTGAGGTAAACCCTTACTTCTTTGCGATGCTGATTGCTTTGAACTTACAAACTTCTTTTTTAACTCCACCCATGGCTATGTCCGCTTATTATTTAAAAGGTGTACAAAGTAAAAACGTAGAACTAATGCAGATATTTACAGGTATTATGCCATTTTTAGGTATAGTTATTTTTGCGATGGTGCTTATGTATCTATTTCCTGGAATAGCTCTTTGGTTACCAGATACTCTATTCGCTAACTAAAAATTAAAATGATAGATGTCTCTACTCTTACAGCTAATGAGTTAGTGTCAAAACTACGATCTGGAGAAATTTCCTCTGTAGAGCTTTGTAATAAATATTTAGATAGAATTAAAAAATATGAAAAAGATATTCAAGCTTGGGCACATTTCGATAAAAAAATTTTATTAGAAAAAGCTGAGGAGGCCGATGACTACAGAAAATCAGGGAAACCCTTAGGACCCCTTCACGGACTACCGGTAGCTGTTAAAGATATAATCGGCACTTATGACATGCCTACAGAATGTGGAACAGTATTTAGAAAAAAGATGTCTAGTACACAAGATTCAGAAATAGTGAACTTACTTAAAAACGCTGGAGCTATAATAATGGGAAAAACGGCAACGGCCGAACTTGCTTATATCCACCCTTGTAAAACAAAAAACCCTCACGATTACTCTAGAACACCAGGCGGCTCCTCAAGTGGCTCTGCTGCAGTTATAGCTTCACACATGGCACATTTATCCATTGGATCTCAGACAGGCGGTTCAATCATTAGACCAGCATCTTATTGTGGAGTTGTAGGATACAAACCCTCCTACGGATTGATTTCTAGGAATGGTGTTTTAAAAGTTTCAGATAAATTAGATACAATGGGTGTTTTTGGTAAAACTGTAAAAGATGTAGCGCTATTAGCCAAAACTTTAATAAAAAAAGATTTATATGACACTTCTACTATACATTTTTCAGCTGATAGTATGCTTGAAGCTTGTGAAGAAGGTCCAGTATTTGAGCCTAAATTTATCTTTTATAAAACAAACAAATGGAAAAGTATTAATAAAAAATCACAACAAGCTTTTGAATTTTTAATTAAAAATTTAAAAAAGAATATAGAAGTTTTTGATACACCATCATACTTTGAAGATATTCCTAAATATCACCAAATTATTCATGAGGTAGATATGGCAAATAACATGCAAGTTTATTTTAAAAAAGATAAAACAAAACTTTCAAAAGAACTTAGAGAAGCAATCGCTAGAGGACTAAAATATTCAGGAAAAGAGTACGCAGATGCGATCGATTTTATGAAACAGAGCTACGAGTCTTACAAAGAAGTTTTTGAAGACTACCATGGTATAATAACACCTTCTTCAAGTGGAGTTGCTGACAAAGGATTGAAATCAACAGGTAGCGCCGATTTTCAAAAAATTTGGACTTACCTTGGTTTGCCCGCAATCTCATTACCTTTACTTACCGGAGAAAATGACTTACCATTAGGAGTTCAATTAGTTGGTGACAAGCTTGATGACTTAAGATTTTTGGGAGCAGCTAACTGGTTAGAAAAAAATTGTAAAGATGAAGGATAAAATTGCTACAATCATAGGTGTTACTCTTTGTGCCTTATTTTTATTAGGTCTTGCTACTACGCTAACTAGATCAATGATGATAGGTTTCAAAGATGTGCTGCCAGTTTATATCTTAATGATAATCGTGATAGTAATGATGTTCTATGAAGCCTTCGGCGATAAGAAATAACTCTTACTTTCCTTACATTTTGTTATTTGTACAGCCAATTTTCATGGCAACAAATATTATTGTGGCACGAGGTGGTGTAGAATATGTTCCACCGATATCTTTAGCTTTTTGGAGATGGTTAACAGTCTTTTTAATTTTGTTTCCTTTCTTCTACAACGAAATTCTAAAAAACAAAAAATATATCAACAAAGAATTTTGGAAATTATTTTTTCTTGGTTCTATGGGTTGTGGAATATGTGGAGCATTCCCATTCATTGCCGGCATGTCTACCACAATGGCAAATATGGGAATCATTTATACCTCTTCACCAATTTTTATAATCATTTTATCTGCAATGTTTTTCAATGACAAAATTAATTTCTCGAGAGTCATTGGATTAGTATTGTGCTTAATTGGTGTTTTAGCAATTATAAGTAAAGGTAATTTAAATTTATTAATAAATTTTAAATTTACATCGGGAGATTTATGGATGATAGGTGCTGCTATGGGTTGGGCCGTTTATTCAATTTATCTCCTGAACTGGAAAAGTAAATTTAGTTTAATGGCAAGATTTACTTTGATAGCTATGTTTGGAACTATATCTTTATTTCCTTTTTATATTTTAGAAGAAATTTTTTACTTCAATACGGCTTTCAACAGTAATTTTTTATTTTGGGTTTTGTTTGCAGCTGTTTCACCAGGTATTATTGCTTTCACTTTATATACTAGGGTACAAAAATATTTAGGTGC
>CACAWX010000004.1 GCA_902536305.1 uncultured Pelagibacteraceae bacterium
TCAAAAAACTTACACAAATATTCTGATTGGCTTGATTAATTGCGCTTAATGAGTACTTAGCTCATCTTTTAATTTATCTTTTTTTGCTATTTGGTCAACTTCTACCCACTCGACTCTTTTTAAAGGTTTAGTTAACGCAACCTTTAGAACTTCATCTACATTTTTGACTGGGATTATCTCAATAGAATCTAATACGGTTTTAGGAACTTCTATTAAATCTTTTTTATTTTCTATTGGAATTAATACCTTCTTAATTCCAGCTCGGTGAGCTGCTAATAATTTTTCCTTTAAACCTCCAATTTGAAGCACCAAACCTCTTAGGGTTATCTCTCCTGTCATAGCAACGTTTTTGTTAACAGGTATCTCAGTTATTGCTGAAATGATTGATGTTACCATTGCTACTCCGGCAGAAGGTCCGTCTTTTGGCGTAGCTCCTTCAGGTACATGAATATGAAAATCTTTTTTATCAAAAACTGGTGGTATAATTCCATAATCTAAACTCTTTGATCTTATGTATGATTTCGCAGCTTTAACTGACTCTTGCATTACATCACCTAATTTTCCCGTAATTTCCATTTTACCTTTTCCTGGCATAACCGCTGATTCAATTTTTAAAATTTCACCTCCAACCTCAGTCCAAGCAAGTCCGGTTACCACACCAACTCTGTTTTCCTCCTCGATTTCTCCATAATTAAACTTCTGAACTCCCAACAAGTCTTTTAAATCTTTGTCATTAATAGGGTTATTAACTTTATCTTTATTATCTATTTTTTTTACAAGTTTCCTAGCAATTTTAGATATTTCTCTCTCAAGATTCCTCACGCCAGACTCTCTTGTGTAGTGTCTAATAATTTTCCTATTAATATCTTCATCAATTGCCCACTCTTCTTTTTTAAGACCATTATTTTTACTTTGATTAGGTATTAAGTATTTTTGAGAAATATTTACTTTTTCGTCTTCGGTATAACCCGACAATCTAATTACTTCCATTCTATCTAACAATGGAGGTAAAATGTTTAAAGTATTAGCGGTTGTCACGAACATAACATCAGATAAATCGTAATCTACTTCTAAATAGTGGTCGTTAAATTCTTTGTTTTGTTCAGGATCTAATGCTTCCAACAGAGCAGAAGAGGGATCTCCCCTATAATCATTCCCAACCTTATCTATTTCATCTAATAAAAAAAGAGGATTTTTTGTTCCAGCTTTTTTCATCATTTGGATTATTTTTCCTGGCAAAGAACCAATATAAGTTCTTCTATGGCCCCTGATCTCGGCCTCATCTCTGATACCACCTAATGAAATTCTAATGAATTTTCTATTAGTAGCTTTTGCAATTGATTTTCCAAGAGAAGTTTTACCCACTCCAGGAGGACCAACTAAACACAAAATAGGTCCTTTCATTTTTTGTATTCTTTTTTGTACTGCTAAAAATTCAATTATCCGCTCTTTTACTTTTTCTAAACCATAATGATCTTCGTCAAGAATTTTTTGAGCATTTTTTAAATCAGTATTTATCTTTGACTTATTTGACCAGGGAAGTTCCGTCATCCAATCCAGGTAATTTCTTACCACTGTAGCTTCCGCTGACATTGGACTCATAGATTTAAGTTTTTTTAATTCAGACAAACACTTTTCTTTAGCAAGTTTAGGCATTTTAGCTTCTGATATGGCTCTAGACAAAGATGTAAGTTCGTCTTTTCCTTCATCAATTTCACCAAGTTCTTTTTGAATAGCCTTCAACTGCTCATTTAAATAATACTCTCTTTGAGTTTTTTCCATTTGATTTTTGACTCTTCCACGAATTTTTTTTTCAACTGAGAGAACGCTAGTTTCTTTCTCGATTAATTGATGAATTTTTTCTAGCCTTTTTTTAAGATCAAAAATTTCAAGTAACTCTTGTTTCTCAAATATTTGTATATTTAAATTTGAAGAAATATTGTTTGCTATTTGAGAGGGGTCTTTTAAATTTTTTAGATTACTAGATCCGTCATTTAAGTCTCTCTTAGTCAAAACTTGAAGTCTATCAAACTTTTTAACTAATCCAAAAGCCAATGGTTCAAGTTCTTTAGATACATTTTCATCCTCAGCTATTTCTACTTCACAATTTAAATAATTATTACTATCTTCACTATGTTTTAAAATCTTAATTCTTTTTTCTCCTTCAACTAACACTTTTACCGTGCCATCTGGAAGTTTCAAAAGTTGTAAAACTTTACTTAAACATCCGAATTGATAAAGATCTTTGCTTGTTGGATCGTCAATTTCAGAGTTTTTTTGTGTGACTAAAACTATAGATTTATCTGTTTTCATTACCTCTTGAAGAGCTTTAATAGATTTTTCTCTTCCGACAAAAAGCGGAACGACCATGGAAGGAAATATTACTATGTCTCTTAATGGTAGTAGAGGTTTGATATAAGTAGCTTTCATTTATTATTAATATGGCAATTAATTCAGTAATTTCAAGAAACAAATCATCGTTAAGCTACTGATGTTGATGACTTTTTACCATATGTGACAATGGGCTCAGAGACACCTTTTACTGAAGATTTATCTACTGTTACTTTCATTACATTTTCCATATCGGGTAATTCAAACATTGTTTTTAATAAAATATTTTCAAGTATAGATCTCAATCCTCTTGCTCCAGTTTTTTTTGAGATAGCTTTTTTTGCTATTTCTAGAATAGCTTCATTTTGAAATTCTAGTTCTACTTCTTCAAATTCAAATAATCTTTGATATTGTTTGATCAATGAATTTTTAGGTTCTGTTAAAATTTTTACCAAAGATTTTTCATCTAGATCATTAAGTGTTGCGATAATTGGCATCCTTCCAATAAATTCCGGTATCAATCCATATTTGATTAGGTCTTCCGGCTCTAACATTTTCATTATTTCAGAAAGCGGTTGCTGTTTATAGTTTTTAACTTTTGCTCCGAATCCAATTGAACTTCCTTTCCCTCTACTATCGATTAATTTATCTAATCCTGCGAATGCACCTCCGCATATAAATAAAATATTTGTAGTATCAACTTGTAAAAACTCTTGTTGAGGATGTTTTCTTCCACCTTGTGGTGGGACGCTTGCTACAGTCCCTTCCATTATTTTTAATAAAGCTTGTTGAACACCTTCTCCAGAAACATCTCTCGTGATAGAAGGGTTTTCAGATTTTCTACTGATTTTATCTACTTCATCAATGTAAACTATTCCTCTTTGAGCTTTCTCAACATTATAGTCAGCAGCTTGCAATAACTTTAAAATAATATTTTCAACATCTTCACCTACGTAACCAGCTTCAGTCAAAGTAGTAGCATCAGCCATTGTAAATGGAACATCTAATATTCTTGCAAGAGTTTGGGCTAATAAAGTTTTACCACAACCTGTTGGTCCAACTAAAAGTATATTTGATTTTGAGAGTTCAATATCTTTATTATTTTTTGTTTCGTGATTAAGTCTTTTATAATGGTTGTGAACTGCAACAGATAAAATTTCTTTAGCAAATTTTTGACCTATTACATAATCATCTAATACATTACAAATTTCTTTAGGAGATGGAACCCCATCCTGATGTTTTACAAGTGAACTTTTATTTTCTTCTTTAATAATATCCATACAAAGCTCAACACACTCATCACAAATAAACACTGTTGGACCTGCAATAAGTTTTCTTACTTCATGTTGGCTTTTTCCACAGAAGGAGCAGTACAAAATATTTTTATTATTTTTTTCTGACATATCGAATCAATATGGATAATATAAAACTCTGCTAAATGCATAGCAAGTTGAAGTTGCAAAATTAACTATATATTGTGTGTTATTTTCTTTTCTCCACAACAGAGTCCACTAAGCCAAATTTTTTTGCCTCATCTGCAGTCATAAAATTATCTCGCTCTAAAGCTTCAGATATTTCATCAACTGATTTACCGGTGTGTTTTGAATAAATTTTATTCAATCTTTCTTTTAAGGATAAAATTTCCTTAGCATGAATTTGAATATCAGTAGCTTGACCTTGAAATCCAGCTGAAGGTTGGTGAACCATAATTCTGGAATTGGGAAGCGAGTACCTTTTTCCTTTTTCACCAGCTGCTAAAAGAAAAGAACCCATAGATGAAGCTTGTCCAATACAAAGAGTTGAAACTGGAGAATTGATATACTGCATTGTATCATAAATTCCTAATCCAGCAGTAACTAAACCTCCAGGACTATTAATATAAAAATTTATTTCTTTATTAGGATTTTCTGACTCTAAAAATAATAATTGTGCAGTAACAAGCGATGCAACAGCGTCATTAACTGGACCAACTAAAAATACTATTCTCTCTTTTAATAGTCTTGAATAAATATCGTAAGCTCTTTCCCCTTTGCTTGTTTGTTCAACAACCATGGGAATTAGACTATTCATTTTCTCTTCAAGTTCGCGACTCATATCTGGTTTATACAACTATTGTTTACTTTTTACTAATTTTTTTTGTTTAGATTTAGTCTTTGCAGGTGATGAGGGTTTTGATTTATCAGAAGTCTCCCCAGTAGGTTTGTTAAACTCAGAAATTATTTTTTCTGCTTCTTTAGAACTTACTTCTTTTGAAGAAAGATTAATTTTTGATTTAATTAGTTCAATAATTTTTTCTTCATACAGAGAACCCTTTAAACTCTGAGATGCGTTAGGATTTTTTTGATAATATTCTAGAACCATTTTTTCTTGTCCAGGCATACCTTTAATCTGTTTTTGTATCTCGGCTCTAACTTCATCATCTGATACTTTTAGATTATTTTTTTCACCATATTCGTTTAACAACAAACCTAGTTTAATTCTCGATTTTGCTAATTTTTCATTATTAGCCTTATGTTTTTCTTTTTCTTCTGGCTTAAGGTTTTGTGTCATTATAGAAATTTCTTGATCTATTAAATTTTGTGGTAAATCTACTTGATGGTTTTTTTCAATTTGGTCTAAAATTTCTTTTTTAGTTATAGAATTTAAAGCTTGTAAATATTGGCTAGAGATTTGTTTTTCAATCATAGACTTTAAGTCTTTTATATCTTTTGCTCCCATTAATTTAGCAAATTCATCATCTGTTTTACTAGTTTTAGGTTTTTTAACATTTAAAATTTTACATTCAAATTTAGTTTTCTTATTAGCTAATTCTTTTTTTGGGTGATTTGCTGGAAGTACTGCATCAAGTGTTTTTTGGTCACTTTTTTTTACTCCAACTAATTGTTGATCAAAACCTTTTAGGAATAAATCTTTACCTAACTCTATTTGCACACCCTTACCTTCACCACCTTCAAATTTATTTCCATCTACAGTAGCTGAATAATCAAAAATAACTTGATCTCCATTAACTGCTCTTTCATTTTCATTTTTATCTTCAAATTGCTTATTTTGATTTGCAATTTCTTTAAGTTTTTCTTCAACGATTTTGTCTTCGATTTTTACTTTAAAATTTGTTGCTTTAAACTTGTCAAAACTCTTTAAAGTTACACTCGGTAGACAGTCTATTTGAAGTTCATAATTTAAATCCTTTCCTTCGCCAAATTGTTTAAGATCGATTTTAGGTTGACCAGCGACTTTTAATTTTTTTTCATCAATTGCTTTGGAGCTAGTTTCTCTCAATATTTTGTCTACTACTTCTCCGTAAATAGATTTGCCAAACTGACTCTTAATCACTGCTGGAGGAACCTTGCCCGGTCTAAAACCTTTTAAAGTAACTTCCTTTTGAAGCTCAATTAACTTTTCATCGATTTTTGTCTTAATATTTTTTTTATCAACTATTACAGATAAAACTGTTCTAAGACCTTTTTTTGATTTTACTTCTACTTTCATAATATTTTGGTGGGCAAGAAGAGACTCGAACTCTTAAGCCTTGCGGCACTGGTTTCTAAGACCAGCGCGTATACCAATTCCGCCACTTGCCCATTTAATAATCGTTGTTTTATATATCAATTTAATTTTTTGTTAAACGATAAAGTCTTAAATAAATAGCTAAATAAATTATTATTAAAGAAAAAAACCAATACCTGCTAATCATTGGATCTTTTGCAAATACAAAAGCTGGTAAAACAAAAGATAAATAACCTAAATTAATAATCAACGAGTTGATATAATTGCCCTTTTCCTTTCCAAAAATGAATGAAACATTTTTAAAAATCAGCATATGTAGATGTTTATTATCGGGATGAATCGGTGATTTTTTTTGTATTATTTTTCTAAAGAAAGAAAAAAATACTTCAAAGAATAAATAAAATAAAAGTGTGCAGAAAAAAAATGATGAATAATCTGGATTTATATTATTTGTTATGATTACGTTAAGAGCGACTGTGGATCCCAAGAGATAAGAGCCGCTGTCCCCTAAAAATAGTTTAGCACTTGGAAAGTTAAATAGAAGAAATGAAAATAAAACAATTACTTGTCCAATGATTACAACAGAAAACTCATTTATTCCATCTGCTAAATTTATATAAGCTAATATTGAGTTGATAATAATTAAATTAATAGCAAGAAGTCCATTAAAGCCATCAATTAAATTTGCGCCATTAATTATGAATAAAAAACACAAGAGAACAAATAAAGAAGAGAAAGTATTATTACCTAATAGTGTAGATAAAAAAGGAATATCAATATTTAAAATTTCAATAGACATTAATCGAATACAAAGAAATAAAAAGATAATCATTAAAATTAGTCTTCTAAATGGACTGATTTTAAATTTAAAATCGTCTAAAAGTCCGATTAAAAACATTAGATTACAGATAAAAAGATATTCAAATAAGATTTTGGAATATATTAAATAATAAAATACAAAAAAAATATTAAAAGAAATTACCCCTGCTATTCCTCCACTTCTCGATATAGGGGATTGATGAAACGCCTGAGGTTTATTAAAATCTTGATCAAGAAGTATACCATCTTTAATTTTATGGGAATATTTATTTAAGATTAAAAAAATAAAAAAAGTTATTAATGCGAATACTGATAAAAAACTAGATTCTAATGACTCATTTTGCATTTATTAAGCTAACCCTTTGTTATTTTTCTTAAATATATAAATTCCAACAAGTATTACAACCAATGAAACGATTACCTTCCAAGTGATCACCTCATCCATTAGAAAAAATCCAAAAATAATTCCAAATACTGGTATTAAATATGCTACTTGAGTTTGAAATACTAATCCGTTTACAGTCAATATTCTAAATCTTATTAACCATGCCAAACCTGTTGCTACTACTCCAAGATATAACAATGATAATGTAGATTCTAATGATGGATTAGCGTTCCAGGGTGCCTCAAATATAATTGATAGAGGTAACAAAAAAATTACTGACCAAAGAGTTGTGGAAGTTGTAACATTCTCATTAACCTTATTTTTAAGTTTAAGAGTTAATAAACCTCCAATACAATAAAAAGTAGAACCGAGGATTGTTATAAGAACAAATAAGTAATTTTCACTATTAATAACTACTCTATCAAAAAATAATAAAACAATTCCGCTGAAACCAACTAAAACGCCTAAAGATTTCATAAAAGATAATTTCTCATCTTTTGTAAAAAAATGAGCAAGTATTGAACCGCTTAAGGGTGTTGTGCTCATTAAAATGGCTGCTAAATAACTATTAATTTTTGCAGTTCCAATAGCAATTAAAACAAATGGTATTGCTATATTACAAAGTCCTATTAATGCATAAGAGTGCCAGTTTTTACCAAATGCTAGTAGTTGTATCTTTTTATATCTACAGAGCAAATAAAGAGGAATACTTGCAAATAGAACTCTTACTAAAGCCAAGGTAAAAGGTTCATAAGAGTAAGTAGCAATTTTAATATTGAAAAAAGCAGATCCCCAAATAATTGAGAGTAATATTAAAAGAGAAAGATCTTTAGTGTTAGCCTCTCTCATTTCAAGTAGAGATTGTATTTATGTGTATTATGCATAGCTGATATTTATATTTAAATATACTTAACGAAAATTACATTATATATGAATATGACGTCCGGATAGTATAATAATATCAATTTTATTAAGGAGATAAATGAGTGCTAAAAATATTTTAAAGTTTATTAAGGATAAACAGGTAGAATACGTAGATTTTAGATTCACCGACCCTAGAGGTAAATTACAACACGTTACACAAGATTTACTTACAGTTAACGAAGATATGTTAAACGATGGAATTTTTTTTGATGGCTCCTCAATAGCTGGTTGGAAAGCAATTAACGAGTCCGACATGATCTTAAAACCTGATTTATCGAATAGTTTCATAGACCCATTTTTTTCACACAGCACATTAGCAATTTTTTGTGATATAATGGATCCGATTACAAAAAATTATTATGAGAGAGATCCTCGATCAACTGCAAAAAAAGCAGAGGCATACCTAAAAAAGACTAAGATTGGAGATAAGGCTTATTTTGGACCTGAACCAGAATTTTTTGTTTTTGATGATGTAAGATTTTCTAACTCAATGAATAAAGTAAGTTATGAAGTCGATAGTGCTGAAGGTCCTTATAATACTGGAAAAAAATACGAGAATGGAAATATGGGACATAGACCAAAAGTTAAAGGAGGTTATTTTCCCGTTCCACCAGTAGATAGTGCACAAGATTTAAGATCTGAATGTTTAAAAGCAATGAGAGATATGGGTGTGAAAGTTGAAAAACATCACCATGAAGTTGCACCCAGCCAACACGAACTTGGTACATTATTTAATACTTTGGTTAATCAAGGTGATGCTATGCAAATTTATAAATACGCAGTTCACAATGTAGCTCATTCGTTTGGTAAAACAGCTACATTTATGCCAAAACCGGTAAAGAATGATAATGGTTCAGGAATGCACGTTCATCAATCAATTTTTAATGGTGAAAAGCCTTTATTTGCTGGAGACAAATACGCTGGATTATCCGACGACTGTTTATACTATATCGGTGGAATCATTAAACATGCTAGAGCGCTTAATGCTTTTTCAAATGCTTCAACAAATAGTTATAAACGACTAATACCTGGTTTTGAAGCACCTGTACTGTTAGCGTATTCATCAAGAAATAGATCAGCAAGTTGTAGGATACCATTTAGTGATAGTAAAAAAGGTAAAAGGGTGGAGGTAAGATTTGGTGATGCATCTGGAAATCCTTATTTAACTTTTGCATCTATGCTGATGGCTGGAATAGATGGTATAAAAAATAAGATCAAACCTGGTAAGCCAATGGATCAAGACTTATATGCTTTAGGCCCCGAGGAACTCAAAGGAATTCCAACTGTATGTTCATCTTTACGTCAAGCTTGTGTCGCATTAGATGAAGATAGAAAATTTTTAACTGAGGGTGGAGTGTTTACTGATGATCAAATAGATGCTTACATTGACTTAAAAATGGAGGAAGTAAATAACTTTCAAGATACTCCACATCCTATTGAATACGAAATGTATTATAGCTGTTAAACGGCTTATTTAAAATCTTTAAGATAATTGATTACAGATTTTCTCTTTTCTCTTTTAGCTTCATCTAAAGGTGTGGCACCCCATCTATCGCGAACGAATAATGGGTGTCCATGCGAGACTAAATACTCAACTACCTCCAAACAACCTTCTGCTGCTGCAAGATGTAAAGCTGTTCTAGAGTCATAATCTCCTGCATGTACGGGCACTCCTTTTGCAACCAGGGTTCGAACACCCTCAACGTTATTTTCAAAAGCAGCAAATAATAATTCAATTACTGCTAGTTCATCATCATAAATTGCCATTTTATCTGTTTTTCCATTTGGGTCTTCAACTAAATGTGTTGCTGGAGTATAATTGATATCGAGTTTTTCAAATTCTTTTACAACATCTTTGTGGTTATTATTTTTTGCATCAAAATAACCATAGCCTCCCCAACGATCAGGAATCGGTTTGACACCTTGTTTAAGTAAAAATTGAACAGCTTCTAGTTGACCTTCAGCTGATGCTAAGTGCAACGGTGTTCTCATATCATAGTCTCCATTTTGTAGATCTCTTTGTTCACTTACTAAACGCTCTAAAGTTCTAATATTTCCATTACTTGCAGCCCAAATGGCTTCTCCACAACTATTAGCCCGCCACTTTGAAATCGGTATTTTTGGATCAAGACGATCTGTATCTGTCATTGTACCATCAAAAGTATGAACTAAATATTTTGATGTAATTCGTTTTGCCATCTCAATCCCTCGAACACTATTGCCTTGCTTGTCTAAACGAGGAGAAAAAACACATATTCCCATTAATCTTGGAATTATCAAAATAACTCCTCCTCCTACTCCACTTTTTGCTGGTAATCCTACTTGTTGAAAGAATGTACCGCTAGCATTGTACATTCCGCTAGTTTGTAAAACTGGTAAACAATTTCTTACTGTTTTCTGACTTAACACACGATCTTGAGAAATAGGACAAACACCACTATTGGCAAGTGTTGCAGCAGCAGTTGCAAAATTTACTGAGGACATCTCTAATGAGCATATGCTAAAATAAAGTTTAAGAGCTTCTGTGACTGCAGGTTCAGAATAAAAATCAAATTCATCTTCATCAGGATGAATATCATTATGAAGCTCAGTTTTAGTGTGAGGTAAATTACCTGTAGCCATCAAAAGATAACCCATGGCAATATTATTATATCCTGTAAAATTTTCCTGTCGTGCCATATTCTTATTAAATCTGGGTAACTCAGCACCAAATTCATTTTTTGGAGACCACCCTATTAGTCTTCCAAATTGTTGTCTTATATATCTCAATCTTTGACTGTGTGATTCCTCTGGACCTATAAGACCTGCTGTCATTATAGCGCCAGCATTGACCATGGGATTAAAAGGTATTCGGTTAAGTTGACCGACAGCAGTTTTAGCTAATAGGGTAAGATCATCAAATTGTCTACCAGAGGGTTCTTGACCGACATGTTGGTGAACTTTTTCTAATCCTAATTTTTCCATTGCAAAGCAATAATTAAAAGGTTTACACATAGATTGAATTGAAAAATCAACCTCACTGTCACCCTTTTGGTATATTTGACCATCTGTTGTAACAATTGCGACGCCAAATTGTTCTGGATCAACATTTGCTAGAGGAGGAATATACGAAGCTAATTCACCTGATGTAACTTTTTTGGCCTCATCAAACATATTATCTAAATTTTTTGCAAAGTAGGTGAAGTCTGGTATTGATAGTTCACCTCGTAAGGCTTTTTCAACAATCAACTCTGAACTTCGGATAATTTCAATAAAGTCTTCAAATACAATTTTATCGCCATGAGCGTCTAAATTTCGAAAAAGGCTAAACAGTCTTTTATCATTCTCTTTTAAGCCTGAGTTTAATAAAACATCTTTAAATCTTTTTGTTTTAATTAAATTATCTTCCTCTTCGCAAAGAGAGAAGAATATATTTGCTTCACGTTTTGATATTTTTTTTAACTTTTCTAATAAAGCTTCTTTGTTTTTATAAGAGTTTTTTTTCATTAAATCACTTAAATTAGTAATTTAATTTTAAAAAAACAACCCTAAATATATTAAGAATAAATTATACTTTAAATGACTCCCCACATCCACAACGCTCAGTTTCATTTGGGTTTTTAAATATAAATTGAGATGAAAACTTCTCTTTTTTATAATCCATTTCTGTGCCTAAAAGATACATGATAGCTTTTGGATCAATTAAAACTTTAACTCCTCTATCTTCAATAATCTCCTCGTTAGGTTTAATTTCTTTTGCGTATTCCATCACATAAGACATTCCTGCACAACCGCCAGACTTAACACCAACTCTAACCCCTATAGCTTTATCTTCAGCTTTAGACATAATCTCTTTTATTCTTTCAGCTGCGTTTTCACTAACTTTTATAACTTGCTCGCTCATAAATTTAACTCTAATTTAGCTGCTTCTGACATTTTATCTTTTGTCCAAGGTGGGCTCCAAACTAATTTAAGATCTACATCGCTTACACCTTCCACGCTTAATATATTATCTTTAACCATTTTAGGCAAACTTTCAGCAACTGGACAATTTGGTGATGTTAAAGTCATTTCTACTTCAACTTTATTTTTATCATCTATTTCAATCTTATAAATAAGGCCTAACTCATAGATATTTACTGGTATTTCAGGATCATAGATTTTTTTAATTTCTGAAACTATTTTTTCTTTTAATTCACTCATTTTGTTTCTATTGCTGACATTAAAGTATGCCATGCCATTGTTGCACATTTAACTCTCATAGGAAACTCTTGTACTCCTGACAATGAGGTTATCGTTGTCATTTGATCAGGTGTGAGACTGTTTATCGTAATCTTTTTTTTATTTTTAATCATATTTATAAAATCATCACTTACTCTTGTTATAAATGAAAGGTCTTTTCCTTTAACTGTTTCTGTAAGAATTGATGCAGAGGCAAGAGAAATTGCACAGCCCTCTCCTTCAAAACTTAAATCTTCAATTTTTTTATCTTTGTTAAGTTTTAAATAAATATGAACTTTATCACCACACAAAGTATTATGTGCTTTTGCATCATTTGTAAAACCTTCACACTTTCCTTTATTCCTAGGATTTTTACCGTGATCTAAAATTATTTCTTGGTAAAGTTCTTTAAGTTCCATTTAAACCTGAAATACTTTCTGACAATTTTTTATTGACTCTGAAAATATATCCATATCTTCTTTGTTATTATAAACTCCGATAGAAGCCCGCGCAGTTGCTGCAATCCCAAGCTTATCATGTAAAATTTGACAACAATGATGCCCCGCCCTAATTGCTACTCCATCATCATCTAATATTGTCGCTATATCATGAGGATGAATATCTTTAATTGTAAAACAAAGAACAGAACCTCTGTTTTTAGGACTACCAATAATATTAACAGAATTATTTTTTCTTAGTTTTTCTAAACCATATTCTAAAACTTCATTTTCATGAGAGGCAATATTTTTAATTCCTATCTTTTCAATAAAGTTAAGAGCTTCCGCAAAAGAAACTACTTCTGCAGTTTGCATAGTACCCGCTTCAAACTTCGTATGTTCTTCTGCAAAAGTTATACTATCTTGCTTAACCTCATCAATCATTCCACCTCCACCTTGATAAGGAGGTAAATCATCGACCCATTTTTTTTTCATATAAAGTATTCCAAGACCATTTGGACCATACATTTTGTGACAGGATATAGCATAAAAATCACATCCAATTTTTTGCATATCGATGTGAGAATGTGGTGCTCCTTGTGTTCCATCTATTAAAACAGGAATATTTCTTTCTTTAGCCAGATCAACAATTTTTGCAATAGGTAAAACAGCGCCGGTTACGTTTGATATATGAGTAATTGCAATAATTTTAGTTTTGTTTGTAATTTGTTTTTTTATTTCGTCAATTTCAACATCTCCATCCGAATTAACTTGGGCAAATTTAATGACTGCGCCTTTTTCAGATCTTAAATAATGCCATGGAACATAATTTGAATGATGCTCTAACTCTGTAACTAATATTTCATCGCCCTTATTAATATATTTTTTTCCGAAAGATGAAGCGACCAAATTAATACCCTCGGTAGCACCTTTTGTAAAAATTATTTCTTCACGGTGTTTAGCGTTAATGTATTGTTTTACTTTATCTCTTACAGCTTCAAACCTATTCGTAGCTTTTACAGCTAGGGTGTGAACACTTCTACCTACATTAGAAAATTCCGTTTCATAAAAATTTGAAATTTTGTCTATCACTACTTTTGGTTTTTGAGATGAATTTGCACTATCTAGGTATACTAATGGTTTTCCATTAATCTTTTGTTTAAAAATTGGAAATTCTTTTTTTATATTTTTAATTTCCATTGATTTGATCTTCTAGTTTTTTTAATAAAAAGAATTTTACGTTTTCTTCAGTTAATTTTTCTAAAGTATCACTTAAAAAACCGCTAATAAGCATTTTATAAGCCTCTTTTTCCGGAATCCCTCTAGACTTTAAATAATGTAAAGAGTCTAAATCTATATTTCCAGATGTTGAGCCATGAGAGCATTTTACGTCATCGGCATAAATTTCTAACTCTGGCTTTGCATCAAATTCAGCATCATCGTTTAAGATTAAAGCTTTACTAAGTTGATAAGCATCTGTTTTCTGAGCAATTTTTTTTACAAAGATTTTCCCCTGATAAACACCTTTGCTCTGATCGCTTAATACGTTTTTAATTTTTTGATAACTTTGACAATTTTGAGAATTGTGATTAATTCTAGTTTTTATTTCCTGATGTTCAGATTCTAGTAAATTTAACGCAGAGAATACCGTGCTTTTAGCATATTCTTGATTTAGATTAATTTCAATGTCTAGCTTATTAAATTTTAAACCCGAAGAAAGTATATAATTTTCAAAAACTGAGTTTTTTTCTAAATCACTTTTTATATACTTATAAAAATAACTAGCATTCTTTGAATTGTTGATAAAAATATTTTTTAAAAGAGCATCTCTTTTTATCTCGATGTTCTCCATGGAATTTACCATGAAGTTATCTTTAGAATTATTATCAATATAATTGATTAAAGTTAATTCTGAATTATCATTTAGAATTATTGAATTTTTATTATTGATAATCGTTTCTTTTAGGTTTTTAGAATAATAATTATAAATAATTAAAGGTTTATTTAACTTATAATTTTTTGATATTTCTAGCGTAAATCCTCCGCAGGCTAATGCATTGTTAAGTAGATTTAGAGAATTATTTTTATCTATAGTCATATTATTTTTATAATTAAAATCTATTATAGAAATTTTATTCCTGTCCTCGAAATTAAAATCACTAGAAATTAATTTGCCATCTATCAGAAAAATATGATTATGGTCAAATTCATTGATTAAGTTAAGTTTTTTGCTATCAAGTAAAAAATCTTTATTAGTAATATTATCAAAATTTTTACTTAAAATAGAATTTAAATCAGTAAATTTCCAATCTTCATATTTTTTATTTGGAAATCCATTTTTATAGAAAAGATCCAAGTTTTCTTTTCTTAAACTTTTATCTTCAGGTGAAAGATTTTTTATTTTTTCAATTTTAAAATCGTAAAACTGTTTCATTTAAGCTATATTTGTGTATCCTGTTTTTTCTAGTTCAACGCCTAGCTCTGCACCACCCGTTTTAGCAATTTTACCGTTAGACAAGACGTGTATAAAATCTGGTTTGATATAATCTAATAGTCTTTGGTAGTGAGTTATAATTAAAAAAGCGTTATTTTTATTTTTATATGAATTAACTCCATCTGCGACTATTCTTAAGGCATCAATATCTAACCCTGAGTCTGTCTCATCTAAAATTGATAACTTAGGTTGAAGTAATTTCATTTGTAATATTTCATTTTTTTTCTTTTCTCCCCCTGAAAAGCCAACATTTAATTGACGGGATAAAAACTTTTCATCAATACCTAATTCAGAAGCTTTTTCCTTTATTAATTTTAGAAAAGTTAAAGTGTCTATTTCTTTTTCACCTTTTGCTTTTCTTAGTGCGTTTAAAGAAGTTCTTAGAAATATATTTGTGTTAACCCCTGGTATTTCTAAAGGGTATTGGAAGGCTAAAAATATTCCCTTTTGCGCTCTCTTCTCTGTAGTGAGATCGCTAAGATTTTCTCCATTGAATTTAATTTGGCCTTTTGTTTCATAACCATTTTTACCTGATAATACATTTGCCAAAGTACTTTTACCTGAACCATTGGGCCCCATTATTGCGTGAACTTCGCCTGGGTTAATGTTTAAATTCAAGCCATTTAAAATGTTTTTGTTGTCAATTTTAGCCTCTAAATTTTGAATACTTAACATTAACCTACGCTCCCCTCTAAACTAATTGAAACAAGTTTTTGTGCCTCGACTGCAAATTCCATAGGCAATTGTTGTAGGACTTCCTTGCAAAATCCATTAACAATCAAGCTTACTGCCTCTTCTTGATCTAATCCCCTTTGATTGCAATAATAAAGTTGATCCTCATTTATTTTTGTTGTTGTTGCTTCATGTTCTATTGTTGATGTTGCATTATTATTTTTAATATAAGGAATGGTATGTGCCCCACATTTATTACCCATTAATAATGAGTCACACTGAGTATAATTTCTTGAGTTACTGGCTTTATTTTTAATATCTACAAGCCCTCTATACATATTATCTGCATTACCAGCAGATATTCCTTTAGAAATTATTTTACTTTTTGTATTTTTTCCAAGATGTATCATTTTTGTGCCAGTATCAGCTTTTTGATAATTATTTGTGATAGCTATTGAGTAAAATTCTCCAACTGAATTATCTCCTTGTAAAATACAACTAGGATACTTCCATGTAATGGCTGATCCAGTTTCAACCTGTGTCCATGAAATTTTTGAATTTTTTCCTCTACAAGCTCCTCGTTTAGTAACAAAATTATAAATTCCACCTACACCATTCTTGTCACCTGGATACCAATTTTGAACTGTTGAGTATTTAATTTCTGCATCATCTAAAGCTACTAATTCTACATTAGCTGCATGAAGTTGATTTTCATCTCTCATGGGAGCTGTGCACCCCTCTAAATAACTTACGTAACTTCCCTTATCTGCAATGATTAAGGTTCTTTCAAATTGACCGGTTTCAGATGCATTAATTCTAAAATAAGTTGATAACTCCATTGGGCATCTTGTGTTAGGAGGAATGTAAACAAATGAGCCGTCTGTAAATACAGCAGAATTTAAAGTAGCAAAATAATGATCGCTTAAAGGTATTACTGAACCAAGATATTTTTTAACAAGATCAGGGTGTTTTTGAATTGCTTCTGATATAGAGCAGAATATTATTCCTTTTTTTGTTAATTCATCTTTGAATGTTGTTGCTACAGAAACAGAGTCAAATACTGCATCTACAGCTATCCCATTAAGTCTTTTTTGCTCTAACAACGGTATACCAAGTTTTTGATAAGTTTCTAGAATTTTAGGATCTATATCCTCTAAGTTTTTAGGTTTTTCAGATGCACTCTTCGGTGCAGAATAATAGTACAGGTCCTGATAATTTATTTTTGGGTATTTAGGTTTTTGCCAGTTTGGTTCTTTTAAAACTTTTAATCTATTATAGGCTTTAAGTCTCCAATCCAACATCCATTTTGGTTCATTTTTTATTTTAGAAATAAATTTAATAGTTTCTTCATTGAGTCCTTTTGGAGCTCTTATGTTCTCTACATCTGTAGAAAAACCGTATTTATAATCTTGAGTGTTTTTTAAATCTTCTGTTTTCATCTATTCAAAGTTTGGTTTTTTTTAACTAAATCTTGTAGTTTTACTTTTTCAAAGAAATTATTGATATGCTGATCTAGCTGATCCCATAAATTATGCGTAATACATTTTGAGGATTTATTGTTACACCCTTTTTTTGATTCTTTTTTGCAATTTAAAGTTTTTATTTCTTCATCTACTGCTGAGATAATATTAGAGATTTTTATCTCATCCGGTGAAATTTCTAGTACATATCCACCTTTTGCACCTCTGACACTTTTTACTAAGTTATTATTTTTAAGTTTGATAAAAATTTGTTCTAAATATGCTAAGGAAATATTTTGTCTTAAAGAAATATCTGTCAAACTTATAGGGCCTTTATCTTTGAACATGGCGAGGTCTGCCATAGCCATAACTGCGTATCTGCCTTTAGTAGTTAATTTCATAAATTAGCATTGTAATACATCATTTTTTATCTAATTCCTACTAATCCGGTATGATTTAAAAAAAAATATTTGCCGCATAAAAACATGTTATAAAACATTACTTTTTTTTAAAAATAATAATCATTATCAAAAATGAAACCTAAAAGTTTAGAAATTTTTATACCCGGTCCTGCTGGAAGGCTTGAAGCTAAATATTATAAAAATCCAAAGTTTGGTTCACCAGTTGCAATAGTTTTACATCCGCATCCACAATACGGAGGAACGATGAATAACAGAATAGTTCAACTTATGTATAATATTTTTTTAGAAAATGGTTTTTCTGTGATAAAGGTAAATTTTAGGGGTGTTGGAAGAAGCGAGGGCGTTTTTGATAATGGTCAAGGCGAACTATCTGATGCAGCGGCGGCATTGGACTGGATTGAAAGACAAAACTTAGATTATAGTCAATGTTGGGTTTCTGGATTTTCTTTTGGTTCTTTAATTTGTATGCAATTAATTATGAGAAGACCTGAAGTTAACAATTTCATTGCTGTATCGCCACAACCAAATGTTTACGATTTTTCTTTTTTAGCACCATGTCCAACTTCAGGGCAAGTTATTTATAGTGATAACGATGAATTAGTTACGAAAGAAAGCATTAATGAATTAGATAACAGAATTAAAAATCAAAAAGCTGTTGAAGTTATTTTTTCTAAAATTAAAAATTCTAATCATTTTTTTAAGAATAAAGAAAAAGAACTTGAATCTGAAATTGAAAAGTACTTAAAAGAAAAAACTGCTTTAATTTAGTTTTTAATTAGTTCGCCTCCTACACAAGGTTTTTTGCAGCCAGTAGTATTTGGATAAGAAATTGGTAATCCCTGAAATGATCTCACAGCTAAAAAAGCAAATGCCTGGGACTCAATAAAGTCACCATTAATATTATAATCATCAATTAATTTTAAATTAATATTTGGGAATATATTTTCTTCAATTTTTTTAAGTAAAAGTTTATTTTTTCTACCACCTCCACAAATTAGTACGTCTAAAGAATTTTCTTTAAATTCTTTTAAAGATAAAGATAGCTCTTCAGCGATAGTACTTGCTGTAAAATCTGTAAGAGTGGCAACACCATCTTGAAGATTTAAACCTCTTACAAAAGATATATCAAAATCATTTACGTCAAAGGATTTTTTTTTTTTACTATTCCTATTAGCATATAATTCTTGAGCTTGTTCAAAAATTATTTCATTTTTTGTTCCAGTTGATGCAAGAAAACCGTCTTGATCAAATTTTTTATTTGAATTTTTTCTTACCCAATTATCGATTAAACAGTTTCCCGGGCCAATATCCTTACTAATTAATTTAGAGAGATTTTTTCTTTCTTTAACAATAGTGATATTAGAGATCCCTCCTATATTAAGAAAACATACAGGTAATCTAATTTTGTTTTTCATACTAATTAAATGATGAAAGACTGGTGTTAACGGTGCTCCTTGACCTCCATTTAAAATATCATTTTTTCTAAAATTAAAAATTATATTTTTATTTGTTAATTGATGTAACAGCCTACCGTTTCCTAATTGTCTAGATATTTTTTCATCAGAATTATGGTAAATAGTTTGACCATGAAAACCTACTATTATATTCTCACTCGTATTTAATTGTTTAATTATTTCAGCGTGAAAAATCGTTATATTTCTCTCTAAATTATCAATTTCGTCTTTGTATTTATCTAGGTGTTCAATTTTATGAATTTTTTCTTTTAAATTGTGAATATCTTTATAAATTTTTAAGTCATATTCAAAATACTTATCTTTGATCAATTCATATTCGTTAATTCCATTAGTCCTAACTATAGAGGCATCTACTCCATCCCCAGAAGTACCACTCATTAAACCCAAAGAGATCTGACTTTTTTGCATATTTTTATTTATTTATAACAATTTTTGTATAATAGTTGCTTAAGTAAATAGCACTATGAAAAATGATTTTTTACAGGAAATGCAAGTTAGAGGATTTCTCAATCAATGCACTGATTTAGAAAAATTGGGGGAAATTTGTAATAAAAAATCAATATCTGGGTATATAGGATTTGATTGCACTGCCAGTAGCTTGCACGTTGGTAGTTTATTGCAAATTATGATTTTAAAGTTAATGCAAAAATATGGTCACAAACCAATCGTGCTTCTGGGAGGAGGTACGACTTTAATAGGAGACCCATCAGGAAAAGATTCTACAAGAAAAATACTAAAACAGAGTGAAATTAACAATAACATTAAGAGTATAAAAAAAGTTTTTAATAAAATTTTAGATTCATCAAATAAAAAGACTTCCACGGTATTTGTAGATAACGCCGATTGGTTAACGAAATTAAATTATATTCAATTTCTAAGAGATACGGGTAGTCATTTTACAATTAATAAAATGCTTACTTTTGACAGTGTAAAACTAAGATTAGATAGAGAACAGTCTCTTAGTTATATGGAATTTAATTATATGATCTTACAAGCATATGACTTCTATCAATTATTTAAAAATAATAATTGTATTCTACAAATTGGTGGGTCAGACCAGTGGGGTAACATTGTTAATGGTGTAGATCTAATTAGAAGAAAATTGCAAAAGGAAGCTTACGGACTTACATCGCCGTTAATCACATTAGCTTCTGGAGCTAAAATGGGTAAAACTGAAAAAGGAGCAATATGGTTAAACGAGGATAAACTTTCTCCGTACAATTACTGGCAATTCTGGAGAAATACAGATGATAGAGATGTAAAAAGATTTTTAAACTATTTTACTGAGATTCAGCCAAAAGAATTGAATGAGATAATTAATAAAGAGAAAAATATCAACAATCTAAAAATTTTATTAGCTAATGAGGCTACTAAAATACTACATGGTGAAGCAGCTTCAAAAAAAGCAGAAAAAACTGCTAAAGACACTTTCGAAGGAGGGGAGCTAAGTTCAGGCTTACCAGAAATAACAATTGAGTCTTATGAGATTGAACAAGGTATTAATATTTTAGATTTTATCTCAAAAAATAAAATTTTATCTTCAAAAAGTGAAGCTCGAAGAGTAATAGCTAATAAAGGATTTAAAATTGATGATAATATTATTGAAGATGAAAAAAAAGTCATTCGATTAAAAGATTTTAAAAATAATGTTTTTAAACTTTCATATGGAAAGAAAAAACATTATTTAGTCAAGATTATTTAATCTCTTTATTTCTTTCGATAACCTTTTGTATAAATCTTGGGGTTAATGTTTTAATAGGATTGATTGTAGTTTTTATATTACCTTTAGGGCCCTTCATTTTAAAGCTTATACCAAATAAACCTTCTCCAACTTCTTTAGGGATAACAATATTTCCAATCACAGGTATTTTTGAAATCATTTTATTTAACGTTTTTGCTGGGACTATAGTTCCTCGTAAACTTGTAAGACCACTTTCGTCTTGATAACCCTCCATTAAAACTGACAAGCTTGGGCCTAAAGCAAGTATTTCATTTAATTTTAAAAGATTTTTATTTTTTTCCATACTAATTTCTAAAATATCAAAAGACAATCCCTCACCTTCAGCTAAATCTGCTAATCCACCTAAATCAGCTAAAGATAACAATTTTATCATTCCAGGTGCATTTATAACTTTAAAATTTTCAATTTTAAGTTTTGAATTAGATTTTGTGCCATCAATTATTGAGGTGAAGTTTAATTTTCCACCGGAAAGCCCTTTAAAAAAACTATACTCACTTAGCAAAGGTTGTGTGAGATCTGAATAAATCTCTAAATATTTCTTATTATCATTTTTGTTTACCGCCATTGATATATCTAAGAAATTATTATTACCATAATCACCTTTTGAAGATATTTTCACAAATCGACCTTTTTTAATTTCACCTATTAATTTGAAGTTTTGTAACTTCTCAGACATTGGAACATTAATTTTCTTAAAATCAATTTCAATAGCGCTATTAATTTTTGAAAGAATTTTCACTTTACCGCTCTTGTTGAAAACTTTAACTAGATTGGTTGCATCAAATTTAGTACCTTTAATTTTGATTTTTTTCCCTTTTTCAATTTCAAAATCGTTATTAGCTGTTTTTACTTCTATCTTTTTAAAAGATAAAAGTGTGTTGTTATTTAAATTTAAATCTTGAATTTTAATTGAATTATTCTCTTCCTTAAAATTTAACTCATTTATAGTAATGTCGTCTTTTTTCTTCTTTAAAACTAAAAATATATTCGCTACTGAGTTTTCTGGTTTTTTGTAATTTATTAAATCTAATTGTATATTTTTGATATAATCAAAGTCTAATTTTAAATTGAGAATTTTATTATTAAAGTTATTTTCTAAATTTACATCTAAAAAATTTGACTCATCAAAAGAATATTTTCCATCACCACTAATTTTTATATCATTAGGTTTAAAAGATGTTTTCATTCTTAAGTCTGAAAAATAAATATTTTTTATATCTTCAAATATAAAATTGTTCTTAATCGGACTTAATAATTCAAACTTAATTTTTTGTAATTTTCCATTAATGTTATAGTTATAATCTTTAACTTTATAAGTATTGTCAAATTCGATAGAAAAATTATTATTTAAATCAGCTTTTAAAGTCCTCAAACTTTTAATAACATCGTATTTTTTAAAAAAATCGATATATTTTTTTGTGACTTGGTCACTAAGATCAATTTTTGAATTAAAATTTGAATTTAACTTAATTCCATTTTCTAAATTTAACCTTATATCACCGTCAGAAATCTTTATTTCTTCCAAAAAACCGTAAATATTTTTAATCAATATATCATTTTTATCTGCAAAAAAATTTAGATTTGTTTTCTTTAAATTGATATTATTAAATAATTCAACTTTTAAATTTCTTATATTGCCTTTAAATATAAAATCTTTTATTGAGCCATCTTCCTTTAAAAATATTTCAATTTCAGAGATTAATTTTCCCTCTTTAATTTTATTATTTAATAGGCTTTTGAAAGTGGATGGCTTAATAATTGATGATAGTTTACTTATTTGAATAATACTCAATTCCCCAGACATAAGGTTAATTTTCTTAATTATTAGATCAGCTCTAAATAATGATAAAAAATCGACATATACCTTAATGTTATTAACTGGCATTAATAAATCCCTATATTTAATCTCAGGATTTTGTGTCTCTAAAAATAAACTGAATTCTTTTGGATTGATCTTAAATTTAATTGTTTTCAATTTTAAACTTATATTTTTATCCTGAAATGTCCTTTCGGTTACTAATTTATTAAACTTATTAGTTTCAATACCTATTGTTGATAATATTAAAATTAGAGAAATAAATGATATAATTACAAATAAAATAAGATTAACTAATATTTTTTTCATTTTTTATTTTTAATCCCCTCCTCAATAAATTGATCGATGTTCCCGTCTAAAACACTTGAAGGATTTGTATTTTCTATTTTGTTTCTTAAATCTTTTACTAGTTGATAAGGCTGTAACACATATGATCTAATTTGATGTCCCCAACCTATGTCTGTTTTATTGTTTAATTCTTTCTGATTTTCTTCCTCTTTTTTTTGCATTTCATGCTCATACAATCTTGCTTTTAACATTTTAAAACAAGTCTCCTTATTTTTATGTTGTGACCTTTCATTTTGACACTGAACCACAATTTTTGAAGGTAAGTGAGTTATTCTTACCGCACTATCAGTTGTGTTAACATGTTGTCCACCAGCTCCACTAGATCTATAGGTATCAATTCTTAAATCTTTTTCATCAATCTTTATGTTAATATCATCTTCCACTGCCGGATAAACCCATACACTTGCAAAACTAGTATGCCTTCTTGCTCCACTATCGAAGGGTGAAATTCGTACTAATCTATGAACTCCAGACTCAAATCTCATAAGACCATATAAATAATCACCATCAACTTTTAAAGTTGAAGATTTTATCCCGGCTTCTTCTCCTTTATGTTCGCTAATAATTTCATATTTAAACTTTTTTTTATCAAACCACTTCATGTACATTCTACGTAACATGTTAGCCCAGTCTTGGCTTTCTGTACCACCTGCACCAGCGTGGATTTCTAAGTAAATATTATAGTCATCATTTTGACCTGATAAAAAACAATTAATTTCATTTTTTTTTATCTTTTGTAATATTTGTATAATTTTTTTGTTACAGTCATTAATTGTTTCTTCGTCTTTTTCTTCAGAAGCTAATAAATACAAATCTTTAAGATTGTTCAGATTTTTTATCGATAATTTATAAGAAGTTAAAATATTTTGAAAAATTTTTTTTTGTTTTAGTGTTTTTTTTACTAAATTTTGATCTTTCCAAAAATTTTCTGATGAAGAAATTTTATCTAATTCTTTAAGTTTATTTTCAATATCTTCGTTATCAAAGATACCCCCTAATATTATTTAGGGATTTTTCTGTGGCTAATAATAAAGAATCAAAGTTTTCCATTAATAAAATTGTCTAAATTTTATTATTTTATCACGACCGTTTGTAAGGATTAAGTTATTATTATTTAAACTGTTAATATCTCTTAATTTCAAAGCCTCAATAATTGTGTTTTTTTCTCCAGCTGCTGCTTTTGCTCCTGTATCATAATTTAATGATGTTAAATAAATATTTTTTGGTATTATAAATTCATTAAAATCTTCTTTATAAAGAGCCTTTTCAATAAAATCTTTGAAAATGGGTAAAGCAGCTTTCGAACCTGTTTCGAATTTTCCAAGACTTTTTGGATTATCGTAACCAATGTAAACTCCAATAATCAAACTAGAGGAAAATCCGATAAACCAAGCATCATAGTTATCGTTAGTAGTTCCTGTCTTACCTGCCAGTGGAACATTTAAAGATTTTAGTTTTTTAGCAGTCCCTCTTTTTACTGCTCCTTGTAGTATTGAAGTCATTTGGTATGCAGTTTCTTCACTAATTACCCTTTCATTATAATTTTCAATTTTTGGAAGTTCAGTCTCATCATTACTTATAAATTTATCGCAACCTATACATCTCACATTTTTTTCATTAAAAATTGTTTTACCTCTTCTGTCTTGTATTCTAGAAATTAATTTTGGATTAATCTTTTTTCCTCCATTAATAAATGGTGCATATGCAGATGTTAAATTCATCAAAGTAGTCTCTGCAGCACCTAATGAAACTGATAATAATTCAGGTATTTCATTATATATATTAAGTTTTTTTGATAAATCTAAAATTTCCTCTAAACCTAAAATTTTTGCAATTCTAACTGTCATTAAATTTCTTGAATATTCAATACCTTTTCTAAAAGTTGAAGGACCATAAAATTTTTTTCCATAATTTTCCGGTTTCCATCTTTTAAGGCCTACTCCCTGACTTTCTACAAAAGGAGCGTCTAATATTATTGTGTTAGGTGCAAATTCTTTCTCTAAAGCAGCAGCATAAACAATTGGTTTAAAGGCAGATCCAGGTTGTCTTTTTGCCTGAGTTACTCGGTTAAATTCACTTTTTTTAAAATTAAATCCTCCTACCAATGCAAGTACATCTCCGGTAAAAGGATTTAAAACTACAATTCCACCGTTAACTTTTGGATATTGTTTTAAATTCCAAATATTATTCTCTTTTTTTACAAAAATGATATCTCCAACTTTATGAATATCTTTAACTAATTTTTTTTTGGGAATAGACCACTTAAATTTTTCATAAGTCAAAGTCTCTGTTTTTTTTTCTTTTTTATCGTCAATTGTTTTAAATTTTATTTCAGTTTTTTCTAAAGAAATAATTTCAACTAATTGCCAATTTAAAGTTGGATCTAGTTTGTATTGAGAAATAATTTTTTTCCAATTTTTATTTACTAATTTATTTGTAATTGGACCTCTCCAGCCTCTTCTGCGATCATAGTCCTCAATTCCCTTCCTAAGAGATTTTAAGGCTTGCATTTGATAATCAATTCTTAGAGGAGTACTTATTGATAAACCTTGTGAATAGAGTTTTTCAAAGCCGTAAATATCTTTTACGGTTTTTCTTACCTCTTCGGTGTAGGAATTGGCCTCGTTAACAATTTCAATTATTCTTCTTTTTAAATTCAATTTTGAATTCTTAAAATTAATTAATTCTTTTTTTGATATAAATTTATTTTCTTCGAGATTTTCAAGAACTAGATTTCTTCTGAATTTTGCAACATCTGAATATTTATAAGGATCATATTTGCTCGGAGCTTTTGGTAATGCAGCTAGTAAGGCAGCTTCTGGATAATTTAATTCTTTAATTGATTTATCAAAATATTCCAGACTAGCTGCGGCTATTCCATAAGTGCCTTGTCCTAAGTAAATTTGGTTTAAGTAAAGTTCCAAAATTCTTTGTTTGGTGTATGCTCTCTCAATACGAAAAGCTAAAATTGCCTCTTTAACTTTTCTTTTCAAAGAAACTTCGTTAGTTAATAAAAAATTTTTTGCTACTTGTTGGGTAATAGTAGAGGCTCCTTCAAGTCTTTTGTTCTGCGAAATATTTTTGATATTCTTAAATATTGCTCTTAATATTCCCTTGGCGTCTATTCCTGGATGACTAAAGAAATTTTTATCCTCGGCAGACAGGAATGCATTTACGACTTTATCAGGTATAGACTCGAATGGTATAAATAATCTTTTTTCTAAAGCATACTCAGCAATTAATTTATTATTCTCTGAATAAACTCTGCTTGAGATTGGGGGTTGGTAATTTGATAAGTTTTTATAATCAGGTAATCCTATAGAAAAGTACCATAAAGTTGAAAAAGCAAAAAATATTAATATAACAAAAAATATTATTATAAATTTGATTGAAAAGTTCAAAAATTTAAACATAAATATAAATTATATTAATAATTCTGACTATCTTTAGGCATACAACAATTAAATTCGTGTATTTATACACAAAAATGTATAAAATGAACCCTATGACAAATTTAAAAAATAAAAATTATAATCATTTAAAAGGAATTCTTATAAAATGGAAAAAAATTTATATATTGATGCTTCGCATCCTAATGAAACGCGTATTGTTCTTAAATCAAATAATTCAATCGAAGAGTATGAATTTGAAGATAAAAATAATTTAAACTTTAAGAATAACATTTATCTTGCAACAATAAGTAGAGTTGAGCCCTCTCTGCAAGCTGCCTTTGTTAATTTCGGGAGAGAACGACATGGTTTTTTAGCTTTCAACGATATTCAGTCTGATTATTATCAACTGCCATCTGAGGATAAAGAAAAGATTAGAGAAGTAGAAGAAAAAATAAGAGAGGAATTAAAAGAAAAAACTTCAGAAGATAATCAAGATAATTCAGTTTTAGAAAACCAATCGGAGAGAGAAAATAAAGGTGAAAAAACTAATCAGGATGAACTTCACGTTGAAGAGGTAAATAAAAAGCAAGAATACAGAGATAAAGTAAAATCATCATTTGGAATAAAAAGATATAGAATACAAGAAGTTATAAAACCAGGGCAAGTAATCTTGATTCAAGTAATTAAGGAAGAGAGAGGGCAAAAAGGAGCTGCGCTAACAACATTTATTTCTTTAGCTGGTAAATATATGGTCTTAATGCCTAACACTCCTAAAGGAGGGGGTATATCAAGAAAAATTTTTAATTCATCAGATCGTCAGAAGATAAGAAATATTCTTAATGATATTGAGATTCCAAACAGCATGGGAGTAATTGTTAGAACAGCAGGAGCAAATAAAACTAAGAATGAAATAGAAAAAGATTTTAAAAATACACTTAAAACATGGGAAGAAATAAAAGAAAAAGCTCTAGAGTCTAACGCTCCCTCCCTTGTTTATGAGGAAGGTGACATTATTAAGAGAACATTGAGGGATACATACGACAATGAAACAAAGAATGTTTATGTAGAGGGAAATGAGGCATATCAAAAAGCGAAAAAATTTATGAAAGAATTAATACCAAAAAATGTAAAAAATGTAAAAAAATATAGAGGCAAAATTCCTTTGTTTCATGATGCAAATATAGAGAAAGAATTAAATAATATATATGAACCCATTGTTAAATTAAAATCGGGTGGGTACTTAGTAATAAACCCAACAGAGGCATTAGTCTCAATAGATATAAACTCTGGACAATCTACAAAACAAATTAATATTGAAAAAACTGCTTTAAATACTAACTTAGAAGCCGCGGAGGAAATAGCCCACCAAATCAAGTTAAGAGATTTATCTGGTCTTATCGTAATTGACTTCATCGATATGATAAACTTTTACAATAGAAGAATAGTAGAAAGGAAAATGAGAGAGAGTATAAAAAAAGATAGAGCAAGAATACAAATTGGAAAAATAAGTAATTTTGGCCTTCTTGAAATGACAAGACAAAGGTTACGTGAAGGATCAATTAAATGGGAAACGCAATTATCTCTCTCTTCTTTTTCGCAAAAAATTTTAAAAAAAATCCAACACTTAGCTTTTACAGATAAAGTAAAAGTTATTAATGCTTACGTGCCTGAGAAAGTTAAAATTTATATTGAGATAAATTTGTTAAATGAATTAAAATATTTTCAAAAAAAATACTCTTTTGAAGTAAAAATTTTAGCTGATAATAAATTTATTATTCCTGAATATAAAATCGAATTAGTAAGTAGATCAAAAAAACTTATTAACTCTATTGAAAATACCAATTCAATTATTGAGATAAATAATAGAAAAAATAATAACAGTTCAGCAAAAAAGATTAAAGAAAATTTAAAAAGCAAAGATAAAGTTAAGGTAAAAAAAACTAAAACTAAAAAGAAAATTCGAACACTTTGGGTAAGAAGAAGAAAAAAAATTTAGATCAAACCTTTTGTTGGGGAGCTTGCTGATGCAAAATAGTTTTTATTCATTCTTCCTGCTAGATATGAATTTCTTCCAGAAACTACAGCGTCTTTAAAAGCTTTAGCCATTAAAATTGGTTTTTTAGCATTTGCTATAGCGCTATTAATTAAAATACCATCACAACCTAATTCCATTGCAATCGTTGCATCAGAAGCGGTTCCTATCCCTGCATCTATTATAACTGGTACTTTTGATTGTTTTATTATTAATGAAATATTAATTTTATTTTGTAACCCTAACCCTGAACCAATTGGTGAGGCTAATGGCATAATTGCTGAAGCTCCATTGTCTTCTAATTTTTTTGCTAATAAAGGATCATCAGTGCAATAAACCATTACTTTAAATCCCTCTTTAACTAATGTTTTGGTGGATTTAATTGTTTCAATCATATTCGGAAATAAAGTTTTTTTATCACCTAATACTTCTAGCTTTACTAATTTCCATCCGCCCATCTCTCGAGCCAACCTTAAAGTTCGCAGAGCCTCTTCAGATGAAAAACAACCAGCTGTATTAGGTAAAAAAATTATTTTTTTAGGATTTACATAGTCAGTTAATATTGGTTTTTTTTTATCCAAAATATTTACTCGTCGTACTGCTACTGTAACCATATCTGCGCCCGAGGCCTTTATTGCTCTAGCAGTTTCAGAAAAGCTTTTATATTTTCCAGTTCCCACTATAAGTCTAGATTTAAGTAGCTTACCAGCAACTTTAAAAATATCTTTTTTCAAATTAACCCCCTCCAATAAAGTGTACTATTTCTATTTTATCATTATTTTTTAAATTTCTTTTCTTGTAATTAACTTTTGAAATAATTATTCCATTGTGTTCAACAGCGATTTTTTTGTTGATTAGTTTGTATTTTTTTAAAAGTTCAAATAAAGAATAATTTGATTTAATTACTACTTTTTTTCCATTTAATTGTATTTTTGCCATAATTAAGTTATTCAATGTTAAGAAATTTATGAGTAAAATTATAATTCTTAATGGACCAAATCTCAACCTTTTAGGTGAAAGAGAAAAAAATCAATACGGAAATTTTACTTTAAAAGATGTCGAAAGAAAATGTAAAGAATATTCAAATGAAAATGATATCGAGCTATCTTTATTTCAATCAAATATTGAGGGAGAATTAGTTGACCAGATTCAAAATTCAAGAGATAATCAAGATGGTTTAATTATTAATGCTGGAGGCTATACTCATACTTCAGTGGCAATTCATGATGCTCTGAAAATACTAAAAATTCCGATAATTGAATTGCATATCAGCAATATTTATAATAGAGAAGAATTCAGGCACAAATCTTTAATTAGCAAAGTAGCTAAAGCTATTATTTGTGGTTTTGGAATAAACGGATACTTAATGTCCTTGAAAGCAATGAACAAATTTATTGAAAATGAAAATTGATAAAAAGTTAATAAAGGAATTAGTTGATAATCTTAAAGAATTCGAATTAGCAGAATTAGAATATCAAGATGGTCAAACAAAAATTAAAGTTTCAAAAGCTTCTAAAGGAATTGAAATAGGAAAAACTAGTTCTATTGTATCTCCCAATAAGTCAGTTCTAAAATCCTCAGATGATAGTGAGGGTGTGAGAGTGAAATCTCCGATAATAGGAACTGCTTATTTAGCTCCTGAACCAGGTGCCAAAAAATTTGTTGAGATTGGAGATAAAATTAAAAAAGGTCAAACTGTTATGATTGTCGAAGCTATGAAGACTATGAATCATGTTCCTTCAACTTCTGACGGAGAAGTTAAAAAGATTTTAATTGAAGATGGACAACCTGTTGAGTTTGGCCAAACGCTAATTCTTCTAAAATAAATTTAATAATGTTCAAAAAAGTTTTAATAGCAAATCGCGGAGAAATAGCTGTTAGGGTTATAAGAGCTTGCAAGGAATGGGGTATAAAAACTGTTGCGGTCCATTCCAATGTGGACGCAGAGTCAATGCATGTAAGACTTGCAGATGAAAGCGTTTGTATAGGCTCACATCAACCACAAAATAGTTATCTAAATATTTCATCAATAATGTCTGCTGTAGATTTGACTGGTGCGGAGGCAATTCACCCTGGTTACGGTTTTTTGTCAGAAAACGCAAAATTTTCAGAAATTGTTAATAAACACGGAATTAAATTTATTGGCCCTAATGCTGAGATAATTTCAAAGATGGGTGATAAGATCGAAGCGAAACGGATTGCAAAAAAAAATGGCTTACCTGTAATTGAAGGCTCAGAAGGTGGGGTTAAATCATTCTCTGAGGCAAAAACAATATGTAAAAAAATTGGATATCCTGTCTTAATTAAAGCTGCGGGTGGTGGTGGTGGAAAAGGAATGAAAGTAGTTGAGGAAGAAAGCAAACTAGAAAGTTTATTTTTAACAGCTAAATCTGAAGCTAAAAAATTTTTTAATAATGATGAGCTTTATATAGAAAAATATTTTAAAAATCCAAGACATATAGAAGTTCAGATTATGTCTGGTAAAAACAAAACAGTTCATCTTGGCGAAAGAGATTGTTCAGTTCAAAGAAGACATCAAAAATTAATTGAGGAAACTCCAAGTCCAGTTTTAACTGAAAAACAAAGAAAAGATCTATTAGAAAAAACTGTAAAAATGGTAGAACAAATTAATTATGAAGGTGCTGGGACAGTAGAATTTATATATGAAAATGGTAAATTTTATTTTTTAGAGATGAATACAAGGGTTCAAGTTGAACATCCAGTAACTGAAGTTCAAACAGGTATTGATATTGTAAAAGAACAACTTTGGATTGCTTATACTGGTAATACAGCTTTGAAACAAGATGATATAGATCCTAGAGGTCATACTATTGAATGCAGAATTAATGCTGAAAATCCAGCATTAGATTTTCAACCCAGTCCTGGAACAATTAGTGTTTGCCACCAACCATCTGGATTTAGAACAAGAGTTGACGGTTCAGTTTTTCAAGGTTGCAAAGTCACTCCCTATTACGATAGTTTAATTGCAAAAGTTATTTGTAAAGGTAGGAATAGAACTGAAGCTATTCAAAGAACATTAAGATCACTCGATGAGTTTGTATTAGAAGGTATAACTACAACGATTGATTTGCATAAAAAAATATTAAATCACAAAAAATTTATAAATTCAGATTTTGACACAAATTGGTTGGGAAAAGAGAAATTTTATTAAGCTTTGTTGCAATTTAAAAGTTTTATATCATAAATTGCATGATCAAATGGTGTTAAACTAGAATCAGATGCAAATGTCCATCCGTTAAATATGAATACTTGTTCGTTTTGATTTTTTGTTAAATCCTTAACCTGCATATAAGCTACACTATCAATTCTATCTTTCATTTTAACTTTACCACATTTTAATATTTTAATTTTTAATTGACCAAACTGTATACTTTCATTTAAATTTACTATTAATTCCGATGATTTTGCAGTAATTTTATCTAGCCCGATTAAAATTGCTTGAGATGATTTCAAATTTTTTATGATTTTTTTCTCTTTTAGATTTTGACCTGAAGGAATTTTCTCATTGTCATTGACTAATTCTTCAAAGCTAGGTTTTATCTGCTCTATGTTAATAAGGGGTGTAGACGAGATCTTCTCATCTGCCTTAGAAAAATTAAATAAGAAAAAAAATAAAATTAAGATTTGATAAATTCTATTTCCAAGTTTCATATTTTTTTTTAATATTACTTTTACTTATTTTAACTGGTTTAAAACTATTGCTGGTCCCAGTTTGGTTTTCTAAATGTCTTTTTTGCCAAGGATATTTATTAACTTTATTATCTGGAATTTTGTCTATTGTATGATGCATCCATAGATACCAATCAGAAGTAATTTTTGTTGCTTCAATATTATTAGCATAAATAACCCATCTTTCATTTTTTTTACTTTGATAATATTTATTTCCCAAATCGTCGGAACCAACATATTTTCCAAAGAACAAAGTTTTTAAAAATGTCCCGAGAGTTTGATTGTTCCACCAAGTAAAAATTATTTTGAAGCTCATATTTGAAATTTTAAATCCACACACTTCATAATTGTATTATTAAGTAATAGACACTTTATACAATTAATATATATCTAAATAAAGAGATTCCATAAATCAAATGAAAAAATATATTGTTGAAACTTACTATACCTGTACTTTTAAAACTGTTCACACTTTAAATAATTTAGATGACGCTGAATTGTCTAAAATTGATAAAAGAACTGATGGTGACGTAGAAGTCATAGATGTAAAATTAAATAACCGAAAAACAAAAAAAATTGGTGGAAAAAAAGAGGAAAAGCGTAATGACACAAAAGTAGATAATGTTTTACCTAAAAATGTTATAAATAAGATTAATGATTTAGAAAAAAATCAAATAGATAACACACCTAATCTAAAGATTAAGAATAACGCTAGATTTAAAATGCCAGATAGGCGTAAGGGTTATATTCAAAAAGCACAAATTGGTGATCATAAGGTTTATTTACATACAGGTGAATACGATGATGGAAAAATTGGGGAAATATTCATTGATACAAATAAAGAGGGCGAACTTGTTAAAGCTATGATGAATAATTTTGCAATAGCAATTTCACTAGGATTACAGTATGGCGTTCCACTTGAAGAGTATGTGGATGCATTTATTGATACTAAATTTGAACCATCCGGTAACGTAATTGGAAATGATAGAATAATAAGTGCATCATCAATTCTTGATTATGTTTTTAGAGAACTTGCAATTTCTTATTTAGGAAAAGAAGAATTAGCACATACTCCATCTATAGCAAATGCAAAAAATTTAGATATAGAAAATGGAGAGGATAAGTTTCTTAAAATTGTAAAAAATATAACCTCGAAGGGTTTTGTAAGAAGCAATTATGAGGAGAAACTAGTAGACCTTTCTGATGTAAGGATTAATCTTAAAACTAAAAATTAATTTTTTTTAATATCTTTTTTTATACTTAGTTCTTTTAATTGTTTTTCATCTATTTCAGACGGTGCTTGCATCATAAGATCTTGTGCATTTTGGTTCATAGGAAAAAGCGTTACTTCTCTTATGTTTTCTCTCCCTGCTAGAAGCATTACAATTCTATCAATACCAGGTGCTATTCCTCCATGAGGTGGCGCCCCGTAGCTGAACGCATTGATCATTCCACTAAACTTTTTATTAACCTCTTTTGCACTGTACCCGGCTATAGAAAATAATTTATACATTAATTCTGGAATATGATTTCTTATTGCTCCGGAAGATAATTCGATACCATTACATACAATATCATACTGATATGCTTTAATATCTAGAGGTTTATCAAAATTTAATTCTTTGATATTACCCTGGGGCATTGAAAAAGGATTGTGGCTAAATTTAACTTGTTTTGTATTTTCATCAAGTTCATACATTGGATAATCAACAATCCAACAAAAGGCGAATTGATCTTTATCAATGATATCTAGATCTTGAGCTATTTTATCTCTAGCTAAAGAAAGAATTTTCTCAATTTCCTTCTCCTTTCCACATGCAAGGAAAACACTGTCACCAATTTCTGCATTGCAGTTTTTCATTAATTCTTTAATTGAGTCTTCGCTAAAAAATTTACCAACTGGGCCTTTACCTTTAATTTCTTTATCTTGGTCAATAGTAAAGTAAGCTAAACCAGAAGCGCCCTGCTCTTTTGCCCATTTATCAATATTATCAAAAAAACTTCTCGGTTGGTCTTTGGTATTTTTAGTAATTATTGCTCTTACAATAGAGCCTGATTTTACTAATTTTTTAAATAAATCAAATTTAACATCGTCTCTTATAAATAAATCAGTAACTTCTTGTATAATTAATGGGTTTCTTAAATCTGGTTTGTCAGTTCCATATCTTTTCATTGATTCTTCATAAGTTATTCTTAAGAATTTTTTATTTAAGATTTTTTTTGAAGAAAACTGTTTAAATAAACTAACCATTAATTTTTCTACAATTGCAAAAACATCTTCTTGTTCAACAAAAGACATTTCTAAATCTAATTGATAAAATTCACCTGGACTTCTATCTGCTCTAGCGTCTTCATCTCTAAAACAAGGGGCAATCTGAAAATATTTATCAAAACCTGACACCATTATAAGTTGTTTAAATTGTTGAGGTGCTTGAGGCAAAGCATAAAATTTTCCAGGATTTAATCTGCTAGGTACTAAAAAATCTCTTGCACCTTCAGGACTAGAGGAAGTTAATATTGGAGTTTGATATTCTAAAAAACCTAATTTTAACATTTCAGACCTAATAAAAGAAATTACTTTTGATCTTAAGATAATATTTTTATGCATTTCCTCTCTTCTTAGATCTAAAAATCTGTATTTAAGCCTTATATCTTCAGGGTAATCTTGCTCACCAAAAACCGGCATTGGTAATTCTTTTGCATCTGATAAAACTTCAACGGACTCTATTGAGACTTCAATTTTGCCTGTTATTAAATCCTTGTTTTCAGTTCCGCTTGATCTTTTGACAACCTTACCGACTATTTTAAGGACGGACTCTGGTTTAGATTTCTCTAAAACTGAAAAAAGATTGTTATTATTTTCAATTACACATTGAGTCATCCCATAATGATCTCTTAAATCTATAAATAATAAATTTCCATGATCTCTTTTCCTATGTAACCAGCCAGAAAGACGAACATTCTGATTGACCTCTTTTTCGGTCAATTCGGAGCAGTTATGCGTTCTATATTTATTCATTGTTTAATACTTTTTTTATTAAATTAATATTAATTGATTTTCCAGAAGATAAAGACATTTCATCTACTTCTTTTAAAAATTTGAACAACTTTTCATATGATCTCTCTACATTATTAATAATGAAATCAGATATTTTAGGGTTAATGCTTATCTGATTATCAGACAATGTCTTTGATATAATTACCTTTAATAGATCATCTGTCGGTAAATCGACTCCTATGTATAAAAAACTATTCATTCTTGATTTAAGATCTTCTAGTTTAAAATTGATATTTTTAATAGAAGGGATTGAATTAATTAAAATATAATTATTAAGTTGTTTAGATTGATTTAAGATAGAATAAAGTATTTTTTCATCTATATTATTATTAAAACTATCGATAATTAAACAATCTAGTTTATTTAACTCTTTAATTATTTCATCATTTATATTTATAGCATCTACAATTTTAACTTTATTAATTTTTTTTTCTAGTATTTTTGCCAAATGCGTTTTCCCTGATCCAGAGTCACCAAAAATATTTAACCACTTGCCTGGCCAAGTTGGCCAACTTTCTATTAATTTATAAGCAGAAAAATTATTGCTTGATACAAAAAAATCCTGTTCATAATATTTTTTTGAAAATGGAAATTTAAATATAAGTTGATCCATTATTATAAACTTGTAATAACCCACTGACTATTTATTAATTTTAATTTAATATCTTCTTTTTTTAATTGATTTATTATTTTTTCTAATTTTCCTAAAAACTTAATTCTTAGTTTCATGGAGTCTTTATTAAATTCTTGAACATAAATATTCTCTATCGAGTCAATTTTTTTTATTTTTGAGTTTAATTTAACAAGATTATTTCTTTTATTTAGCTCAAACTTTACATTTAAAAATGAAGGCGTCCTGATATCTATTAGGTTTTTTGATTTTACTAAATTCGTTAATTCTTTTTTAGTCTCTGTAATAACTGTTTCATGGAAATTTTCTATTGTTAATTTTTTACTTCTTAAATCTAAATTTTTGGATATCTTTTTTCCCTGTATAATTGCTTTTATATAAATTTTTTTATTTGTTTTATTATTTTCAATAAAAATAATGGCAGAATTTTTATTTGAATATTCTTTAAATAAGTCAGATATATTTATATTTATTAAATTATTTTTATAATCGTTAATAATTTTTATGATTTCAATATTTTCCAATGGTAAAATAAATTCAATTAATTCGTTTTCATTTAACTTATTCCAATTTTTATAAAAGATATTATTATTGAACACATTAATCTCATTATTTTCCAATAATACTGGTAAAACATATAATTCTTTATCTAAAATTTCAGAATACGATATTCCTCTTTTATAAAACAAATCATGCATTTTGGCTTTATCAAATTTAACGCTAAAATTTACTAATCCTTCTTTCTGATTTTTTTCGGGAATATCTATAACCTGATAGTACATAACTAATTGTTTAATTAAGGAAAGTTTTAGATCTGAAAGTTTTTTAATATCTTCTTCGAGCAAAATTCTAGTAGTTAATTGATTAAAACCCTTTTTGATAGCCATGTTGGCAAGTCTGTTGTTAGTAATTTTATCTTTTTTTTCTAACTCAATATTATTAACATTAAATAAATTGTTTTCAGAAAAAAGAGTTTCAGTTTTAAAAAAAACCACTAAAATAATAACAATTTGTGTATACAGTTTCATAAAAGTTTATTTATCAATCTATAGATGAAAAAAAAAAAATATAGTTATAAAAAAAGCGGTGTTAATATTTCGTTAGCTAATAAACTTGTAAAATATATATCTGGAGTATCGAGGAAAAGTGTCAAAAAAACGGACAATTATTCTTATAAAGATGCGATTGGAGGATTTGGTTCGTTGTTTGATATTAGCAATATTAAAATTAAAGATCCAGTAATAGTTTCATGCACTGATGGAGTTGGCACTAAAATTGACTTAGCTAATAAGCATAAAAAATTTGACACGATTGGAATTGATTTAGTGGCAATGTGTATTAATGATTTAATAGTTCAAGGAGCAAAACCATTATTTTTTTTAGATTATATAGCTGTTGGTAAATTAAACTTTTACAAAACTAAGAATATTTTAAAAGGTATTTTCAAAGGATGTAGGATATCTAAATGTAAACTGATTGGTGGAGAAACTGCTGAAATGCCAGGAGTTTATTCTAAAGATAAATTTGATTTAGCTGGTTTTAGTGTAGGTATAGTTTCAAAGAAAAAAATACTAGACAAAAGAAACGTAAAAGAAGGTGATATCATTTTAGCAATACCCTCTAATGGAATTCATTCAAATGGATATTCTCTTGTTAGATCTATATTAAAAAAAAATAAAATCCCTAAAAATTTAAAAAAAGAGATACTTCGACCTACTAAAATTTACTCTAATGAAATTTTAAAGCTTACTAATAAAAATTTAATTAAAGCCGGGGCCCATATAACTGGAGGTGGATTAGTAGAAAACTTATTAAGATCAGTTCCAAAGGATTTGACTTTAAATATTGATTTTTCGAAAATTAAAATAATAAAAATTTTCAAATGGTTAAAAAGTAAAAATATTTCAGATCGAGAAATGATACAAACCTTTAATTGTGGAGTTGGTTTTTGTTTAATTGTCTCAAAGAAAAATATTTTAAAAATAAAAAAAATATTCCCAAAAAGATTTGTTCCTTATGAAATTGGTTATATTACAAAAGATAAAAAGAAATTGAATTTATCAAATTCTTTAAAATGGTAAAAAAGAAAACATGCGTTTTTATCTCAGGTCAAGGCTCAAATCTTAACAATCTCATAATTCGTTCTAGAGAAAATAATTTTCCTATAAAAATAAGTTTGATAATTAGTAACAACAAAAATGCTAAAGGAATCAGTTATGCCAAGAAATATAGGATTCCTTATTTTTATATAGATACTAAAAAGCTTAATTATGAAAAAATTGTTTTATATAATTTAAAAAAATATAAAATATCTTTTATTTGCTTAGCTGGATATATGAGAATTATTTCAAGTCATTTAATCAGAAATTATCAAAATAAAATTATTAATGTACACCCCTCACTACTTCCTAAATTCAAAGGGTTAAATACTTTTTCAAGAATGTTGAAAAAAGGTGAAATTAAAGCTGGGTGTACAGTTCATTACGTAAATAAAAAACTAGATAGTGGTAGTACGATTGTTCAAAAATTTTTTTATATAAATAATCATGATAACGAAAATACTTTAAGGGAAAAAACCCAAAAACTTGAATACAAAGCTTTTCCTGAAGCAATTATAAAAATTTTCAGAAATATTTAGTTTTTAAAAAAAAATTCAATTTCTTTTTTGGCATTATCAATAGAATCTGATCCGTGCACTGAATTTTTATCGATTGAAATACCATATAATTTTCTAATTGTATTTTCCTCAGCATCTAATGGGTTTGTTGCTCCCATTAATTTTCTATTTACTAATACTGCATTTTCTCCCTCTAAAATCATAACAATAATGGGGCCTGATGATAAATAAGCGCAAAGATCATTGTAAAACGGTTTGGATTGGTGAACTTTGTAGAATTCAGCTGCCTCGTCTTTAGTTATATGAATTTTTTTATTTTCTTTAATTTTTAAATCGTTTTTTGTAAAAATATTTTTGATATTTTCACTAAGATTTCTCTCAACTGCATCAGGTTTTATTATTGATAAAGTTTGTTCAATATTACTCATAATTTTCTTCTATAAGCTGGTTAAGCAGTCTAACGCCAAATCCTGTTGCGCCACTTGAATTTAAAGATCCTCCATATTTTGAAAAGGCCATACCGGCAATATCTAAATGCGCCCAGGGAGTTTTATTAAGAATAAATCTTTGTAAAAATTGAGCTGCTGTTGTAGATCCAGCTCCACCAACATAATTTATATTTTGCATGTCGGCGTTTTTAGAGTTTATTAGTTTGTCATAATTTTTATGAAGAGGCATTCTCCATAGTTTCTCTTCGACTTTTTCACCTGCGCTCAAAATTTGTTTTGATAATCTATCATCATTTGAAAAAAGTCCAGCATATTCTGATCCGAGTGAAACAATTATTGCACCAGTTAAAGTTGCTAGATCAATTATGAATTTAGGTTTAAATTTTTTTTCTGTGTAAGTTAAAGCATCTGCTAAAACCAAGCGACCCTCAGCATCTGTATTCAATACTTCAATAGTTTTACCACTATAAGATTTAACAATATCTCCAGGTCTTTGGGCAACACCACTAACCATATTTTCAACAAGTCCAACGACTCCTACGGCATTAATTTTTGCTTTTCTCAAAGCTAAGCTTTTCATTAAGCCAACTACTGCCGCAGACCCTGCCATATCGTAAGTCATATCTTCCATAAACCTAGCTGGCTTTAATGAGTAACCACCAGTGTCAAAAGTAACTCCTTTTCCAACAAACGCTACAGGTTTAGAATTATCTTTTGCTCCTTTCCATTCCATTGTTACAAGATAAGATCCTCTAACACTTCCCATCCCTACGCCCAGCAATGAGTGCATACCAAGTTTTTTTAATTTATTTTTATCAAAAATATTAATTTTTAATCGATCTTTTCTAAGACTGCTCAGTCTTTTTGCATATTCATCGGGATGCAAAATATTTCCTGGTTCCGATACTAAATCTCTTGCATAAAAAGTACCTTCTTCCAAAGCTTTAAATTTTAATTGAATTTTAGTTGATGGCTTATTTTTATTGCCGATTACATTAATATTGATAATTCTGGTTTCTTTTTTTGTTTTATATTTTTTAAATTCATATGATTTTAATTTTAACCCATGAAGAAAATGCCCTAAAAAATTATCATATTTACCTATTACGGTATCAGAATTTATAAAATATTCCTCATTTTTTCCGTAGTTTATCCGACCATAAAATTCTGCTCCTAAAGCTTCTATATCTGAGGTATTTAAATTATTTTTTATCGATATTAAAATTATTTTTCTTTTTGAATTAATTTCATATACGAGTATATTTTTTTTTAAGTCTTCATTTCTCAATAAATTGCCAATGTAGTTTTTCTCCGATTTGGAGATATATTTTGTTAACTGGCTTATATTGAATTTATCGTTCACGTAAAAAACGATATTGCCTGAAGATTTTGCGCTAGTTTTTTTTGAATAGTTAATTTTAACGGACATGAAATTTAAATTTCTCCATAAAGATGGTTGGTTTATATGTTTTAATAAGATAATTCAAAGATAAATTTGTCATTGTTCACTCTAGAGTTGAATTTATTTTGAGGATGCATTATCAATATACAATATATTTCCAATGCTTCAAAACAAAATTTTTTACAATTATCTAATTGAAATTTTCAAGACATTTTTGCTAATTCTTTTTGGTTTATCATTAATTGCCTTAACTATTAGAGCTGTCAATTTTTTAGATTTAATAGTTGAAAACGGTTATCCAACGAGCATTTACTTCTCTTATTCATTTTTAAACTTATTTGGTCTATTTCCAAAATTTATTCCCCTTTCTTTTCTAATTGCTATATTTTTATTCGTCTATAAGCATATAGAGAATAGTGAGTTTTTGATTCTATGGACCTCAGGACTTAAAAAAATTAATTTAGTAAATTTATTTTTTAATTCGTCATTAATTGTCTTAAGCTTTTATTTAATTTTTTCAATTTATATAACTCCTTTAATGCTTAATAAATCAAGACAACTTTTAGCTAATGACAAATATAATTCTATATTACCAACATTAAAGACTAATGAATTTAATGATTCTTTTAAAAATTTAATTATTTTTGTTGAAGAAAAATTTGAAAATAAAGTTAAAAATATTTTTATACAGGATAACGGAAATTATTTAAAAAAATTAACACCTAATTCATCAAAAAATCAAATTACCAATATCATAGCAAATGAGGGTATAGTTCAAAAAAAAGAATTATTTTTAATTAATGGGCAGATAATATCTTTTAATAAACAAAGTAAAAAAAATGAAATTATAAAATTTGACCAGTTAGGTATTAATTTTTTAGATATTGATACGAATCAAATAAAACAACCGAAAATACAAGAAACTTCAACTAATAAATTATTCAAATGTGTTTTTACAAATGAACTCAATAACAATTTTTGTAATAATGAATCAAAAAAAGAAATAATACCTGCACTAAATAGACGTTTATCTCTTCCACTTTATATTCCAGTCATATCATTACTGTGTTCATTGCTTATAATTAAATCAAAAAAAATATATTACAAAAAATCAATTATATTTTCATATTGTTTTGTTTTATTAGTTATCATTGAGTTGTGTATAAAATACACTGGCCTAAATTACATAACACAAATTATATTTTTAATTATACCGTTTATCTTAAGCGTGTTTTTGTACATTTTTTTAAATGGTACTTTCTCAAAGGAATATAAATCATCATGAATAGTATCTTAATAAATTATATATTAAAAAATTTTTTAAAAAGCTTTTTAATAGTAACAATTATATTTTATTCATTTGGAATGATATTAAACTTATTTGAGGAAGTGGAATTTTTTAAAAATCTTAATGTTTCTTTTACAGTTCCTTTTGTTATGACGAGTATTTTTATTCCTAGTATGATAATTAATATTCTCCCATTTATAATATTTATTTCAAGTATTTGGTTCATTCTAAAAATTAAAAATAATAAAGATTTTTTAACACTAAAAGTATTTGGTTTTTCAAATTTAAAATTGTTTTTTTTACTTGCGATGACCGCTTTTTTACTCGGATGGTTTATTTTATTTTTTATAAATCCAATTACATCATCATTGTCAAAATATTATGAAAATACAAAATCTAAATATTCAAAGGATATAGATCATTTGATTACTTTTAATTCCTCTGGACTTTGGATTAAAGAAAATATAGAAAATAAGCAGAGAGTCATATTTGGGTCTGGAATTGATGGAAATAATTTAATTGATGTCACTATCTTACATTATGATAAAGACTCTAATTTAATTCAAAAAATAATTGCAAATAAAGCTAATATTGTAACAAATGAGTGGTTCCTTAACGAGGTCCAAATTTTTTCACCAGAAGACGGGGCCATTAAATATTCTAAAATTAAAGAACTAAATATTAAATCTAATTATAATCTTCAAAAAATTAATAGTTTGTATAAAAATTTTGATACATTATCATTCATAGATTTAATTTTTAACTTTCAAAAGTTAATTGATACTGGATATAGTGAAAAGTTTTTAAATAAGAGTTTTCATGCAATGTTGGCACTACCTTTTTTCTTAATGCTAATGACAGGAATAGCATCAATATTTACAATGAGCACTTTTAAAAGATCAAATAATTTTACAATAATAAGTTTTGGTTTAATTACAACTGCTGCTACTTTTTATTTCAAAGATCTTTCTATTGCGTTAGGACAAACTGAGCGAATTCCTCTTATATTATCTTTATGGTCACCCATCATTATTTTGGGTCTAATAACTATCGTCGGAGTTTTACAAATAAATGAAAAATAAAGTATCAATTATATTTTTTTTTGTTTTTTTTTCTAATTATTTATTAGCAGACTCATTAGAAATACAATCCAAAAATATTTCATTAGATAAGGATACAAAAGTTTCAACTTTCAAAGGGGAAGTATTTGTAAGAACTCAAGATGGAAATACAATAAATAGTGATTATGCAAAATATAATAAAGAAAGTGGCATTATCGAAATGGAAGGCAATGTTGTAGCAAAGGACAAAAAAAATAATATAATAAAGTCAAGTTATGCTGAATATGATGAAAAAACTCGAATTCTAAAAACTATAGGGCCTACAATTATTAATACGTCAGAAAACTATTTAATAAAAAGCGAAGACATATTGGCCGATCATAATTCTAAATTTATTAAATCAAATAAGAAAACTGAGATTCAAGATATAGATAAAAATAAAATTTTTTTGGATAATTTTGAGTATTTGGTAAACGAAAATATTTTTAAATCATTAGGTTATATAAACATTAAAGATAATTTAAACAATTCTTATGAATTTTCTCAAATATATATAGATACAAATAAAAAAGAAATATTTGGTACAGACATAAAAGCAAATTTAAATTCAAATGATTTTAAAGTTAATCCAAAAAATAAACCAAGAATCTTAGCAAATACTGTTAAAATAGATAAAGAAAAAAAATCATTTGGAAAAAGTGTTTTTACAATATGCAATTATAGAAAAAAAGATAAGTGTCCTCCTTGGACTATAAAAGCTTCAGAAATGATTCATGATGAGAAGAAAAAAACAGTTTATTATAATAACGCTATAATAAAAATTTATGATATACCCATATTTTATACTCCTAAATTATCTCATCCTGACCCGAGTGTTGATAGAAGAAGTGGTTTTTTACTTCCAAAATTTTCAGACTCCAAAAATTTAGGCTCTGGTTTATCAATTCCGTATTATTACGCTAAGGGTAAAGATAAGGATTTCACATTAACAAATAATTTTTACTTAAATGAAAATCCTCTTTTTTTAGGTGAATACCGTCAAGCATTTAAAGATTCAAATTTAACTTTAGATGCCGGATATACTGAAGGATATAAAAAAACAAATGTATCTAAAAGAAGTGGAAATAAATCTCATTTTTATTCAAATTTTGTTAAGTTATTTAAAAGTAACAATAATTCTGAAAATTTATTAAAAATTAAAACTCAAAATGTCAGTAATGATAAGTATCTTAAATTATATAGGGTTCAATCTGACTTGGTTGATTATAATCAAGATATTTTGGAAAATTATTTTGATTTTTCTCATTCTAATGAAGATTTTTTTCTTAGCTCAAATGTAACTATCTATGAGAGTTTAAAAGAAAGTTATAACGACAAATATGAATATATTTTTCCGGATATTACAATAGATAAAAATTTATATGAAAATGATCTTTTTGGTAGTCTCGACTTACAAAGTAATTTTAGAATTAATAATTATGATACAAACAAAACTGCAAAATTTTTGATAAATGATTTTAATTGGAAAATGGATGATAATTTATTTGATTCAGGTTTAAAAGGTAGCCTTTTTGGTAAATTTAAAAATGTGAATTATGAAAGTAAAAATATAGATGGATTCAAACAAAACACTACCAATGAATTATATGGCGCAATTGGATATCTTGCTGAAATTGACTTGATTAAAAAAAATCAAAAAAATAACTCTGAAAGTTTGTTGTCTCCCAAAATTCTTATCAGACACTCACCGGGTGAAATGAGAAAGCAAAATAGTGGACCAAGGCTAGACCCATTAAATGCTTTTTCATTAGATAGATTGAGTAATTCAGAAGTTTTAGAAACCGGTCTTAGTGCTGCAATTGGTTTTGACTATGAAATGAAGAAAAATAATCTGGAACATACTCTAGCAGTTGCACAAATTTTTAACAAAGAGGAAGATAAAAAAATGGCGTCTACAACAAGCTTGGACGAAAAAGCATCTGATTTAGTTGGTTCTTATAAATATAAGTTTAAAAATAATATTAATTTTGATTACAATTTTTCTGTTGATGAAAATTACAAGAGCTTAAATTATAATAACGTGGTTACTTCATTAAATTTTAATCCGATAAAACTTGATTTCAGCTTTGTTCAAGAAAAAAAACATATAGGTCAGAACGAATTTTTAACAACTGGTCTTAGTTACGATAAAGGAGACCAAACAAAACTATCTTTCAAAGTAAAAAGAAATTTAATTACTAACTCTGCAGAGTTTTATGATTTAAGTTATGAATATTATAATGATTGTCTAAGAGCAGGACTAGTCTACAGGAGAGAGTTTTATAATGACTCAGAGTTAGAATCTGAAAATGCTTTAATGTTTAAAATAACATTAGTACCTTTTGGAGATATTAGTGCACCAGCAATAAACAGATAAATGAGTCGTATTTTTTATTTAATTTTTTTATTTATATCTTTAAAATTTAATTATCTTGTTGCTCTAGAGAACAAAATAATTGTTAAAGTAAATAATGAAATTATAACTTCCTACGATTTAAAGCAGACAATTTTAACAACTTTAGTTTTAGCAAATCAAGAAATTAATCAAGACATTGTTAATCAATCTAAGTCGGCCGCAGTTAAATCGTTAGTAAATTCTATTTTAAAAAAGAATGAAGCAAAGAGGTATAACATAACTTTAAATAAAAATGAGTTAAAAAATCAATTATTAAAAATTTCAGGAGGAGATATAATAAATTTTAAAAAAAAATTTGAAATAAATAATTTGAATTTTTCTTTATACGAAGAAAAACTAAAAACGGAATTATTGTGGCGTAAAATTATTTTCAATATTTATCAAGAAAAGGTAAAAATTAATGAAAACGAAATTCAAAATGATTTACTTTTATTAAAAGATGAAAAAAAAAAGGAAGAATATAGAATTTCAGAAATATTATTAAATTTTGGCACTGAGAAAGAAAAAATAGATTTAATAAATAATATTAATGATCAAATAAATAAAATTGGATTTGAAAATACTGCTCTTAGATATAGTGAGTCAACATCGTCTATTGATAATGGTGATTTAGGTTGGGTAAATATAGATGGTTTAACAAAAAAAATTAGTAATGTTTTAATTAAAATGAATATTAAAGATGTTTCTGAACCCATTCTAATTGGTAACTCGATAATTTTCATTAAACTTACTGATAAAAAAAGTTCAACAATTTCTGCTGAGGAAATTGAAGATTTAAAGAAAAAAATTACTATTACCAAAAGAAATGAGCTTTTTAATTTATATTCTGCTAGTCATTTATCTAAATTAAAAAATAATTCAATTATTGAATATAAATGAAAAAAAAAATATTAATTGTAGGTGGTGATCCGAATAGTATAAATTCTGAAATAATCTTTAAAAGCTGGAATAAAATTAATAATTCTATTAAAAAAAAAATTTATCTTATAACGAACTTTAATTTAATACAGGATCAATTTAAAAAATTAAAATTCTCATTAAAAATAAAAAAAGTGAAATCCATATGTGAGGACTCGGAAGACAGAACTTTAAAAATAATAAATGTTCCTATTGAGTATAAGAATCCTTTTAATATCTCAAAAGCAAATTCATCTAAATTTGTAATTGAGTCTTTAAACTTAGCTCATAGGATGAGTATTAAAAATAAAAAAGTTATTGGAATTATTAATTGTCCAATTGACAAAGCTCTTTTAAAAAAAAATAAGATTGGTGTAACAGAATACTTAGCTTTGAAGTGTGGAGTTAAAAAAAATTCAGAAGTAATGCTGCTATGGAATAATATAATTTCTGTAGTACCAATGACTACTCATATTGATTTGAGTCAAGTTTCCAAAAATATAAAAAAACAGATAATTATTAAAAAAATTAAATCTATTAACAATTGGTTTATATTGAAACTAGGGATTAAACCAAAAATTTGTTTACTTGGTCTAAATCCTCATAATGGTGAATTAAGAGATGACTCAGAAGAAAAAAAAATAATTTTACCTGCTATTAAAAAATTAAAAAAAGATGGGATTACTGTGTCAGGTCCGCTACCTGCTGATACAGTTTTTGTGGAGGAATACAAAAAATATAATGTTATTGTAGGCATGTACCATGATCAAATATTGCCTCCTTTTAAAACATTATTTAAATTTGATGCAATTAATATTACTTTAGGGCTGAAATATTTAAGAGTTTCTCCTGACCATGGTGTTGCAAGAGAAATAATAAAAAAAAATAAGGCTAATCCTTTGAGTTTAATCAATTGTATTAAATTTGTTAATAAATTTAATCAATGAAATTTCCAAAAAAATCTCTTGGTCAAAATTTTTTAATCGATAAAAATATTACAAGAAAGATAATCAATTTAACAAAAATAGAAGATTGTAATGTTGTCGAAATTGGACCTGGCCATGGAGCTCTCACAGACGAAATTTTAAAATCACGACCTAAATCTTTATCAATTATAGAAAAAGATGAGGAATTATTTTCTAAATTAAAATTTAGATTTTTAAAAAATAAAAAAATACATATTTTTAATAATGACATTCTTCGATTTGATTTAAAAAAAATATTAAAAAAAAAAACAATTATATTTGGAAATTTACCATATAATATTTCCTCTCAAATATTAATTAAGATAATAAAGTTAGAATCCCTAAATAATTTACAGGATATCATTTTTATGTTTCAAAAAGAATTAGGTGAAAAAATTATTAGCAAATATCCCTCAAAACATTATGGGAGACTGTCAATTTTATCTAATTATAAATTAAGTGTTAAGAATAAATTTTTAGTAAGTCCTAATTGTTTTTATCCAAAACCAAAGGTAAATTCTATGGTAATTCATTTTAAACCAAAAAAAAATTCTTTATTTATAAAAGATTTAAATAACCTTGAGAAAGTAACCAACATTTTATTTTCAAATAAAAGAAAAATGATAAATAAAAATATCAAAAAAATTTTTAATAGCAAAGAAATCGGAAAATTAAAAAAAATTAAATTAAGCTCCAGACCATCCGAAATAGACCCAAACATTTACTATAAAATAGCTATGATTTATGAAAATCAAAAATAAAATTTTTTTGTGACTTTATTATATTTTCAATTTGTTTAAAGCAAATCTCAAGATTTTTGTTTATAAGGACATAATCGTAGTCTTTCCAATGTTTGCTATCTTCGTCGAAAGAATTAAATCTTTTGTCTATATCTGTTTTTGTATTTTGATTTCTCTTTATTAATCTTTTGTGTAATTCTTCTTTATCAATGATTAAAAAAATTTTAATAAATTTTAAATTTTTAAATTTAATAATCTGCTTAGTACCTTGCCAATCGATATCAAAAATAAGATCATTACTAATTTTGAGTTTATCTACCTCTTTTTTGGAAGTTCCATAATAATTTTCAAATATTTTAGCATATTCATAAAAGCTATCTTTTTTGATTAAATTATTAAATTCTTTAGTAGATATAAAATAATAATCGACACCATCTATCTCGTTGGATCTAGGTGATCTTGTGGTATGAGAAACAGAGACTTTAAAAGAATGATATTTCTCTTGAATTTTTTTTGTTAAAGTAGTTTTTCCAACACCGGAAGGAGAGGATAATATAACCATGATATTTTTATTATCATGTGTCATGAATAATGATATGACTTAAGAGGATTTACTCTCAATAAATTTTATAGCGTCCCCTACTGTTAAAATTTTTTCAGCTTCGCTATCAGATATTTCTGACCCAAATTCCTCTTCGAAAGCCATTACTAATTCAACAGTATCTAAACTGTCTGCTCCTAGATCGTCTATGAAACTTGACTCCTCAGTTACTTTTTCTTGCTCAATACCGAGGTGATCGGCAACAATTTTTTGAATTTTTCCTTTAATATCTTCTGACATGAAATCCTTTCCTAAGTTTAATTTCTTAATAGATTATTAGATAGAATTGTCAAGACATATACATTCCACCATTAACATGTAAAGTTTCACCGTTAATATAATTAGCCATATCAGAAGCTAAAAAAGCTACACAATTTGAAACATCCTCACCTGACCCAAGACTGCCAGCTGGAATTTTGCTCAATAGAACTTTTTTAAAGTCTTCATTAATTTTATCAGTCATATCTGTCTTTATAAAACCAGGAGATACGCAGTTAACATTTATATTTTTTTTCGCATATTCTAAAGCTAAACTTTTTGAGAAGGCAATAATACCAGCTTTTGATGCAGCATAATTAGCTTGTCCTACATTTCCAGTGTGGCCTACTATTGAGGTAATATTAATTATTTTTCCAAATTTATTTTTTAACATTTTTTTTATTGCGAATTTACACATTAAAAAACTCGAAGTTAGATTAATATCCATGACTTTTTGCCAGTTTTCCTCTGTTAATCTAATTGACAGATTGTCTAAAGTAATTCCTGCATTGTTAACTAAAATATCTAACCCATTTAGTTTTGTGTATATAGTGTCAATAAATTTTTCAATTTTATTATGTTCTTCTAATTTAAATTTTTCTATATATATATTTGGATATTTTTTTTTAAGATTATTGAGTTTTTCTTCATTTGTTCCGGTTGCTATTATTGAAGATCCAAAATTATTAAATTTTTCAATTAAAGAATTTCCTATGCCACCTGTTGCACCGGTAATTAAAATTTTTTTATTTTTTAAATTCATTAATAAAATTTTTAATATCAGTAATTGAGTTGATTGAAAAGCAATTTGGTTCTTTAACTGTTCTTTTAACCATGCCTGTTAAGACTTTACCTGGTCCAATTTCTACAAAATTCTTGATACCTCCGTTAGACATATAGATTAAACCTTCACGCCATTTGACTGTGGAAAAAATTTGTTCAATTAAAAGCCTTTTTATAGTATTGGGTTTTGACTCAGAATTAGCTGTAACATTGCTTATAATCTTAAATAGCGGGTCTTTAAATTCAGTATTATTTATTTTTTCTTCCATGCTCTTTGCAGCAGGTTTCATCAATAAACAATGAAAGGGTGCGCTTACTTTAAGTGGAATTGATTTTATTTTATACTCTTTTAAAGTCATTTGAAAAGACTCTACACTTTTTTTGTCTCCACTTATAATTACTTGTCCATTAGCATTATCGTTTGCAATTTCACATATACCTTCATTTTTATTTCTTGAATTTAACAAATCATTAATATCGTTAATTTTCATTCCAAGCACTGCAATCATACTGCCAGTACCAACAGGCACTGCTTCCTGCATTGCTTTTCCTCTTTCGTGTAACAAATAAAGTGCATCATCAAATGATAGTGACCCGGCACAAACTAAAGCACTATATTCTCCCAATGAGTGACCAGCAAAATATTTGAAAGTATTTAAATCAAAACCAAATTCATCCTTTAAAACTCTAAATATAGAGTAACTTACAGTTAAAATTGCTGGTTGTGTGTTTTCAGTTAATTGTAATTTATTTTCTGGTCCTTCAAGTATCAATTTTGTAATTGAATAATTTAATTTGCTATCAGCTTGTTTAAATATTTTTTTTACAAGATCAAAGTTTGAATAAAATTCTAATCCCATGCCTACCACTTGTGAACCTTGACCTGGAAATAATAAAGCGCTCATTTTATAGATTAATTTAACGATTATTAGTATTGCTATAAATAATTATTATAGTATAAACCACATTTTATATATAATTAATAAAACTTAATTAACACAACAAATTATGGCTTTTTACGAAAACACTATCATAGCTAAACAGGACTTAGCTGAAAAAGATTTGAAGACAATCAAAAACAAATACAACGAAATTATCAATAATTCCTCTGGAAAAGTAATTAAAATTGAGGAATGGGGTCTTATAAATTTAGCAAACAAAATTAAGAATTATAAAAAAGGTTTTTATATTCATTATAAATTTGAGGGAAACAATAAAACCTTATCTGAAATTAAAAATAAAATTAGTATCGACGGAGCGATTATTAGACATCTTACTGTTAAGTATAAAAAATTGGATACCTCTGTTGAATACTTTAAAAAAAAATAGATAGATAAAATGAAAAGAAAAAATAAAAAATTTCAAAAAAAAAGTTCTAATTCCTTAAATAAGTTAAGCTTATTTCAAAAAAGTAATAATAAATTCTCAAGAATATGTCCTCTTTCAGTCAAAAAGGCTCCGGTTGTTGATTATAAAAATATAAGCCTTTTAAAAAAATACTTATCTGATAACGGAAAAATAATTTCATCAAAAATTACATCTGTATCTTCTGGTAAACAGAAAAAACTTACCAAGGAAATAAAAAAAGCTAAAATTTTAGGACTTTTATAATGGAACTGATTTTATTAGAAAATATTCTGAATTTAGGAAATATAGGCGACAAAGTAACTGTTAAAAATGGTTATGGTAGAAATTTTCTTTTAAAAAAAGGTAAAGCTTTAAGATTTAATAAAGATAACGAATTACTTGTTAGTAAGAGAAAAGATGAACTTAACAAAAAAAATAACGAAATTAAAAATAAGTATAAAGAGATAGCAAAGCTTATAAATAACAAAACTTTTACCTTTAATAAAGAAAGTAAAGAAAACGGTGAACTTTATGGTTCAATAAAACCCAAAGAAATTACAAACTTAATTAAAGAAAGAAATAACGTAGATGTTAGTCCTTCTCAAATAATTTTAAAACGCGATTTAAATGTAATTGGTTCATTCAAAGTCGAGATAAATTTTCATACAGAAGTTAAATCGCACATCTTAATCAAAATAGAAAAAATACAATCTAAATAACTTTTCCACAGACATAGAAATAAAGTGTGTAACTTTTTTCTTTATATCACTGATTATTTTCTTATTATAATTGAGTGAAAGAGATTAAATCCACTCAAAATACTCAAGAAAATAAACAGCCATCAAATTTAGAAGCTGAACAAGCTCTTCTAGGCTCGATACTGGTAAATAATGATATAATTGATGAAATATCAACATTAGTTAGTTCAAACATATTTTATGATCCTGCTCATGTTAAAATTTATGAAGTTATAGAAAGTCTAAATAATAAAGGAATGATTGCTAACCCTATAACTTTAAAAAATTTTTTTGAAAAAGATAATATGTTAAGTGAGGTAGGTGGAACGGAATATTTAGTCAAACTTACAAGATTTTCTGGATCAGTAAAACAATCAATTGATTATGCAAAAATTATTCACGAAATGTACTTAAGACGAGAATTAGTGCAAATATCTGATAAATTGACTACAGATACTATAAATGCAAATACACAAGAACAAAGTGCTGAAAATATTATTGAAAGCACGGAAAAATCTCTTTTTGATTTAGCGGAAAGAGGGAGTTTTTCTCAATCTTTTTTAAAATTTAATCAAGCTTTAGATCAAACTATTGAGATGGCTACGCAAGCAATGCAAAATGATCAAGGTATTGTAGGAGTGCCTACAGGTCTAACTGATTTGGATGAGAAGCTAGGAGGCTTACATAAATCAGATTTAGTTATTTTGGCTGGTAGACCATCGATGGGTAAAACAGCTTTAGCAACCAATATTGCTTATAATGCTGCTCAAAACGTTTTAAAGAAACAAGAGAAATCATCGATAGCTTTCTTTTCATTAGAAATGTCTTCTGAGCAGCTATCAACTAGAATTTTATCTGAGCAAGCAAGAATAAAATCTGACGACATTAGGCGTGGCAAAGTTACAGAAGAAGAAATAAATAGATATATTGAAACCTCAAGGAATATTTATAATCTTCCGTTATATATTGATGAAACACCTGCCATTACAATTGCAACTCTTAGCAATAGAGCTAGAAGAATAAAAAGATTATTTGGATTAAATTTGATAGTTGTAGATTATATTCAATTAATGCGGTCAAGCTCTAATAAAAATGATGGGCGTGTTCAAGAAATTTCTGAGATAACTCAAGGTTTAAAAGCTTTAGCAAAAGAACTTTCCGTGCCTGTTTTAGCTTTATCACAACTTTCAAGAGCGGTAGAGCAAAGAGATGATAAACAACCTCAATTAGCAGATTTAAGAGAGTCAGGATCAATAGAACAAGATGCTGATGTAGTAATGTTTGTTTACAGAGAAGCGTATTATCTTGAGAGAAAACAGCCAAAACTTGGTTCCATTGAACACGCTGAGTGGCAGTCAAAAATGAATGATGTTAATGGCTTAGCAGATATTATTTTAGGCAAACAAAGGCATGGACCTACTGGCACAGTCAAAGTTGAATTTGAGGGGATTTATACAAAATTTAAAGATTTAAGCAAAAATTAGGCTTAGTTTTTTCTTTAGTTATAAAAAAATTAAGATATATCTGAAATATTCAGATGTTTGCAAGTATATATAAAAAAATAGTCATAGATTTTTCAAAAATTACCCTTCTTTTCTTAGCAATATTAATTATTTTTTCATTATACCAGTCAAAGAATTTTAATTTAGACGCTTCCTCAGATGCATTACTACTTGAGGGAGACCCTGATCTTAAATACTTAAGAGAGGTAAACGAAACTTATGGCTCAAAAGATTTTTTAGTTTTAACTTATACACCTGTAACAAGTTTTACTGAAAAAGAAACGATACTTAACATTCAACTTCTTAAATCAAAAATTGAAAAATTAACATGGGTAGATAGTGTGGTTACAATTATCGATGTTCCTCTTCTAAAAAGTACTGATGAGGGATTAATGGAAAGGCTTAAAAATTACAAAACTTTAGCTTACCCAGAAATTGACCGAGAGAGAGGGTTTGATGAAATCATAAATAGTCCAATTTACAAAAATTATGTAATTAGCGAGGATGGCAGAACTTCAGGAATTGTTGTGTATTTGAAAAAAGATGAAAGGTTAACAGAATATATAAAAATAAAAGATAAATACTTTAATCAACAGAATGAAAATGGATTAAATAAAGAGGAAAAAATAAACTATAAAAAATTTTTAAGGGAATATGAAGGATATAAAAATTTATATAACACTAGAAATAATCAAAACATAACTGAGATCCGAGAAGTGATAGGCAAATATGGAGATAATGCTAAAATACATTTAGGTGGTATTCCGATGATCGCTAATGATATGATGAGTTATATAAAAAGTGATATTGTTGTGTTTGGAATAGGAGTTTTCGTATTTATAGTTTTAACACTGTGGTTTATTTTCAGAAATTTAAAATGGGTACTAATGCCCCTGTTAGGATGTGCAACTTCAGTAGTACTTATGGTTGGATTATTGGGTCTAATTGGTTGGAAAGTGACTGTAATTTCATCAAATTTCATTGCTCTTATGCTTATTTTAAATATGGCTATGAATATTCATGTTACTGTTAGATTTTTGCAATTGAAAAAAGAGTTTCCCCATCTCTCAAGAAACGAAGCTGTATTTGAGACAAGCAAAAAAATGATGCTTCCAATCCTTTATACTGTTCTTACAACTATATGTGCTTTTCTATCATTGGTTTTTAGTGGTATTAAACCAATTATTGATTTTGGATGGATGATGACATTGGGTCTAATAATTTCTTTTTTTGTTACATTTTTGTTATTACCCTCTTTAATAAATTTGCTTTCGTCAGACAATGAAATTGGTCTTAGAGATACAGAAAAGTCTTTTATTACTTCTGCATTAGGATCCTTTACAAAAAAAAGTAAAATTTTAATTTATGCTTCTACTTTTTTAGTAATAATATTTAGTACTATTGGAATACTTAAACTCGAAGTTGAGAATAGCTTTATTAATTATTTCGATAAAGAGACTGAAATTTATAAGGGAATGAAAAAAATTGATGACGAGTTAGGTGGTACAACTCCTTTAAATATTATTCTTAAGTTTCCTAAAAAGAATGAGGCAAATAATTCTAAAAAAGATGAACTTGATGATTGGGAAGAAGAAAATGTTGCCGCAGAGGATAAAGCTAAATACTGGTTTACGAGAGATAAAATGGATAAAATCATCAAAGCACATGATTATTTAGACTCATTACCTGAAATTGGAAAAGTTCTATCTTTTGGCTCCATTTTAAGAGTTGCAGAAGAATTAAATAATAAAAAGTTGCAAAGTTTAGAGATAGCAGTTTTATATAGTAAAATACCCAAAGAGATAAAAACTGAAATAATTTCTCCATATATTTCAGTAGATAAAGATGAAGCAAGAATAAGTGTAAGAATAAAAGATTCACTTGAAGATCTAAGAAGAAATGATCTAATCAAAAAAATAAACGCTGAGTTAAATACTAAACTTGGTTTTGAAAAAAATGAATATAAATTAGCAGGTGTTCTTATTCTTTTTAATAATTTATTACAAAGTTTATTTAAATCTCAAATTCTTACATTAGGAATAGTAATACTTGGTATTTTTTTGATGTTTTTTATTTTATTTAGGAATACTTTGCTCTCTTTCATAGGAGTTATTCCTAACTTTATCGCGGCTTTTTTTATTTTAGGTACAATCGGATTGTTAGAAATACCACTGGATATGATGACTATAACCATTGCAGCCATAACTATTGGTATCGCTGTAGATAATAGTATTCACTATATTTACAGATTTAAAGAAGAGTTCAAAAAAATTAATAATTATAATCAGACTTTAGATAAATGTCATAGCACAGTTGGAGTAGCAATTTTAAATACATCAATTACAATAGTTTTCGGTTTTTCAATTTTAATAATGTCCAATTTTATTCCCACTATTTATTTTGGTGTTTTTACAGGAATTGCAATGTTATTAGCAATGATTTCAGTTTTAACTTTATTGCCAAAATTAATTCTTACTTTCAAGCCGTTTGGTGAAGAAATTAATGAAAGTATATGATTGCTAATACCTTAGAATATTTTACCAAAAGCGTTAATACCTTTGATATTTTTTTTCTAACAATTTTAATTTACTCTGTAGTTCAATGTTTTTTAAAGGGTTTTTCTTTAAGTCTAATTTCATTTATGAAATGGGTTTTATCAATTATAATTACTATTGTTCTGGTTCCAAAATTACAGCCAATAGTCAGCGAATATATTCAATCGGAATTCATTAATAACATTGGCTTAGGGGTGGTTATTTTTGTTTTTACTTTATTTACAACAATACTTATTGGAAAAACTTTGAGTAAAGCTGTAACATGGACCGGGGTTGGTTCAATAGATAAAGGTTTTGGTTTTTTATTTGGTTTTTTTAAAGGATATATTGTTTCTGTTTGTTTGTTTTCTATTTTAAATTGGTTTTATCCTTATCAAAATTGGAGTATATCTGCGGAAGATGCAATTTCATTTAATTTAATTAATAAAGGAAGTAATATATTAATAGAGGAGTTTCCTTCTAGTGAAGATTTCATTGATACGAAAGAAAGAATTGAAAAGATATAATTTTGATAACTTGAGAGAGGAATGTGGCATCTTTGGCATATCAAATCATGAGGAGGCGTCGGCGTTAGTTGCTCTAGGTTTACATGCTTTACAACACAGAGGTCAAGAAGGTTGTGGTATAGTATCATTTGATGGGAAAAATTATCACTCGGAAAAAAGACAGGGACTGGTTGGAGATCACTTTACAGATTATGAAACTTTAAAAAAACTTCCTGGTAATTTTTCTATAGGTCACAATCGATACTCTACTACTGGTGAAACTTCCTTAAGAAATATTCAGCCATTTTTTGCTGACTTACATATGGGTGGATTGAGTGTGGCTCATAATGGAAACTTAACAAATGCCTTGTTACTTAGAGAAGCCTTAGTGCGGGATGGTGCAATATTTAGAACAACAAGTGATACTGAAACAATTGTTCAACTTATAGCTAAATCAAAAAGAGATAAATTTACAGATAAATTGATAGATACTCTTTTTCAAATACAAGGAGGTTATTCTCTCATATTAATGACAAATAAAAAACTAGTCGGTGCTAGGGATCCATTTGGGATAAGACCTTTGATAATAGGTAAATTAAAAAATTCATATATTTTAGCGTCAGAAACGTGTGCGCTCGATATTGTCGGGGCGACATTTGTGAGAGAAGTTGAAAACGGTGAAATTGTGGTAATAGAAAATGAACAATTGAAATCAGTAAAACCTTTCTCCAAACAAAAACCAAGGCCTTGCGTTTTTGAATATATATATTTTGCAAGACCAGACAGTTTAATTAATAATAAATGTGCTTATGAATATAGAAAAGACTTAGGTTCTGAATTAGCAAAAGAGACAGACATTAATGCAGACTTAGTTGTACCTGTGCCTGACTCTGGAGTTCCAGCAGCATTAGGTTACGCAGAACAATCAGGAAAAAAATTTGAATTAGGCTTAATTAGAAATCATTATGTTGGAAGAACTTTTATAGAACCAACACAAAATATTAGAAGCTTAGGTGTGAAATTAAAATTAAATGCAACAAAAACGACTGTGAAAAATAAATCTATAATTCTTATAGATGACTCATTAGTTAGAGGGACGACATGTTTAAAAATTGTAAAAATGTTATTTGAAAATGGAGCCAAAGAAGTTCATGTTAGGATAGCTTGTCCTGAAATAAAATATCCAGATTTTTATGGTGTTGATATGCCAACAAAAGAGGAACTATTAGCTCATAATAAAACTAATATTGAAATGTGTAATTATATTGGTGCTTCAAGTTTAAAATTTTTAAGTTTAAACGGACTTTATAATGCTTTGATAAAGGAAAAAAGAAATTCTAATTATCCTCAATTCAGCGATCACTATTTTACTGGAGATTATCCAATAAAACCTCTTGATAAAATTCAAGGAATAAAAATAAAACAACTTTCACTTTTAAGTGGAAAATCAAATAGTTAGCTTAGGATAACTAATCTATTTTTTTTGTCTAAAAAATAAAGTAATTTATTAATTATAATTGGAATTGAATTTAATTTTGATGGTAGTTTTTTAACAGACTGTAATTTTCCATTAGAATTAAAATTAAGTACAAAAGAATTTTTTAAAAAAATTGTGATCTTGTTACTAAGCAACATAAAAGATTGAATTTCAACGTTTTTTTTATTTACATTTAAAAAATTTGCAATTTCTTGATTTATATAAGATGAATAAAGAATTTTATTTGTACTTAAATCAATAGAAATTAAATAATTATTTTCGGTAATTAGAAATGCATAAGTTTTATTAATTATTGGTTTTATCAATGGTACAAATGCAAATTTATTTTCTATAAAGCCTGAATTTTTATCGATAATAAAAGTTTTATTATTTGATCCAATTAATACCTTATTCTCATTGCTCACTATCTGAACACTGTTAAACAAATTAGAGGGATTGATGTCTGTAGACTTATTTAAATTTAAAAACCAATTGATCTTCATGTTTTTAGCATCAATTGAATATAAAGATCCATAAGTATTTAAAAAAAATAAGTTATTTTTATCGTCAATAGATAAATTATTTATGAATTTATTTTTAACAATTGTTTCTTCTGTAGGGATAAATTTAATCAGATCACCATTTATTTTGTTTAAAAAAAATAAGTTATTGTTTTGATTAGAAACAATAATTTTATTATTAAATATTTTTAGGTTTGATCGAAAAGGGATTTTATAGTTTTTGGCCCAAACTAATTTATTGTGTTTATAATCAAAAGCATATAAATAACCTATATTATCAGATACATATATTATATTATTTTCAATAATTAAATTTATTTTTTTTTTAATTTTCTTATATTTTTTTTTGTAAAAATTAAATTTATAAATTGTCTTTTTTCTTGAAATTGAATAAATAATTATATTACCCTTTTCATCATTTATTATTAGATGGTTATTTGAAAATAATATACGTTCAAAAACTTTGTTTCTACTTAATTTTTTGCTTTTTAAAATAATTTTATTTAAGTCATCATATTGGAAATTTTTAAGATTGTTATTTAACCCAAAGAATTCATCATTCCATTCCAAATTATTAATTGGTTTTAACAATTGAAATTTATTTTTATTATCAAAAGGTATTACCTTATTGAATTTATTCTCAAACGTAGTAACTGTTTTAAAATCTTTAAAAATATTTGATTGATCATCAATATCGTTTTTTTCATTTTTCCATATTCCTGTTTTGTTATCGAAAGAACAGCTACTTAGAGTTAGACAAATTATTAAAACTGTAAAACATTTCATTGAGTTACTCTTGAACTAATTCTTGGGCAAGAACTTTTAGAGACGAGTTCTCCTCGATTAATTTCTTTAATATTTTATTGCCGCGCTGAATATCAGAATTTTTGATTAAATATATAGCTTTTTTTAAAAATATTAAATCTTTTTGATTTTTCGAAGAAATTGATTCTTCTAAAATTTCAAAATACTCTAATATTTTATTTTTATCTATAATAAGATTTTTTTCTATGACAGTATTCAATGCCAAAATTGAATAAAATTCGTTACCACTTAATATTATTTCTTCGTAAATTTTTGTTGCATCATCTGCTTTTTTATTAGACCCTAAATAAATACCTGCCTCAATATATTTTTCTGCAGCTATGGTATTTTTCTTTTCATTGTTAACTTTTAAAAAAAAAAATAAAAATAATGATGAGAATAAAATGAATATAAATATATACATTTTAGCTTTATTATTATTAAAGAAATTAATTATTTTATCTTTTATTTCTATTTTATTTTCTTCGGATTTGTCCATTCAAATTATTTTTAATCGCCGGAAATTTTTTTAATTTAACCTCTCTAGTATATTTTTTTACAGCTTTTTCAATAATTCTATCAAGTTTCACATACTTTTTTACAAATTTTGGATAAAAGCCACTGATCCCAAGCATGTCATCGGTTACTAATATTTGCCCATCACAGTTTGAGGAAGAACCAATGCCAATAGTAGGAATACTTAATTCTTTGGTAATTAGTTTTGCTGAGTCAGGAGATAAACATTCAAGAACTATTGAAAATGCTCCTGCCTTTTCAATTAATTTAGCCTGTTTTAGTAGTTTTTTTATTTCTAATTTTGTTTGGCCTGCAATTTTAAATTTTTTTTTAAATTGCGGTGTGTATCCAATGTGGCCCATGACAGGAATATTTTTTTTCACTATTGCTTTTATAATTTCATAGTTTGTTTTATAATTTTCCAATTTAATAGCGTCACATCCAGTTTTTTTTATAACAAATTCGGCATTTTTTAAGGCATTTTTTTTACTGTTATAACTACCTTTCGGCATATCAACTACAAGTAAAGATTTTTTTATGCCCATTTTTACACTTAATGTATGTTGAATAATATTTTCTAAACTAATTTTGTGAGTATTTTTATGTCCATACAATACGTTTGCCATAGAATCACCAACTAGGATAATATCTGCGTATTTATCTAAAATTTTAGCTATATTTTTTGAGTAAGCTGTCAGGCTTACTATTTTTGTTTTTTTTTTTTTTAATAAAAGTTTTTTTATTTTTATATTAATCATTCTAATTCTATGGTGCTAGGAGGCTTGGAAGTAATATCATATACAACCCTATTAATCCCTTTAACATTATTTATAATTTTATTAGATATATTGTCTATGAAATTCTTTGGTAAATTGAAATAGTCCGCTGTCATACCATCTTCGGAAGTAACTGCTCTCAATAAACAAATATTCTCATATGTGCGTGTGTCACCCATTACACCAACGGTTTTAATTGGAAGTAACGCTGCATACGCCTGCCATATTTTATTGTAAAGCCCGCTTTTAATTAATTCATTAATAAAAATGTAATCTGCTTCCTGAAGAATTTTTACTCTCTGTTGTGAAATATTTCCTAAAATTCTTATACCTAAGCCAGGGCCAGGAAACGGGTGTTTGAAATTAATATTTTTGATCAACCCTAATGACTTACCTAAAATTCTTACTTCATCCTTAAAAAAATCTTTTAAAGGTTCAACTAATTTAAAATTCATTCTTTTAGGTAACCCACCAACATTATGGTGAGATTTTATTTTTGAAGTTTTGCTACCAGTTGAAGATCTACTTTCAATTATATCCGGGTAAAGGGTGCCTTGAGCTAAAAATTTTAGGTTTTTATACTTTTTAGACTCTTTTTCAAAAACTTTAATAAATAGATTTCCAATAATCTTTCTTTTTTTTTCTGGATTGCTTATATTTTTTAATTTCGATAAAAATAATCTTGAGGCGTTAATTAACTTCACATTCAGTCTATATTTTTTTTTAAAAATTTGATAAGTTTGTTTAAATTCATTTTTTCTCATCAATCCGGTATCAACCATAATACAAATAAGGTTTTTTTTAATTGCTTTATTTATTAATAATGCAACCACACTGCTATCCACACCTCCAGATAATGCACATATTACTTTGTCCTTTTTTACAGTATCTTTTATTTCGTTTATTAATCTTTTTTTTTGAGATGTTGCGCTCCAATTTTTTTTTATTTTACAAATCAAAAATAAAAAATTTTTGAATAATTGTTTACCTTTATCTGTATGCGTTACTTCTGGATGAAATTGAACTCCGTAAATTTTATTTTTAGTATTTTCTATTATTGTTAATTTTGACTCTTTAGTAGACGCGACTAATTTGAAATTTTTTGGCAATTTAACCACTGCATCTTCATGACTCATCCATACAGATCTTTTATTATTTAAAAAATTCTTAATTAAAGGTGAGGTATTTTTTTTATATAGGATAGCTCTTCCAAATTCTCTTTTTTTTTTGGAAGATTTAATTTTGCCTCCAAATATTTTAGCTATTAATTGCAAACCATAACATATTCCTAATATAGGAATTTTTTTTTTAAATATATCTTTTGGTACACTCTGAAAACTATTTGCTGTTACAGTGGATGGGCCTCCTGAAAGTATTAATCCTTTTATGTTATGAAATTTTTTTAATTTAATAAGGCCTTTTGGCGTTATAATTTCAGAATAAACTCCTAACTCTCTTATTCTTCTTGCTATTAATTTTGTAACCTGAGAACCAAAATCAATAATTAAAACTTTATCTTTGTATTGATGAAATTGCATTTATTTTTTAGATAAATTTTCAATTTCAATTTTTAATTGATCGCTTTTGATACAGAATTTACTACATATGGATTTCAATTTTTTATTTAATTCTTTGCTTTTTTTATAGTCAGAAGAAGTTAGTTTTAATCTTGCTAGATTATAAATTGCCTCCTCGTTTTTTGGGTTTAACAACATCACTGTATTCAAATTTCTTTCCTCTAAATTTCTCTTATTTTGTTTGTTAAATATTTTTGATAAATAAAGATATGATAATTCACTTTTAGGGTTAAAGACTATATCCTGTTCAAATTTGAATTTTGCATCATCGAATTTATTTTTATTATATAAGTCAATGCCCTCTTTTACGTAATCTGACTTGGCAAATAGATTAGTTGATAAAAAAAATAAAATTAAAATATAGAAAAATTTTTTAATCATAACTTATAATTTATTGTTTTCTGTGTCATTTCTACGCTGTGAACCATGCTTTCGTAAAATCCTGCTTTAGTTATTTTGATAAATGTTGCTTTTTTGTTAATCTCTCTCAAATTTTCAGCCCCAATATATCCCATTGATGATCTCAATCCACCTTGCAGTTGATATATTATTTTTGATACTTTTCCTCTGTATTCTACTCGGCCCTCCACTCCTTCTGGAACAAATTTAGATTTATCTTTAAAGTTTTTTTGAAAATACCTATTTGCTGATCCTGCTGACATAGCTCCAATTGACCCCATCCCTCTATATAGTTTGTAAAACTTACCATTAATTTTAAACTTTTCACCGGGACTCTCATCAGTCCCAGCAAATATTGAACCCATCATAATAGCATCAGCTCCAGCAGCTAAAGCCTTAGCGATATCTCCTGAAAATTTAATTCCTCCATCTGAAATGATTTTAACATTTTTTTTATAAAGAGCTTTTTTTACCTCCATGATAGCAGAAATTTGAGGAACACCAATACCTGCTACCATTCTAGTTGTACAAATAGATCCGGGTCCTATACCTACTTTAATAATATCTGCTCCTGAATTATATAGTTTTTTTGCTGCTTGCCCAGTAGCAATATTTCCAACACAGACAGGAACATTTTTTGTTATCTTTTTTATTTTTATTAATATTTGTAAAACTTTTTTACTATGTCCATGAGCGGTATCAATAACAATTAAGTCAACTCCATTTGATATTAGTGATCTTGCTCTATCTAAATCTTCCTGATTAGTTCCTATAGCTGCACCAACAATTAGTTTCTTATTTTTTACTTTTTTGACTTCAATGGATTGTTTTTTTATATCTAAATTTCGATGAATAATTCCTATTCCCCCTTCTTTAGCAATCGCCGTAGCCATCTTTGATTCTGTAACAGTATCCATTGCAGATGTTAAAAAAGGTACCTTAAGAAAAATTTTTTTAGTTAGCTGAAGGGAAATATTTGTTTTAGAGGGTAAAATTTCTGAATACTTTGGTAAAAGTAAAACATCATCAAAGGTTAACGCTTCTTTAATTGTATCCATATAAACTTATATACAATTATTAAAATTTATAAAGACTTTAAAATTTCACAATGTAAATAAGTTTCTTTAGACTCTTTTCTACTGGACTCGGGTTTAAAAAAATTTACTTTATTAAATGTAGATTTAGCTAGGTTTTTTACCTCTAAGAAGTCTTCTCCCATAAAGATTTTTGATATTAAAACACCCTTTGGTTTAAGTGTTTCTTTTGAAAAATTAATAACATCAGTGCACAATTGATTTGTTCTGATTGAGTCTAATGATTTATTGCCAGTTGTATCTGCGGCCATATCGGAAAGAATCACATCTAGATTTGATTTAAAATATTTTATTACTACAAATTTTGTCTCATCTAAAAGTATATCACCTTTGAAAAATCTAACGTTTTTTATAGGTTCCATATTTTTAATATCTATAGACATTATTTTACCCACTTTAATAATTTGACTTGCTACTTGAGACCATCCTCCAGGAAAAGATCCTAAATCTAATAGATTTGTATTTTTTTTTATAAATTTATATTTTTTATTAAGTTCAATTAATTTAAATGATGCTCTTGAGCGAAATCCTAAAGTTTTGGATTTTTTAAAAAATTGATCTCTGTGTTGTTTGATTTTCCAAGAATTGCTTTTTTTAACTCTTTTTGATTTTTTCATTATAAAATATCTTCATGATTATCATCAGATATTTTCTCCACATTTTTTTTATTTCGATTTTTATATAAAATTATACTTACTGGAATTGAGATTAAGTAGATAATCCCAAAAATCAAAAGAGTTTCAAGAGTATAAAACAGTAAAGCTATAAAAACAACGCCAATACCTAGTAGTAAAAAAACAGTTGCTTTAGAAGATATGGATATTTTTTTTAATGCCAATGTAGGAATTTTACTAACCAACAAGAATGCAATCACAATAGTAAGATAAGGTGTAAGTTTTTTAATATCAAAACCAATATTTAAGTTTGTTAATTCATATATTAATGGCATTAGAATTAATAATCCACCCGCAGGAGAGGGTATACCCTCAAAAAAATTATTTTTCCATTCTTCAGTTTCTTCTATTTTTGTTAAATTAAATCTAGCTAATCTTAATACACAACATACTGAATAAATTAGAGTAATAGCCCAACCTAATTTTCCATAATTATTTAATTCCCAAAAATATAAAATAAAAACTGGAGCAATTCCAAAACTCACAAAATCTGTTAAGGAGTCTAGTTCTTTACCAAACTCTGATGTTCCTTTTATTAATCTTGCAATTCTTCCATCTAAAGCATCTAATATTGCTGCAAATAAGATTAATGTTACTGCTAGAGCGAAATTACCATCAATTGAAAACTTTATTGAACTTATTCCAAGACAAACACCCGCGAGAGTTAAAATGTTTGGAAGTAAATATCTTGTTTTTTTTGATGAAACTATTTTAAATTTTTTATTTTCTTGCATTACTCAGAGGCTAATAAGCTTTCTCCTGCAACAACGTTTTGTCCAAGTTTAGCTAAAACTTTTTTATTTTTAAAATAAATATCTACTCTGCTCCCAAACCTAATCATTCCTATTCTATCACCCTGTTTTAATTCTTGACCTTGTTCTACTTCACACACAATTCTTCTTGCGATTAATCCTGCAATCTGAACAATTATTATCTCTTCACCATTATTTAATTTTACTTTAAAGTAATTCCTTTCATTTTCCTCACTTGCTTTATCCAAAGATGCATTTAAAAATTTTCCAGGTTTATAATAAATCTCTTCTATTTTGCCCGATGACGGAACTCTATTAACATGACAGTTAAATACATTCATAAAAACACTTAATTTAGTAAAAGTGGTATTCTCTAATCTAAGTTCTTCTGGACCAGATTTTTCTGATATGTCAGTAATTAAGCCATCTGCAGGACTAACAAGATAACTATCATCATTAATACAGTGTCTTTCTGGGTCTCTAAAAAAATAATATACCCACACTGTTATCAAGATAAATACTAATCCTAGAAAATTTGAAAAAAACAAAATAATGAAGGTTGCTAAAATTGAAATAGCTAAAAATTTGTATCCTTCTTTGTGTATCTTTGGAAATATTGTGTTAAACATAATTAATAGTTTGATAATTTTTTCTTAATATGTATAAAAATCACATTTAATCAATCTATATTTTATGGCAAAAATTAAAGTAAAAAATCCAGTAGTTGAATTAGACGGTGATGAAATGACTAGAATTATATGGTCTTTTATTAAAGATAAGCTCATTAAACCTTATTTAGAAATAGACTTGAAATACTATGATTTAGGTATGGAAAGTAGGGATAAAACGGATGATCAAATAACAATAGATGCTGCTAATGCGATTAAACATCATGGAGTTGGTGTTAAGTGCGCTACAATAACTCCTGATGAAGCTAGAGTAGACGAATTCAAACTCAAAAAAATGTGGCGTTCGCCGAACGGTACCATTCGAAATATATTAGGTGGAACAGTTTTTAGAGAGCCTATAATTTGTAAAAACGTGCCTAAGTTAGTTCCTGGCTGGACTCAACCAATAGTAATTGGAAGACACGCGTTTGGTGATCAATATCGTGCGACTGATTTTTTAATTCCTGGTGAAGGAAAAATGGAAGTTAAATGGACTTCTAAAGATGGTAAAGATAAAAAAGAATTCGAAGTATTCAATTTTTCAGGACCTGGTACAGCCTTAGCAATGTATAATTTAGACGACTCAATAAAGAATTTCGCAAGAGCTTGTATGAATTATGGTTTAGGTAGAAAATGGCCTGTGTATTTATCAACTAAAAATACTATTTTAAAAGCCTATGATGGTAGGTTTAAGGATTTATTCCAAGATGTGTTTGAAAAAGAATTTAAAGATAAATTTGAAAAAGCCTCAATTACGTATGAACATAGATTGATTGACGATATGGTTGCGTGCGCTATGAAATGGAACGGAGGTTATATATGGGCTTGTAAAAACTATGACGGCGATGTCCAATCCGATACCGTGGCTCAAGGATTTGGTTCTTTAGGCTTAATGACAAGTGTATTAATGACACCAGATGGAAAAACGGTAGAGTCTGAGGCCGCTCATGGCACTGTAACAAGACACTATAGAATGCATCAAAAGGGTAAAGAGACTTCCACTAATCCTATAGCATCAATATTTGCGTGGACAAGAGGTTTAACTCATAGAGGAAAACTAGATAATAATACCGAACTTGTAAAATTTGCTTCAACATTAGAAAAAGTTTGTATCGAAACGGTCGAGAGTGGATCTATGACAAAAGATTTAGCAATTTTGATTGAAAAATCAGCTAAGTATTTAACTACAAATCAGTTTCTAGAAGCGATAGATAGCAATTTGAAAAAAAAACTTAATTAATTTTTTTAGCTAAAACCTTAAAAACTTCTTCAATATTTTCTGCATTCGCTCCTCCAGCTTGTGCAAAATCTTTTCTGCCACCCCCTCCTTTGCCTCCCAAAATTTCTGAACCAATCTTAACTAAATTGACGGCGTCATATTTTAAAGTTAAATCTTGAGAAACTCCTACTGCTAAGCCAACCTTATCATCAAATATAGAAATGCTAATTATAACTCCTGATTTAATATCTTTTTTTCCTTGGTCGATAATACTTCTAAGTTCTTTAGGTGGAAAATCTTTTAAAATTTGCTCTCTTATTACCATACTACCAACTTTTTTATCTTTTATTATATTTTTGTTTTTATCTTTTTTAATATTTTCAATTTTTATTCTATTCAATTGTTTATTTAAATTTTTCAAATTTTCAGATAAATCTACATTATCTTTATAATCTGGCTTTATCTTAAAATTTTGTAATTCATTTTTTACTAATTCTATTTCCTCTTTGAGATTTGTTTCTTTTAAAGATTTTTTTTGTTTTTGTGTTCTTTCATATTGCTCTAATTGTTTATCTCTTAACGCTTCGACTCTTCTTACCCCTGAGGCAATGGATGATTGACTAACAATTTTAAATTTGCCAACCTCTTTAGTGTTTTTTACGTGAGTTCCTCCACATAGTTCGGTTGAAAAAAAACCATTATTTTCTTTTCCCATGAACACTACCCTTACTTCCTCACCATATTTTTCACCAAATAAAGCTAAAGCACCCATACTAACTGCCTCTTTTGGAGTCATAATTCTTGTTTGGACATCAGACGAACCTTCGACAATATCATTAACTATTTTATTTATTTTGGCTATTTCCTGATTTTCTATTGGCTTGCTATGGCTAAAATCAAATCTTAATCTTTCAGGCGAAACTAATGATCCTTTTTGCATAACATGTTTTCCTAATGTCCTTCTTAAGGATTCGTGTAATAAATGAGTAGCAGAATGATTGGCTTTAGAATTTTTTCTTTTTATTTTATCGATTTCTAAATTAATATTTTGGCCAACTGATATTGATCCATTCTCAATTTTACCATAATGAACAAAGAGATCTCCCATCTTTTTTTGAGTATCATGTATTTTTATTTTGCAGTCGGAATTTAAGATATAGCCCTGATCACCTACTTGACCCCCCGACTCTCCATAAAATGGAGTCTGATTTGAAATAATCTCAATTTCTTCTCCAGAATTTGCTGAGTTAACAAATTCTCCATTTTTTGATATTTTAATTACTACACCCTCAGCTTTATCAAATTCATAACCTAAGAACTCTGTTGGATTGAGTTCTTCTCTAATTTTAAACCATTTTTCCTCTACAGATTTATCTCCTGATCCTTTCCAGTTAGCTCTTGCCAAAGTCTTACTTTTTTCCATTTCCTTATCAAATCCATTATTATCTACCTTTATATTTTTTCCTCTTAAAATATCTGCTGTTAGATCAAGTGGAAAGCCGTAAGTATCGTACAATTTAAATGCTATTCGTCCTGGAAGAGTTTTGTTTTTAACTTTGCTAAGATTTTCATCTAGAATTTTCATTCCTCTTTCAAGAAGAGATGAAAACTTCTCCTCCTCATTTTTAAGAGTTTCAACTATTAATTCGCTACCATTACTTAATTCCGGATAGCTATTCTTCATTTCATTTAATAGAACTTCAAAAAGCTTATGAAAAACTGGACTCTTGCTACCTAAAGAGTGGGCATGTCTCATTCCTCTTCGCATAATTCTTCTTAAAACATATCCCCGACCTTCGTTTGAAGGAAGAATTCCTTCTGCGATTAAAAAACTACTTGCTCTCAGGTGATCAGCTATAACTCTGTGGCTTGCAATTGATCTACTATCTATCGGTGCCTTTATAAAATCAGATGAAGCGGCTATAATTTTTTGGAAGTGATCAATTTTGTAATTATCGTGAGTGCCTTGAAGAACAGCGGTCATTCTTTCAAGACCCATTCCTGTATCAACTGATGGTTTTGGTAAATCTATTCTTTTTTCTTTGGAAATTTGTTCATATTGCATGAATACGAGATTCCAAATTTCAATAAATCTATCACCATCTTCATCCTTACTTCCGGGAGGACCACCTTTAAGTTCATCGCCATGATCATAAAAAATCTCCGAGCATGGTCCACATGGACCTGTGTCACCCATTGACCAGAAATTATCAGAAGTTGAGATTTTTATAATTTTATTTTCACTTAATCCAGCTATTTTTTTCCACAAATTAAAAGCATCATTATCTTCATTAAAAACTGTAACTAACAACTTTTCTTTGGGCAAACCGAAATCTTTAGTAAGTAAATTCCATGCGTGAGTTATAGCTTGTTCCTTAAAATAATCACCAAATGAAAAATTTCCTAACATTTCAAAAAAGGTATGATGCCTTGGCGTATATCCCACATTTTCTAAATCATTATGTTTTCCTCCCGCTCTTA
>CACAWX010000005.1 GCA_902536305.1 uncultured Pelagibacteraceae bacterium
TAGAAAATAGACTTGATGTAAATGCAAAAAGTACAAAATATATCGATATTATTGTTTTTTTCATTTTTCCCTCGTTTAATTGATAATGATTATCATTTACAATAATTTGATAATGATTATCATTAACAATATTGACGCACCTAAAAGTGGTTATATCCTGCAAGTTGCATACTTATAGAAAATAAGATTTAATAATACCGTGCTAAAAATAAATCCAAAAAAATTTAAAGAAATTAAAAACAAAACTATACCTAGTCCTTTAAGACCTAAGTTCAGGAAAAAAACTCAAGCAAATATTTACTTCCTTTCTCAAAGAAAATTTAACGGTGAAAAGAAAACTAGATTAATAAAAAATATAAGATTATTTAGTGCACTCTCTATTATATTAATTGGTGGTTATTTTTTAACTAATTAATCTTCGTTGAAACAGATCCAAGTTTGTTGATCACTCCTTTATAAAAACTTTTACTTAAAATAGGAACAACACCAACGGAAGATCCAGTGAAAACATAAAAATCTTTACTAAGTTTAATTTTATCTATTTGTAATTTTCTAAGGACAAATCTTAGGGAGTTCATCGGGTCTATATAAACGGTATTTGTATTACCATTAACTACTTGATTAGCTTTTTTATTAATAATAGAGGTTTTAAGATTTTTAGTATTTTGATTTTTAAATTTTTTTCTCTGACCTATAATGAATTTTACATTAGCACCGAAATCTGAACAAAGATCACCTAAACTTTTAATACCCTTCTTTTTTTGTCTATAACCAACAATTTCAATACAAGGAGCAATATGTGTTATAAATTTTCTAATATTTTTTTTAGTAGCTTTAGGCTTCAAATTAAAAAAATCTTTTTTAATCAAATAACATACCTCTAATTCTATACCCATTGTAAATTTATTAATTTTTACGCTTTTTTTATTTTTTAAAACGTTATGTTTGTAAACAGTTGCATAAAATGGTTCTTTTTCTTTAAGTTTTTTTAAAACTGGAATGCCAGTCCCGGCTGCTTTAAAACCACTGATTGGTTTATTGATTTTACTTTCGCACAATTTTCTAAATTTTTGAGCGTTAGAAATTTTTTTGGTAAATTTTTTTGGTAAGGGAGAGATAATTTTATTCTTTAAAAAGGCATTGACAATTCTGTCAGCGTATTTATTTAAATTTTTATTAATCATTAAATCTCATCTCCTATATAAATGTCTAAAGATAATGCAGTTTCTACTAAAGAGTCTTTTCTTTCAACATTTTTATATGTTCTAATACCCTCGTCAATAGGCACATCTACAACCTTTCTATCTTTCCAAGCGACCATTCGATCAAATTTTTCTTCATTTATTAAATCCACAGCATAAACCCCAAAAGCACTTGCTAAAATTCTATCACTTGCAGTTGGCGGGGCGCCTCTTTGTACATGCCCTAAAGATGTAACTCTACATTCAACATCTGTTTTTTTCATTAATTCTTGAGCAATGTAATCACCAATACCACCTAATCTTTTTTCTCCATCCATATATTTGTGTAAAACTATGCTACCATCTTCTGTTTTAACAGCTTCTGCCACAATAATAAGCGAGTGCTGTATGTCATGTTTCTTCATCGAATTTAGTTTTTTAATAATTCCATCAATAGAATATTTTATTTCTGGAATTAAAATAATATCTGCTCCACCTGCTATACCGGCATTTAAAGCTATATGACCCGCGTCTCTTCCCATTACTTCTAAAATCATAGATCTTCTGTGACTAGCAGCAGTTGATTGAAGATTGTCTAATGCTTGAGTTGCAACATCTACAGCTGTATGAAAACCAATTGAACTCTCGGTTGCACCAACATCATTATCTATAGTTTTTGGAATAGCTACTATTTTCATCTCGCCTTCTTTAGCCAGTTTCTTTAGAATTTGCATACTACCGTCTCCACCAATAATAATGAGACCGTCTAAGTTCATTTGATGATAACCCTCTATTATGTCTTTTGATCTATCAAGATATTTTCCATCCTTAGTAGGAAATTTAAATGGATTACCTTTATTTGTTGATCCTAAAAAAGTACCTCCTTGTCTAAGAAGGTATCCTCCAAAAGTTTTATGATTTAATTCTACAGCTGCAACAGGTCTTTGCATGAAACCTGCTGTTCCATCTTTAATACCGAAAACATCCATATTATATTTGTTTTTTGCTCTGTAGAAGATAGATCTAATTGCAGCATTAAGTCCTCCGCAATCGCCACCACTAGTTAAAATTCCAATTTTTTTATTTGTCATTAAATTTTAGTTTTCTTTAATATTCTTTTTTGAGGTAAGAGATGTTATAACATAAAAATTTCTTGATGGAAAAAAAAGCCAAAATTATAGCAACTTTAGGTCCAGCTATTTACAGCAGTACTAAACTAAAACAGCTTGTAAATTTAGGTGTTGACGCCTTTAGAATTAACTTTAGTCATGATACTAATGGAATAAGTAAAATTGTTTCTAAAATTAGGTCAATAGAGAGAGCTACAAATAAAAAAATAGCTCTGATAGCAGATCTTCAAGGTGTAAAACTTCGTGTTGGTAAAGTTAAAAAAGAAAATCAACTTATTAAATATAATCAAAAATATACCTTTGATAATAAAAAACAAATCGGTGATCATTCAAGAATAAATTTTCCTTATCCAAACATTCTTAAAAAATTAAAAAAAGGTAACAAAATATTAATAGATGATGGAAAATTTACTTTTGTAATAATTGGAAAAAAAGGATCTGCAGTAACAACTATTTGTAAAAGTCAGAACTGCTATTTGAAAAGTAATAAGAGCATTCATATTCCTAATTTTGATATTTCTTTTAAAAGATTAACTTTCAAAGATAAAAAAGATATTAAAACAGCTATTAAACTTGGATGTAATTGGATTGCTCTTTCTTATCTACAAAATGAAAAACTTATTTTAGAAGCTAGAAAATTAATTAAAAAAGATATGGGTATCATTTCTAAAATAGAAAACAAGCATGCCCTAAAAAATATAATTAAAATTATTAGAGCAACTGACTCCATAATGATTGCAAGAGGAGATTTGGCGATTGATATTGGACATAGTGAAGTTCCTAAAGTTCAATTAAGTTTAATCAAAAAATGTTCACAATTTTCTAAATCGGTAATTGTTGCTACTCAGATGTTAGAGAGCATGATTGAAAATAATACTGCTACAAGAGCTGAAATAAATGATATTGCTACGGCAATCTTTCAAGGTGCAGACACTGTGATGTTATCTGCTGAAGCAGCAATTGGGAAATTTCCAACTCAGGCAGTTTCAACTATGACACAAACTATTCTTTCAACCGAAAAATACAAAAGACAACATATTGAAGATTTTAAGAATACAATTATTTCAAATAAAGACCCTGTAAAATCAATTTTACTCTCAGTAAAGGATATTGCTTACAACCCAGATGTTAAAGCTATTATTGTTTTTTCAAATTCTGGTAAATCAGCAAAATTAGTTTCTGCAATGCGACCTGCTGCTAAAATTGTTACTATATCACCAAACATTAATGTTTGTAGACAGGTTTCTTTGTTATGGGGAGTTCAGTCTATTAACAGTCGTGATGCAAATGGTTGGAAAGACATGATGTCGATATCAAGAGAAATTATTAAAAAATTAAAATTTATTAAAAAAAATGATTTCGTCATAATCACCGCTGGTTTGCCATTTGGAAAAGCTGGAATGACAAATATGATTAGACTTTATAAAGTTGGTTCATAATGGAAAATTATAGTATTGATGAAATTTTATCAGCCGTTGATGAAATCCAAGGTAGAAAAAAAGATAATAATAAAAAAGAATTATCAACCCAATCTGGAAAAAAAGATTATTCCGATGTTCCTAAACATACTTTAAAACTGATTGAGGAAGCCGAAGAAACTAAATAAGACCAGCAATTTGGATTGCGGTATCGCACATTCTATTCGAAAAACCCCATTCATTATCATACCAAGATAAAACCCTGCTAAATTTGCCTTTGATTACTTGTGTTTGAGTTAAATCAAATATTGAACTGTGTGGATTATGATTGAAATCTTTAGAAACTAGTGGAGCCGAGTTTGTTGCAAGTATACCTTTTAAAGGTCCATTTGATGCTTTAGTCATAGCATTGTTAATACTTTCACTCGTTACCTCTTTATTAGGTACAAATGTTAAATCTATAAGTGAAACATTTGGCGTTGGAACCCTTATAGCAGTTCCGTCTAATTTTCCTTTAAGACTTGGAAGAACCAAACTCATAGCCTTTGCAGCACCTGTTGATGTTGGTATCATTGCATCTCCTGATGCTCTCGCTCTTCTTAAATCTTTATGTAAAGTATCTAACAATTTTTGGTCTCCTGTATAACTATGAATTGTAGTCATATAACCGTATTCGATTCCAAAAGTATTTTCTAATACCATTGCTACCGGGGCTAAGCAGTTCGTAGTACAAGACCCGTTAGATATAATATTGTGTTCTTTTTTTAAATCTTTATTGTTAACACCTTGAACAACTGTAAAATCAACCTCTTTTGCTGGTGCTGAAATAATTATTTTTTTTGCTCCGGCTTCTATATGTTTACCTGCAGAAGTTTTATCTAAGAAAAAACCTGTACATTCTAAAACTACATCTGCACCTATTTTTCCCCAAGGTAATTTGGCGGGATCTTTTTCTGCAAATACTTTTATATTTTGGTCGCCTATTTTAAAACCATTGCTTGAAGTTTTGACATCATGATTTAAAGTTCCATGTGTACTGTCAAACTTAATTAAATGAGCGTTAGCTTCAATTGAGCCTAGATCATTTATTCCAACAACTTGGATTTTACCTTTATAATTTTCTAAAAGTGCTCTTAAAATTAGTCGTCCAATTCTTCCAAATCCATTTATTCCAACTTTAACCATATATTTTATACGTATTTAAATACTAGCACGAAATAAGCAATACAAATAATTGTTGCTATCCACAGTAAACTTCCAACTAGACCTAACCAAGCTAAGTGGATGAATGCACTCCCTAACAAAGATACAAAAAGTCTATCGCCTCTAGTTGTATCTAATCCTAAAATTCCTCTCCTTGGAGACCCACCAGGAACTTTTTTTTCCCAAAAGTACATCACGGTAATACAAACTGCTATAAAAATAAAAAAGCTTGCTGTTGGCCATGTCCAAGCCATCCACGTTATAAAATCAAAATCAAATAGTCCTTTCTCTTTTGGCTGACCAACGGTTGACCAGCTAGATGCATGAAGATTTTTAAACATCATACTCTCCCCATTGCAAATCCTTTTGCGATGTAATTTCTTACAAAGTAAATTACCACCGCACCTGGAATGATTGTTAAGCTACCTGCTGCTGCTAATAAACCTAATTCATATCCTGATGTGCTCGAGGTTCTTGTCATTATTGCTGCGATTGGTTTAGCAATCGTTGCAGTAAGAGTCTTTGCTAATAGCAATTCAACCCAAGAAAACATAAAACAGAAAAACATAGTAATACCTATTCCTGCTGCTATTGTTGGAATAAAGATCTTAAAGAAAAATCTTCCAAATGAGTAGCCGTCTACATAAGCAGTTTCGTCTAATTCTTTTGGAACAGCTGACATAAATCCCTCTAATATCCAAACAGCTAAAGGAATATTAAAAAGACAATGAGACAAAGCTATTGCTATATGTGTATCAAATAAGTTTACAGATGAGTAAAACTGGAAAAATGGTAATGCGAAAACGGCTGGTGGAGCCATTCTATTAGTAAGTAACCAGAAAAATAAATGTTTATCTCCTAAAAATTTATATCTAGAAAAAGCGTAAGCTGCTGGAAGTGCTGCGGATACAGAAATTATAGTATTAAAAACAGTATAAGTGATAGAGTTTACGTAACCCATGTACCAGGTGCTATCGGTAAAAATTGTTACATAATTTTCTAAAGTAAAATCTTTTGGCCATAAAGAGTAAACATTAATAATTTCAGTTGTTGTCTTAAAGGACATATTTAATAACCAATAAATCGGTAGCATTAAAAATATTATATAAATTGTAGGAACTAGCCATTTAATTTTTTTCATGTCCGAGCCTCATTTTTCATCATTAAGCTGTAAAAAATCCAGCATATTAATAAAACAATTAGAAAATAAATAAGTGACATCGCTGCAGCAGGACCAAGATCAAATTGTCCTAACGCCATTTTTACTAAATCTAAAGAAAGAAAGTTTGTTGCATTACCAGGCCCCCCACCTGTCAAAACAAAAGGTTCAGTATAAATCATAAAACTGTCCATAAATCTTAAAAGTATTGCTAAAGTTAAAACTTTTTTCATTTTGGGAAGCTCTATGTATCTAAATATATCCCATCTACTAGCGCCATCAATTTCAGCTGCTTGATAATAAGCCGGTTGTATTGAATTCAAGCCGGCGTAAGATAGAAGCACTACTAAGGAAGTCCAATGCCAAACATCCATTAATATTGTTGTAAACCAAGCATCCCCACTTTGTTGTGTAAAGTTATAATCAAATCCGATTGAATTTAAGGAATTCCCCAAAAAACCAATATCTGGGAGTGCAAATATATTCCACATTGCTCCAACTACATTCCAAGGAATTAGTAATGGCATTGACATTAATATTAAACAGACTGGAACACCCCAACCTTTTTTAGGCATAGTCAATGCAATAAATATACCTAGAGGGAGCTGAATTAACAAAATTATAAAAGTAAATATAGCTTGCCTTCCTAAGGATGCATGAAATCTTTCAGAATGTAGAATTTCTTTAAACCATCTAGTTCCTTCCCAGGCAAAAACATTACTTCCAAATGTTTCTTGAAATGAATAATTTACAACTGTCATCAATGGAACCGCTGCATTAAACGCAACCAGGACAAAAACAGGAATAACAAAATACCAAGCCTTTTGATTAAATGTTTTATTCATTATTCAATTATCCAGTTATCTCCATATGCATATGTATATTTTTGATCAAAAGAAATATGTGCGCTACCAGTTGGTATTTCAGTAGAGGAACTAGCCAAGATTTTAATATTACCACTTTTACATTCGGTGTCGATTACTTTATGTCTACCTGTATCACTAACTCTTTTAATCTTTACTTGAATTCCGTCATTTGAAAAATTAATAAATTCTGGTCTTATACCTACCTGTACCTTGCTAAAGTTTGTTTTTTTTATGCTAGTATTTGTAGGTAATACTTTTCCTTCAAAATTTATTTGACCATTCTTAATTTCACAAGGAAGAATGTTCATTCCTGGTGAGCCTATAAAATGACCAACAAAAGTATGTTTTGGTTTTTCAAATAATTCCACAGGTGTTCCAGTTTGTACAATCTGTCCTTCATGCATCACAACAACTTGATCCGCGAATGTTAATGCTTCTATTTGATCGTGGGTTACATAAATCATAGTACGATTGATTTTTTGATGTAATTCTTTTAATTTTGATCTTAAAACCCATTTCAAATGTGGGTCAATTACTGTTAAAGGTTCGTCAAACATAATTACATTTACATCTGATCTAACAAGACCTCGTCCTAGAGAAATTTTTTGTTTTCCATCTGCTGTCAATCCAGATGCTCTATTATTTAATGTAGAGCTTAGTTCTAACATTTCAGCAATTTCTTTAACCTTACTGTCGATTTCAATATCTGATAAACCTCTATTTTTTAAAGGAAATGCTAAATTATCATAAACAGTCATGGTGTCGTAAATAACCGGAAATTGAAAAATTTGTGCAATATCTCTTTCAACTGGATTAAGCGTTGTTACATCTTTATCATCAAATAATATTTCGCCTTCAGTTGGTTTTAATAAGCCAGATATAATATTTAATAACGTAGTTTTTCCACAACCTGAAGGTCCTAATAATGCATAAGCTCCTCCATCTTTCCAATCAATGTCAACTCCTCTTAAGGCCCAATCAGCATCATTATTTTGATTGGCTAAATAACTATGACTTAGTTTTTTTAAAGTAATCTTAGCCATGATTAACCAATCTGTTGTTTTGATCAAAATATAAAAATTCATCTACATTCATATGTAATTTTGTATCCTCACCAATATTTCTTTGTTGGATACCATTCGATAAAGAAACCCAATTTAATTTTCCATTAGTAAAATGAATTAAGCTTTCTGATCCAGAAAGTTCAGAAATTAAAACTTTCCCATTAATTTCAACTGAATTACTTCCTTCTTTATACGTTGTTATATTGTGAGGCCTGATACCAATTTTATAATTTCCGTCTTTTATATTTACATTTGATGTCCATTGAACGTTATTATCAGCTAATTTAAATTTATCTCCAGACTTTGTAATTTCAGCAATATTCATTGGAGGGTCACTAAATACTTTGGCAGAAGTTAAATTGTCAGGTTTATTGTAAACATCTAGTGTTTTTCCATACTGAACGACATTCCCTTCTAATAATGTTGCAGTATTTCCACCTATCATAAGTGCGTCTAAAGGTTCTGTAGTTGCGTATACAACAATACAATCTCTGTCTTCAAATAGTTTAGGTAATTCTTCTCTAAGTTCCTCACGTAGTTTAAAATCTAAATTAGCTAAAGGTTCATCTAATAATATCAGATCAGAATCTTTGACTAAAGCTCTAGCTAAGGCGGTTCTTTGTTGCTGGCCACCAGATAATTCATCTGGTTTTTTATTAAGCATTGCAGATAATTTTAAAAGCTCTGCAACTTTACCTACTCTTTTTTTAATTTCATCGGAATTAATTCCTGTAATTTTTAAAGGTGATGCAATATTATCAAAAACAGTAAAATTAGGATAATTAATAAATTGCTGGTAAACCATTGAGCAATTTCTTTTTTGAACTTCTTTGCCAGTCACATTTTCTCCGTTAAACCAAATTTCTCCTGAAGTTGGTTTATCTAAACCGGCCATAATTTGCATTAATGTTGTTTTACCAGCTAAAGTAGATCCTAATAAAACATTAATAGTATTTTTCTCTAATTTTAAATTTGTAGAATATATATGAGTTTCTATTCCAACTTTTTTTTCAACTTCTTTTAATTCTAAACTCATATTAGTAATTTGGTTTTAAAAAAAGGGGGCAAAAATTGCCCCCTTTTAAGATTTAGATTAACCTAAGTTATTTCCAAGCGTCTTTAAATGCTACGGTTTTACCTTGAGGTTTCTCATTAACTTTAGCTTTTGGTGAACCTTTTTGATTTAACCAATAAGAAGCTTCTCTTGGTTTATTAAGTCTAGGTCCACATCCACCGTAAGCGTTACTACCTTTATCAGCAGCTTCCATACGAGACATAACTAAGTCCATCTCATCTGCAAGACGATCCATAGTTTGTTGTGGAGTAAATGTGCCAGAGTTAACTTCTCCGATATGCTGCCACCATAATTGTGCTAGCTTCGGATAATCTGGAACGTTGACACCTGTTGGTGACCAAACATTTCTGTTTTTTGATCTGTAAAACTCTACAAGACCGCCAAGTTCTGGCGCTCTCTTTGTAAAGTGTTTGTGATTTATAGTACTTTTTCTCACAAATGTTATACCAACATCAGCTTTTTTAAGAGATACTGTTTTTGAAACAGCAAATTGAGCGTACAACCATGCAGCTTTTCTTCTCTCAACGTCAGTAGACTTAAATAAAGTCCATGATCCAACGTCTTGATAACCAAGCTTCATACCTTGTTCCCAATATGGTCCTTTTGGTGAAGGTCCCATTCTCCATAATGGCATACCGTTCGCATCAACAACTTTATTGTTAGGATCTTTCCCTACTAAAGATGCTGTGAAAGCCGTGTACCAGAAAATTTGCTGAGCAACGTTTCCTGAAGATAGTGATGGTAGAGACTGATAAAAGTCCATGGCCGCAGCTCCTGGAGGTGCATACTGTCTTAACCACTCATCCCATTTTCTAATTGCGTATACAGCAGCAGGGCCGTTTGTAGCTCCACCTCTTGAAACGTTAGCACCAACTGGGTTACAAGAACCAGGCTCCATTCGAATTCCCCACTCATCTACTGGAACTCCGTTTGGTAATCCTTTACTTCCTGCACCAGCCATTGATAACCACGCATCAGTCATTCTCCATCCTAAGTCTGGAGCTCTTTTACCGTAGTCCATATGACCATATATTCTTACGCCATCGATTTCTTTAACATCTTCTGAAAAGAATTTAGCTATATCTTCATAAGCGGACCAGTTTACTGGAACACCTAAATCATAACCATATTTTTTCTTAAATGCTTTTTGGATTTCAGGTCTATCAAACCAATCTTTTCTAAACCAATAAAGGTTAGCAAATTGTTGGTCTGGTAGTTGATAAAGATTTCCATCAGGACCCGTAGTAAATTGAAGTCCTATGAAGTCATCTAAATCCAACATTGGATTAGTGACAGCTTTACCTTCACCTTTCATCCAGTCAGTTAAATTTACAGCTTGTTGCATACGCGCGTGCGTACCAATTAAGTCTGAGTCATTTACATACGCATCGTAAATACTTACGTTCGTTTGCATTTGAGTTTGTACAGCCATTACCACATCACCTTCACCAATAATTTGGTGTTGGACTTTGATGCCTGTTATCTCTTCAAACGCTTTTGTAAGAACCTTAGATTCATACACGTGAGTAGGAATTCCTTCAGATACTACTTTTAAAGACATTCCTTTGAATGGCTTAGCAGCATCATGGAACCATTGTAGTTCTTTTTCTCTATCTTTTGCAGATAGAACTGAAAGACTAAATTCCCCATTTGACCATTTCTTAATTGCAGCCATATGACCGTCTGCAAATGCGCTAGAAATAGTTACGATTGAAAATGAAACAGCAACAGCAAAAATAGTTTTTAATGTTTTAATCATTATTTCCCTCATTTGTTTGTTATTGTTTTTAAGATGTATTATTGAAACAAAAAAAATTAAAAAAGTACAGTGTTTATAATGGAATATTCAACTAAGAGATGTATTAATTTATTAAAGTTCTTTTTATAGCTTTAATCCATCCCTCTAGAAGCGCTGATCTTAATTTTCTGCTCATCTTAGGAGAAAACTTTTTGTCTACATGCCAATTTTTGGAAATATCTTTTAATGATTTATAAACACCTATGTGTAATCCTGCCATAAAAGCTGCTCCAAGAGCTGTAGTTTCTTGTACTTTTGGTCTTAATACTTTTACGTTAACAACATCAGATAAAAATTGAGAGAACCAATTATTCATAACCATTCCTCCATCTACTTTAACTATTTTAGGTCTTAAACCATCATGTTTCATAGACTCAAATAAATCATGAGTTTGGTAAGCAACAGCCTCAATTGTTGCTCTTACTATTTCTTTTGGACTTGTATCTCGTGTAATTCCACTCAAAACTCCTCTAGAATTTGCATTCCAATAAGGGGCTCCAAGACCAGTAAATGCTGGTACTAAATAAATATCATTATTGCTTTTAAGAGATTTTACTATCTTTTCAGTTTGTGATGCTTTGTTAAAAAATTTCATTCTATCCCTTAACCACTGCACTCCAGCCCCAGCAATAAAAATTGATCCTTCCATTGCATAAGTTGTCTTACCATTAATTCTATAGGCGATAGTTGTTAGCAATCTATTTTTTGAGTAAATTTTTTTACTCCCTGTGTTTAATAGAACAAAAGCGCCAGTTCCATAAGTGCTTTTCAATGATCCAGGTTCAAAACAGCATTGACCAATTGTTGCAGATTGTTGATCTCCAACTACACCATTAATTGGAATTGATTTACCGGTAATTGATGAATGAGTTTGACCAAAATTATCTGCACAGTCTTTTACTTCAGGTAGGATATTTTTTTTAATCTTAAGTAGTTTTAAAATAGTATCGTCCCATCGATTAGATGTAATATTATAAATCATAGTTCTACTAGCGTTAGTGGCATCGGTAGCATGAACTTTGCCTTTAGTGAATCTCCATATTAAAAAACTATCAATAGTTCCAAAAAGTAATTGATTATTACTCATTAGTTTTTTTGCTTTAGGCACATTATCCAAAATCCATTTAATTTTCGTGCCTGAAAAATATGAATCTATTAAAAGACCAGTCTTGTTAAAGATCATCGTATCTTTATTTTGTTTTCTCAATTTAGCACAAAATTCTTCTTGTCTTCGATCTTGCCATACAATTGCATTATAAACTGGTTTGCCTGTTCTCTTGTCCCATAAAACAGTTGTTTCTCTTTGATTGGTTATTCCGATATTTAAAATTTCTCCCCTAAGTTTTTTAGCTTTTTGAATTACATCTTTTAAAGTTTTTACAGTTGTTCTCCAAATTTCTTCAGGATTATGTTCTACCCAACCGCTTTTGGGAAAGTATTGTGTGAATTCTTTTTGAGATGAGAAAACTGGCTTACCTTTTAAATCAAAAAGAATGGATCTATTCGAAGTAGTTCCAGCATCTATAGAGATGATAAATTTTCTCATATTACTTCTTTAAAATTTTTTTTTTTTCTTTTTCGTATTCATATCCACTTATTGCTCCAGACTTATAAAGATCCTGCAAATTTTTAAGTTGATCAGAAATAGCATTAGTTTCTTTTGAATTTTGACTTTCATTAGCGTAAGAAAAAGTAGATAATAAAATATTTAAAATTAAAATTAAAAAAATCTTTTTCATCTAAATAACTCCCAATTAATATCGAGTTTTTTATCTTCTACTATAGCATTAATCATGCCGAGCATTAATGGTAATTTTTTTTCGTTAAAATCTTCATTTACTTTTTTTGCAATTTCTTTAGCTAGATCTGCGCCTTCCACCGTAACCTTTTCCATTTTTGTTTTCTTAGCCTCTGAGAAAGTTAAACCCTCTCCAATATAAGAACCCATTTTTGCATTTCTACCTCCACCTGAACTTACATAAAGATCACCTAAGCCAGCTAATCCTGTAACTGTTTCTTTTTTACCTTTTAAGTGTTCTACAAAAATTTCCATTTCATGGATTGATTGTTTAATTAAAGCAGAAGCTGTATTTAAATAATTTTTTTCTCTAACATCATTTGTAACATTTTGGCTGCACAAACCCTTTGCAGCTCCAACAGCCATGGAAAAGATATTTTTAATTGCAGCTGAAACCTCAACTCCATTTAAATCATCGGAGTAAGAAGTGTGATAGTAGTTAGTATTTAACATATCTGCAATTTTCTTGGCTGTTTGAATATCTTTATTAGCTATGACTACACTACTATGAACTCTATTAGCCAATCCAGCAGCTAGACAAGGTCCACCTACAGCTGAAATATCTACTTTTTTAATTCCTCTATCCGCTAATAGTCTCTCGAGTTTGTCTACTAACAATTCATATTGATTATTGTAAATGCTTAAACCTTTAGTAAGCATTAAAAGTTTAGGTATTGTGTGATCTTTATACAATTTACTTAATTGATCAGAAACCCACTCTATACCTTTAGAACTAATACCAAGAACAATTAAATCTGAATTAGATTTTAGTAATTCTTCAAATTTATCAAATTTAAATATTTTTATTTCTTGAGGTATTTTAATTTTTAAACCTGGGTGTAAATTTTCATTATTTTTTAATTGATCAATAAAATTGTTTTCTAAATGAGTACCGACAATATTAATGTCATGATTGTTATCTAAACAGGGTAAAGCAAAAGCTGATCCCATCGCACCTGCACCAATAATTACAATTTTAGCCATTAATCTTTAAATAAAATTTTTTTGAAAATTAAAAAAATTGATATTAGCTCAATTTTGCCAATTATCATAAATAAAATTAAACTGATTTTTGAAGATGTTAATAGATTAGAAAAATTTATATTATTCATATCAAACATTTCCGAATTTAAAGTATTAGTTAAAGTTAATATTGATAATTTAAAAGACTTTTCAAATCCAATATTATCTATTGCTAATAAGCTTGATAAAATAAATAAACTTAGAAAAAAAGAGATGAATATAAGAAATGATATTTTTACATTTTCATCAGTAATTTTTTTATCTGAATTAAAAATAGTTTTATTTATAACACTATTTGGGCTTATAAGTTTAATAATTTCTAATGAGGTAATTTTTAATAAAATATAAAATCTTGTTAGTTTGATTCCAGAAGTGTTAGATATTAACGATCCGCCAATAATCGTTAACAATAAAAAATAAAGACTTAAATCATTATCTGATTTTACTAAAGTTAAACCTGAATTGGTTAGACTGCTTAGTATACTAATAGCTGTATCTAAGCCTGTATATTCGTTAAAATATATAAGTATAAAAAATATAACAGATGTAATAATCAAGTACATGTCTTCTTTATGATCCTTAATTAAAATCTTTTTATTAAATAAATTAAAGAGTAAATAAAAATTAAGCAAAGATATTAATAATGAAAAAATAAAAATTACTTTTTGAAAATTAGTCGATATTATTTTACTTATATTATCTGTAGGGAGAAATCCTCCATTTGAAATTAAGGTCATGCTCATGTTAAGCGAATTAAACAATCTCAATCCTGACAAATTTAGTAAGATTAATATTATAATACTTAATACCGAATAAATAATAAATATTTTAAAAATATTATTTTTAATATTTTCTTTAGATTTAAAATTGCTGTCACCAGAAAAGGTTAGGTTAGTCATTTTATAATTAAATAATTTATTAGAAAAAATTATGATTAGGATAAACAGAAAAAATAAACCTCCTATCCATTGAGATGAAGATCTCCAAAGAATTAATGTAGGATCTAAATATTTTATATTTTTAAAAATTGAAAAACCTGTTCCAGTTAATCCTGATACTGACTCAAAAATTGAGTTTAATAAGGTTACTTGGTAATTACTTAGATAAAAAGGTATAGCTATTAACATTGACGTCAAAAAATATGCGCTAAAAATCAAAATCAACTGCTCAATAAAATCAATATTTTTTGGAGCATTTTTACCAAAATACCAAAGCCCTCCTCCAATAAATAACGAAGTTAATAAAGCAATAAAATAAGTATCGATACTTAATAAATAGTCAAAATATGAAGCATATAAGATATTAATGAAAGCTAGAAAGCTTATAGGAAAGCAGAATAAGCTTAGATAAAAACTAATACTTTTATAATTCATTAAAATTAAATTGTACCAACGCTAAAAATATTCTCTACTGATTTAAGTTCTTCTCTTTTAGCAAGGAATACAACCAAATCATTTTTTTCAAAAATGAAGTTGGATTTTGGAATTATTACTTTATCTTCCCGGATAATTGCGCCTATTCTTATATCTTCGGGTAAATTTGAGTCTCTTATTTGTTTGTTTACTAATTCAGACTTTTCAGAAATTTTAGCCTCTATGAATTCATACTCACCGTCTAAAACCGAATAAACTGTTCCAATTGAACCTCTGTGAACATGTTCCATAATTCTGGAAACTGTTGTCATACGAGGGTCAACTAAATCATCAATATTGAGAGAGTCTTGCAAAAGGTTATAATTAGTTTTGTTTACTATTGCGATAGTTCTTTTTTTAAGACCTGTTTTTTCCGCCAAGACACAAGCCATCATATTATTCTCATCATCATTAGTTAAAGCTAAAACGGTTTCAGATCCTTCAAGGTTAGCCTCTTTTAAAATTTCCTCATCTAAAGCATCGCCATTAATTACAATTGATGATGATAGTTCATTTGCAATATCTTCTGCTCTTTGTTTATTTTTTTCAATTATTTTTACCCTCACATCTTCAAAATTTTCTTCGAGCATTTTAGCAAGTTGTAATCCAATATTCCCTCCTCCTATAATTAAAACATTATTTGCTATTTTTTCTTCATGTCCGAAAGCTTTTAAAATTGGATTTAATTGATCACTGCTAACGATAATATAGACATTATCATCTTCTAACATCTGATCTTCTTTTTTTAGATAAATAAATTTTTCTTTTCTAACTGCGCCCAAAATATTTGCTTTGAAGTCTGGGAATTTTTCTGTTAATTTTTTTAATGGAATATTTTTTATAGGACAGTTTTTTTCAATTGAAATTTCTAACATTTTTACCTTATTTTTTCCAAATGGAACATTGTCAAGTGCTCCAGGGGCTTCTAATCTTCTATATAGAGATTTAGCAACTTCTAATTCTGGAGAAATGATAACGTCTATAGGAATATTTGATTTGTTATATAATTTTCCCCATTTACCCTCTAAAAAATCTTTTGTTCTAATACGTGCAATTTTCTTGGAAACGTTAAATAAAGAGCTTGCTAACTGACAAACAATCATATTAGTTTCATCATTTCTAGTTACTGCAATAATCATATCAGTTTTTTCTGCTCCAGCACTTTCTAAGACTGAAGGTAATGATGCTCTACCAACTATTCCTTTGACATCTTGAGTTTCGTTGATCTTTTTAATATCCTCTGAAGATTGGTCAATCACTGTAACTGAATGACCTTGTGCAGACAATTGTTTGCTAATTGAAAAGCCTACCTTTCCGGCTCCACATATAATTATATTCATATTTTTAGTTAATTCCTTTAATCCCTAAAGATTTTAATTTTCTATGTAAGGCAGATCTTTCCATACCAATAAAGTCTGCGGTTTTTGAGATATTCCCGTGGTGTTTTTTAAGTTGATTTGTAAGATATTCTTTTTCAAAATTTTCTCTTGCTTCTTTTAATGGAGATTGAAATGATTGTTCTAAGATATTCATATTATCTTGAATTTTTGATGAAGGATTTAAAACATCATCAATAACTTGATTTATTTTTTCCTTACTTTCATTTGAAGATAAAATAGTAATTCTCTCAACTAAATTTCTTAATTCTCTTACATTACCCGGCCAATTGTAAGTGTATAAACTATCATTTTTCATATCTATGTCAGGTTTTTGAACTCCATTGATTTCAGAAAGTTTAGTTTTAAAGTAATCCATCAATAAAGGCACATCCTCTGTTCTTGATGATAAAGAAGGTAAATCTATTGGCATTACATTTAGCCGATGATAAAGATCTTCTCTAAATTTATTTTCTTTAACTAGATCACCTAGATTTTTAGAATTTGAAGATATAAGTCTAATATTTACATTAATATCTTTTGATCCATTCACTCGTTTAAATTTTTGGTCAATTAAAACTCTAAGAACATTTGCTTGAGTTTCGTATGGTATTTCTGAGACCTCATCAATTAATAGAGTACCTTTATTAGCTCGCTCTAACGCTCCAAAGGAAATATTTCCATCCTCAAATTCCTCACCAAAGAGTTCTTTTTCATAAGTTTTCTCTTTTAATAATGCCGCATTTATAATGACAAAAGGCTCTTTAGATCTTGTTGAATTTTTATGAATTTTTCTTGCAACTAGCTCTTTTCCTGAGCCGGTAGGACCTGAAATTAATACTCTGCTTTCTGATGTTGAAAGTTTATCTATAATCTTTTTTATCTTAACAATTGCAGGGCTTTTTCCTATAAGTTCAAAAGAATGAAATAATTTATTTTCAATTATATCTTTTTCTTTTTTAAGGGATGCAGACTCTAAAGCTCTATTAACATAATTTAATATTTTTTCTTTAGAGAAAGGTTTTTCAATAAATTCGTATGCTCCAAGTCTAATAGCTTCTACAGCAATTTGAACAGTAGCATGCCCTGAGATCATAATGACTGGTGTAAGTTTACTTTTTTTATTAATTAATTTTAAAAGATCAATTCCATCCTTGTCAGGTTTATCTAATTTAATGTCAATAATTGCAAGATCTGGTAATCGATTGTTTATCTCTAATACCGCTTGGTCATAGTTAACTGCGGACCGAACTTTAAACTTTTGTTCTTCTAAAATATTACAAATTAAAAATCTTATATCTGAATTATCGTCTATGACTAATATTTCTTTAAGCATATTTAGGTAAGGTAATTGTTATTTGAGCGCCACTTTTATCTTTTTGATTTTTAATAGAAAAGTTTCCTGAGTGTTCGTTAATAATCTTAGTCACAATAGGTAAACCTAACCCCGTTCCTGTTTTTTTTGTTGTAAAGTAAGGCGTCATTGCTTTTTTAGTATCGGTAATACCTGTGCCATTGTCAGTTATAATAATGACTATATAGTCATTATTGTCATCTATTACTATGTCAATATTTCCTTTAAAATTAGGCTGTTTTTGCATCTTTTCAATAAAAGACTCTTCTGAATTTTTAATTAAATTAATAAATACTCGGTTTAACTGATCTTCATCACCATTAATAAAATGATTATTAGCTCTAATTAGTAAATTGATAGAATTTTTTGATGTAAGTTTAATAAAATCTAATGATTTATTAATTAACTGTATAATATTAACTTTTTTAAGTATGGGTCTAGGCATTCTGGCAAAATTTGAAAATTCATTTACTAATTTTTCAATATCTTTAATTTGTCTATTGATAGTTTCTAAATATTTTTCAAAATCCTTACCTTCATTGATTAATTTATCTTTATATTTTTCTCTAAGACTATCAATTGATAACTGAATAGGTGTTAAGGGATTTTTAATTTCATGAGCTAATTTTCTTGCAACACTTTCCCAAGCTTCATATCTTTCCGTAACAAGAAGTTTATCCTGTTGCTCTTTTAATCTTTCAATCATTTGATTAAAATTTTGATTAAGTTTTTTGAACTCTTCATCGGTTTCAACCTCTGGTACTTTTACATCAAGAGCACCTTTACTTATTGAATCAGATGCGCTAATCAAATTAATTATTGGTTTTGTAAGTCTGGATGCGAAAGTGATAGCTATAGAAGTAGATAAAAATAATAATAAAGTTACCACAATAATATAAATAATTGCAAAAGTAACTTTGATGCCTGTTTGACTATTTTCTACTGAATAGTAAAAACTTACTGCTTGCTCTGTTTCATTTAAATATCTCAGAATTTCTGGATCTATATTTCTTGAAATGTATAAATAAGTATCAACTAAAGATGTTAATTTAGTCATCACCGTAGTTTTATTTTCTAAACTTTCAGAAATAAAAACTGGTTTTCCCTCAATGGCTTGATTGTAATCATCATCTGCAGGTATAACAAGTTCCTCGGTAATATCCCTTACATCAGACAATAAAACATTCCCTAAACTATCTATTAAATATACATCGTCAATTCTTCTTAGAATTTTTTCTGATCTCATGATCTGTTTGAATCGATTTGGATTAGAATAATAAAAACCTGAAGCACGGTTTAAACCAACGCTCATTAAAATAACATCAGATAAAACATTTTCTTTACTTTCTTCCAAATAGTTCTTTGCTACATCATAAGAATTGTTGACAGCTTTCGTGATTTGTTTATCAAAGTAATTTTGAATTCCAAAATTAAAAATAAATAATGAAAAAATAGCTACAATTAAAGAGGGTATAACAGTAAATAAAGAAAAAACGGAAATATATTTTAAATTAGTTTGTGCTCCTCTTTTACTTTTTTTTCCTGTGTAATAAAATCTATAAAAATTTCTAAATATTAATGTAAAAAAAAGTAATAGTAAAAAAATATCTATAATTAATAAGTTTTGTAAGTTTTGATCAGTTAAAGGAATAAATCCCTCATTAATAAACGTCAAAAAAGTAACGATCCCCATAAAAATACATAAAAATGAGGATAAAATAATCCAATTAAAATTTTTTATTATTCTGAACATCTTAAATAACCATTAAATATCTATATAAATGTAATATAAGTTAATACCATGGGTTTCTGTTTAATCATTCTTGCTGGAGGTAATAGTCATAGATTTGGGTCTAATATTGGCAAACCTTATCAAAAAATAGCAGGCAAATCACTAATTGAGATAAACATATCAAAAGCTATTAAATTTAAACAAATTAGAAAAATTATCGTCGTTTATAATAGAAAAGACTTGAAACTGATTAAATCCTTGAGACTTAAAAATGTTATACTTTTACCTGGTGGTAATAACAGACAGCAATCTACTTACAATGCTCTAAAATATTTAAAAAAACAAAAAAGTATTTCAGAAGTTTTAATTCATGATGCTGCTAGGCCGAATTTTTCAAAAAAATTATTAGACTCTATTATTAAGAATATGAAAAATGCTAGAGCAGTTGTGCCTAAAATTAGAGTCCAAGATGCAGTAAAACAGATAATCGACTCTAGTAAAGATGAATACATTTTAGGAAAAAAAAGAGACAATTTATTTTTAACTCAGACACCACAAGCTTTTAAACTTAAAGAAATTTTTGAATTACATAAGTCAAATTATTTAAAATATAAAGATGATGATATCTCTTTATATATGGATTTAAATAAAGTTAAGTTCATTGAAGGTGAAAAAAATAATTTTAAAGTAACAGATCAATATGACTTTGAAAACCTCAAAAGTATTTATAAATCTAAACTTTATGTTGGTATAGGCTTTGATGTTCATAGACTCGTTCCTAAAAGAAAACTGTATTTAGGCGGTTTAAGAATTAAGTCAAAATTGGGTACCTTAGGTCACTCTGATGGCGATCCAGTGCTTCATTCAATTACTGATGCTATCCTAGGCGCAACCAAAATGGGTGATATTGGACAAATGTTTTCAGATAAAAGTAAAAGATTTAAAAATATTAGATCTACTATCTTGCTGAAACGTGTTGTGAAACAAATAAAAATTAAAGGATATTTTATAAATAATATTGATATAAATATTATTACTCAAACTCCTAAGATTAAAAATTTCAAAAGAAAAATGATAGAAAATATTTCTAAGCTTTGTGAAATTTCAAAGAGTCAAATAAATATAAAAGGTAAAACAACAGAAAAACTTGGAATAATTGGAAAAGAAAAAGCAATAGCCTGCGAAACAATCACTTCAGTAATTAAATATGATTAAAACTTTTAACTACTTATTTGTTACCTGTTTTGGGATTGGTTCTTTAAGATACGCACCAGGAACAATTACATCTTTAATAACAACTATTTTTCTTTTCAGTTTATTTCATATAATAGACTTAGCGAATAACACAATCTTATTAATTCTTTTATTGGTATTTATTTATTCATTTTATGCTGTATCCCAATATATAAAATACAATGAAAACAAAGATCCCAAAGAAGTTGTAATAGATGAGTTTATTGGTCAATCTATTCCGATTTACCTTTATGAAATTTCACATGGCACTGTGAAAGAACCACAAGAAGCAGTATTATTTTACTTATACATTTTTATCCTCTTTAGATATTTTGACATCAAAAAACCTTTTCCAGTTAATTATTTTGATAAAAATTTTAAAAATAGTTTTGGTGTTATATTAGATGATGTTGTAGCGGGTCTATATGTTGTTCTGACACTTATAATTTTTATAATAATTAAAGCAAAATTTTTCTAATGATATTGAACCAAAAAATAGTTTTATTATTAAAAAGAAAAAAGTTAAAGATTGCAGTAGCTGAGTCATGTACCGGCGGGATGTTATCAAATACAATTACTTCAGTAAGTGGATCATCTAAAGTTTTTACGATGGGGTTAATCACTTACTCAAATCAGGCCAAAACAGGTATATTAAAAGTTCCTCAAAAAATAATAAATAAATATGGAGCAGTAAGTGTTCAATGTTGTTTGGCTATGGTTAATAACCTAAGTAAAATTAGTAGATCAAAAGTCTGTTTTTCAATAACAGGGATAGCTGGTCCTAAAGGTGGATCTAAACAAAAACCGGTTGGTTTAGTTTATATAGGGATAAGAATTGGAAAAAAGGTTGTTGTTAATAAATGTAATTTTAAAAATAAAGGTAGGGTTTATATTCAAAAACAAACCGTAAAAAAATCCCTCAATTTGTTATCAAAGTTAATTAATTCTAATTAAATTTTACAACCTTTTCAGAACACTTCTAATAAAAACGCCCTTGTTTCTTTATCTAATAAATTTTAAACAGGATAGCTGAATTGGGGGCTTACAATAAAGTCTAATAAGTGAGCTGTAAAACTATTTAATAATAAAAAAATTCCAAAGGCAATTAAGTAGAGAATAAAAACCAAAAAATTTCTTGTTCTTTTTCTTTTTAAAAGTTCTTTATTTTCTGGTTCCCAATCTTTATTTGGCGATTTGAAATCATAAGAAAACATCCAATATGTTTGGTCACTCTCATTTGGATCTCCGGTTCTAATTCTTTTAATATTTGAAGCTAGAAGTTTAAAACATAATATTAGTAATATAAGAAAAAAAGAGATTATAAACATTACTTATACAACTTGATTGCTCTTTCCTCAAAAGCCTTTGCTATTTTATTCAAACCAAGTTCAAATGATTTTTTCATTATTGCATTCAGAATTGGATTTTTTAATTCAAAATCAATATAAAATTCTAGTTGAGTGTTGTTATTAATTTCTTTAAATTTCCATTCATTCTTAAGATATTTTAATGGACCGTCTAAATTAGTCACAACTATTTTATTTGTATTTCTATGGTAAGAAACTTGGCTAGAAAATGTTTCATTTAATATACTTTTACCTACTTTTAAATCTCCATTAAAAGTTATTAGATCTGAGCTTTCATTTTTATCAAAAACTTTTCCTTCGATGCACCAAGGTACAAATTCAGGATATTTCTCAATATCAAGAACCATTTCGACAGCTTGATCTTTTTTACAAGGAATTATCTTTTTTAATGATGCGGATGACATTCAAGCTGCTTATTTCTAGCATCCTGTAGTTTTTTAAAATCGTCATCAGCGTGATAAGAGGATCTAGTTAAAGGTGATGAAGAAACTAATAGAAATCCTTTATTTTTTGCAATACTTTCAAATTCTTTAAATTCGTCCGGATGATAATAACGATTTAATGGGTGATGTTTTACTGATGGCTGCAAGTACTGACCTATTGTTATGAAATCAACTTCTGCCGATCTTAAATCGTCCATAACCTGAATGACCTCTTGTTTTGTTTCGCCTAGTCCGACCATAATTCCAGATTTTGTAAAAACTTTTTTATTAAATTCTTTTGCCTTTTTAAGCAATTCTAGAGATGCAAAGTAACGCGCGCCTGGTCTTACTTTTGTATATAGTCGAGGCACAGTTTCAATATTATGATTAAAAACATCTAAATCAGCTGTTAAAATTTTTTTATAAGCATCTCCTTTTCTTAAAAAATCCGGTGTTAAAACTTCAATTGATGTTTCTGGATTTTTTTCTCTAGTAGCTTTTACAACTTTATAAAAATGTTCAGATCCTCCATCTTCAAGATCATCTCTATCAACTGATGTAATGACAACATGTTTTAAATTTAAATTTTTAACTGCATTAGATATTTTCAAAGGCTCAAAAACATCAAGTTCAACCGGTTTTCCTGTTTTAACGTCACAGAAAGCGCATGCTCTAGTACAAGTATCTCCCATGATCATAAAAGTTGCATGCTTTTTGCTCCAGCATTCAGTTATATTCGGACAGTTTGCTTCTTGGCAAACAGTAACTAGATTATTTTGATTTACAACTTTTTTTGTTTCGAAGAAAACCTGTGAATCGACAATCTTAGATCTTATCCAATCAGGTTTTTTCTTTATTGGATTAATTGGTTTATTTACTTTTTCTGGGTGTCTAACTTTTTCACTCATTTTAATTTAATAATTATTTCATCCTGTTTAACGTAATTAAATTTTTCTCTATATAAAATATCTAAATAATCTGGATCATTTTTATTTATTAATGAAATTTTATGGTCTAAGTTTTTTAAATCTACTGTTAATTTTTTATCTTTTTCTATTAATTCCTGATATGTATTTTTCTTATCAAAATAAGATACTAAACCTCTTTCTCCGCCGATAAGATTTATTCCAATATAGAGTGTAAAAAAAATGTTGAATAAAAGAAATTTTCTTTTTTTTAAACTCTCAATAAGTTTCATTAACTATATTTTAGCCATTTTGGCTTCATTTCCAAGTTCTTCTTCGACGCGCAATAATCTATTATATTTCGCTACTCTTTCAGATCTCGCAAGTGAACCAGTTTTAATTTGAGAAGACATAGTAGCCACTGCCAAATCAGCTATAAAAGTATCTTCTGTGTCTCCAGATCTATGTGAAATAATTGTGTTAAAATTTGCTTTTTTAGCCATGGAAATAACTTCTAAAGTCTCTGACAAAGTTCCAATTTGATTTGGTTTTACTAAAATACTGTTTGCAGATTTTTCTTTAATACCTTTATCTAAGCGTTTTGTATTAGTCACAAATAAATCATCTCCTACAATTTGTACTTTATTTCCTATGGCTTTTGTAATTTTCTTCCAAGAGTCCCAATCTTCCTCAGCAAATGGATCTTCGATAGATTTAATAGGATAATTTGAAGTAAGTTTTTCATAGTAGCTAATAACTTCATCAACATTTGTAAAATTTTCAGACTGAATAGAATATTCACCTTTATCATTAATTAATTCATTAGCAGCAACGTCTAAACAAATAACAATATCGTTTCCTGGTTTAAGTTTTGATTTTTCTATTGCTTGAACAATCAAATCTAATGCTTCTTCATTAGTGTTTATAGAGGGTGCAAACCCCCCTTCATCACCTACATTAGTAAGCAATTTTTTTGATAGTAATAATCTTTTTAAATTTTGAATTACAAAAAAACATTTTTCTACAGCATCCATAAAATTTTTCGCTGAATCTGGCCTAATCATAAATTCTTGAATATTTAAATCGTTATCAGCATGAGCTCCACCATTTATAATATTCATTAAAGGTATAGGTAAAGAATAAGACTGACCTAAATTTCTAAATAAAGATTTTTTTTTAGATAAAGCTGAACATTTTGCATTAGCTAAAGAAACTGCTAACGTAGCGTTAGCACCAAGATTTATTTTGTTTTCACTGCCATCAAGTTCTAATAAAGCTTTATCAATGACTTCTTGTTGATCTGAGTTTAAATCTTTTAGCTTAGCTGAGATTTTATTATTAATATTCTCAACAGCAGTATTAACACTTTTTCCTAAAAATTTATTTTGATCTTTGTCTCTTAATTCATGAGCTTCGAATGCACCTGTTGATGCTCCTGACGGAGAAATTGCTGTTGAAGATATCCCGTTATCTAAATAAACTTCTGCTTCGACAGTTGGATTTCCTCTACTATCGAAAACTTGTCGGCCTTTAACGTTTTTGATTTTTGCCATTCTTTTTATTTAACTAATTTATCAATTTCAGTTAATTTTTTTAATAAAGTCTTTACTTCATTTAATGGCACCATATTTGGACCATCTGATGGCGCATTGTCTGGATCTTCATGAGTTTCCATAAAAATTGCTCCTACTCCAACTGCTATTGCTGCACGTGCTAAATAAGGGACAAACTCTCTTTGTCCTCCACTCTTCTCTCCCATGCCACCAGGTTGTTGAACAGAATGAGTAGCGTCAAAAACTATTGGAAAACCAAACTTAGACATAATTGGTAAGGCTCTCATATCGGAGACAAGTGTATTGTAACCAAAGCTTGCTCCTCTTTCTGTGATCAGAATATTTTTATTTCCTGAGTCCTCAATTTTTTTGATTACGTTAGCCATGTCCCATGGAGCCAAGAATTGTCCTTTTTTTACATTAATTATTTTTCCAGTTTTTGCAGCCGCGATTAACAAATCAGTTTGACGGCACAAGAATGCTGGGATTTGTAAAACATCAACATGATTAGCAACCAAAGAACACTGCTCTGCTGTATGAACATCAGTAAGAACGGGTAGGCCTACATCGTTTCTAATTTTGTCAAAAATTGGTAGAGATTTTTCTAGGCCCATGCCTCTCTTGCCTTTAAGACTTGTTCTATTAGCTTTATCAAATGAAGTTTTGTAAATTAAATTAATTCCTAATTCACTTGTGATTTTTTTAAGTTCAGTTGATATTTTTAAAGCATGATTTTCGTTTTCTAATTGGCAAGGCCCAGCAATTAAAGTGAAGGGCTTGTCGTTAGCAATTTCAAAATTAGAGCATTTAACTTTATGATTTGACATTATTTATTCGACTTATTTTTCGCGGCCTTAATAAAGGCTGAGAATAAAGGATGTGGGGCTAAAGGTCTAGATTTAAATTCAGGGTGGAACTGGACACCAATAAACCATGGATGATTTTTAAGCTCTATTATCTCAGGTAATTTTAAATCAGGTGATAAACCAGAGAATATCATTCCTTTATTTTCAAATTGACTTTTGTAATTAATATTAACTTCATATCTATGTCGGTGTCTCTCATTCACTTTATTTGATTTATAGATTTTACTTATTAAAGAACTTTTTTTAAGTTTAGCTTCATAACTACCTAGTCTCATTGTTCCACCTAAATCTTTATTTGTGCCTTTCATCAATATACCATCTTTTAACCATTCACCCATTAATCCGACTACAGAAGCTTTAGATGACCCAAATTCACTTGAAGTTGCATTTTTAATATTCAATTTATTTCTAGCAAATTCAATAACAGCCATTTGCATACCAAAACATATGCCTAAAAAAGGTATTTTTTTATTTCTGGCATAGTTAACAGCTGCAATTTTTCCCTCAGTTCCTCTTTTACCAAAACCACCTGGTATTAAAATTCCCGACACACCCTTCAATTTATTTTTAACATCTTTAGGTTTTAAAAAGTCAGACTCAATTCTAACCAAATTTACTTTTAAATTATTTGCTATTCCTCCATGCGTTAAAGCTTCATCTAGGGATTTGTAAGCATCTTTTAATTCAACATATTTTCCAATAATCGCTATGTTAACTGTTCTCTTATTATTTAAAACTGCTTTTGTAATTTTTTTCCAAGGACTTAGGTTTACTTTTTTTCTAGACTTGATCTTAAAAAATTTAAGAACTCTTTCATCTAATTTTTCTTTGTTAAAACTTATAGGCGCCTCGTAAATTGTTTTTACATCAACCGTTTCAATAACATCATCAATCGAAACATTGCAAAATAATGAAATCTTCTTTCTTTGATCTATTGGTATAGATCTTTCAGACCTGCAAATAATAATATCTGGTTGAATACCTATGCTTCTAAGCTCTTTTACCGAATGTTGTGTTGGTTTCGTTTTAATCTCATCTGAAGCTTTCATGTAAGGGACTAAAGTTAAATGAATGAAAAGAGTATTTTTTCTCCCGGATTCATTTGAAAATTGTCTAATAGCCTCTAGAAAAGGCAAACTTTCAATGTCACCTACTGTTCCTCCAATTTCACAGATAACAAAATCTTCTTTAAAAACATCATGTTTAATAAACTCCTTAATTCTATTTGTGATATGGGGAATTACTTGAACTGTTTTACCTAAGTATTTTCCTTGACGTTCTTTTTTTAAGACATCACTGTAAATTCGACCAGTTGTTATATTATCAGATTTTTTTGCAGAAATTCCTGAAAATCTTTCGTAATGACCTAAATCTAAATCTGTTTCAGCTCCGTCATCAGTAACAAATACTTCTCCATGTTGAAACGGACTCATTGTTCCTGGATCAACATTCAAATAAGGATCAAGTTTTCTAATTCTAACTTTATAACCTCTAGATTGAAGTAAGTATGCTAATGAAGCTGATGATAATCCTTTGCCTAAAGATGAAACCACGCCGCCAGTAACGAATATATATCGCGCCATGGAAGTATGTTATACTTTAAAAACTAGGAATTACAAAGTCTTAATTACTTGGACTGCGGTATTTGTGGAAGATTTGAATTTTCTTCTTCTTCTTTCTCTTTTTCGAGAACAGACTGTGTTTCACGAAATTCATCTCTTGAAATAGCAACAATCGCTATACTACAAATAATAAACAAAGCAGCTACGATAGAAGTAAATTTAGTTAAAAAAGTTCCCATCGATCTTGCTGACGTGAAATTATCTTGTGAAACACCAAGACCTAAGGCACCTCCTTCAGATCTTTGCAATAAAATTATTATCACTAAGATTACTGCTAAAGCTATGTTCACAAATATGAGTAAACTTTCCATGGGGATTATCTATAGTAATTTGTTATTATATCAATAAATTTCTTAGAGGATTTTGAGGCTCCACCAATTAAAAAACCATCGATTTCTTTAATTTCTTTGAACATTTCAACATTACTTCCATCAACAGAACCGCCGTAGAGAACAGCTGGACTATTCTTTTTAAAAATGTTCTTAAGAATCTTTTTAATATGGATTGTTGTTTTTTTTAGCTCATTTGCAGTTGGGATTTTTCCAGTCCCAATTGACCAAATGGGTTCGTAAGCTACAATAATATTATTTTTATTAAAGTTTTTTTCTAAAACTTTAACTAATTGTCTTTTTAAAACACTTAATGTAATTTTATTTTTTTTCTCGGATTTATTTTCACCAATACAAAAAACTACTTTTAAATTATTTTTAAGAGCATATTTTACTTTATCTTTAAGCATTGAGTCAGTGTCCCCTTCTCCACGATTATCTGAATGTCCAACTAAAGTATACTGAGCACCGACACTTCTTAACATATAGGGGCTTACAGCTGCGGTATTTGATGAGAACTGATCTTTTTGATAGCAATTTTGTGAACCAATTGAAATTTTCTTATTTTTGAAATATTTAGCGTAATTTTCAATCAGAGTGTAGGGTGGTGTTATAATTACTCTATATTTGTTTCTATTTTTATCCTTCAAGTAAAATGAATTAATTTTATTAAGTATATTGATGGATTTTGGAACACCAAACATTTTCCAATTTCCAATAAAATATCTCATAATTTGCCTTAATTTAGAATTTAATCTATAGGTGTATAATTTTGAACTTATTAAATTAATATAATGGCAACATCAATAGGTAAATTATCAAAGTCTTTTTTTATTAAACTCCTTGTGGGGATTATCATACTTCCATTTGTTTTTTGGGGCATGGGTGATGTTTTTAGAGGTGGAAATCAAAATGTAATAGCAACAATTGACTCCAAAAAAGTTAGTACTCAAGAATTTGTAAATTACGTTAATCGATTAAACCTAAATGAAGAACAAATTAAAAATTTATCAAAAACAGATTTAATTGAACAAATTTTATCAGAATATATTGGAAGAAAAGTGATGGCATTCGAGATTGAAAAATTGGACATTGTAGTAAGCGACAAGGCTTTAAGAGATATAATTAAAAATGATAAATTATTTTTTAAAGATGATAAATTTTCTAGAACTGAGTACGAAAAATTTTTAATTAAAAGTGGTGTAACTGCTCCACAATTTGAGGCTAATATAGTTGAGCAAGAAAAAAGAAGACAATTTCTTAGTTCATTAGCTGGAGGTATTGTAGTTCCAGAAATGTTGGTAGAAAAAGAATATAGAAAAGAAAATCAAACAAAAACTATCCAATATATTGATTTAGATAAATTTCATTCAAAAAACAAACCCTCGCCCGAAAGTTTGAAAGAACTGTATGAGAGAAATAAAAATATATTTTTTGTAGAGTTAAAATCAATACGGTATGCAGAAATTAAGCCCGAGTTAATTAGTGGAAATTCTGAGTTTGACGAGAGTTTCTTTAAACAGTTAGATCTTATAGAAAATAATGCTTTAGATGGTCAAAACTTCGATGAACTAACTGAGATAAACAACTTAAAAATTATAGAATTCAATAAAATTAATGCAAATAAAGAAGATGAGGCTAAAAACAAAATTAAAAATTTGCCTGATAAACTTTTTAAAAAAATTTATAATATAAAAAATGTAAAATCTCCTGAAGTTATAAATATAGATGGTAAATACTATTTAGCTGAAATTAAAAACGAGCAAAGAAAAAATAGACCAATGGATGATCCGCAAGTTTTAGAGGCATTAAATGCTCAGCTAAATTTTAAAGCAAAAATAGATAATAACACATCTTTAACTAAAGATATTAGTTTAGGAGCATTTGACAATGATAATTTTAAAAAATTTGCTGACGATAATGGACTTGTTGTTAAAGATTATAAAATTTCTAGTCTTAAACAAAATGATGTTTTTACAGATGGATTAGTTAAGAGAATTTTTTTAACAAATGATGGTGAAATAAATTTAATAACAAATAATACACTTACAAAAAGTTTTCTGGTTTCTACTAAAAAAACTGAACACAAAAATTTGGATAAAAATAGCAATGAATTTGAGAAATATGAAGCCAAAGCACGATTAAATTTGATTAACAAAATATACCAATCATATGATGAGAGTGTTAATCAAAAATATAAAGTGGAGTTGAATCAGAGAACTATCGACCGTGTTAAAAATTCATTTCAATGAAAATTAATATAAGTTTTAAAGAATTTAAAACAAATCATTCTAAAAAAAAACATCAAATTTTATTTAGAACGAGATCATGTAAAGAATATTATAAAGTAGAAAATCTTTTTAAATTTCTTTTAGCAGAAAAAAATAGCTTTATTTTCGAGTCAGTTGAAAAAGGCACTATTAAAGGTCGTTATACTATTATTGGATTAAACCCTGATAAAATTTGGGACATCAATAAAAATATAATTTCACTAAATAGTTCTGGCAAAAAAACCAAGATTAAATCAGAACCACTTAAATATATTAACAAGCTAATTAAGGAATTTAATATTAAAATTCCCAAACAGTTACCTTCTATGGCCTCGATGCTTGTGGGATACTTTTCTTATGATGTAATTCGTTATATAGAGAAAATTCCAAATAGATGTAAAGACGATTTAAATATTCCTGATGTAAGATTGTCCCGACCTAAAAATCTAGTCATTTACGACAATTTAAAAAAGAAAATTTTTTATATAGAAAATGCTTATGCAGATTCTAAAATAAGAAATTATAAAGAGGAATATGACTCAATAAATAAAAAATTTGATTTATACGAAGACTTTGAAAATATAAAACTACCTGAGCAATTTACGTTTAAACCTAATAAAAATTTGATTAAATCAAATACGACTAAAGAGAAATTCAAATCTTTAGTCAAAAAAGCAAAGACATACATTGAAAAAGGAGATATTTTTCAAGTAGTTTTAAGCCAAAGATTTGAGAGAAAAATAAATAAAAGGCCGATCGAGATTTATAATCATCTTAGAAAATCTAATCCTTCGCCTTTCATGTTTTATTTTAATTATAAAGACTTTAATATTTTAGGAAGTAGCCCAGAAATATTAGTTAGACTCAGAAAAGGAGAAATAACGATCAGACCTATCGCAGGCACAAGACCAAGAGGAAAAAATAATAAAGAAGATAAAAAAAACGCATTAGATCTTTTAAAAGACAAGAAAGAATTAGCTGAACACTTAATGTTGTTAGATCTAGGAAGAAACGATGTCGGTAAAGTATCTAAGGTAAATTCTGTAAAAGTTACTGAAAAATTTAAAGTGGAAAAATATTCTCACGTTATGCATATTGTATCAAATGTAATAGGTAAGTTTAATAACCAGTTTTCTTTATTTGAAACCCTTCTTTCAGGTTTTCCAGCAGGAACGGTAAGTGGTGCACCTAAAATAAGAGCAATGGAAATTATTGATGAACTTGAGAAAACTAAAAGGAAATTGTATGCAGGAGGTATTGGATATTTTACGCCGAATGGTGAATTCGATACCTGCATTGCCTTAAGAACTGCTTTGATTAAAAACAATAAATTCTATGTACAAGCTGGAGCTGGTGTTGTCGCTGATAGTAAGCCTGAAAAAGAATATGTAGAGACAGTAAACAAAGCTAAAGCATTAATGAGCGCGGTAGATTAAATGAAAATTTTATTGATAGATAATTACGATAGCTTTACTTACAATTTATTTCATTACATCTCTAATTTTAAAAAGAATGTTGACGTCACTAGAAATGATAAAATTGATGGAAAAACAATTATAAGAAAAAAATATGACAAGATTGTTATCTCACCAGGACCTGGAAACCCTGATCAAGCTGGAAACTGTTTAAAAATCGTAAAAGAAGTTCATAAAAAAATACCTATTCTTGGAGTTTGTTTAGGTCATCAAATTATTGGCCAAGTATTTGGCGGGAAAATAGTTCAAGCCAAAAATTTGATGCATGGAAAAACAAGTGAAATTAAGCATAAAAAAAAAAGGTTTATTTAAAAAGATTAAAAATAATTTTGAAGCCACTAGGTACCATAGTCTGGTTGTAGATAGGAAAACCTTTCCTAAAGATCTAATAATTACTGCAGAAACTCAAAATAGGACCGTAATGGGATTAATGCATAAAAACTATAATATTCACGGGTTTCAGTTTCATCCTGAGAGTATAAGTACTAAAGTAGGTATGAAATTAATTAAAAATTTTATAACTAGTTAACATGACTGAAATCTTAGAAAATTTACAAAAAGGTCAAAGCCTTTCATTTGAGGAGAGTAAATCACTTTTTTCAGATTTAATGGAAGGAAAGTATGAGGAAGATAAAATAATAGAAATTTTAGAAGCTTTTATTAAAAAAGGTGAAACTAAAGACGAATTAGCTGGTGGTATATTTGTTTTAAGAGAAAAAGCTAATAAAGTTAAAGCCGGCCCTGAGACCATAGATACCTGCGGAACTGGTGGGGATGGACAAAATTCATTAAATATTTCTACAGCAGCAGCAATTGTTTTAGCTAGCATGGGAGTTAAAGTTGCTAAACATGGTAATAAGGCGGTTTCTTCAAATTGTGGTTCAGCAGATGTTTTAGAGGCGCTTAAAATAAATATTAATTTAAAACCTAATGAGGCAGAAGAAAATATAAAAAAATTTAATTTTGCATTTATGTTTGCTCCAAATTACCACTCCGCAATGAAGCACGTTGGTCCGGCTAGAAAAAAAATGGGTAAAAAAACTATTTTTAACCTTATTGGTCCTTTAAGTAGTCCAGCTCAGGTTAAGAGACAGGTTATAGGTGTATTTGATAAAAAGTGGATGAAGCCTTTTGCAGAGGCGTTAAAAGAAAATAAAGTTGAACACGCATACATTGTTCATAGCGATGATGGAATGGATGAAATTTCACCCTTTGCAAAAACAAATATTGTTGAATTAAAGGACGGTAATATAAGTGAATTTATAATCGATCCAAAAGATCTTGGAATTAATTCTAATAACAAAGAAAATTTAAAAGGTAAAAATGCGGAGTTTAATGCTGAGAAAATTATAGAAATTTACAAAGGTAAAAATAATGAATTTTCTCAATCTGTTGCGTTAAACGTGGCTGCAGGATTAATTGTTTCGGGTAAAGATAGTGATTTTAAGAACGCTTTCAACAAAGCTACAAAACATTTAAATTCTGGAAATGTATTTCAGCACTTAGTGAAGATACAATCTGCCTAATGACAAATATTTTAGAAAAAATCGTTCAAGATAAAAAAGAGTCTTTAATAAAAATTAAAAAAGTAAGTAATTTAAATACTCTTGAAAATAAGATTAAAACCCTAAGTAATTTTTTAGATTTCAAACAATCAATAATTAAAAATAAAAATGTTTCTCTTATAACCGAAATTAAAAAAGCTAGTCCATCAGCTGGTGTTTTAGTTAAAGATTTTAACCACATTAATATAGCAAAAATGTACATAGATAACGGTGCAACTTGTCTATCCGTTCTCACAGAAGAAAAACACTTTTTAGGTAAACTTGATTATATAAAAGACATAAAAGACAAGTTCAAAATTCCTGTTCTAGCTAAAGATTTTTTTATTGATCCTTATCAAATTGCATTATCAAAAAGTTTTGGTTGTGATTGTGTGCTTCTTATTATTGCAGCACTCGATCAAAAACAATCTGATGAGATTTATGCAGAAGCTCTAAAACATAAGCTCTCGGTTATAGTAGAAGTGCACGATCATGAAGAGGCTGAAAAAGCTTTAAAGTATGAAGAAGCTTTAATAGGAATTAATAATAGGAATTTAAAAACTTTAGATATCTCAATTAACAATACGATTTCAATTTTTGAAATTTTAAAAGACCACAAAGGACCTCTCATTTCAGAAAGTGGAATAAAAGATGAAAATGATGCTAAATATATTTTTGAAAAATCGGGTATTAAAAACTTTCTTATAGGTGAATCACTTTTAAAGTCTGACAATCCAGCGGCTTTAATGAAAAAATTTACTCAAATAATTCAATAAAATAGACCTTTATTTCACATTGAAATTTAAATAGAACTTTTATAGAACATAGATGTACGAGGTTTGTTCTATGCTTACAAAAAAACAAAAAAACTTATTAGTGTTTATCAATAAGAAGATTAGATCTTCTGGAATATCTCCATCTTACGAGGAAATGAAAAATTCACTCAACCTTAAGTCGAAATCAGGTATTCATAGATTAATTTCAGCTTTAGAGGAAAGAGGATTTGTAAAAAGACTAGCCCATAAAGCCAGAGCATTAGAGGTAGTAAAACTTCCTGAAAACGCAAGTGCAAATGATATTTTTAACTCTTTTACTCCTAGCGTAATTAAAGGTGGTCTAGATACAAATGAAGGGACAAAATCAACAGATGTTTCAGTATTAGGAAGCATTGCAGCTGGAACACCAATTGAAGCCATACAACAAGAAGTTGATAGAGTTGCTTTACCCGAGGACTTACAAAATAATGGTGAGCACTATGGATTAAAAGTAAAGGGTGACTCGATGATTGAAGCAGGTATTAATGATGGCGATACAGTAATTATTAAAAAAACTTCAAATGTTGAGAGCGGCCAAATAGCAGTAGTTTTAGTTGACGATCAAGAGGCGACGTTAAAAAGAGTAAGAAAAAAAGGTAATACAATTGCTTTAGAAGCAGCAAATAGAAATTACGGTACTAAAATTTACGCTGCTAATAGAATAAAAATTCAAGGCAAGCTAATTTCTTTATATAGAAACTTCCACTAAAATAGTCTAATAAATTTAAATGTCTTTTAATTGTAGGTTTGCGCCCTCTCCTACTGGGCCTCTTCATATTGGTGGTGTTAGAACAGCATTGTTTAATTGGCTTTTAGCTAAAAAAAATAAAGGAAAATATTTCCTAAGAATTGAAGATACTGATCGAGAGCGATCGAAAGATGAGTTCAAAAATCAAATAATTTCCTCTTTGGCTTGGTTAGGTATTAAGCACGATGGTGCTGAATATATCCAATCAAAAAATATAGATAAACATGTAGCTATAGCGGAAGAACTTATTAAAAAAGGTTTAGCTTATCCTTGTTATTGCTCTGAAGAAGAAATTAATGAACAGAAAGCAAAATGCAAAAAACAAGGCATGCCTTATGTATATAATCGAAAATGGAGAGATGCAAAGGATCTTGAAATACCAAAAGATGTTAAACCGGTTATAAGATTTAAAAGTAAAATTTCAGGCAATACAATCATAAAAGATTTGGTTCAAGGTGAAAGAAATATTTCTAATTCAACTATTGAAGATTTTGTAATTTTAAGAAAAGATAAATCTCCTACTTATCAATTATCAGCAACAGTAGATGATCATGAGATGAAAATTACCCATGTAATTAGAGGGGATGACCATATGATCAATTCATTTAAACAAAAACAAATCTACGATGCTATGGGCTGGGTAGTCCCTCACTTTGCACACATACCTTTAATTCATAGTGAACAAGGTAAAAAGTTATCAAAAAGAGATAATGCTTCTACTTTAGAAGATTATATAAAAATTGGTATTATTTCTGATGCTTTAAGAAACTATCTTTTAAGACTAGGCTGGTCTTATAAAGATAAAGAAATTTTTACTAAACAAGAGAGTATCGACCTATTTGATCTAAGTGGTGTTGGTAAATCGCCCTCTAAGCTAGATATGGCAAGAATATTATCTATCAATGAAACTTATATAAAAACTATAGATGAAAAGGAATTATTCAAATTTTTTCAAGAATATATATCTAAATATAAATCTTCAATTGATGGGAAAAAAGAGTCTGCTCTAATTAAGTCTATGGGTTTCCTTAAAAATAAAGCTAAAACATTAGAAGATATTTGGAACAATGCTCAATATATTATTAAAGATGAAATTGAGATTGGGGTAGATGATAAAAAACTTCTAGATGATTTATCAAAAACCATCATAAAAGAATTTATTAATGAGTATGAAAAAGTAAGCTCTTTATCTAGAGAAACTTTAGAACCAGTCATTAAATCACTTATTGAAAAACACAAAACAAATTTTAAAGGTGTAGGTCAACCTCTAAGAATAGCTCTAGTAGGATCAAGATTTGGTCCAGGTCTATATGATGTAATTTTATCTTTAGATAAAGCTGAAGTGATTAAAAGATTAAAACAAATTTAATGAAAGACGCTACATCTTTCAGAACAAGAAAATCATCAATTTACGATAAAAAATCTAATACACCTTTTAAAATAAGTAGATCTAAATTTTTTAATTTTCTGAGTTGTAAAAGATGTTTTTATTTAGACCGTGTCAAAGGTTTAAAAGAACCTTCTATGCCTGGTTGGGCACTTAACATTGCAGTAGATGAATTATTAAAAAAAGAATTTGATTTATATAGAAAGAAACAAAAACCTCACCCTATAATGGTAAAACATAATTTAAATTTTGTACCCTTCCACCACAAAGATTTAGATACATGGAGAAATTCTTTAAGAGGTGGGATTTCTTATTTAGATGAAAAAACTAATTTTATTATTCACGGAGGCATTGATGATATTTGGTTTGATTTAAATGAAAAAAAATTGGTTGTTGTAGATTATAAAGCTCAATCATCAACTTATCCTGTCACAGTTTCTTCTTATCTCGATGCTGAATGGCATTTAAGTTATAAATTACAAATGGATATCTATGTTCATATTTTAAGAAAAATGAACTTTGAAGTTTCAGATCGAACTTTTTTTTATGTTTGTAATGGTGAAAAAACTAATGACAAATTCGATAACAAAATAGATTTTAAAACTACTTTAATACCTTATCGAGTAAATACATCTTGGATTGAAGAAAAATTAATTGAAATGAAAGAAGTTTTAAATTTAGATGAACCTCCAGGAATTGAAAAGAAGTGTGAAAAATGTGCTTATTTAAGTGGTGGTAAAAATTTTTTTAAATAGTTATCTATTGTTATTTTCATCATCATTATTTGATGATTGATCTGTATTTTCTGTCTGAGTTTCTTCTTGAGTAGTCTCCGATTGAGTTTCTTCTTGTGTTGTTTGTTCAGGCTCTGGCTCTAGTTCTGATGGAGTTTCTTCTTGAGTTGGTTCTACTTGTGGATCAGGTGTTGGTTCCTCTCGGGGCTGTGATCTAGCAATATCGGCTGCGCTTTGTGCTTCTGGCTCTCTTCTCATGAAGAAATATATTCCCGCTGCAATTACTGCAATAGCTCCCAAGATATAAAGAATAATATTTAACATACTAATTCCTTTATCTTCTTCAGCTGCTTCTGTAGTTTCTTCAGCTACTGGCGTTACTTCTTCTTCCTCAGGTTTTGCGTCTTGTTCCTGAGTTGGTTTGGCACTAACTTCTTCTTTAGGCTCTTCTGGTTTTGTTTCAGGTTCTGGCTCTGGCTCTGGCTCTGGCTCTTTTACAGGTTCAGGAGTAGGTTCAGGCTCTTTAGCTGGCTCTGGTTCCGGTTCAGGTTCTTTTACGGGTTCCGGTTCGGGTTTAGCCTCAACTACTGGTGTTGTAACTTGTGTTTCAGGAGCTTTTACAACTGTTTCTGGATCTTTAGGTTTTGGATTAATCACACCTGTGGCAGCAACGATAACACCGATAATTACTACGGCTATTAAATCCATTAGATTAATTTAAACTTAAAATATTTAAATACAGCAATTAAGATGAACAAATTGGGTGTTAGCTGTGTACAAAAAAGCGATAATTATATGAGATTTTTAATTTAGATAAATTAACTTTACTCAGGTTTGAAGATTAAACAAAGTCCATTACTACAAAATCTTTTACCTGATTCTCTAGGGCCATCATTAAAAACGTGTCCATGATGTGCTCCACACTTAGCGCAATGATACTCAACCCTTTCCATTCCAAAACTATAATCAATTTTAGTTTTAAAAGCCCCCGGTAAGGCCTCTGAAAAAGATGGCCAACCGGTTCCACTATCAAATTTGGCTGTTGAAGCGAATAATTTATTCCCACAATTAGCACAGTGGTAAAAACCTTTTCTTTTCTCTTTTAAAAGATCGCTAGTGTAAGGTCTTTCAGTACCCTCATTAAACATGATCTCTTTTTGCTTTTTAGATAAATTCGGATTGATAACCTTTTTAGCTGATGCAACTAAAAAGCTAGTAGGAAATATAGTAGAAATTAATGAAAGTGCTAATAATTTAATAAATTTTCTTTTGAATAAACGCATATTTATTTATTATAGTTATTAAATGAAAACAATTTTTTTATTTTTTTTAACTATTTATATTGCATATTACCTTTTTCGTCCTGTGACAAAAAAAGAGATAAAGAAATTTAACGATCCAGATAATTGGTCAAATATGGGTTTTTAACCGCTTAATTTTCCCACCATCAATTGCAATATTATTAAAATTTAAATTAGAACTTCTTATTAAACTATAAACTAACTTTGCAACTTCTTCTGGTTTAGTAGGTCTTTTAATTTTATCAGCTTTACATCTTTGTTTTAAAATTTGTTTTACACTTTTTTTTAAAATTTTGGAATCTGTCTCTAGTAGTTTTTTTAGCCTACTTGTCAATGTCATACCTGGGTGAATTATTGATACTGATACTTTATCCATTTTACCTTGCATTGCTAATGCTCTAGAAAAGTTGTTTAGTGCAGAGTTAACTGCGCCCCCTATCATAAATGTATTTGAAGGATTTCTAGCTGCTCCCCCACCTATATTTATTATTTTTCCTTTATTTATTCTTAAAGTTTTCCAAAAGTTTCTGCTTAATCTCACAGCTGCTTTAAATTTTAGATTAAAACCGTCATCCCAAACATTGTCTTTAAGTTTTAAAAAACTACCACCTTTAGTAGCTCCAGCTACATTAATTAGATAATTTAATTTTTTAATTTTGGCTCCAATAGAGTTGCATGCAGATAATGAGCGTAAGTCTTTTGAAATTATTATTGAATTTTTAGGAAATTTTAAACTAGTTTGAATTTTTTTTAATTTAACTTTTGATCTTGCAACCAAAATAACTTTAATTTTTTTTTGATTTAATTCTTTAGCTATGGCTGAACCTATTCCTTGGCTTGCTCCTGTGATCAAAGCTATCTTCATTGAACTGACCATCCTCCGTCCATAATCATATTTGATCCGGTAATTTGTTCTGCTTCATTTGTTGTTAAGAAATAAGCCATACTCGATACATCATTTTTTTTAATGAATTCCATAGAGGGATGTTTTTCTTTTATCAGATCTTTTTTAGCTTTGTTAAAAGATATTTTTCTATCATTAGCTATTTTTTTGATTTGTTTGATAACAAGCTCTGTCAAAACAAAACCAGGACCTATTGCATTACAGGTTATATTTTCTTCAGCTGTCTCTAAGGCTACAACTTTGGTTAGTCCTACCAATCCATGTTTAGATGATACATAGCCAGATTTATTCTTCGAAGCTACTTTTCCATGAACAGATGAAATATTAATTATTCTCCCCCATTTATTTCTTCTCATAATCGGCAAAACCTCTTTAATCATTCTAAATGGAGTTGTTAAATTTAATTCAATTATATATTCCCAAATATCATCAGAAAATTTAGTTATTGGTGCAACGTGCTGTCTTCCAGCACAATTAACAAGTACATCAATTTTTTTAAATTTCTTAGTGGTGTTTTTTACAAATTTATAAAGATTTTTTTTATTTAATAGATTGGCATTCATTACAATCGATCGATTAAAGTTAAATAATAACTTAATTTTCTTCATTTCATTCTTATTTATTATTCCAGCAATTGAAATGTTATAATTCTTTTTATAAAAAAATTTAGCAATATCTAATCCTATACCGCTCGTACCACCTGTTATTATTATCGTTCTCATATAATCTTTATTTCGAATTTTCCTAAGTTTTCATAATTTATATTAATATGATCTTTTTCTTTTATATTGTAAGGCTGAATTAAAGATCCACATAGTAGATAATCTCCTTTTTTAAATGCTATATCTTTATCTTTAAACTCGTCAACAAAAGCCTTTAATGAAAATCTAGGATCTATTCTTTTTTCTCCTGTAAAAAATGGCTCGATTATATGATTATTAATATTAAGCTTAATTTTAACTTTATTCACGTTAATATTTATCCAATTTTTAATTTCATTTCCTATAATTATCTTGCCTCCATTGCCATGATCAGCAATACCTAAATACATTTGAGTTAATTTATTAAAACTAGATTTAGCATTTTGTTCGTACCTTGATGAAGTTATATCAATAGCTGTAAATAATTTTATATTTTCTAAATTATTAACAAGATCATCATTAATTTTATAATCCTGGCCAAACTTAAAAGCGTACTCACATTCTATATTTGAAAAGGGAATATCCTTGTAATTTATTTCACATTTTGAATGTAGAATAGTATTTTCAAATATTTTTCCTGGTACAGGTCCATCGAAACCCTCTTCTATTTGTACCTCTTTGGCTACAGCGCCAATCTTCCAACCTACTGTTTTTTGTTTAATTTTTTTATAAAATAAATTTAATGCTTCGTACGCTTCCTCCCTTGAAGAAGGAATTTCATTCTTATCAAAATTATTTAAATCAATAAGGGTTTTAGATTCCCAAGCATTTGCTAATTCATCACTTAATTTATTCATATAAAATATATTTAATAACTATATTTAATTTGATTATTATTTGATAATGATATTAATACAGCATGGAATTATCAATCGATAAAGCTGAATTTGCTAAGACTTCACTTGAACAAATATCAGAGGCTTTAAAAAAAGGGTTAGTTCAAAACTATAAGTCAGTTGAAATATCTATCGAAAATTGTCCTGATCTAACAAAATGGGACTGTCCGGCTTCTGGCTTAAGTGGAAATCAAAAAATTATTGATGTTGGCGGTGAACCTTATATGCACGATAAAAGATTTATAGGTGCTGAATTTGATTTTGAGGAGATTGCAAAAAGAATTGGATCTGAAAAATCTTATGCTTTAGGCGCAGGATCTGGTGCTATGTCATGTTTAGATGGGCATTGTGGTGAATTAGTTATTAATGAAAATTTAATTAATAATGAGTCTAGATCAATAATTGCTCAAGTAGACGAACAAAATAATTGCAAAGCATCTAAATATTCTGCTCGCAAACATGGTGGTTTAGGAAATATTTACTACTCTGATGGAAATACTGGAAAAGTTATTAAGATTATAATTAAAGGAAGATCTGGTGAACAAGGTTCTCTACCTCAAGCTATGCGTAAAGCTTTGAGTGATAATCTTTCAATCTCAAATAATAATCATGTGGCCGTAGCTGGTATTTTTAGAATTTTAAAAGGTAAAATTAAATCTCATGTTCAACCAGACTACGATACTATTAAACATGAATATTACGACCCAAAACAAATGAAATGTGTGAAAGATTTTTTACAGTTCTATGAACCTATTGGGCCTCATTTTCAGTGCTATTCAATCCTTTGGACTGGTGATCCTACAGGAGGAAAACTAAATTTAAGGGAGTCGGGTGAACACACACATTTTCACTCCTATAAAGGAACCCAAGATGCTGGTCATTATCACTTCGATGTAACACCAAATGATATTGAATATGAGTGTTATTTTAATATTGCACCTGAAGTACACAGAGTAAATAATATATACAAAGAGCTAGCCTCAAAATAAAAAGATTTAATTTATATTTTCTTAATTGGGATGGTTGGGTGCCTAGTTGTAGATGTAACAATATTTACACCAAGCTTTGCCTCTCTTAATATAATATATAATCCAGCTCCAATTATTAAAAGACTTCCAAAATAAACATTAAGACCTGGAAGGTCTTGAAACACTAAATATCCAATAATACCACCAGCAATGATTTGAATATATTGAGCGGAAGCAAATATTGATGACGGTAAATGTCTAGCTGAATTTATAACAAAAATTATAGCTACTCCTCTAAATGTACCACCCATCAAGTTTACAAATAAATCATTAATTGGCATCGGTTTATAAAAATAAACAGCAACAATACCAGCAAATAAAATCATTAATAATTTTCCATAGATAAGAAAAGAAAACAAACTTTCCTGTTGTCCGTATTTTCTAACTATTAAATAACTAGCAGCTGGCAGAAACGGCATTATGATAGCCAGTATTCCTATTTTACTAAACTCATTACTAAAAGGATCAATAGCTATGATAGCTCCAATAAATCCAATTATAGTTGCCAAATACCTTCTCCAACTAACTTTTTCTTTTAAAAAGATAGCGCCCCCAATTGTTAATAATAAAGGAATAGTAAAAATGATGCTGTAAAGTGTAGTAAGGGGTAAATAATAAGTTGAATAAACGAAACTACTCATAGCCAAAAACATTGTTAGAGTTCTAAAAAAATGGACAGTGAAACTTGCCTTTTTTAATTTATGCCAAGCATGTTTATATTGAGTATAAATTACTACAGTTATTAATGCTGCAAATGAAGAAAATAAAACAATTTGAGTGGAGTGATATCTATTAATTAAATCTTTTGAGATTGTGTCCTGACATACAAATAGAAAGTAGCCTAACAAAGCTAACACAAAATTTGTGTAGTTGACCCGCTTAGTTACGGATTGCATTTAATAAATTATATGACGTTTGGTAAATCTCTTTTTGAGTTTTTAAAAGTTGGTAATGGATACTTATAAGTCCATTTTCTTGGAATACATTTATTTTTAGCCTCTTCCCACATTGCTATCCATTGTTTGTAATTATTTACTTTAATATTTTTTCTATTTTTACTTTTTACTACAAAACTTGGTAATGGATCCCTACCAGAATGTTGTCCTGTTTTATTAAATCTTAAATCCATACTTATTCTAAAATTTTTTGATTTATTTGGAAGAGAACAATGGATTAAATACCTACTTAATAAAATAATATCACCAACATTGGCCTCTAAAGCAATAGTTTTTAAATCATCTATTTTTTCTTTACCTTTAATTTCAACTTGACCTTTGCTGCCTGTATCATGGTTTACTAAACCTAATTTATGACTTTCTTTAACCGCCAACATACATCCGTTTTCTATTCTTGTTTTTGTAAAAGGTATCCAGCAAGTAACTAATTCAGTGCCCTTTTGACCTTTTTTATTCATTACACCAGCATCTTGGTGCCATGGGGTTCTGCCAACTAAACCATCATGTAAATTTTTTTTAGAAATTGCTTTTTCAGGTTGTTTTATTCTAGAATTTTGACAAGGATTAGAAGACAATTCCTGTCCAAGTATTTTAGAAACTTTTTCTAGAATTTTATTATTTTTAATTAGATTAAAGATCGATTGGCTTGCAAAAAAATCGCTGTCTACATTTACATTTTGTGGAAGTCTTATATTAAAATATTGATCCAATTCTGGAATATTCAATTTAACTAAATGCGAGTATTTCTTTTTAAAGCTTAGCATTAATACTCTTCTTTTATCTTTTTTAGGAACGAATCTATGAACTAGTCTGTTCATGATGAAAGCCATGTCGTTTAATATTGGTTCTAAGTCTAATTTATAATCCAGAACATTTCGAATTCTGACAAAACCGTTTTTCTCGAATTCTTTTCTAATATTTTGAGCCATGGAATCTTAAGATAATTACAAAAATAATATCAAAACCAAATTATACTGCAAGTGCTTTTCTCATCTCCTCATCATCCATTTTCTTACCAAGATAAGCCTCGATCACGGCATTATCGTCTTTAACTTTCGATGGAGTTCCCTCAGCTATTTTTTGACCATGATCAAATACTGTTACTGTATTACAAGTATCCATCACTACTTTAAGAATATGTTCAATAATAATTAAAGTAAGACCGTACTTATCTTTTAATTGCATAATAATCTTCATAAGGTTATCTACGTTAACTGGTGACAATCCTGCTGCTGGTTCATCTAACATCAACAACTTTGGTTTCATAGCGATTGCTCTGGCTAATACTAATAATCTTCTCTGACCTCCAGAAAGTTCACTTGCATTTAGTTCAGCATAATCTGCTAAACCCACAAATGATAAAAGCTCCATCATTTCTTCTTTAATGGCTCTCTCTTGATCCCAAATTTTTTTTCTTCCCACAACTGCATCAATAAAACTATATGGAACTTTGGTATGGTAACCAGCCATCACATTATCAATTACTGTCATATCTTGATAAAGTCTTAAAAGTTGAAAAGTTCGAGATAAACCATATCCAGCTATTTTATATGGCGGTGTAAAGGTAATATCATGCCCATCAAACTCAATATAACTTCCTGGGTCGCTATCATATATTCCTGAGACTAAGTTAAAGAATGTACTTTTTCCAGAACCATTCGGTCCAATGATGCCTCTTATTTCATTTTTTTTAAGTTCAAAATCTACTTTGTCCATAGCTTTTAAACCACCAAAAGATTTTGTTAGTTGTTTAGTTTTTAAAATCATTATGTTTTTTCTGTTCCTGTTTTCTTTTTAAATCTTTTCTCTAAAAAGTATCTGTCAATAAAACCACCAATACCTTTTGGCATAAATAAAATAGTTAAAACTATAGTTAGACCAAATATTAACAATTGGTATTTGTATAAAGGACGAGTTAAATCGTAAACAATTGTAATAATGACTGCTCCAATTATTCCTCCCCAGATATGTCCTAAACCTCCGAGCACAACCATAGCTAAAAAAGTTACCATCTCAATAACTGTATAGTTATTTGGATGGATATATCCTGGTGGCATATGGGCATATACAGCTCCCGCAGCACCAGCGAACATAGCGCTTAAAATAAATGCTAATATTTTATATTTCTTTACGTTAATACCGGCAGCAGCAGCACATATCGGATCCTCTCGTATAGACATAAATGCTCGACCAATTCCAGATCTCAAAATACTAAATGAAAAATAAACGGCGATTATCATTATAGTCATTGAAATAAAATAATATCTATCTGGTGAGTCAAAATTAAATCCCATTAAAGATGGAGTTGGAATATCTGAAATACCAAACGTTGATCTAAAGAAATTTCCATTTTCAATAAATAATCTAATTGCCTCTCCTCCACCTAATGTTGCTAAGGCTAAATAAGGTCCCTCTAATCTAAAAGATGGTATGCCCATTGCTACACCAAAAAATGCAGTAACCACGATTGCTATTGGTAAAGTAACCCAAAAGCCCAATCCCAAATAAAGAAATAATGTTCCAGCAGTATAAGAACCAACTGCAAAAAGTCCGACGTGGCCTACTGTTACTTGTCCGCAATATCCTTTAACAATATTCAATCCTGCTGCAACTACTATGTTAACAAAAATAAGTGTCGCTAAATGAGATTGATATACATCTGTAAAAATAACAGACGGTACAAGGGCAAGAATACAAAAAGCTATTATAAATGCGATAAAAGGATAATTTCTAATTAATATTTTAAATTTTTCCATTAAACAGCTTCTTTCATAAAATAATCTGAGTCATGACTTGACGTTAGTAATTTTTTATTCGTTTTCTTAATTTTGGGAAGATAGCTTACATTCTTGTATTTCCAAACTACGGGTTTGCTTAACGCATAGCTGCCATAAATAAAAAATCTTTTTTTTCCTTTTTCTTCTCTAAATAGTGTTACTCCATGGTAGGAATTTGGAGTAGACTGAAAGAATATAACGCTACCCCTTGAAGGCGTAAATTCTTTAACTTTTGTTAATTCTGAAATACTTGGGAACCTTTTAAAACTTTTTCTTAACTTCATATCTGCTTTTTTTTTAAATATTGTTAATGATCCACCATTCTTTTTAGGAATATCGTTAAGGTAAATTAAAAAATTATAAAGTCTTGTCACATCATCTCTATGGGGTCTTAATCTATAGCCTCCTCTGGATACGGAAAAATCAATATCTAAATTTATATCTGGATTTTTATAGGATTTTCCTAGCATTTTTTCTAATTCTTTCGAATTCATCAATTTTTTATTTGTATACTTTTGAGTTAAGAATTTCTTTGGCAAGAAAGTGTTTGACCATCCATAAGTTCTAAACGTCCTTTTAAAACAATTTTCAACTTTTCTATAAAACGATTTACTATTAAATTGATTATATAATTTTCTCGATAATTTAGATTTTTTAAGATAATTTTTAAAATTTTTTGAACCTTTATTAATTCTATTTCTTCCCCCTTGAATAAGATCATCAAAAGATTTAGCTTTTTTAATTTCATTAATCAGTATTTCGCAATCTCTTGCTGAAATAGCTTTTTTTCCAACCATCACTGGAAAATTGCTTTTAACTTTTGATAATTTGTTAACAACGATCATTTTTGTAATTTCTTAATAAAAAATGAGCGGTAATTTTACTTACCGCTCATTAATTTTTATTTATTATAAACCAGCGCTAGCGTTGAAAGTAACTGTACCTGCAACGGCTGTTTTAAAGTTCTTACCACCTCTTGTGTACTCAATCATAACAGGAGTTCTGTTACCATCTCTACACTCAGGTGATCCTGATTTACAGAAATTAATTGGACCAGATGCTAAACCTCTAAAGTCAGTTGTAGCAGCAATTGCGTCTCTTAAACTATTTCTATCAGCAGCTAGATCTCCAGAGAATTTAGTCTTTTTAAGAGCTATCTCTAAAATATCTAACAAGTCCATCATTTGAGAAAAGTCGTGTCCTGGTACAACACCGTATTTGTCTTTTACCATTTTCACGAATTTTTTAGCTATAGGTCTTTTGTCAGACGCAGCAAATGCAGCAGCATATGTTACACCTTTAGCAGCAGATCCAGCGTTTGTTGGGATCTCTACTTTCGAACCAATTGAAGCTGTTACTCTGTGTACAGATTTTGGAATTCCAACTTCATATGATTGCACTAGACCACGTACTGTCTCATCCATGAGTGCTGAAATTACAAGCACTTCTGGATTAGTAGCTTTAGCTTTTGTTAAGTAACTTCTAAAGTCAGTCTCTTTCTCACCTGACTGAACCATATAAGTAGGCTCAACATTATAGTTTTCTCTCATGTAATCAGCTAATGATAATGCAAAATCTTTACCAGCTGCATCAGGACCATAGATATAAGCTATTTTAGT
>CACAWX010000006.1 GCA_902536305.1 uncultured Pelagibacteraceae bacterium
TTTCCAACTTTTAATTGGGGTTTTTGTGAGGGTGAGGCTTTTAATTATTTAAAAACCAAATCACTTACAGGATCTCTTGGAAATTTAGCGCTAAAAAGAAAAGATTTTTTGAGATCAATTAACCCAATTTACTCTTTTTCAATATTTGGAAAAGACAAAAAAAAAATAGCAAAGATGAGTCACAAGAGTTGTTTTGGGTTAAATTCTCCGTTTGGTTTTCTCATTAAAAATGGTGGTAAAAATTTATTCATAGATCTAGATTATAAAGCAGCATTAACATATGCACATGTTGCTGAGGAAACAGTTGGAGTTAATTACAGATACCTCAAAACTTTTAATGGAGACTATTACGATATAAAAAATAAAAAAAGAAAAGTAAGCTACAAAATGTACGTAAGAAAACTTAAGTTAGTAAAATCAACTCTTGTGCATAAAGATTTTGATAAACTTTTAAGGAGAAACCAAGCGCTCAAGAAAATCAATTTCAAAGGTCACCAGTTTTCAATGATTGATATTAAAAAAACTTACATGCTAATGGTCAACGATATTTCTAAAAAGAAAGGCATGGTTTATCCGGTACTTTATAAGAACTTATGAAATTAGACTTTTATAAAATTGGAGGTAATAAAAAAAAAGTAATAATTGTTGATGAGAATCAAAAAAATATTTCTAAAGGAGAATTTGATAAAAAGATCAAAACTATTTCTAATTTTTTTTATGATTACTCAGTAATAGTAATTATAGCTGATAATTGTTTGGATTTCATCGCAGGTTATCTTGCTGCGTTAAACAAAAAAAACACTATTACAATATTATTAGATAAGTCTTTCTCATTAAATTATATTGAAAAAGTAATAGGTTTGTATAAACCTAATATAGTTTTCTCTCCATTAAATCTTAGTTTCTCAAAATTAAAGATTTTAAGTTTTTTTAATCTTCAAAATTACAAAATTTTAAATACTAATTTTAATTTAAGAAAAAATTATAATTTTTCAAATTTTCTATTGCTTTCAACCTCTGGTACAACTGAAAGTCCAAAATTTGTGAGACTTTCCAAAAAAAATATAGAGGATAACACTATTAAAATAATCAAATATTTAAATATCAAAAAAAATCAGACAACAATTACTACAATGCCAGCAGGTTACTCATATGGACTTTCAATTTTAAATTCACATCTGAAAGTTAGGTCAAAAATAGTTTTAAATAATAACTCAATTATAGAAAAAAGTTTTTGGGAAAAAATGAAAAAATTTAAAGTAAATTCTTTTGGAGGTGTTCCAGAATTCTATGAATTTTTAAGAAAATTGAATTTTAAAAAATATGTGAATAAAAATATGAAATATTTGACTCAGGCAGGCGGAAAACTTAACGAAAAAGATTTGGAATACTTTGGAAAAATATGTAAAAAAAACAAAATTAAATTTTATGTAATGTATGGTCAAACAGAAGCGAGCCCAAGAATTTCTTTTTTAGAATGGAAATTTTTTTTTAAAAATCTGAACAGTATAGGCAAACCTTTAAAAGGATATAAATTAAAAATTTTTAATAGAGATAAAGAGATAAAAAGACCTAATAAAACTGGAGAACTAGTCTTATTTGGAAAAAATGTATGTCTTGGTTATGCGAATAACTTCAGTGATTTAAAACGTGGGGACGAGAATAAAAATATTCTAAGAACAGGCGACCTTGGATTTAAAGATAAAAAGAATTTTTTTTATATTACTGGAAGACTAAAAAAAATTGTAAAGATATTTGGAAAAAGATATGATTTAAATATTATTGAAAGTTTTGTGAGAGAGAAAGGTTATAAGATCAATTGTTATTTGATTGACAAAAAATTAAATATTCAAGTAGAAGATGTATATAAGGCAGATATTATAATTGACCTTATTTCAGTGAAATTTTCTCTAAATAAGAATCTCATTTTAATTAATAAAAACAAAGTCAAAACACTCAAAAGCTACAATTAATGATGGAAAATAAAAAATTTTTAGAACAAATTAATTCTTTAACAGAATTGCATTATAAGAATTCTAAAATATTTAAGCTTGTAGTAGATAAAATTTATAAAAAAAAAGTTTTTTCATCTCATATAAATGACGTTCCCTTCTTACCTGTAAGTTTATTCAAAGAATTTCATTTAAAAAGTATACCAGACAGTAAAATTTTTAAAATTCTTAATTCCTCTGGAACTAGCCAAACAAAACTTTCGAGTATTTATTTAGATAAAGAGAATGCGTATCAGCAGACAAAAGTTCTTAATCAAATAGTTGGTGAAATTCTTGGCCCAAAAAGATTACCAATGATAATAATAGATGAAAAAGAAAATATAAAAAATCAAAAAAACTTCAACGCAAAAACTGCAGCTTATATTGGATTCTCTTTATTTGGTTCAAGTCATTTTTATCTCATTGAAAATGGAAAAGTCAATTATAAAGGTCTTAACTCATTTCTCCAAAAATTTGCCTCAGACAAATTTTTAATTTTTGGATTTACAAGTAAAATTTTTTTTCAATTTATAAATTTAATTGATCCCAAAAAATTAATAAGTAATTCTTTTAATAAAGCCATATTGATTCACGGTGGTGGTTGGAAAAAAATGGAAAGTAATAAAATTTCTAATAAAAAATTTAAAGAAATTTTAATGTCTAAATTTAAAATTTCCAATGTTTACAATTACTACGGGCTAGTTGAACAAACTGGATCAATTTTTTTTGAGAACAAAGATTGTGGTTTTTTTACCACTCACAAATTTTCAGATGTGTTAATTAGAGGTAAAAATTTTGAAGTTCTCTCAAAAAATAAGAAAGGATTTGTGCAATTAATCTCCACACTCCCAACTAGCTATCCTGGACATAGTATTTTGACCGAGGATGTTGGAGAAATAGTAGATGTTAAAAATTGCAAATGTGGAAAAAAAACGAAGCATTTTTATATACACGGTAGAGTTAAAGAGGCTGAAACAAGAGGTTGTAGCGATGTTTAAAAACTTTCATAATATAAAATTTTTAGTTGGCGACAGTAAATTCGAAAAGGTTTTACTTACTCCATACGATGATGAAATTTGCAATTTTTTAGGAGATTTTTCAAAAGAACTAAGCAAGAAAATTTATAATGATTTAATTGATCTAAAGTCTTTATCTTTTTGGTGTAGGAAAAATAATTTAAATAAAATAAAAAAATCTTTTTTTTCAAACGAAATAAGAAGTGGAATTGGATTAATATTTCATGTCACACCCTCTAATGTTCCAACAAATTTTATGTATTCCCTTATTTTTGGCCTACTCACAGGTAATAGCAATATTGTCAAAGTTCCCTCTAAAAATTTTGAGCAAATAAAAATTATTTGTAAGATTATTAATAATTTATTAAATAAAAAAAAATTTAAAAAAATTAGAAAAATGATCAAAATAGTTAAATATGAAAATAATAATGATGAATTCACAAAATTTTTATCATCCATTTGTGACGTAAGAATAATTTGGGGAGGAGATAAAACTATTGAAAAAATAAGAAAATTTCCAATTAATAGTCGCTCATTTGATTTAACCTTTGCTGATAGATACTCAATATGTATTTTAAATGCAAAAACGATAAAGAAAATTAGTAACAACGATTTAGAAAACTTAGTTAGAAAATTTTACAATGATGTTTTTATTTTTGATCAAAATGCTTGTTCTTCTCCACATTTAATTTTTTGGTTTGGATTGAATGAAAAAAATACAAGATTTAAATTCTGGGAGAAATTAAGCAAAATTATAGACAAGAGGTACAATATCCCAGATAAAGCAGTGGTCGATAAATTTAGTCAATTCTGCAGAGATACAATTAATCTTAAAGAAATAAAGTCACAAAATAAATTTGGAAATATGATCTACACAATTTTATTAAAAGAAATTAATTCTGAAATTGAAAATTTGAGAGGAAAATGGGGTTATTTTTATGAAAAAGAAATTTCAAATTTGTCTGAAGTAAAAAATATTTTAACTAATAAATTTCAGACAATGACATATTTCGGAATTAATAAAAGACAACTCGAAACTTTTGCAAGAAGCAATTTAAAAGGTATAGACAGAATTGTTCCAATTGGTCAGGCTTTAGAAATTAGTTTAATTTGGGATGGATATGATATTAATAAAAAATTAACTAGAATAATAGATATTAAATGAATAAATTAGTTTTTGATATTAAATTAATTAAAGAGTATCAACAAAACAGAGATCCATACCTATTGATTGATTATGCTACGGAAGTGGTACCTGGTGTGAGCGCTAAAGGTTACAAATTATTAAAAAAAGATGAATGGTTTTTTAAAGTTCATTGGCCAAATGACCCAAATATGCCTGGAATGCTTCAAATAGAATCCCTTGTTCAAATGTGTGCTTTATCTATTCTGAGCTTACCTGGTAATAAAGGAAAAGTATGTTACCTTACATCTGCGACAAATCTTAAATTTTTTAAAAAAATTTTACCTGATTCTAAACTGTATATTGATACAAAAGTCAAAAGTTTCAAACGAGGTATGGCCTCTTGCTCAGGCATGGGTTCAATAAAAAATGAAATTGTTTGCAAAGCAGACTTTAACTTGATATTGCCAGAAGAAATTAAAAAGTATAGTTTAAACAAAATTTAATAAATTTATGCCTATTGCATCATCATTACTTAACAAACCAAGATTAGTAAAAAAACTAAAAGATTTTTACGATTACGTTCAGAAGAATGACGGTAAAGTAGGAACAAAAACTAGAGGAATAGATCTTAATTTTAACAACGCTTGTAATCTTAGATGTAAATACTGTTTTACAAATTCTCCAAAAGGGGACCATGTTAAAGAATACCTTGACTTAAAAGCTATAAAAAAACTTGCTGATGATGCTGATGAACTTGGTTATTTTGAATTTGATTTGCAAGGTGGAGAACTTTTACTTCAGCCTAAAAAGTTATTTGAAGTTTTAGAAGCTATTCAACCTGAGAGATTTTATCTTTATTTAACTACCAATGGATATTATTTGGATAAAGAAATGGCAAAAAAATTGGCTGAACACAAAGTGAGCAGAGTTTCTGTAAGTATTGATAGCATGGACGAAAAAATTCATGACGAAATTCGCGGAAGAAAAGATTCTTGGAGAAGGGCAATTGAGGGATTAGAACATGCAAAAGAAGCAGGGATGGATCCTTACTTGAATATCACAGTCGGACATTACAATGCAAACACCGAGCACTTCAAACAACTATTAGATTATTCTAAAAACAAAAGATACAAAACTTTATTAAATGTAGCCGTACCATCAGGAATGTGGCAAAAAATGACTGAAATTATTTGTGATGACAAAGACAGAGAATATTTAAGAAAGATTAGAAAAGAATACAAGAATTTGGTTCGTAATATTTGGAACCCATTTGATAGAAATTTTGAGAAAATTTTAGGATGTACAACTGTTAATAGACTTTACGTAACTCCTATTGGAGATGTATTGGTATGTCCTTATGTTCATATAAAAATTGGTAATATTTTCAAACAATCTTTAAAAGAAATTGTAGATCACGGTTTTAGTATCAAATATTTTAGAAACCACAGCGACCTGTGTCTTGCTGGTGAAGACAAAAGTTTTATTAAAAAATTTATGACTAAAAGTGGACAATCAATTTTTAAACCTGCTTTAGCTGAAGAGATCTTTTCAAAAGAAGATTACGTAAAATAAGATGCTTCTTAAAAATAAAAATGCAGTAGTCACGGGCTGCAATAGAGGAATTGGAAAAGAAATATTAGAAACATTTTCATCAAATGGAGCAAATATTTTTGCTTGTGTTCGTAATTCAGACAATAATTTTATAAATTTTACTAAAGAGTTGGAGAAGAAATTTAATAATAAGATCTTTATTGTAGACTTGGACCTTAGTGATACAGAAAATATAAAAAATGCAGCAAACGAAATCTTGTCTAAAGAAAAATCAATTGATATTTTAATAAACAATGCTGGGATTATTCATACCGCTTTATTTCAAATGACGTCTGAAGTAAAGTTAAAAGAAATTTTTGATATTAATTTTTTTTCACAAACTGTCTTTACTCAATATATTTTAAAATCGATGATTAGAAAAAGGACAGGTAGCATCCTTTATATTTCCTCAAGTTCAGCAATAGACTCTAATAAAGGAAGAAGTGCCTACTCATCTGCAAAAGCAGCTTTGATTACTCAAGCAAAAACTTTATCTAAAGAAGTTGGTCCATACAATATAAGAATTAATGTTATTGCCCCTGGACTTACCGATACAGATATGATGAATCAAAATACTGACAAAAAGATTATAGAGCAAGTTACATCTGAAATATCTTTGAAAAGAATAGGATTGCCAAATGAAATAGCAAAAGCAGCGTTGTTTCTTTCATCTGATTATTCAAGTTATATAACTGGTCAAGTATTAAGAGTAGATGGAGGTATGTAAATTGGAAATCGATAATTTAGATGATTTAAGAAAACTTTCTAAAAAAATGAGAAAAAAGATTTTAGAGATGGCGCTTTATGCTGGCGCAAGTAGCTCTCACTTTGGAGGCGCTTTATCATCTGTAGATATTCTTGCAACTCTTTTTGGTAAGATAATGAATTTCAACAAAGTTAATTTAAAAAATCCAGAAAGAGACAGATTTATTTTAAGTAAAGGACATGGATGTTTAGTATATTACTCAATTTTAAATATCCTAAATATAATTGACGATGATGAATTAAAAACTTTCGAAAAAGATGACTCAAAATTACTTGGTCATCCTGTAAAGAGTCAAAATATTGGTATTGATTTTTCAACTGGGAGTCTTGGTATGGGATTCTCTCTAGCAATTGGTGTCGCAATCGCTTTAAAAAAAAAAAAATTGAATAATAAAGTTTTTGTTTTACTAGGAGATGGAGAATGTAATGAAGGATCCATTTGGGAGGCAGCTCTTTGTGCTCCAAACCTAAAATTAAACAATTTAACTGTAATTATAGACAATAATAAGTTTCAACAAACTGGATCAAATAAAGAAATTATGAATATACATGATTTAGAAAAAAAATGGTCAAGTTTTAATTGGATAACAAAAAAAGTAGATGGCCATAATCATAAAGAAATATTTGAAGCTTTAAACTTACCAGACGAACAACTTCCCAAAGCAATTATTTGTAGCACTATAAAAGGCAAAGGATTTTCTTTTTCAGAAAATAACAATGATTGGCATCATAAGATTATGACAAAAGATAATTATGAACTGGCATTAAAGGAGCTAGAAAATGATTGACATAAATACTAAAAAAATTGACATGTGGTCAAAAATTGGATCAAGAGCTACATTAGGAATTGCCATCTTAGAAATTGAAAAAAATTTAAAAAATTTATGTGTTGTGACTTGCGATGTTTCTACTTCTGCTGGATTAGATAGGTTTAGAAGACAAAAACCAGATAAATATTTAGACTTAGGAATTTCTGAACAAAACTTAATTGGTGTGGCTTCGGGCCTGTCTTCCGAGGGTTTTGATGTGATAACAACAACATTTGCACCTTTTCAAACTTTAAGATGCTGTGAACAGATTAAAGTAAACTTAGGTTACATGAAATCTAAAGTTATAATGGTAGGCCTAGCATCTGGATTAGTATTAGGGACGCTTGGATATACCCACTGCTCTATTGAAGAGGTAGGTGTTTTAAGATCTATACCAAATATTACTATAATTTCTCCAGCTGATAGCTTAGAAGTTGTAAAGGCTTTAACAGCGTCAATTAATCATAATCAAAGTGTATACATAAGACTTACAGGAGGTGCTCCAATTGAAAAAGTATATAATGATGATTACAACTTCGTTATTGGAAAAGCAGTTCAGATTTTAAAAGGTAAAGATGTATCAATTTTTTCGTCTGGCGCGCTGGTTTCGAGTTGTATTAAAGCATCAAAAATTCTTGAAGAGCAAAATATATCTTGCTCAGTTACAAATTTTCATACCATTAAACCAATTGATGAAAATATGATTAAAGAGGAATTAAAATCTAAAAAATTGATTATTACAGTGGAAGAGCACAATACAATTGGAGGCCTTGGTAGCGCTGTTTCAGAGGTATCTTCTAAAGTTTCTAACTCACCAAAAATAATCTCGTTAGGAATAAAAGACACATATAGTGACGGAGGATCTTATAATTTTTTATTAAAAAAACATGGACTTAATGTTGAAGGGATTGTAAAAAGCATTTCAGAAGAAATTTTTAAAATTTAGTATGAGCTTAGATAAATATAAAAAAGTTTTTATTGAATCACTTTCAATTGACGCAACAAAATTTAGTGATCAAATAAAATATAACGACATTCCCGAGTGGGACTCTATAGGACACATGACTTTAATCTCTGCATTGGAGGAAAATTTTTCAATTACAATTGACACAGACGATATAGTAGACTTTAGTTCTTTTGAAGTTGGTAAAAAAATTTTATTAAAATATGGAGTCAAATTCTAAAACCATTTCATGAAAAAAGAGCTTAATAAGCACATTCAAAACTTAAAAACAAAAGGCATTACATTTCTCGATAATGTTTTCTCAAAAAAAGACTGTAATAAGTATATTCAAAGGTTTGAAAAACTTTGTCATAATTTTGAAAAAAAAAATAAAAAATTAGGAGATTATGGTCAAACAATTCAGAATTATTTTTCCTACGATAAAAAATTACTTAAATTCCTATTTATTAAAGAAGTTGATGAAATACTTAAGAAATTAATTGATGATAATTATGTACTAATTAATTCTAGTTTAACGAATAGATTTAATAGAAAGAAAAATTTTAAAAAAGTTTCATCCCACTTTGATAACTTAGGCGGTAAATGGCACCACGATTCAAGAATTATTGGAGGAAAAAGACTTGATAAAGGTTTTAGCTATACGGTTGTTATAATGTTTGATAAGTTTACAAAAGAGAATGGATGTACAGAGTATGTCGAAAAATCGCATTTAATAAGAGATAAATTCCCTAAAAAAAATAAATCTTACAAAAATTCAAAACTAATTCTTGGTGGACAAGGTACTGTAGCTATATTTGATACAGGACTATGGCATAGAGCTGGCTCTCCAAGTAGCAAATTTTCAAGGTGGAGTATTTTTGCTTACTATGGACCATGGTTCATGAAACCTTACTATGATTTTCCAAATATGTTTAAAAAAAATAGCAAATTAAGCAAAAACTTAAAAAAGTTATTACATTTCAACTCTATTCCTCCAAAAAATGAATTAGAGAGAACTTACACTCTTACAAAGATTTAATAAATATTATTTTTAGCATGAAACCTAAATTAAATAACATTGCAATTGTTCCTGCACGAATAGGTAGCAAAAGAATAAAAGAGAAAAATATTAAACTATTTCATGGAAAACCAATTATTATTTGGACATTAGAAATAATTAGGAAATCAAAAATATTTGATAAGATTTTTATTTCAACAGATAGTGCAAAAATCGTTAATATTATAAAAAAATATAATTTTAACAACTTTATAAAAAGAGATAAAAAACTATCTGATGACTATACTGGCACAGATCAAGTAATTAATCACGCAATAAGACAATTGTCTGTTAAATATGAGTTAAAAAACATATGTTGTATTTATCCTTGTAATCCATTTTTAATTAAAAGAGATTTAAAACAGGCATTATATAAATTAAAAAAAAATAAAAAATTATTAATTTTTTCAATATTAGAATACCCGCACCCAATAGAGCGAGCTTTTTTTCTTAAGAAAGATAATAAAATTAAATATCTTAATATTAATTATCAAAAAAAAAGAACTCAAGATTTTAAAAAAAAATTCTTTGATGCAGGAAAATTTTATTTTGCTGAAAAAGAAACCTGGCTTAATATAAAAAAAAAAAATAAAATTGGTATAATTCAAGATTGGTGGAATGCTGTTGATATAGATGATCCAAATGATTGGAAAAAAGCTGAGGAATTATCTAAAATATTCAATAAAAAAAATTTTTTTAAAACGTAATTCAAAAAAATTTGACTAAAGAAATTTTTTGTTTTATGTTCAATTATTGAACACTTATGATTTAGTTTAATTTAATGAGTAAGATTTTAGTAACTTTACAAAACTATGATTTTAAACCTAGCGAAAAATATTTTTTTTTAGGTTTTTGTAATTATAAAAAAAAAATTTCTTTAAAAAATAAAGACGTAAAGTTCTTTGATGAAAAATTATCAGTCGATGAGAAATATAAGATTTACAAATATTGTGAAGATATTTCTGAAAAAATCATAAATAATTTAACAAGCGTTCTTAACAAACTACATAGTGAAAATTATCACCCTAGAATTTGGAAATTAATTTATGGAAGATGGTTAATGGATTTTATTTATGTTTCTTATAAAAATTTTTCTAGTCTAGAAAAAATTTGTAAAGAAAATTCATTTGAAAAGATAGTTACATCTGAACCAGATGATAATTTTTTTGTTACTTGCAGATCCAATTCAATTGCATTTGCTAATATAAATTCGGACTGGAACTCAGATTTATGCGCTAGAATTTTAAAATTTTTTAATTACAAAATTGAACATAATTTTATAAAAAATAATCAAAAATCTAATTACGAAAATACTCCGGCCCCTAAAAAAAATTTTTTTGTTAAAATAAAAAATATTTTAAATATTCTAATGGTAAAACTAAATATTATTAACAAAGAGATTTTTTTTTATGATACTGGTTTGAAAACTTTTTTTGAAAAAAAATGCGAGTTAATGGTAAATAAATCTCTCTCATTCTGGCAACTTCCATTAAATAAAATTTCGAATACTATTAACTATGAACTTAGAAAAAAAATATCATTAGATTTAAATTCTGTTAATAATTTTGAATTATTTCTGAAACAAAATATTTCCATAATTCTTCCAAGATTTTTAATTGAAGATTATAAGTCTATTAATCAATTATTAAATAATTTAAAACTCCCAAAAAATCCAAAGGCAATAGTTACTGGCATGGGCTATGCGAATGAAATATTTAATATATATACTGCTAAAATGGTGTCAAAAAAAACTAAATTTATAACATTGCAGCATGGAAATATTTCAGACTCTCATTATTGGCATGATTTTATTATTGAATCTGGATTTCAAGATTTAAAATTAACTTGGGGAATTAAATCCAATAAGAGACAATTACCTTTATTTAATTTCAAAACTATCAATTCAAAAATTGCTGCATCGAAAAATGGTAATTTAAGTATAGTTTGTAATAATTATTACTCAAGACCACATCCCTTTGAACTTAACTTAGAAAACATTTTATCTGACACTATTGATCTAATCAAAAATATTGATAATAAAATTCAGGAAAAAACTTATTTTAAACTGTTTCCTGGTGACTTTAACAATACGAATGAATTTTTTAAAAAAATATTAAATAATAGTAATTTAAAATATTATCAAGACAGAATAAATTATCATCAAATGTTAGAAAAAAGTAGAATTACAATTTTCAATTATGAATCATCCGGTTTTTTTGAAAATTTGGCATTAAATCTCCCTTGTTGCTATTATTCAACAAATGCTTATGAAGATATAAAAGATGATTATAAAAAATTTTATAAAAATTTAGAAATGAACAAAATTCTTTTTACTAGTAAATCAAAAATCATTAGTCATATTTTTAATATTTGGGATAATGTTGAAGATTGGTGGTTTAGTGAAAATGTTCAGAAATCTATAGAGTACTTTAATTCTAACTTAAATATTCCGTATAATAAAAATCAGAATAAATTAATTAATATTTTAAAAGAACAGGTTTAAATGAATAAAAATATACTTAATAACTATACATTTATTATTGCAGTAAGAAAAGGCAGTCAAAGAGTAAAAAATAAAAATACAAGAAAATTTGGAGATAGTAATTTAGTTGCAATAAAACTTAAGCAAATAAGAAGATTATCAAAAAAAGCAAATATATTATTAAGCTCAGATTGTCCTAAATCATTGAGTTTAGGAAAAAAATATGGTGCAGAAATAGATGATAGGGAAAGAAAGTTTTGTAGCAACTCTATTCCCATGCCTCAAGTATATAAATATTTAGCAAAAAAAATTAAAACAAAGTTTGTCTGTTACCTACACGTTACATCACCTTTTTTAAAAGACGCTACTTTAAAGAAAGCATTAAAAACTTTTATAAGTAAAAAAAATAAATTTAGCTCAGTCGTAACTGTGACTTCAGTCAAAGAATATTTATGGAAAAATGATAAAGCCATAAATTACAACCCTAAAAGACATCCCAGATCCCAAGATCTTAAAGGTGTGATAGCACTAAATTTTGCAATTAACATTGTAGAAAAAAAGTTTATGGAAAAACAAGGCAGAATAACAAGTGATAATTTTTTTCCTATAGAGATAAATTTCCCAGAAAATATGGATATTGATACTAAATGGCAATTTAGACTTGGAAATTTTCTTAAGAAAACAAAAAATTATGATTAAACTAAGTGATTTTGTTTTAGATAGAAGTCAGGATAGTAATAAAATATTTTTAGATATAAAAGAATTTATAGACATATTTTCTGATCAAAAAGAGAATAAACAAAAATTAAACAAGTTTGCTTCCTTAGTGAATATTCCTGCTGAATTAATATCCTTAAAATTTAAAAGACTAATTTATGGACAATTTAATCCAAGTAAATCAAAGTTCATTTTAAATAATTCCATAGTTATGATTTTTTTTTATTTCATACTTAGCTTAATTTACCTTTTATTTTTAAAGATATTTGGTTTAAGGAAAATTAAAAACGTCATGCACTTTGACGTGATAATTGAAAACGTAGATACAGTGAATACTTTTTACAGGTTTGAAAAATTATTAAATATGTTTAAAAATGTTTTAATAATCTCAAAAAATCCAAAAATTATCGAAAAATTTAAATCAGACAAATTATATATTGTAAAGTCAAGAAATTTTGTACCTCATAAAAAATTTATTGATAACAAATTTAAGAATTTTCTTTTCTTTTTTTTATTATTGTTTTTAACTTCAATTAAATGTCGACAAAATTTATCTAAGATTTTTCTTATCATATTTTATACAGTGAGTAAAAGTGAAACAATTTTTAACAAATATAAAGGTAAAATACTTTTACAAGATAGATATTATCTTTCTTGTCCCATAAAAGATTTTATTTTCAAAAAATTGGAGGGAAAAGTTGTCTCTTTTCCTCAGTTGCATTTAGCTGAGTCTGGAATTCTTTTATTTTGTTATGTAGATAATTTATTAACATTTGGAGATGAAGTGAATACAAAAAAAAAGATGGAAATTTTTGGTAGCAAAGTAAAATCCACATTTCCAGTAGGATCTCTATCAATGGAATTAAATTTTTACAGAAAAAAAAATGAACCAGAATTATTAAATGATATTGATTTATTAATAATTGGTATTAATCCAAGTCATTGGATTCAAGTTTCCGATCGTATATTTGAAAATTATTACTTATATTTAAATTGGATGAAAAGATTTTCAGAGGAAAATAGAAATTTAAATATAGTTTATAAACATCATGAAACTTTTATTGGTGACGATTTAGAAAAAGAGATATTGAATGACACAAATATAAAAATAGTTTCAAAAGACCCACATAACAAAAGTTATTCGTATTTAAACAAAGCAAAAACAAATATTTCTTACGGGTCAAGTATGGTTTTGGAAAGTTTTGGGCTAAACAAAAAAAGTTTTTTTGTTGATCCTAACCATGCAGCATCTACTTTTTATTCATATCATGAGTACAATGAAAGTTTATTTTTAAGAACTTATAATAAATTTAGCTCAACTATAAAAAAAAGTTTAATTGAAAAAGAAAATAATTTTGATAGTAAAATCTGTCTTAGAAGCGATAGAACTTCAGAGAATATTTACAATTACTTAAAAAAATATATAAATTAGATATAATGAATTTGCTAAAAAAATTTTTACTTAATACATTTTTATTTTTTGGATTTGAATTAAAAGTAAAAAAAAAAGACGTTAAAAGTAATAATTTTGACTCAATAATCAAATTTTTATTAAAAATAGGTAAAGACAAAAATGATGATTCTAAAAATATTTTTTTTGATGTTGGGGCTAATATTGGACAATCAATCGAGAGGTTCAAAGAAATTGATAACAATTCAATAACACATTCATTTGAACCAACACCTGTTTTATATAATGAATTAGTGGAAAGATATAAATTAAAAAATTCCAAAGAGTTAGTAATAAATAATTTTGGATTAAGTGACACGAGCGGGGAGCTTTATCTAAATAGTTTTAAATATCATAAAATAAATTCTTTTTTAGAAATAGATAAAAACTCTAAATTTGCAAAATCAAGAATTATGAATTACCGAAAACTTTACGAAAATGAAAACTTTAAAACTGAATTGAATTTTAAAGATAATGATACTTTTGAAGATAAGATTAAAGTAAATGTAAAAACAATTGATGATTACTGTAAAACAAATAACATAAAAAAAATTAATTATATGAAAATAGATACTCAAGGATTTGAAGATAAAGTTTTAATGGGAGCAGAGGAAATGCTTGAAAGTGAAATGATTGATATAATAGAATTAGAATTAATTCTCGGATATGCGTATATCAAACAGCTTACTTTTTTTGCTATAGAAGAAATATTAAACAAATATTCCTACAAATTAGCAGCAATAAATAATGGGGGGAATATAATTAGTTTTTCAAATTTTCAGACAGAACTCATTTATGTAAAAAAAAGTTTTTATGAGGAAGTAAAAAAAATACATGAGAGAAATATCAGTATTCCTGGGATTATGAATGCTACCAATAAGTCCAACCCAAAAAGCTACTAGTATCAAAGCTAATTTACCCATCTAAATTTTGCTAAAATAATATTAAGTTTATTTTTTCCTTTACGAATTATTTATAAAATACTATATTGTTCAAATATTGAACAATGAAAGAAAATCAGGATTTTTTTAACTTATTAAGGTCTATTTCCAAACAACCTGGCCAGACACAGAGGGAACTTGCAAATAGTTTAGGTTTTAGTTTAGGTAAATTAAACTACTGCATGAAAGCTTTGAAAACAAAAGGCTTAATTAAAATTTCAAATTTTAAAAAGAATCCAAAAAAACTTAATTACATTTATATTCTTACTCCAAAAGGTATGACTGAAAAAACTAAACTTACAATTAATTTTATGAAAAAAAAGATGAAAGAGTATGAAGAATTAAAACTTGAAATAGATCAAAGTAAGAAGAATGATGAAGTATAAATCTATATTGATAACAGGCGGTACTGGTTCTTTTGGAAAAGCATTTACTAAAAATATTATTAAGCAAAAAGGGATTAAAAGATTAGTAATTTTTAGCAGAGATGAATGGAAACAATCAGAAATGGCTAAAGAATTTCCAACTTCAAAATATCCTTTCATACGTTTTTTTCTCGGAGATGTAAGAGATAAAGGCAGATTATTACGAGCATTTAAAGATATTGAATTAGTAGTACATGCTGCAGCATTAAAACAAGTTCCAGCCGCGGAATACAATCCGACTGAATTTATAAGTACAAATATTTTAGGTGCACAAAATATAATTGAAGCTGCAATCTTACAACAAGTAAAAAAAGTAATAGCCCTTTCTACAGACAAAGCTTCTGCTCCAATAAATCTTTATGGCGCAACAAAGCTATGTAGTGATAAACTTTTTATATCAGCAAATAATATCTCGGGATCAAAAAATTTATCTTTTTCAGTGTGTAGATATGGCAACGTAATGGGCTCAAGAGGATCTGTAATACCATTTTTTTTAAATGAAGCAAAAAAGGGTGTAATACCAATCACAGACAAAAAAATGACAAGATTTAATATTACTTTAAAGGAAAGTATTGATTTAGTTTCATACTCAATCAATAATTCAATAGGCAGAGAAATATTTGTACCCAAGATTCCCTCTTACAACATAATTGATTTAGCAGAAGCAATCGGACCGAGTTGTAAAATAAAATTTATAGGGATTAGAGCTGGAGAAAAGATACATGAAGAAATGATAACTGATGATGAAAGTTTGAATACTTTTGAAAACTCTAAATCGTTTATTGTTTTTCCAACAATTGATAAAACTGAAAAAAAGAAAATAGAGAAACATTTTAATGCTAAAATTATAAAAAAAAGATTTAGTTATTGTTCAGGGACTAACAAATATTTTTTAAAAGTGAGTGAAATAAGAGAGCTAATTAAAAAACATATTTTGAAAGAATTTAAGCCATATTAAAAAAATGATACCTTACAGTAGGCAATATATAGACAGTAACGATATAAAGCACGTTGTTAAAACCTTAAAAAGTAAATTAATCACTCAAGGACCTATTATTGAAAAATTTGAAAAATTAATATGTAAATTTGTAGGCGCAAAATATGCTGTTGCTGTATCTAGTTGTTCTGCTGGGCTACATATTGCTGCAATGGCTGGCAAATTAAACAAAACCAAAAAACTTTTAACATCACCCAATTCCTTTTGTTCGACCGCAAATGCTGGAATTCATTGCAGTGCTAAGGTTGATTTTGCAGATATTAATATTGAAACAGGAAATATTTCTCTCATAAATTTGAAGCAAAAAATGAGAAAAAATAAGTATAAAATGCTAATTCCAGTTCATTTTGCCGGTCTTCCAGTTGACATGAAACATTTAAAAAAAATAACTCCAAAAAAAACAATTATAATCGAAGATGCAGCGCATGCTTTAGGAGCAAATTATAAAGATGGATCAAAGATAGGATGTTGCAAATACTCTGACATGACTGTTTTTTCTTTTCATCCAGTTAAATCAATTACTACAGGGGAAGGAGGAATAGTTACAACTAACAATAAGGGATTATATGAAAATTTAAAGATACTAAGGAGCCATGGAATTGTCAAAAATTTTGCAAAGAAAAACAAAACAAATCCTTGGTATTACGAAATGCAAACTCTAGGTTTTCATTATAGAATTACAGATATCCAATGCGCATTAGGTATTAGTCAATTAAAAAAAATCAATGGATTTATAAGGAGAAGAAGAAAAATCGCGGAATATTATGATAAATTTTTTATTAAATTCAAAAATTGTAAACCACTTCAGCTACATCAAAGAAATTTAAGCGCTAATCATTTATATGTCCTAAAAATTAATTTTAAAAAAATTAAAAAAAGTCGGAAAAAAGTAATGGAAATTTTAAAAAAAAAAGGCATTTCCACCCAAGTACATTATATACCTATATACTCTCATCCTTTTTACAGAGAAAAAAGAAAAATTAATTTAAGTAATATGTCTTCTTATTACGAGCAATGTTTATCAATACCTATTTTTTATTCTTTGAATAAAAAACAGCAAAATTACATAATTAAATCATTTAAAGAAATAGTAGAAAATTAATTAAATTATGAACATAAAAGAAAAAAATATTTTGATAAAAAAATTCAGGAATAAACTTAACAAAAAACATGTAATAAGTGGTTGGATGCAAATCTGTAGTGCTGAGATAGCTGAAATTTTATCTCAAAAAAATTTTGATTCTATAACTTTAGACTTAGAACATGGCTCTTTCGATATTCATAAATTAAATAATATATTTAGAGCAATAGAAAGTGAAAAAAAAATTTCATTAGTAAGATTAGCTAATCATAAAACAAATGATCTTGGACTAATATTTGATGCAGGCTGTTCTGGAATAATTATACCCAATGTTTCAAGTTCTGGTCAAGTTAAGAAAATATATGAACAATGTGTGTGGCCTCCTAAAGGTAAAAGAGGTGTAGGCTTTTCAAGAGCAAATCAGTACGGAAACTTTTTTGAAAATTATAAATCACATAAACCTATTTTAATTGCAATGATAGAGCATATTAGTTCGATATCTAATTTAGATTCTATTTTAGAATTAGATGAATTAGATGCAATTCTTATTGGCCCATACGACTTATCATCATCTCTTGGAAAACCTGGAAATTTTAAAAATATAAATTTTAAATTAGCTTTGCAAAAAATTATTAGCAAATGCAAAAAGTTTAAAAAGCCAGTGGGTATCCATGTTGTAGAACCTTCTGAAAAGTTATTAAAAAAGAGAATTAAAGAAGGTTATAAATTTTTACCTTTTGGAATTGACACAGTATTATTAAATAAATCACTCAATATGAAATTTTGAATTAACAAGGATTAATAAAAGTTATGTTTAAACATATTAATCAAATTTTCGAAAAAAAAGATTTATTTACATTTAAAATTCTTTTTTTTCTTAACTTTTTAATGTTTTTCTTAGAGTTTTTAGGAATTGGTTCTATACCTATTTTTATTGCTACATTGATTTCGCCAGAATTTATAATAGATAAATTACAATTTTTAGATCTAGAAAAATTGCTCTTAGATTTATCGCATAATAAGATTATAATTTATTTCTCTTTTTTCGTTGTTTTAATTTACTTGTCAAAAAGTCTTTTTTTAATATTTCTTACGATTTACCAAAACAAATTTTTAGAAAATGCCAAAATCAAAATTGCTACAAAAGTATTCAGTCATTATATTAATATGGAATACATCAATCATTTAGAAAAAGATCCAGCTGAACTTTCAAGAAAAATAACAGCAGATATTTCTATGCTTGGAATTTATATTCAACAATATTTAGCAGTCGTAAGGGAAGTCGCTGTTTTAGTTGTAATTTTGTTTTTATTAATTTGGGCCTCTCCATCTATTGTATTATTAGTAGCATCAATTCTCTCTATTATTACTTATTTATACATTTCTAAAATAAAAAAAATTCTTGATGAAAAATCAAATACTAACAAATTAATTGGAGAGGAAAATTTTAAGATCGTTAACGAAATTTTTGGATCAATAAAAGATCTTAAAATTTTGATGAAAGAAAATGATATGATAAGTTATTTTAATTCTAACGTAAAAAAAATAGAAAAAAATATTTTTTTCTTCCAGGTCGTTGAAAAAATTCCAAGAGTTGTTTTAGAAATATTTGCAATTTTAGTACTTACATCTTCTACAGTAATATTAGTAATCTCCTCCCAAAATTTTAATAATTTACTTCCATTTTTAGCATTAATTACATTTGCAGTATTCAGGTTTATTCCTGCTTTTAGTGCTATTTCAACAGCAAAATACTATATGCAAATAAGCATACCATATCTTAACAGTTTAAACGAAGTTTCTAGTGAAATTGCTGAAGATGAAAATATAAAAAAAAAAGACTTAAATAATTACTTAAATTCTGAAAATGAAAACGATAAAAACAAATATATAGATATTAAAAATCTCAACTTTAGTTATCCGGGCAATAAAATCACTCAATTAAAAAATGTTAGTTTTGATATAAAAAAAAATACCACTACAGGTATTATTGGTAAAACAGGTGCTGGAAAAAGCACATTATTTTATATTTTATTGGGTTTAATAAAGCCAACTAGCGGTACAATTACAAATAATGGTGAAGACATATTTACCTCTTTAACTAGCTGGAGAAAGAAAATTGGAAGTGTTTCACAAAATATCTTTTTATTAGATAGTACTATTGAAAAAAATATCACTTTTAATTTAAATAATGAAGATGTTGATACAAAAAAACTTAATAAAGCAATAAAAGTTTCCCAACTAGAAAGTAAGATTAAAAACTTGCCCTTAGGACTTAAAACTAAAGTAGGAAATAACGGTATTAAATTGTCTGGAGGAGAAAGACAAAGATTAGCTATATCGAGAATTTTATATCAAGATCCTGAAATAATCTTTTTAGATGAGTCTACCAATTCATTAGACTTTAAAACTGAAAAATTAATTCTAGATGGCATAAAAGAAAATTTTAAAGACAAGACAATTATAATGATAGCTCATAGACAAAATCTAGTAGAATATTGCGATAAAGTTTGGAGTCTTGAAAGTGGTAGCTTGATTGAAAATTAATTATGTTAAAAAAATATAAAAAAAATGTTCTTGTTTTAGGTGGTAGCGGCTTTCTTGGTTCACATGTTTGCGATGCCTTAACAAATTATGGCTATAAAGTTACAATTTATGATCTTAAAAAATCAAAGTGGATTAATGAAAAACAAAAAATGGTTATAGGATCGTTGTTGAATGTTAAAAAATTAAAAAATTATGTAAAGAAAAATAACATTATATTTAATTTTGCTGGTGTATCTGATCTTGATGAAGCAGTAAAAAATCCAATATCTACTATTAAATTAAATATTTTAGCTAATATGCAATTACTAAAAATTTGCAGTCATTATAAGGTTTCAAGATATATCTATTCTAGCTCAATTTATGCTGGAAGCACTCAAGGTGGTTTTTATAGTGCAAGCAAAAGATCAGCTGAAGATTATATTAAAGAGTTTTGCACACTCTCAAGACTAGATTATACAATTTTAAGGTATGGAACTGTTTATGGTCCTAGAGCGACGGATACAAATAGTGTAAAAAATATAATTAAATATGCTATCAAAAATAAAAAAATTTTATATCCAGGTAATAAGAAATCTAAAAGGGAATATATTCACGTTAAAGATGCCGCGAAAGCTAGTGTAGAAATTTTGAATAAAAAATTTGTTAATAAATGCTTAATGTTAACAGGAAAAAAATCTATAAAAATTATTAATTTTCTAAAAATATTGGCGAACAATCTAGATATCAAAGGTCAAATAAAATTTAAAAATAAAGAAAGATACGGCCATTATATATCAAAACCAAAAAATTATAAAATAATGAAAGCAGAAAAACTTCATTTTAAAAATCTACATTCTTTTAAAGAAGAAATTATAAATTTTAAAAAATGGGTATATTAGCATGATAAAAAATGAATTAATAAGTGAAATCAAATCAAAAGGTATTATAAAAATTGATAATTTTTTAAATTCAAAAGAAACTTTAAAAGTACAAAATTTAATTAAATTTTACTCAGTTCCCAAAGATGATCCGGCAAGCTACTTTCCAACTAATTATAAATCAGCTTTTTTAAAGATATTAAAGCTTAATTTTAATAAATTTTATCACAGCATACAAATTATAAATATCGAAAAGAAAAAAAATCTTCTAAACTTTTCTAATAATTTTTTTGGAAAAAAATCAAAACTACGTTACATCGATGCTTATTATAGCAAAATAAGCAATAAAGAAATTTTACCGTGGCACACAGACCAAGCTTACTCTGGCAAAATGAATATTTCAAATTTTAATAACCCTAATGATTTTTTTTTAAAAATTTTTGTATATTTAACAGATGTAGGCCCAGGAAATGGTTGTATGAGTTACATACCCGAGTCTCATAAAATTGGCTATGCTATTAGAGAAGGAATATTTAATAAAATAATTAATTATCAACCTTACTGGAGGCTAAAAGATTTTAAGAAAATTATTTATGATAATTTAGTTTATTTTGAAAATTATTTTAAAGAGACAAATATATTATATAATTTTTTAAAAAAAACTGATGATTTAGTGAAATTAGATTCAAATGACAGCTACAGTTATGAGGCTAAAGCAGGTAGCGCAATAATTTTTAATGAAGGGGGCGTTCATAGAGGCTCAAAACCCCTGGTCAATGACAGAATGGTACTGAGATATATGTATTCGAGGGATAATTAGGATTTTATATGAAAAAAATTAAACAAAAAAATATTTTCATAACCGGCGTAGGTAAAGGTATCGGTGAAGATTTAGTTTATGCGTTAATTAAAAAAGGATATTTTGTTTTTGGTATTACCCGATCTCAAAAAGATATAAAAAAATTTAAAAATTTAAAAAACTGTAAAATCCTTAAAGGTGATGTAAGAAATCTATCGAAAATTGATAAGGTATTTAAAGATTCAATAATTTTAAAAAGACCTATAACAGGCCTGGTAAACAATGCTGGCATTAGACAAAGAAAAGAATTTAATAAAATTTCTAAGACTGATCTAAAGGAAGTATTTGATGTAAATTTCTTTTCAATATTTGAAATAATGAAAAATTATTTTAATTATTGTAAAAAATATAAGTTAAATTCTTCAATAGTTAATATAGGTTCAATAGTTGGCACTAGGGGTTTTGAGGGATTGTGTGGATATGCATCTAGCAAAGGTGCTTTAAAAAGTTTAACGCAATCATTTGCTGTTGAAGCTGCTCCGTATAATATAAGAGCTAACGTAATTAACCCTGGTTTTATTAAAACTTCATATTTTAAAAAGTTTAAAAGCAAAAAACAAAAACTTTACTCTTGGACAATTTCAAGAATTCCTCAGAAAAAATGGGGCGACCCTAAAGATGTGAGTGGGTTAATTGCTTATTTATTATCAGATGAGTCAAACTATATCACTGGTGAAACTATAAACATAGATGGAGGATGGATTAATTCATGAAAAAAAAAATTTTAGGTTTAATACCAACAAGACTAAATTCGAGAAGACTTCCAGCTAAAGCCTTGTTACCTATAAACAATATACCTCTTATAGTTCATGTTTATAGAAGAGCTAAGCTATCTAAAAACTTAAATGAAGTTTTTATTTGTTGCGATGACTCAAAAATTTTAAAGGTTATCAAGAAATTTGGAGCAAAAGGAATTTTAACCTCAAAACATCATACTAATGGAACTGAGAGAATATGTGAAGGATATAAGAAGATAAAAAAAAAATACGATTACATAATTGATATACAAGGAGATGAACCACTAATAAGCCCGAACCACATCGATCAAGTAATAAATTATCACATCAAAAATTCCTCAGCTGATATTATTATTCCTAATTTGAAAGTACCTAATAGCAATAATACTAATTTGGTAAAGATAGTATCTAATAAGAAAAATGAAATTTTGTATATATCAAGAGCAAACGTGCCATACGAATTTAAGAACAAGAATAAAAATATAAAAAAACATTTGTCCATTATTTCTTTTTCACCAGAAGCCCTACTAAAATATTGTAAATCTAAGAAATCTGATCTTGAGAAAATTGAAGATATTGAACTATTAAGAGCTTTGGACATTGGTTTAAAACTGAAAACAATCAACTTAAAGGGTGATAGTTTCTCTGTCGATGTTTTTGAAGATTATAAAAAAGCAAAGTCGCAAATGAAACAGGATAAATACTTTAAATTATACAAATAAAAAATTTTAAAATGCAAATAAAATATAAACTAGAAAAAGAAGATCACTATGTCACTTTTTGCAGGACTAATTCTCTAGAAAAAATTTCAATTTTTTTTGAAAAAATTAATTCAGACAAAAACGTATTACTTTTATATGACAAAAATATTAGTAAAGAAATTATAAAAAAAATTTATAATGAATTAAAAATTTCTGGGTGCAATATAATTTTGAAAGAGTGTAAAGGTGATAAAGTCAATAAAAACAAGAAATTTTTATTTGAATTAATTGATACTTTATTAATAAATAAATTTACAAAAAGATCAGCAGTAATTTCATGCGGTGGTGGTGTCGTGGGTGATGTATCTGCTTTGGCTAGTAGTTTGTATTTAAGAGGGTTATATTATTTTAATATACCTACAACTATTACTGCAATTATAGATAGTTCTATTGGAGGAAAAACTGCAATTAATTATAAAGGTATTACAAACTCCGTTGGCACTTATTATCATCCTAAAAATGTTTTTATATTAGAGGAGATTTTAAAAACTTTACCAGAAAGAGAATTTATTTCTGGTGTGGCAGAAATTATAAAGTGTGGACTTATCGATAATATCAAAATTATTAAATTCTTAATAAAAAATAAAAAACAAATTGTTGAGAGAAAGTTTAATTATTTGAACAAATTATGTGCAATGACAATTAATACAAAAATTAAATACTTTAAGGATGATATTTACGAGAAAAATAAAAGATTATATTTGAATTTTGGACACACATTTGCGCATGCAATTGAAATGGCAATAGAGAATGTCTCAAAAAAAGATGTAATAAGACATGGAGAAGCTGTCTCATTAGGTATGTTAAGTGAAATATATTATGCGAATAATGGAAAATCTAAATTTTATAATGAAACAAAAAAACTCTTAAGTGATTTTAAATTACCAACAAAAATTTTTCCAAAAAAAATTAACATCAGTCAAATAGAACTTCAAAATGATATTTACAAAAATATTTTTATGGATAAAAAAAAAATTGACAAATACCCAAGATATATTTCATTAAAAAAAATAGGAAATCCTAAAATAGTAAAAATAGAAAATTTTGATTTTTTAAATGACACTATCTTGCAATTATTTGCTTAAACAAATTTATGGAAAAAGTAAATTCACAAATCGATATGATAAAAACAGTAAAAGATTATATCACGAATTTTAAAAACGATGGCAACGATTTTTTTTATTTTGTAACATCAGCAAATTCTATAGGTCACTTTTCTCTTCATGAAATTCTAAATTTTAAGACTAACTTTTTTTTAAAAACAAAATATATTTTAAAAGATATATTTTATAGTTCTTATTATTTTTACTCATATTTAAATTATAAGAAAAAAATAAAAAAATATAATAAAATAATTGTAACGTGGGCATTTAAAGAACAATTTAACTCTGACGGTTCTTTTAATGATAAAACGCTTAATTATAGATCAAGCAACCTTAAAAATACGTTATGGTTTGTAGTTTACTTATCAGACGATCTTCCCAAAAAAATTAATAATAATGTAGTCGTATTTAAAACAAGAGAAAAAAGAAATCGTAATTATTTGTTTTTAATTAAAAAAATTTTAAATTCTTTTAAATACATTTTTCTTGGTAAAACTTATTTTTTTAATAAAATATCTAATTTTAATATTTTTTCTGATGTTTTATTTAACAAATATAAGATTTTTGTTACAAAAAATGTAAAATATTTATTGATACCTTATGAAGGCCAACCATTTCAAAATCAATTATTTAAGGAAACAAAAAAAATAAACCCTAAAATAAAAACAATAGGCTATGTTCATTCCTCGCCTTTATCAATGCCTTTCAATTTAATAAAAAAAAAAACTACTCCCGATGTGTTAATTGTAAATGGTAAATCTCAATACAATTGTCTTACGACTTCTCTTGGATGGAATAAAAAAATTGTGAGAATTCTACCATCAATGAGATTTGTTAAAGGAAAAAATAATATGAAAAAATCCATATATTTACCTTTAGCTTTTAAATCAAAAGATAAAATTATTTTTTTGATAAAAACACTACTGGATGAAACAAAATTAAATATTGCAAATTTTAAGATTAAAAATCATCCAGGTGCAGCAAACTCTAATTCTCACAAAGATTTGATCGCAAAAATTAAAAGAATAAAACAAAAAAATAAATTTTCAAAAACTAATTCTAAATCTTCAATTTTTATTGGTTCTTCAGGAGCTATTATAGAGGCTTTAGAAAGAGGAAACCATGTATTTCAAATTTGTGAAAGTCCTATTTTAGAAAGTTATTCTGATAAATTGTGGAAAGGGTTAAAAAAACAAATGATAACAAAAAATATTTTCAGTTATTCTTTAAAAAAGAAGAACAACATTATTATTTTAGGAAAAAAAGATTATAGCATTAATAAATATTTAAGAGCATAAAAATGACAAGAAAATTTAAAAAATTATTCTACTTTTTATATTGTAGTTTGTTCTATGAAAAAGATAAATTTAAAAATCAACAAGAGGAGATTTTTAAAAGAAATAACCTTGATAGATTTATTGCTAAGAAAAATCTAGATACGATAATTAAGAAAAATAATTTGTCAGTTTCAGAAATGGTTTCAGAACATGAAGTCATTTTTTCATCTTTAAGTTTAGATAAAAATATAAAAGTAGATAGAATTTTAGAAATAGGTACTTATGACGGTAGTAATGCTGTATTACTATCAGAATTATTTCCTAATTCTCAAATTATAACAATAGATCTTCCATCTAAAGATGATGAATTTAATAAAACTTACAAGAGAAATAATTTAGACTTTCAAAATGAATTTATAAAATCTCGAAATGAAAAGTTGAGTAGGTTAAAAAATGTTGAGTTTATTGAAATGAATTCAATTAATTTAATCAACGAAAAAAAAACTTTTGATTTAATTTGGATTGATGGAGCTCATGGGTACCCTATAGTAACAATAGATATTATTAATTCACTTAGACTATGTAATTTAAATGGTTTAATTTTGTGCGATGATGTTTATGTTAAAAAAATAAAAAATCAAGATCCTTATTATTTTTCGAATGCAACTTTTGAAACAATAAAAATTTTAAAAAGTCAAAAATTGATTAATTACGATTTATTTCTAAAGAGAATTGATAATAAATTTAATTATTTTCCAATAGAAAAAAAATATATAGCTTTTATAAAAAAATTTAATATTTAAATCATGAAAAAATTTAAAAATTATAGTGTATTTTTAAGAAAGTATAAAAATCTTAAAGTATTAATTACAGGCTCTACTGGTTTTAAAGGCGCCTGGTTATCTTATTGGTTATTTATTTTAGGAGCAAAAGTAGTAGGAGTAGGTCTAAGACCAGAAAAAAATTCTATTATTTTCAAATCATTAAAATTAAATAAAAAAATCAAACAATATTACATTGACATAAGGGATCTCAAAAAATTAGATCGAGTTATAAAAAAAGAAAAACCGAGAATTGTTTTTCATTTAGCAGCTCAATCAATAGTCTCTCAAAGTTTTAAAAATCCTACAGAAACTGTAACCACAAATGTTATTGGAAGCACAAATGTATTAGAGTCCGTAAGACTGAATAAGGTTCCTAATTTAGTCTATGTTACTTCTGATAAATGTTATTTAAATTTGGATAAAGCGAACGGTTACAAAGAAAATGATACATTGGGTGGGTTAGATAATTATTCATCATCAAAAGCAAGTGCCGAAATAATATTCAATTCATACTATAATAGTTATTTTAAAAGTAAGTATTTAAATGTTGCTAGTGTAAGAGCCGGAAATGTAATTGGAGGCGGTGATCTAAAACAAGATAGAATTATCCCTGATATAATTAAATCTATAAAACTCAAAAAGAATTTAATTTTGAGAAATCCAAGCTCAACTCGTCCGTGGCAACATGTATTAGAGCCTTTATCTGGGTACTTACTTTTAGGTAACTTACTAATGAGTAAAAAATTAGATAATAAAATAAAACCTAACTGGAACTTTGGGCCTTACGAAAAAAATTGTAAAAAAGTAAAAGAAATTACCAAAAAAATTTTAAAAAAAATTAAATCCAACATTAAGGTGATTATTAAAAAAAATAAAAACTTTCATGAATCTAATCTTTTGAGTCTGAATATTAATAAGGCTAATAAAGAATTAGGTTGGAAACCAACACTTAATTTTGAAAATACGATGGATTTTACCGTATCTTGGTACAAAGCTTATTTAAAAGGTGAAAACTTGGAAAAAATGACATCAAACCAGATAAAACTTTATACTTCCAAAATTAGGATTATTAAACAATGAGATGCAGAATTTGCAAAGGTAAACTTAAAACTATTATCGACTTTGGTAAAATTGGTTTGGTTGGAAATTTTTATAATAAAAAAAAAATTGACAAAAAATTTAAAATTTCTCTAAATTTTTGTAGTTTATGCAAACATGTTCAAATAGGAGAAAAATTAAATCCAGATGCACTTTTTAAAAATTATCTATGGGAAACTGGTGTTTCAAAATCTAATATAACATTAATAAAAAGATTAATAAAAACTCTTAAAAAACTTAAAGCATCCAAGAAATCAAAAATCTTTGAAATAGCCTGCAATGATGGCATATTTTTAAATATATTACAAAGAAAACTAAATTGTTTTGCAGTGGGAATGGATCCAGCAAGAAATCTCGCTAAAAAAAACAAAACCAAAAATGTTTTAAGAATTGTCAATTATTTCAATAAAAAAACTTCTAAATATACAAGTATTAAGTTTGGTAAATTTGACTTTGTGATAGCTAGGAATGTCTTAGCTCATGTCAAAAATCCTAATGAAATATTTAAAGGTGCTTTTAATATTCTTAATGATCATGGGATTTTAATATTAGAATTTCCAAGTTTGTTAAATATTATTAAAAATAATCAATACGATAACATTTTTCATGAACATATTGGATTTCATTCGCTTAAATCAATTCTAGATCTTTGCAAAATAAATAATATGAAAATGATTAATTTCGATAAAATTGATTCACAGGGTGGTTCTTTACGTTGTTATGTTGTCAAAAAATCATGCAAAATCAAGATAAGCAATAAAATTAAAAATTTCGTTAAAGTTGAAAAAAATAATGGTCTTTACAGCAACAAAAAATTAATCAGTTTTAAAGATAAAATAAATGCCCACCGAGTTAAAATAAACTCTTTTATAAAAGATTTGAAGAAGAAAAGGAAAAAAATATCTGCTTATGGAGCTTCAGGTAAAGGTTTAGCTTTGTTACAATACTGTAAAATTGATAATAAACTTATTGATGAAATTTATGATAAAAGTAAATTAAAACAAAATAAATTTACGGCTGGAACACAAATTTTTATCAAAAACCCATTAAAGATTAGAAAACAAAGAATTGATTACCTTTTACTCTTAAGCTGGAATCTTAAAAAGGAAATTATAAAACAAGAAAAAAAATTTAGAGTTAATGGGGGTAAATTTATAGTTCCATTTCCAAGTCCAAGGGTAATTAAATAAATATGAAAGTTTTAATTTTAGCAGGTGGATTTGGTACAAGATTATCTGAGTACACAGATAGTATTCCAAAACCTATGATACCAATTGGAAATAAACCAATAATTGAACATATAATTTCAATTTATTCAAAGTATGGATTTAACGAATTTATAATAGCACTTGGTTATAAGGGAGATGTCATAAAAAATCATTTTAACAATTTTAAAAGTAAATTAAAAATTGAACTCATCGATACTGGATCTGAGACATTGACTGGCGGTAGGATTAAAAGGCTTAAAGATCATTTTAAGGAACCTTTTTTTCTAACTTATGGTGATGGGGTGTCAGATATAGATATTGGTAAGCTATTAAAATTTCATAAAAGTCATAAAAAAACTCTTACTGTAACTGCAGTAAGACCTCCAGCAAGATTTGGATACCTATCACTTGAACATGATACTGTTACAAAATTTAGTGAAAAAGTTGATAGAGGAGAAAATTGGATCAATGGCGGTTTCTTTGTAGCCGAGTCAAAAATATTTGACTTTATTGATGGAGATAACACTATTTTTGAAAAAGAGCCTTTGGAGAAACTCGCAAGCATGGGTGAGTTAAAAGCTTTTAAACATGAGGGTTTTTGGCAGTGTATGGATCACAAAATCGATAAAATTAAATTAGATGAACTTTGTCTTAAAAATAAAGCTCCATGGCTAAAATAAAGAAAATTATAATTTTTGGAGGGACAGGATTTATTGGATACCATCTATGCAAAAAAGCTTTAAAAAATAAATTTAAAGTCTTAAGTATTTCTAAAAACCCACCGTTAATGAAAAGAAGATTAAATAAAATTAATTATATTAATATGGACGCAACAAAGATAAGAAGTTTTAAAAAGATAAGCAGAGATTGCGATATAATTATCAATGCTGCAGGATACGGAAGTCACTTAAGAGGAAAAAAGGGCAAAGCTTTATACAACGATCATATTTTGATTATTAAAAATATAATAAAATATTTTAATGGGAAAAATATAAAAAAAATTATTCAAATAGGCTCTTCATCCGAATACGCTAAATATAATTCTAGAATAAATGAGAATTTTAAAACTAGACCTATATCGTATTATGGCAAAGCTAAACTTCGTATAACAAAACTTTTACAAAATGAGTACAGTAAAAAAAAATTACCAATTACAATATTTAGAATATTTCAAGCATATGGTCCAAAGCAAGACGAAAATAGACTGATCCCTTATGTGATTAAAAATCTCAAAAAGAAAAGGGATGTTTATTTAACAAATGGCAAGCAAATTAGAGATTTTTGTTTTATTGATGATTTAATAAATGCAATTTTTTTATCTATAAATAATAAAAATACAAATGGCTTAGTAATAAATTTAGGCTCTGGTAGAAAAATTAAAGTGGATCAAATAGTAAAAAAAATATTCAAAATAATAAAAAAAGGAAAATTAATATTTAATGCAAGAAAATTCCACCATGGTGAACACAAAATAATTTTACCTAATATTTCCAAAGCAAAAAAATTGCTAAAATGGAAGCCAAAAATTTCACTAGAAAATGGATTAAAGAGAACAATCAAAGAGAGACTACATACATGAAAAAAATACATTTAATTATAAAATTTTTTTTTCTTAAGATTATTTATCTTGCCTCTATAAAATTAAATAAATTTTATATTTATGACTATTTTTCAAATAAATTAATACAATCTAATCATCCAAAAAGACTTGATTTAATAAAAAAGATTCTTGAAAATGATAATTTAGAACCTAATAAAGATAAATTCTTTTTATTAGATGAACTAATTACAAACAAAAAAATAATTTTTCTAGGTGACTCTCATGTTGAATTTTTGAGTAGAGTTAAGTTTAAAAGACATAGTATTTATTCAAATCACATTAGATCAGTTTGGTTAGGACCTAGAACTATAATTGGACTGAACAATATTGAAAACTTGAGTTATTTAAGAAAAAAAATAGACTTGATAAATAAAAATAACCTGCAAGATTTAAGATTGGTTTTGTCTATTGGCAGTATTGACGTTAGGTGTTTATATTATGAAATTCTCTTAAGAAAATTAGTTAGTTCTGAAGCTCAAGTGTATAAAATGTTTAAAGAAAATTTTAGACTTTTTTTGAATGAGATAAAAAAAGTAAATATAGATTTAAAGAATTGTTATATTTTAGGTTTATTTAATTCATTAGACAAAGGTTATGAGGTTAAAAATATTGACGAGCTGACAAGTATTAAAAAAAAATTTGATTTTCCAACTTTTGGAAATATAGATGACAGAGCAAATTGGACGAATGCTACAAATGAAATAATAAAAGAAACTTTAAAAGATGTGCCGATAGGATTTATTCCTCTTGATGAAATTATCAAAAATACCTCCGATAGTGAGACTTTCGACAATAACGTACATATACTTTCAAAAAAAATTTTAGAGTATATTTATAAGGAAATAATTTAGATGATGAATAAAAATAACGATTATTTTAGTTTAATTGAAAAAAAAAATAATTTTTTAAAAAAAAAAATTAAACATAATTTAAACAACACTATTAATGTAAAAATCTTAGGCGGGTATACTAATAATGAAATAGAGGATTGGCTTGGATATTTTTTATTAACTAAAGGTGTACATGCAAAAATAGATACTAGTTTATGGGGCCCAGCTTATTCAGATCTAAATTATGTAAAAAAAAATAAAGAGGATTTCCTCGTAATAATTAATAGTTGGAGAGATCTTTTAAGTGATAAAAGTTGGTTTGATCTAAAAATAAAACCTAGCGAAATAAATAAAATATTTGAAACTTTTTTTGGTAAAATTAAATCAAATGTAATTATTACATTATTTGACAAGCCTAATATAAACATTAATACAAAATATGGAAACCTAGAAGAAGTTGTAGACCAAATAAATTTTTTTATAAAAAAATTAAAAGAAAATAACAAAAAAAATATGATTGAGATAATTGACTTTGATAGAAGAAATGAAGACGAATACGAGGTTACAAATTTTAGAGACTGGTATTCATTTGGTAAGCTGTTTGGTTTGCAACAAAATGTAAATTTTACAAATATTATAGCTAACAAAATTTCTAATAACTATATACCGCCGAAAAAATTAGTCATAATTGATTTAGACAATACAATTTGGGGAGGTGTAATTGGCGATCAAGTTCCAAGTAGCATTAAAATAGGTGATGAAAGTCCTGAGGGAAGAATATTTCGAGATATTCAGTCTTACCTCAAAATGTTAAAACTAAACGGATGTCTATTAGCAATTGTCTCAAAAAATGAGGAAAAGATTGCTTTAAATTTTTTAAAAGACAAGAGAAATACACTAAAGATAAGTGACTTTGTTACATATCGTATAAACTGGGAAAAAAAATACAAGAATATATTATCGATAAAAAAAGATTTAAACATTGGATTAGATAGTATTGTTTTTTTAGACGATAACCCCTCTGAAAGATCTGAAGTAATGAATTTTATTCCTGAAGTAAATGTTCCTGATTTAGGAAGTTCACCTGAGGAATACCTAAATATAATTAATTTGCATAATTATTTTAATTTTAAAAATATTTCCTCAGAAGATAAAAATAGATCATCTTTTTACATTGTAGAAAAAAAAAGAGAGAAACTTAAAGCCAAAGCATCAAACTATAGTCAGTTTTTAAAATCTCTTAATACAAGTATAAATTTTATTAAATTAAATTCAGAAAATATAGATAGAGTGCATCAACTTACCAACAAAACAAATCAGTTTAATTTTACCTCAAAAAGAATGCAAATAAGTGAGATTAATAAGTTTAAATTAAAAGATAAAAAAATATTAATCATTAGCGCAAAAGATAAATTTGGAGATTATGGAATTATAAGTGTAGTTTATATAAATGTTAAAAAAGAACTAGAAATTGAAAATTGGTTAATGAGCTGCAGAGTATTTAATAAAACTATTGAGCACGGTATAATGAAAGAACTTACTAAAATAGCAAAAAAAAATAAAAAAACTTTTATTAAGTTAACTTATTTAAAAAATGATAAAAATAAAATTTTAGAAAATGTAATTAAAACTTTAGGTTTTGCCAAAACAAAGAAAAAAAATAAATACATTTTTAACTTAAAGAAAAAATTTGATATGAACAAAATTTATTGTCGGATTTTACATGGATAAAAATCATTTACTAAATTTAAACGAGATATTTAAAAAATATTTCAATAGAAAAATTACTCTTAAAAAAACAACCTCTGCTAAAGATATTAAAGGTTGGGATAGTCTAGCACAAGTTGGCTTGATTTTAATGATAGAAAAAAAATATAAGATGAGGTTTTCTTTATCCGAAACTAGTAATTTAAAAAATATTGGAGACATGATCAAAGTCTTGCAAAGAAAAATTAATGAAAAAAAAATATAGCTTTAAAACTATTATAACTAAAAAGGATTTAATCAATTTTTCAAAACTGAGTGGCGATAATAATAAAATTCATATTGATAAAAAATATGCAATTAAAAAAGGTTTTAAGGGAAATGTGGTTCATGGTGCATTTATTGTTTCACTTTTTTCAAAGTTGATTGGAAATAAATTACCAGGAAATGGTGCTTTAATATTATTTTCTGAATATAAATTTCATTATCCCGCTTATCTAAATCTATCAATCATAATTGGGGGAAAAATAATCTCGATTAGCAAATCAACGTCTACAACAACTCTAAAATTGTATGCAAAATATGAAAAAAATGGGAAAATAATTTCAACAGGCAAATCAATAGTGAGATTCAAATAATGGAAAAAATTATCTTAACCGGTGCTTCATCATCAATCGGAAAGAGAATACTTTTATCAAATAAAATAAAAAAATTTAAAATTCTCTCACAAATAAATAAAGGAAAAAAAATAAAAAAAAAAAATATAAATTATATTAAATCAGATTTTCTCAATGAGAAATCATTAAAAAATTTTATTAAGATACTACTAAATCAAAGAACAAAATTTAGAACTTTAATACATTTAACTTCTGGAAAATTAGATTTAAAAAGATTTTCACAATATAAATGGAGCGAAGTTGAAGAACAAATTATAATTCAAGTTAAATCGCTATATGATATTTTGTCTTCTTTATATAAACATGGAAAATTAAAAAATAATTTTAAATTAATAGTAGTTTCTTCTTATATAACTGAAAATAATAATTACCCTAAGGGTATGTCGGCATATTTTTTAGGTAAAACTCTTTTAGAGAACTATATTAAAGTTTTAAAAAAAGAAATTGTAGATTTAAATGTCACATATAAAATTATTAAGCCAAAAATTTTTATTAGTTCAATACATTCTAATTTACCAAAGTTTTATTTGGAAAAAAACTTAAAAAATAAAAACATAGAATTAGATATTGCGGTAAAAGAAATTATAAAAAATATATAAACTTTAATGAAAAATTATAATCCTAAGGTAAGTATAATCGTAAATTGTTATAACGGAGAGTTATTTTTAGAAAAATGCCTACTAAGTATATTGAGACAAACTTATAAAAATTGGGAATTAATTTTTTGGGATAACCGGTCTACAGATGATAGTAAAAATATTTTTGAAAAAGTAAAAAATAAAAAATTTAAATACTTTAAAGCAAAAAAATTTACTAATTTATATGCTGCCCGCAACCTTGCTTTAAAGGAAGCTAAAGGTGAAATTATAATGTTTGTTGATGTAGATGATGAATGGCTTGAAGATAAAATTGATCAACAAATTAAAATTTTCAAAAAGAATAAAAAAATAAATATCGTATCATCAAATTTTTTTAGAGAAAAAAACATTTTTTTTTTTAAGTTTAAAAAAAAGTTTTTATCAAATAAGAATAAGAACATTTTAAATACTCTCGATTTAATAAAAAAATATCAGATAGGTTGGTCTACAATAGCAATAAAAAAAAGGTTATTTAATTTTAGATCTAAAAATTTTAATGAAAAATCGTATATGATTTCTGACTTTGAATTCATAATAAATATATCAACTCGAAATAAAGTTTTTTTTATTAATGAACCACTTGTTATTTATCGCGATCATGCCTCTCAACTATCAAGAAAAAATTTTTTTATACAAATAGACCAGTATTTAAAATGGTGTGAAAACGTAAATAAAAATAAAAGATTATCTAAGTACAAAAAACACATTTTTTCTAGTGAAAAATATTTTTTTTACAATAATTTAAACTATTTTAAAAAAAATGATAATATAAAAAAATTATTATCTATTTTATTCTCCTCAAAAAGTCTAAATTTTAAATTAAAGATTTTTTTATATTATTTATTTCCAAAAATATTTATTTATTATCTAGCAACATAATTATTTATAATTATAATAATGTTTTTGGGCGTGTAGTTCAGTGGTAGAACGCTTCGTTGACATCGAAGAGGTCATAAGTTCAATTCTTATCACGCCCACCATAAAGCACTTAAAATGCTAATTTTATCCTATTTACATACTATTTTAAAACTACTATAAAACAATGCCTGGTAATTATTGCGAAGGGGCCACACCCGATCCCATCCCGAACTCGGAAGTTAAGTCCTTCAGCGCCGATGGTACTTTGTCTTAAGATATGGAAGAGTAGGACGTTGCCAGGCTTTAAAAATTATGAAAATAGCTAGTTCTTTAAAATCATTAAAAAAAAGAGACCTTAACTCTAAACTAGTAAAGCGAAGAGGAAAGCTTTACGTAATAAATAAAAAAAATCCAAAATTCAAAGCTCGTCAAGGTTAAAGATGGACGAACAAGACTTCAAAAAAACTTATAATGGCTTCACTAAACTTGTATTGTGGGGAACAATAGCAGTTATTGCAATTTTAGTAATTCTTGCAATTACATTAATTTAATCTAAGAATTTAAAAAATGATAGTTGGCTCAATCAAAGAAGATTTAACAGTAGAAAAAAGAGTATCTCTTACACCTGAAACAGTAAAGAATATTATAGGTTTGGGTTTAAAAGTATGTGTTGAGAAAGACTACGCTAGTCACTTGGGGATCGGAGATAATAATTATAAAGATGCTGGAGCTGAAATTAAAAGCTCATCAAGTGAAGTTTTAAATTTATGTAATTTACTTATTAAAGTCAATTGCCCACCTGAAAATGAAATTAGTCAAATAAACGAAAATACAATTTTAATTGGGATGTTAAATCCTTCAAAAAATAAAGATCAAATTAATGAAATTTTAAAAAAAAAGATCAAACTTTTCTCATTAGAACTTTTACCTAGAATTACACGAGCACAATCAATGGACGTACTATCTTCCCAATCAAATTTAGCTGGGTATAGAGCTGTAATCGATTGTGTTGCAGAGTTTGAAAAAGCTGTGCCCATGATGATGACTGCCGCTGGTACTGTTCCAGCTGCAAAAGTTTTAGTAATCGGAGCTGGCGTTGCAGGTCTTCAAGCAATAGCTACCGCTAAAAGATTAGGTGCAATAGTATCTGCAACTGACGTTAGAGCAGCCTCAAAAGAACAGGTAGAAAGTTTAGGAGGCAGATTTTTAACAGTCGAACAATCTGAAAACATGGAAACTGCTGGTGGATATGCAAAAGAAGCTTCAGATGATTATAAAAAAAAACAAGCAGAGATGATGAAAGAAGCACTAAAAAAAAATGATATTGTCATATGTACTGCATTGATTCCTGGTAAACCTGCACCAAGAATTTTAACTGAGAATTTAGTAAAATTGATGAAACCTGGTTCTATAGTTTATGATTTAGCAGCTGAACAAGGAGGTAACTCAGCATATTCAGAAGCAGGAAAAATCAATACAGTTAATGGAATAAAGATTATAGGAGTAAAAAGTTTAATGAATAGTTTACCACTTACCGCTTCTAATTTGTATGCTAAAAACTTATTTAGCTTCATACGTAATTTGTATAGTAAAGAAAAAAAAAATTTTAATATTAATTTAGAGGACGAAATAATAGAAAAATCATTAATAAAAGAGGTTTAATTATGGAAATAGATCCATTTATATTTAGATTAAGTATATTTATTCTATCGATTTTTATTGGTTATTATGTGGTTTGGAGTGTAACTCCATCTCTACATACTCCGCTAATGTCAGTAACTAATGCTATCTCATCAGTTATTATTGTAGGTGCTATCATTGCAGCTTTAGCAGGAAGTTCTGATAGCGTTTTTAATACGTCGAGTATTTTTGGATTTATAGCTATCATTTTAGCAGCGATAAATATTTTTGGTGGATTCTTGGTTACTCAAAGAATGCTTCAAATGTACAAAAAAAAGAAAGATAAGAACAAATGATAAGTGCAAATCTTGCAGCAGTTTTTTATTTAGTGTCGGGAATATTATTTATTCTTGCTCTGAGAGGATTATCATCACCAGATACATCTAGACAAGGAAATTATTTTGGAATTGTAGGAATGATAATCGCAATTGTTGTGACATTCCTATCGATTGGTAACTTTTCTATATCATTAGTTTATGTAATGTTATTTTTAGTTATTGGTGGAGCAATAGGTGCTTTAATAGCCTTTAAAATTCCGATGACGGCAATGCCAGAATTAGTGGCAGGCTTTCATAGTCTAGTTGGTTTAGCAGCTGTTTTTGTTGCAATAGCTGCTTTTTTAAATCCTTCAGCTTTTAATCTAGGAAAGGTTGGTGATATCAAATTAGCAAGCCTCATTGAAATGTCCATCGGTGCAGCTGTAGGAGCGATAACTTTTTCAGGATCTATAATAGCTTTTTTAAAATTAAGAGGAATAATGTCTGGTGCTCCTATTACATTTAGCGGTCAACATATTTTAAATTTGATACTTGGAATAGGTATTTTTGTTTTAATTTTTTATTTATGTAAAACTCAGTCCACAAATATTTTTTGGACAGTAATTGTAATCTCATTTCTTGTCGGTGTTTTATTAATTATACCTATTGGCGGAGCAGATATGCCTGTAGTTATTTCAATGCTTAATTCTTATTCTGGGTGGGCTGCAGCTGGGATTGGTTTTACATTAGAAAATACTGCTTTGATTATAACAGGTGCTCTAGTCGGATCATCTGGAGCAATTCTTTCATATATAATGTGTAAAGCCATGAACAGATCTTTTGTTAGTGTAATACTTGGTGGTTTTGGAGCGGATAATTCTGCCGACAATAAAAAAGAAAAGAAGGATCAAAAACCAGTAAAAAGTGGCAATGCAGAGGATGCAGCTTTTTTAATGAAAAATGCGTCATCAGTGATTATAGTTCCAGGATACGGTATGGCCGTAGCTCAAGCTCAGCATGCTCTTCGAGAGATGGTAGATAAATTAAAAAAAAATGATATTAAAGTTACATATGCTATACACCCAGTTGCAGGAAGAATGCCTGGACACATGAATGTATTGTTAGCAGAAGCAAATGTTCCTTATGATGAAGTATTTGAATTAGAAGATATAAATAATGAATTCGCTAACTCCGATGTCGCATTTGTAATTGGAGCAAACGACGTAACAAATCCAGTAGCGAAAACAGACCCAAAAAGTCCAATATTTGGAATGCCAGTACTCGATGTTGAAAAATGTAAATCTGTTTTATTTGTTAAAAGAAGTTTATCACCTGGGTATGCCGGTATAGATAATGAACTCTTTTATAAAGATAACACTTTAATGCTATTCGCTGATGCGAAGAAGATGACAGAAGATATTGTCAAAAATTTGGAATAATGAGAACAAAAATATTTTGTGATATAGCCGACTATAAGATAATAAAATTATTTAATAATAAATCTTTAGTAGATGGCTTTACTACCAATCCAAGTTTAATGAGATTAGCGGGAGCCAAAAATTATAAAGAATACTCTTTACAAATTTTAAAAGTTTGCAAAAAAAAGCCTATTTCTTTTGAGGTATTTGCAGATAATTTTAAAGATATGCTCAAACAGGCATACGAAATTAATTCTTGGGGCCAAAATGTTTATGTAAAAATTCCGGTTGTAAACTCTAAAGGAGTGTTTACAGGACCAGTTATCAAGGCGTTAAGTGATAAAGGAATTAAACTAAATATAACCGCGGTTTATACATTTGAACAAACTAATAAAATCTATAAGATATTGAACAAAAAAACTAAATCTATCATTTCAATTTTTGCTGGAAGAATGGCAGATAAAGGAAAAGATCCTCTTCCCATATTTAAAAAAAGTATTTCTCTTACTAAAAAGAGCAAAAATATTGAAATTCTTTGGGCTAGTACCAGAGAAGCTTACAATTATATTCAAGCGAAACAAATTAATTGTAATATAATTACTATGCCTCCTAAAGTAATAAATCAAATTAATGGTTTTGGGAAAAGCTTCAAATCGATGACACTTGATACTGTCAAAGGTTTTCTAGTTGATAGTGAGAAATCTAAATTCAGTCTTTAAGAGGCTTTTGCTCTAGACTGCCTTTTTCTTTCATGGGGATCTAGTACAAGCTTTCTAAGTCTACAAGACTTTGGAGTTATTTCTAGAGCCTCATCAGTATTAAGCATGCTTAGCTGTTCAGCTATAGCCATCTTCCTTACAGGGGTCAAAACAACATTCTCATCAGTACCCTGTGTTCTCATGTTTGTTAACTTTTTTCCTTTTAAAACATTAATTTCAAGATCTCCACTTTTTGATGAAAGCCCAACTATCATACCTTCATAAACTGGATCGTTATGGGTAACAAACATTTCACCCCGTGCTTGTAAATTAAAAATTGCAAAGGCTACTGCTTTACCATTCTCCATTGAAATTAGTGCTCCATTTCTCCTTCCTTCCATATCACCTGTATATTCTCCGTAAGAGTGAAAAATTCTATTAATTACACCAGTGCCTTTTGTTAAAGTTAAAAATCTACTTGTGTAACCCATAAGACCTCTTGTTGGAGCATGAAATATTAATCTTTTTTTATCTTTTCCAGTATCTTTTAGATCGATTAACTTTCCTTTCCTTCTATTCATTGAGTCAATTATTTTTGATGAAAACTCCTCATCTAAATCCACAGTTATTTCCTCGATTGGTTCAAGTTTACTCCCTGTGTCATCTTTTTTAATTAGAACTTTAGGAGGACTGACAGTCATTTCAAATCCCTCTCTTCTCATTTGCGTCAAAAGAATTTCCAACATTAATTCACCTCTTCCACTAATAACAAATGCATCTTTATTTTTATTTTCTTCAAAATTTATTCCTACATTATTTTCTGCTTCTAATATTAAGCGATCTCTAATTTGAGTACTTGTTAGTTTTTTCCCTTCTGTTCCAGCTAACGGAGAACTATTTACTGTTATGGTAATCGACATGGTTGGAGGATCTATCGGAGTTGCATCGATAGGATCGTTTACTTCTAAATTACAAATAGTATCTGCAACATTTGCCTTTTCTAATCCAGCAATAATCACTATGTCTCCAGCTTCTCCCTCTTCAATAGGAACTTTTTTTTGTACCCTCATATCTAAAAATTTTTGTTAGCCTGCCTTCGTCGACTTTTTCTCCGCTTAAGTTAATTGCCTTGATTTGCTGATTTGCTTTTGCAGTACCCTGAGCAATTCTTCCTACTAAGCTTCTTCCTAAAAAACTATCAGCATAAAGAAGGGTAGATAGCATCGCGAATGGCTTAGTTTTATCAAAGGTTGATGGTTTGACGTGCTCAATTATTAAGTTTAATAGCGGTTGTAAATTTTCTCTTGGTCCATTAATTTCTTTTGAAGCCCAACCAGATCTACCACTAGCATATAAAACTGGAAAATCTAGTTGCTCTTCGTTTGCATCGAGACTTACAAATAAATCAAAAGTTTCATCTAAAACTTCATTAGCTCTTTGATCAGGTTTATCTAATTTATTTATTACAACAATTGGCTTTAGACCTTGTTTCAAAGCTTTTGATAAGACAAATTTTGTTTGAGGCATAACTCCTTCCGCAGAATCAATTAATAATAAAGCACCATCAGCCATATGCAAAACTCTCTCAACTTCTGCAGCAAAATCTCTGTGTCCTGGAGTATCAATAATATTTATTCTAGAATTCTTCCAATTGATAGATGTAGGTTTTGCTAAAATTGTAATACCTCTTTCTTTTTCTAATTCTCCAGAGTCCATTACTCGATCCTCGACGTTTTCATTCTCTCTGAAAGTTCCACTTTGTTTCATTAAGTTGTCAATCAAAGTAGTTTTTCCGTGGTCGACGTGAGCGATTATAGTTATATTTCTGAATGTGTTTGTCATTTTGGTTGCGGGGGTAGGATTTGAACCTACGACCTTCAGGTTATGAGCCTGACGAGCTACCAGACTGCTCCACCCCGCGATAAATTATTTTTTCTTAATATTAATAGCTTGAAGTTTATCTTTCTCTTCTTTTATGTCGTAAAATATAATTTGTTCTTCTTTTAAAACCCTTAATTTTGACTCTTCTAATGCTGATACATGAAGAAAAATGTCTTTTTGTGTTTCATTATCAGTAATAAATCCGTAACCTTTTTTGGCATTAAACCATTTTACTTTACCAGATGGCATTGTTAATCCTCTCATTTTTAATAAATTTAATATCTGTTTTTTAGTTTTTGGAGTTTTTTTATTCTTTTAAGATTTTCTGTCTGCACTCGTTTCTTTTTTTCAGATGGTTTTTCATAAGTGCTTTTCATCTTCATTACTTTAAAAAAACCTTCTTTTTGAAGCTTTCTCTTTAAAACTCTAATTGCTTGCTCTACATTGTTATCTTTAACGTCT
>CACAWX010000007.1 GCA_902536305.1 uncultured Pelagibacteraceae bacterium
GTAAAAAGAAATAATGAAAAAAATTAATAATAAAATAAAAAGAAAATTTAGAAATAGAAAAAAATTAAAAAGTGTAAATGTCAATAGATATAGAATATCTGTAACCAAGTCTTTAAATAACCTATTCGCACAAATAATTGATGATAAACAAAAAAAAACACTAGTTTCAGCTTCATCAATTGAGAAAGAAATTAAATCAAAAAAAGTTAAGAAAATAGAAAAATCTAATCTTATAGGAGAAGTATTAGCTAAAAGAGCTAAAGAAAAAAATATTAGTAAGGTTTATTTTGATAGGGGCGAATATAAATATCACGGTAGAATAAAAATGTTTGCAGAAACACTAAGAAAAAATGGATTGAAATTTTAATATGGCTGAAAATAGAAAAATTGAAAGTGATATAAAAGAAAAGCTAGTTGCAATTAATAGAATAACTAAAGTTGTAAAAGGTGGTAGAAGATTTGGCTTTGCGGCGTTAGTTGTAGTCGGAAATCAAAAAGGGTCAGTTGGTATAGGTCAAGGTAAATCAAAACAAGTACCGGACGCAATTAAAAAAGCCACAGAAGTCGCTAAGCGAAATTTAATTAAAATTCCTTTAAAAGAAGGGAGAACTCTTCATCACGATGTAAAGGGAAAAAATGGTTCAGGTAAAGTATTTTTAAGATCAGCGCCGGCGGGGACTGGTATAATTGCTGGTGGAGCTATTCGTTCTGTTTGTGAAGTATTAGGTATACAGGATGTAGTTGCAAAATCTCTTGGTTCTGCAAATCCACATAATGTTTTAAAAGCATGTGTTAATGGTTTAAAATCCCAAAATTCCCCAAAAATTTTATCAGCAATAAGAGGAAAAAAAATCTCAGATATTGTACTCAAAAGAGAGGATAAATAATGGAATTAAATAATCTTAAAAAAGTAAATAAAAAGAAAATTAGAGTTGGTAGAGGTATAGGTTCTGGTAAAGGTAAAACTTCCTCTAGAGGCCACAAAGGTCAGAAATCTAGATCAGGTATAGCTATAAAAAGTTTTGAGGGTGGCCAAATGCCTTTGTATAGAAGATTGCCTAAAAGAGGATTTAAATCGTTAAATAAAAATATAACTGCAATTTTAAATCTTTCTAAAATACAAAATATTTTGGATAAACCTAAAAACGATATAAAAAATACCTTAGATTTAAAAATCCTTAAAGAAAAGAAATTAATAAATAAAAAATATAATAAATTAAAAATCTTAGGTACTGGTGAAATTAAAAAAAATTTAGAAATATCTGCCCATTTTGCCTCAAAACAAGCTTTATCAAAAATTGAAAAAGCAGGTGGCAAAATTAGCATAATTAAAAAATAATAAATTATGTCAAGCGAAACACTCAATACAGCCGGTGCTTTCAGTCAAGCTAAAGACTTGAAAAATAGAATATTATTTACAATCCTATTATTAATTGTCTATCGATTGGGTACTTACGTTCCTTTATCAGGAATTGATCCTTTGGCATTAAAAGAAATTATGGCTTCAAGTCAAAAAGGGCTTTTGGGAATGTTTAATATGTTTTCGGGTGGAGCTGTCACAAGAATGGCAATTTTTGCTCTTGGAATAATGCCGTATATTTCGTCATCAATTATAGTTCAATTACTCACTGGAGTTTCTGATTATTTTAAAAACCTTAAAGAGCAAGGAGAAATTGGGAGAAAAAAAATAACTCAAATCACAAGATATGGAACTGTATTAATTGCTTGTCTTCAAGGATACGGTGTTTCAGTGGGATTGGAAAATGCTGGAAATTTAGTGATTGAACCAGGAATGTCTTTTAGAATTATAACAACAATTTCACTTGTAGCTGGAACTACTTTCCTAATGTGGTTGGGGGAACAAATTACCTTAAGAGGCGTTGGTAATGGAATTTCTTTAATTATTTTTTCTGGTATCGTAGCTGAAATTCCTAGAGCCTTAGCATCAACTTTTGAACTTGGGAGAACAGGAGCACTATCTGCAGTAATGATAGTTGGTATATTTGTTTTAGTTATTTTAACAGTCTTATTTATCGTATTTTTTGAAAGGGCAATGAGAAAAATATTAATTAATTATCCTAAAAGACAAGTAGGTAATAAAATGTATGGGGGTGAGTCATCTCATTTACCATTAAAGATTAATACAGCAGGAGTAATACCAGCAATTTTTGCTTCTGCATTATTACTTTTACCTATTACAATTTCTAATTTTGGTTTTGCAGAGTCAGATACATTTTTAAAAATTTCCTCAATGTTCACTCAAGGACAACCTCTTTATATGTTGTTGTATGCTTCAGGAATAATTTTCTTTTCATTTTTTTATACATCAATTGTTTTTAATCCAAAGGAAACAGCCGAAAATCTTAGAAAGTATGGAGGATACATACCAGGTATAAGACCAGGAGAAAGGACTGCAGAATATATTGATACAATTTTGATGAGATTGACTACAGTTGGTGCCATGTATTTGACATTCGTTTGTTTAATGCCAGAATTCTTAATTGCTAAATATCCTATACCTTTCTATTTAGGGGGTACGTCAATATTAATTGTAGTAGTAGTAGCAATGGATACAGTCACACAAGTTCAAACAAGATTAATGAGCTCTCAATACGAGTCTTTAATTAAAAAAACTAAATTTGGTAAATAGCAAGATTAATGAATATAGTAATCTTTGGCCCACCTGGAGCTGGTAAAGGCACCCAATCAAATTATATTGCGAATAAGTTTCAATTACACAAGCTTTCAACTGGAGATTTGTTAAGAAAAGAAATTAAAGATCAAACAAAATTAGGTAATGAAATTTCATCAATAATTAATTCAGGAAATTTAGTTTCTGACCAGATTGTGAGTGACTTAATTGAAAAATATATATCTAATCCAATTTATAAAAGCAGATTAATATTTGATGGGTACCCAAGAAACTTGAGTCAGGCTAAAAATTTAAATAGTCTTTTAACAAAGTGTGATCAAAAAATAGATATTGTTCTAAAACTTTCTGTAAGTTTAAAAACAATTAAAAAAAGAATATCAGAAAGAAAGAACTTAGAAAAAAGAGCTGATGATAATGAGGTCATAGCTGTAAAGAGATATCAGATGTATGAAAAAAATATTAATCCAATTGTCGATTTTTATAAAGAAACAAATTTGTTAAAAGTAGTCAATGGTGAGACATCTATATCTAAAATTAGTGATGAAATTAGCCGCTTAATTGAGGGTATCAAGGGTTGACTTTGAGAGATTAGACAATATAAATACGCTTAAAACAAAATCATTAATATATGGCTCGTATAGCAGGGATCAATATTCCACAAAATAAAGTTGTTAGTATAGCTTTAACTTACATACATGGAATTGGCTTACACTCATCGAAAAAAATATGCGAAAAATTGCAAATTCCATCATCTAAGAGAGTAAATGAATTGTCAGAGGATCAGGTTTTAAAAATAAGAGAATTTATTGATGCTAATCATAAAGTGGAAGGTGATTTAAGAAGAGAAATTTCAGTGAATATCAAAAGGCTAGTTGATCTAGCTTGCTATAGAGGATCAAGGCATAAAAAAAAATTGCCAGTAAGAGGTCAAAGAACACAATGTAATGCTAGAACCAGAAAAGGTAAAGCTATTGCAATAGCTGGTAAGAAATTAACCCCTTTAAAAAAATAAAATTTAAATGAGTAAAAAAAGTGAAAAAGTTGAAAATAAAGAGGTAAAAAAAGTAGAAACTAAAAAATTAAGTTCTTTTAAAAAAAAGAAAAAAGTTAAAAAAAATATTACTTCAGGAATAGCATATGTTTATTCTACTTTTAATAACACAATAATATCAATAGCAGATGAAAGTGGTAATGTTGTATCTTGGTCCTCAGCTGGTGCAAAAGGTTTTAAAGGTTCTAGAAAATCAACACCATATGCAGCACAGGTAGCAGCTGATGATGCTGGAGCAAAAGCTTTTGAACAAGGTTTAAGAACTTTAACTGTTCAAGTCAAAGGTCCGGGTTCAGGAAGAGAAACCGCTTTACGTTCATTACAATCTAAAGGATTTAAAATTTTATCAATCAAAGATACAACGCCCATGCCACATAACGGAGCCAGGCCACCTAAAAGAAGGAGAGTATAATGGAAACTACATCGAGTGTTATAGACAAAAATTGGAAAGCACTCATTAAACCAAATAAATTAGATATAACTAGTAGCGAAGACAAAACTATTGCCAAAGTAATTGCAGAGCCTTTAGAAAAAGGTTTTGGACAAACTATTGGAAATTCTTTGAGGAGAATTTTATTATCATCTATTCAAGGTGCAGCTGTGACGGCTATCCAAATTGATGGAGTACTTCATGAATTTTCATCTATAAAAGGTGTTAGAGAAGATGTTACTGATATTGTTCTGAATGTAAAAAATTTAGCAATAAAATCATCTTCTTCAAGTCCAAAAAAAATCATATTAGACATAAAAGGTCCTAAAGAAGTTAAAGCTAAAGATATAACACTTGTACCCGAAATAGAAATATTGAATCCGGAACAAACTATATGTAACTTGGATGAAAAAACAAACTTCCACATGGAACTTATGGTAAGCAATGGTAAAGGTTACGTGGCGGCACCAAAAAACAAAGATGAAGATACTCCATTAGGTTTAATTTCAATAGACTCTTTATTTAGTCCAGTGAAAAAAGTCTCTTTTTCCATAGAAAATACAAGAGCGGGTAGCGCTTTAGATTATGATAAATTATTAATGACAGTTGAAACAAATGGAACAGTTGATGCTGAAGATGCGATAGCTTATTCTGCAAGAATTTTCCAAGATCAATTATCGATGTTTGTTAATTTTGATGATCCTCAAGAAGTTGTTAAAGAAATTAAATCTTCAGAACCAGAATTTAATAGAAATTTGTTAAAAAGAGTTGAAGAACTTGAATTATCAGTAAGATCAATGAATTGCCTAAAAAACGATAATATTATTTATATAGGAGACCTTGTTCAGAAAACAGAACCAGAAATGCTTAGAACTCCTAATTTCGGTAGAAAATCACTCAATGAAATAAAAGAAGTTTTAAACACTATGTCTTTATATCTTGGAATGGAAATTCCTAATTGGCCACCAGACAACATTGCAGAACTTTCAAAAAAATTAGAGGAAAATAATTACTAATGAGACATGGCATAGGTTATAGAAAATTAAATAAAACAGGCGAGCATCGTAAGGCTTTATTTAAAAACATGTTAAACTCTCTTATAAAATATGAGCAAATCATTACAACCCTACCTAAAGCAAAAGAACTTAAACCTCTAATTGATAGAGTTATTACTATTGGTAAAAAAAATTTATTGAGTAACAAAAAAAGATTATTCTCAAAACTACAGGATAAAAAATCTGTCATAAAAGTATTTGATGAATTATCAAAAAGATATAGTTCAAGAAAAGGTGGTTATTCAAGAGTTTTGAAAGCAGGATTTAGAACTGGAGATGATGCACCAATGGCAGTTATAGAACTAGTAGACAGAAATCCTGAGGCAAAAAAAGTTGATAAGCCTAAAAAGGTAGAGTCGAAAGATAAACCAAAAGAAATTCAGCCTGAGACTAAAGTAGCAAGCAAATAATCTTAGAGTTTTAATGCCCAAATCTTATACTGTTGTGGATGATTATCATGATTCACGATTAGACAGATGGTTTACAAAAAATGTTATCAACTTACCACATTCATTAATAGAAAAAATTATCAGACAAAATAAAATAAAAGTTAATAAAAAAAGAACCAAATCATCCTACAGAGTACAGTCAGGAGATTTAATCGAAGTTTATGATTTCTTAAAATTTAAACCAATAAATAAAGAAAAAAAATTAAAATATAAACCTAAAAAAAGTGAGTTAGTCAAATACGATGATTACGTTATAGAGGACAATGAAAATTTTATAATAATCAATAAACCCTCAGGTATAGCAGTTCAAGCCGGTACAAAATCTTTTAAAAATGTAATTGATACGATAAAGAATTCTAAATATTTTATAAACTCAAACCCCTATACAGTTCACAGAATAGATAAAGAAACATCTGGAATATTAATAATAGCTAAAAATAGAAAATTTGCTCAATTATTTACTTCTCTTTTTAGAATAAGAAAAATTCATAAGACATATTTAGCTTTAGTTTACGGTAAAGTAAATAATTCTGTCAAAACGATGAAAGATGAATTAGTTTATTATGAAAAAAATAAAAAAATCACTCAAAAAGCTATTTCTAATTTAAAAATAATCAAATCAAATGATGGTTATTCTTTTTTAGAATTAAAACCTATTACTGGTAGAAAACATCAATTGAGAAAACAACTTTTTAAAATTGGAAATCCTATTATTGGAGATGATAAATACTTTTTAAAAGACAGAAAGATAATTAAGACAAAGAGCCTTATGTTACATGCCTATAAAATAAAATTTATGATTAATAATGTGCAATATAACTTTAAAGCAAAATATAACGAGTCCTTTGAAAATTTTTTAAATAAGAATTTTTAAATATCATTAATATTTTTTACAAAAATATTTGCTAATTTCTTTTCATATTTAATTGGTTTTAATTTTTTTTCATTATTTATTGATGTCACTTTTTTGTTGTCTAAACCACATGGAATTATTTTTAAATATTCTCTTAAATTATTAGATATATTTATGGAACAACCATGAAATGCTATCCATCTTGAAACTCTTAGGCCAATTGCAGCAATTTTTCTTTTTTTAACCCATATACCGATATTTCTTTTATCTTTTTTTGCATTGATTTTATAAATTTTTAAAAATTCAATGATACTATTTTCAATTGCATTAATTAATTTTCTTATATCTTTTTTTCTTTTATTTAAATTAATAACAAAATAAACAATTTTTTGATTAGGATTATGTAGAGTAATTTTACCCCCTCTATTTGTTTTTATAATTTTGATCTTCTTATCAATGATATCTTTATTGCTATAACTAACACCTGCTGTGAAAGTTGTTGGATGTTCTAAAATCCATATTAACTCTTTATTTTGTCCTAATTTTACTTCATCAACCCTTTTATTTAGATAAAGCATTGCTTTTTTATACGATAACCGTTTTTTACTTATTTTAATTTCAATATTCATTTAAATTGAATTTTACCATTTTATATACTAATAGTCTCAAAAAAAAACTTCGAGAGGTATTTATGGTATTGTTAAAATCAACAGGTAGTAAAAAAGTTAATTTAGATTTTAACAAAGAATTTATTAATACTTTTAGTGATAATATTAAAAAAAAAAATATAGATTTTATAAATCAGACGCTAAAAGATTTACATGAAGCCGATATTGCAAATTTAATTGAAAATTTAAGTCCTGATACTAGAACAAAATTAATTGAAATTGAGTCCTTTAATATTGAACCTGAAATATTTATTGAATTAAATGAGTCGGTTCAAAGTGAAGTTTTACAATTGTTATCAATAGACTCATTAATCAAAATAACTAAAAGATTAGAATCAGATGATGCTATCAAAATTCTTGAAAATTTAACTATAAATACCAAAGAACAAGTTTTAGAAAAATTACCACCTAAAGATAAATTTTTACTTCAAGAGGGTTTAAGTTATCCAGTAGATTCTGCGGCAAGAATTATGCAAAGAGAATTTACTGCAGTCCCAAGTAATTGGACGGTTGGACAAACTATTGATTATTTGAGAGAGGATAAAGATTTACCAGAAGAATTTTTAGAAATTTTTATTGTAGACAATGATTTTAAGCCAATTGGAACTGTTCCTTCATCTAGAGTTCTAAGAACATCAAGAGACTCAAAAATGAATTCTATAATGAGTGAAATGCCAGTTTTAATATCTGTAAATATGGATAAAGAAGAAGTGGGACATGCTTTTGAAAATTACAATTTAATTTCTGCAGGAGTAGTAAATAAAGAAAATAAACTTGTTGGAATGATTACAGCTGATGACGTTGTTACAGTTGTTCAAGAAGAAGCTGAAGAAGATACTTTAAGATTAGCTGGAGTTGGAGACGAGGAAATAACAGATAGTGTTATGTTAAAAACAAAGCGAAGATTTAATTGGCTTTTATTAAATTTATTTACGGCCCTTTTAGCGACCTGGGTTATTAGTTTTTTTGGTGCATCAATTGAACAAATGGTAGCCTTAGCTTTCCTTATGCCAATTGTAGCATCAATGGGAGGTAATGCGGGCATGCAAACTTTAGCAGTAACAATAAGAGCTATAGCTACAAAAGAACTTTCAAAAAGTAACTTTAATCGAGTTGTAGGAAAAGAATTTCTTATAGGAATTTTAAATGGGATAATATTTGCAATTATAACAGCGGTAATTGTTCAATTTTGGTTTAAGGATATTAATCTTTCAATATTAATTGGAATATCAATGATTTTAAATATGATAGTTGCTGGGCTTTTTGGGATTTTGGTACCAGTCTCACTTAAAAAATTGAATATCGACCCAGCTTTAGCTTCAAGTGTTTTTGTTACAACAATAACAGATGTAATAGGATTCTTATCTTTTTTAGGATTAGGATCTATTTATTTTTTAAATTAAATATTATCTATTAACCTAACTTTATCCAAGTAATATGCTATGAATATATTAAAGTTCTCATTTAACTTTTTTGGTTTTTCTAAAGTTTTTTGATTAATAATTTCTAAATAATCTATTTTATTTACACCTAATTTAATCAAATCTTTTTTAAATAAAGTAGAGTCAAATAATTTAAAATTTTTCTTTGTTTTTTTTTTTATTTTAATAAGATAATTAAAAACATCTTTAGCTATTTTCATTTGACTTTTATTTAGGTTGAAATTTCTACTCGAACAAGCTACACCACTATGCTCTCGCACAGTTTTACAACTAGTAATTTTAGTAACAATTTTATTTTTTAAAATATGTTTTTTGATTAAAATGAGTTGTTGAAAGTCTTTGAGACCAAGAAATAAATATTTAGGACGAATAATCTCTAAAAATCTATTAACTACATCTAATACTCCTTTGAAATGACCTTTTCTATATTTTCCACATAATTTTTTTGCAAATTTATGCAAATAAACTCTGTGAGAAGGTTTAAATTTGAATAAATCCTTATATGTAGGAAGATATAAATAATTTACTTTGAGTTTTCTTAAAATTTTTAAATCTTTTACTAAATTACGAGGGTATTTTTTATAGTCATCCTTTTTATTAAATTGCTTTGGATTAACATAAATTGAAACTAAAGTTTTATTTTTGTATCTTTTTGCTGTTTTAATTAACGATATATGGCCTTTATGCAAACCTCCCATAGTAGGAACAAAAGAAATTGACTTATTATTACCAATTTCACTTTTCAAATGTTCTTTGTTTTTAAATATTTTCATTTATAAACTTCAATGATATCAACTATTATAAGAATCATATGATAAAACAAGCAATTATTCCCTTGGCAGGACTTGGTACAAGATTGTTACCTTTAACAAGTGTTATGCCAAAAGAGTTACTACCAATAAACGGCAAACCGAATCTTGAGTATATTTTGGATGAGTGTTTTGAGGCAGGTATTAAAGAATTTATATTTGTCATTTCAAAAAATAAATTAAGTATCAAAAAATATTTTTTTAATGATGTGTTTTATAAAAAAATAATCAAAAAGAAAAATGATAAGAGAATAATTGAGGAATTTAAGAAAATTAAAAAGTATCAAAAAATGATTAAATTTGTTTATCAAAATAATCCCAAAGGTACAGGTGATGCTGTTTTAAAATGCAGAAAATATATTAAAGATAAATTCTTTTTAATGCTTCTGCCAGATGATTTAATAATAAATAAAAATTGTTCTAAAGAAATGATCAGCTTACATAAAAAAACTAAAGGTTCAATAATTGCTACAAAAAGAGTAGATAAGAAAACTGTATCTAGATGGGGTATTTTAGGTTTCTCAGAAAAGAGAAAAAATTTTTTTAGAATAAAAAATGTTATTGAGAAGCCAAGTATAAAACAAGCTCCATCTAATTATGCAATAATAGGTAGGTATATTTTACCATCAAAGATATTTTCTGAAATTACAAAGCTAAAAACAGGCCAAGGTGAAGAAATTCATATTACAGACGCAATTAAAAACTTAATTTACAGAGGTGAAAAATTTTTTGGTAATATTTTTATGGGAAAATATTTAGATTGCGGTACAATTAACGGCTATATTCAATCAAGTATCAAAATATTCAAAGGAAAAAAATGAAATTATGCATGATAGGTACTGGTTATGTTGGTTTAGTAAGTGGCACTTGTTTTGCTGATATAGGTAACCAAGTTTATTGTGTAGACAAAGATAAAAATAAAATTGATAAACTTAATTTAGGAGTTTCCCCAATTTATGAGCCAGGTTTAGATGAATTAATAAAAAAAAATTATGAAGCTAGACGTTTAATTTTTACTACTGATATTAGAGAAGCTATTAATTCATCTGATTTAATATTTATCTGCGTAGGTACCCCTACAAAAAAAGGATCGTTAAAAGTCGACTTATCTTTTGTTTATAAATGTGTTAAAGAAATACTAGCTCATACTAAGAAGAAGAAGATTATTATAACCAAATCAACAGTTCCAGTCGGTACAGGAGATGAAATAGAAAAGATTATAAAAAAAAAGAAAAAATTTTTTTCAGTTATTTCAAACCCTGAGTTTTTAAGAGAGGGAGAGGCTGTGAGAGATTTTAGATATCCAGATCGAATTGTTATAGGATCTAACAATAAAAATGAATTCAAAACTATGAGAAAATTATATTCTCCTTTGATCAACAAAGGAGCTAAATTTTTTAGAACATCAAGAAAGGCGGCTGAGCTAATTAAATATGCTTCAAATGCATTCCTGGCTACAAAAATTACATTTATTAATGAACTTGCTAACTTATGCGAAAAAACTGGTATCAACATTGAAGATATATCGCTAGGTATTGGTTCTGACTCTAGAATCGGTAGCAGATTTTTACGTACTGGCCCTGCTTATGGAGGCTCTTGTTTTCCAAAAGATACAAAAGGATTAGTTTCTGTTGCTAAAAATTATAAAACAAATTTATCAATTATTAAATCTGTAATTAATTCAAATCACTCAAGAGTAAGATTATTAACTGAGCGTGTTCATAAAATTCTAGGTAAGAACTTAAGGAATAAAAAAATTAGTATTTTAGGAGTTACTTTTAAACCTAATACAGACGATATGAGAGACTCAACTAGTTTAAAAATGATACCTTATTTTTGTAAAAAAGGGGCCAAGGTTTCTTACTACGATCCATCTGGAGAGAAAAAAGAATTTAAAAGGATTAAAAACTGTATATATAGAAAAAATATTAAAGAAAATTGTACTGATGCAGATCTTATCATAATTCTTACTGAATGGGATGAATTTAAATCTATTGATTTTAAAAGAATTAATAAAAAAAAGAATTTAAAAATTTATGATTTAAGAAATTTATATATACCCGAAGAGATGAAAAAAAACAAACTACAATATTATTCAATTGGAAGACCTAATTTAAATTAATTTCAAAAATTCCATCAATTTCAACTGTTACACCAAGTGGCAGGCTATTCACGCTTACAGCAGCTCGCGTATGCTCACCAATTTTACCCAATATTTTCGAAATAACATCAGAGGCTCCATTAATAACCTTTGGTTGGTCTATAAATTCTTCAGTAGAATTAACATAACCGGTTAATTTAATGCATGATTTTATTTTACTTAGATCATCATCACATGCTTTTTTAGCATGTGCGATAAGACTTAAACCACACCTTTGAGCAGCATTATAACCTTGTTCAACCGTCAAATCTTTTCCTACTTTACCTGTTATAAGATTTCTATTTTGATCAATTGAAATTTGCCCTGATATAAAAAGTAAATTACCAACAATTTTCGTGGCAACATAAGCTCCAACTGGAGTTTTTGGTTCAGGTAGTACAATATTTAATTGTTTTAATTTATCTTCTATCGAACTCATTTATTTAACTTTTTTTTAATCCAATCAGTTAATTTTGAGTCTGTATTAAGTTTTTTTAAACCTTTTTCTCCAAGTTCCTTACCCTTTTTAGCAATACATTTTGTATATTCTACTGAGTCTTTTCCAACTTTTTTAAATCCTGGTAAATTTTTACAATCTACCTCAGCTGAGACATCTAATGTAGTAAAAATGATTAATATTCCAATTATATAAAATTTTTTCATTTACTTTTTCTTTTTTTTCCTTTCTTTAATTTATCATATTCTCGTCTTTTCTCTATTAATATTAAAGCTTCTTCCATCGTTAGATCAGTTGGATCTTTTTCCTCTGGAATAGTAGCATTAAGAGATTTATATTTAATGTATGGTCCATATTGACCTTTCATTATTCTAACTGGTTTTTTATCTTCAGGATGTTCTCCTAAATCTTTTATTAATGATGATGAAATTCTCCCAGGTTTAGCATCCGCAATTAGAGTTATTGCTCTGTTAAGACCTATTGAAAAAAGATCTTCAACATTTTCAAGTCTAGCTGATTTATTTTCACATTTCAAATAAGGACCAAACCTCCCTGAATTTAAAGTAATTTCTTTTCCACTTTCAGGATGCTGCCCTAAAACTTTAGGCAAAGAGCAAAGAAATTTAGCTTTATCTAAATCTACACTATCAACTTCAATACCCTTAGGTATTGAAACATTTTTTAAATGATCATTTTCATCATTTTTCTTTTTTCTTTTTTTCTTTTTAGGTTCTAATTCCTCTTTTTCTTTTTCATATTGCAGATAGGGGCCAAATCGTCCATTTTTTAAATATATATCTTTCCCATTTAAATTTTGACCAAGCAATTTCGGCTCTGCTAAATTATATTGAGCAGCAGCTTTACTTTTTGATAGAGGTCTAGTAAATTTACATTCTGGATAATTTGAACAACCAATAAATGCTCCACCTCTAAAACTATTTTTTAAACTTAATTCTCCGTTGGAACATAATTTGCATTTTCTATCTATTCCATCTTTTTCATCACGATCAAATATTAAAGCTCCTAAACTTTCATTAAGTAGATCTAAAACTTCTCTAGTTCTTTTTTCTTTAACTTCTCCAACATTTTGATAAAAATCTTTCCAAAAATTATTAAGAACTTCTACCCATTCAATTTTACCACTAGTTATCTCATCTAATTGATTTTCAAGATCAGCAGTAAAATTGTAATCGACATATTTTGAAAATAACTTTTCAAGAAAGGCTGAGATTAGCTTACCTCTATCAGTAGGATAAAATCGCTTATTCACCAGTTCGACGTAATTTCTGGTAGATAAAACTGTTATAATGCTTGCGTAAGTTGATGGTCTACCTATACCTAATTCTTCCATTTTTTTTACCAAACTTGCCTCTGAAAAACGAGGAGGTGGATCGGTAAAGTGCTGTTCATCAACAAGTTTTAATATACTCATTTCTTCGCCTTTATTAACCTCTGGTAATATATTTTTTGTGTCCTCATCTGTTTCTTGTGACTGATAAACTTTTAAAAATCCATCAAACTTAATTATTGAACCACTCGCTCTGAAATTAATTTTGTCATTCTCTGAGGAAATAATTATTGTGTTACGATCAAATTCAGCTGGGGTCATTTGAGATGAGAGTGCTCTAGACCAAATTAATTCGTAAAGTTTAAATTGATCGGCATTGACATACTTTTTAATTTCGGATGGTTTTCTTGAAATATTAGTAGGTCTTATAGCTTCGTGAGCTTCCTGAGCATTTTTAGCTTTCTTTCCACTATAATTATTTGCATTGTCTGGTAAATATTTTTTACCATAATCATCAATTATAAATTTTCTAAAGTCATCAATAGCCTCTTTTGAAATATTTGTTCCATCTGTTCTCATGTAAGTAATTAAACCTGTAGTCTCTCCTTCGATATCTATACCTTGATATAATCTTTGAGCAATTTGCATAGTGCGTGAAGCACCAAATCCAAATCTGCCTGACGCAGTTTGTTGTAAAGTTGATGTTGTAAAAGGGGCCAATGGATTCCTTCTAAATACTTTTGAATTTACATCCGAAATCGTAAAATTAGATTTGTTTATAATATCTATTGCTTTATGAATTTCTTCTCTATTTTTAAATGTAAATCTCTCAACTTTATCTCCATTAAATAAACTTAATTTTGAGATAATATTTTTATTGTCTTTATTTGTAAAATTTGATGCAAGTGTCCAATACTCTTCAGGATTAAAAAGTTCTATTTCCTTCTCCCTCTCTGTAATTAATTTTAAGGCCACAGATTGCACTCTACCAGCAGACTTTGAGCCAGGTAATTTAGTCCATAAAATTGGAGAAATATTAAATCCAACAAGATAATCTAGAGCACGCCTCGCTAAATATGCCTCTACTAATGGAAGATGAATTTTTCTTGGATTTTTAATTGCATCTAAAATTGCTTTTTTTGTAATCTCATTAAAAACAACTCTCTCTAAATGTTTATCTTTTAATAATTTCTTTTTTTCAAGAACTTCTTTTACGTGCCAAGCAATAGCCTCTCCCTCACGGTCTGGATCAGTGGCAAGTATAATTTTTTTAGAATCTTCAGCTGCATCAGTAATTTCTTTAAGATACTTTTTTGAAAATGAGTCTATCTCCCACAGCATTTCAAATTTTTTTTCAGGATCTACAGAACCATTTTTAGATGGAAGGTCTCTTATGTGCCCATAGCTAGCTAAAACTAAATAATCTTTACCAAGATATTTATTTATTGTTTTTGCTTTCGCAGGACTTTCAACAATTACTAAATTCATTATCTTATTTTATTTTCAAATAAAATAGACTTTGTCAATTTTTATATTTTAAATGTTATATAGAAAGGGTTAATTTAACGTCTAAAATTTATCTTACTCTCATTAGAATTCTTAAGTCTAATTATATTATCTTTGTGGGTATAAATAATAATTATAAAAATAATAAATAAAAGATATGTTTGAATTTCATTACCAATGAATATTGAATAAATCCAAACAGACATTGATCCAATTATAGATGATAAAGATGAGTATCTAAAAATAATAACAACAAGCAACCAAGCTAAACCAAAAACAACTCCAAGAGAAAAAGAAATTCCTAAAATAATACCAAGATAAGCCGCAACACCTTTTCCTCCCTTAAATTTTAACCACAACGGAAAGATATGTCCGATAAAACAAATTAATGCAGATAAATAAATTAATTCACTAAAATATTTATGAGCAATGAAAATAGATATATATCCTTTAAGTATATCAAGAATTAAAGTAGCAGCTGCTAAAGATTTTTTTCCAGTTCTTAATACATTTGTAGTTCCAATATTACCTGAACCAATATTTCTAATATCTTTTCCTAGAAAAAATTTTGTTATTATAAGTCCAAAAGGAATAGATCCTAATAAGTAGGAATAGATGAAAACATATGCCATATCTAGATTCATTATTGCTTGAACGCTAGTTGACCATTTAAATAAGTCATAAGAACTTTTCCTTGTAGATTTCTGCCTTCAATAGCAGTGTTTTTAGATTTGGATTTTAATTTACTTGCATCAACTTTCCACGGAGCTTCTAGATCGAAAATACAAATATCTCCATCAGAACCTTTAGATAATGATCCTTTTTTAATTTTCAAAATTTTGGCAGGATTTATGGTCAATACTTCGATGATTTTATTTATTGGTAGTGACTCATTGTGAAACATTTCCAATGATAAAGAAAGTAACGTCTCAACACCAATCGCTCCGGTTGCTGCCTGAGCAAAAGGTAACCTTTTACTCTCTTCATCTTCAGGTAAATGATCTGAAACTATCACGTCTATTAGTCCTTCTTTAATACCGTTTACTAATGCCACTCTGTCTTCTTCTAATCGAAGTGGAGGAGATAGCTTTAAAAATGTTTTGAACTCACCTATGTCATTTTCATTTAACGATAAATTATTAATTGAAACTCCAACTGTAAATTTGTTTCCATTATTTTTATTTTTTCTAATTACTTCTAATGATTGTTTAGATGAAATTTGGTTAATGTGATATCTGCAAGGGTATTCACTTAATAAAGTTAGATCTCTTTCAATAATAATTTTCTCAGCAATAGTCGATACACCTTCTAAACCTAGCCTCGTTGCTATCTCTCCATCATTAATACATGCATTTTTTGATAACTCAAAATCTTCGGCATGTTGCATTATTAAAACTCCTATATCTGATGCGTAATCCATTATTCTTGCCATTAATTCTGTATTTTGAATAGTTTTGTTAACATCGCTAAATCCAATAATTCCTCTGCCAGATAGCAAACCAAATTCAGTCATTAATTTACCCTCTGATTGCTTAGTTATAGAAGCACATGGAAATAGATTAACGTTTGCTTTATCTCTTCCTCTTCGAATAATAAAATCAACCATAGAGACGTTATCTATAAATGGTTTTGTATTAGGCATAGTAACAATTGAAGTAACGCCTCCTGCTAATGCTGCATGACTTAATGTTCTAAAATTTTCTTTGTATTCATAACCAGGCTCCCCAACAAATGCTTTCATGTCTACTAAACCAGGAATTAAAATATTTCCTTTAACATCAATGATCTCTGCATTTGGATTTGCATCTTTTTTTGTTACACTTTTACCTATAGCTTTGACTTTACCATTGTCATTTAGTATCAAGGACCCTTTTTCATCCATTTTTTGAGAGGGATCAATTATTCTTGCATTAATAAAAATTTTTTCTTTCATTTATTTACAATATTTTTTTAAACATGCCATTCTTACTGCTACACCTAACTCAACTTGTTCCTTGACTAAGCTTACATTTATATCGTCAGCTAATTTTGTATCAATTTCTACACCTCTATTCATTGGACCAGGGTGCATAATCAATGCATCTTTTTTTGCATACTTTAATTTTTCAGGAGTTAAACCGTAAAACTCATAATATTCTCTTTTTGAAGGCAAGAAAGATCCTTGCATCCTCTCATTTTGCAATCTTAACATCATTACGATATCACATCCATCAAGACCTTTTTTCATATCTGTAAAAGATTTTACACCCATTCTATTTATTGCTTTAGGCATTAAAGTTTTTGGAGCAATGACATTAACTTCAGCTCCCAACATATTCATTAAGTAAATATTAGATCTTGCTACTCTTGAATGAAGAATGTCTCCACATATAGCTATTTTTAAGCCCTCAATTTTTCCAATTCTATTAATTATTGTTAGAGCATCGAGTAGAGCTTGAGTAGGGTGTTCTCTTCTACCATCACCAGCATTAATAACTGCGCAATTTACTTTTTGAGATAATAAATTTGGCGCTCCTGAGTCTTGATGTCTAATTACAATTAAGTCAGGGTGCATTGCATTTAGAGTCATCGCAGTGTCTATTAAAGTCTCACCTTTTTTTAGTGCTGAATTGTCCATGTTCATAGACATTACATCTGCACCCAATCTCTTTCCTGCTAAATCAAAAGAACTTTGAGTCCTAGTCGATGGCTCAAAAAATAAATTTATTTGCGTTTTCCCTCTTAGAATATCTAATTTTTTTGAGTCACTTCTATTTAATTTTATAAATTTTTTTGCTTCATCAAGAATTGATTTAGCTTCTAATATTGATAGATTTTGAATTCCAAGGAGGTGTTTAGGAGTGTTTTTAATAGCTGTAATGTTTTTCTTAACTGCCATTAAAATCAACTCTATAGGCGTTTTACAGCATCAGATCAAGTAATTATTTAGTTAAATAGTCCAATACTCCCTGTAGTATAAATTGAGCTGAATTCTGATCTAATTTGCTTACTTTTTTAGTCGTATTAGATGCCAAATCATTAGATAAATTGAAAGCTCCCTGACTAGACAATCTTTCATCCCATAACACGACATTTTCAGTAACATCTTTTGATAGATTTATTGCTAAATCTTTAGCTGATTGTGAGGAGTTACTTGATGTTCCATCCATGTTAATAGGATTGCCTACCACAATACCTTTAATTTGATTTTCTTTAAAAATCTCAATTATTTCTTTAACAAAATCTGAATATTTATTTTTAACAATTGTAGTGTAAGGAGTAGCAATAATTTTATTTTCGTCTGAAATCGCTATACCAACTCGTTTTCTACCAGGATCAATTCCCATTAACCTAGACTTTTTATCAAGTTTTTTCTTAAAATCTTCAATATCAAGCATGATTATGTTATATTTTTTTATATTAATTTCCTGTAAAATTAACATAATTCACTAATGTCCATAGATAAAGATAAAATTAAACATGTTAGCAAACTCGCAAGAATTTCGGTAGATGAGAAGAAAATTGAACATTTGACTAAAGATCTTTCTTCAATTTTTAAATTTATCGAACAACTTAATGAATTAAATACAGATAAAGTAGAACCTCTTTCTTCCATATTAAATGAACCTTTGCGATCTAGAAAAGACGAAATTAATGATGGAAAAATTAGAGATAAGATTTTAGAAAACTCGCCCAAAAAGAATGAAGAATTTTTTGTTGTACCTAAGGTAATTGAATAATGGCGGATTTAACAAAAAAAAGTTTAACTGAAATAGTAAGTTTAATTAAAAAAAAAGAAATTAAATCTGAAGAGGTTACAAATTTATTTATAAAAAATATTAAAAATGATAAAAAATTAAATTCATTTATCACCAACTGTAATGAACATGCAGTTAAAAAAGCAAAAAAATTTGACAAAAATCCTAAACTTGACACTCTCTTACCAGGTATACCAATAGCTGTTAAAGATTTATTTTGTACCGAAGGTGTGAAAACAACTGCTGGAAGTAAAATGTTAGATAATTTTATTCCTAATTATGAATCTACAATTACAAAAAATTTATGGAATGAAGGAGCTTTCTTATTAGGAAAATTAAATTGTGATGAGTATGCTATGGGTTCATCTAATGAAACTAGTTTTTTTGGTAACGTAATGAATCCTGTTGCAGAAAATACTGTACCAGGAGGTTCCTCTGGAGGTTCGGCAAGTGCTTTAGCTGCTGATCTTACTCCAACTACTATTGGAACAGACACAGGAGGATCCATAAGACAACCGGCATCCTTTACTGGCACAGTAGGTTTAAAACCTACTTATGGGTTGTGTTCAAGATGGGGAATAGTAGCTTTTGCTTCATCGTTAGATCAGGCTGGTCCTATGACTAAAACCGTAGAAGATTGTGCACTGATGTTAGAAGCAATGGCTGGTTTTGATGAGAAAGATTCTACTTCTATTAAAAAAAAAAAAGAAAATTACTCAAAAAATTTAACATATAATATCAAAGGTTTAAAAATTGGTATACCAAAAGAATATAGAGTAGATGGTATGCCTAAGGAAATAGATAAACTTTGGGAGAATGGAAAAAAAATATTAAAAGAGTCAGGAGCAGAAATTATTGATATCTCCTTACCTAATACAAAATATGCATTGCCTACCTATTATATAGTTGCACCTGCTGAAGCCTCTTCAAATTTAGCTAGGTACGACGGGGTTAAATATGGGTTTAGATCTAATAAAGGGACTAATTTAATAGAGATGTATGAAAATACTAGGTCTGAAGGTTTTGGAGATGAAGTAAAACGCAGAATTTTAATAGGCACACATGTTTTATCATCTGGTTATTATGACGCTTACTACATTAAAGCTCAGAAAGTTAGACAATTAATAAAGAATGATTTTGATGAGTCCTTTAAAAAAGTTGATGCTATCCTTACACCATCAACACCAAGTGCCGCTTTTAAAATAGGCGAAAAAAAAAATGATCCAATATCAATGTATTTAAATGATATATTTACTGTACCAGTAAATTTAGCAGGTATACCTGCAATATCAATCCCAGCAGGAACAGACAACAACAATTATCCACTTGGTTTACAGTTTATAGGCAAAACTTTAGATGAACAAAAACTTTTAAATATCGCTTTTGCAGTTGAAAAAAAAATAAATTTTAAACAAAATCTTAATAGATGGTGGGAAAAGTAATGACTAGAGAAAAAGGAAAATATCTTATTGAAGGAGAAAAAGGGAAATGGGAAGTAGTTATTGGTTTAGAGGTCCATGCACAAGTATCCTCTAATTCTAAACTTTTTTCAGGATCTTCTACAAAATTTGGAGCTGAACCGAATACTCAAGTCAGCCTTGTTGACTCTGCTTTTCCCGGGATGTTACCTGTTATAAATGAATTTTGCGTTCAACAAGCAATTAAAACAGGGCTAGGCTTAAATGCAAAAATTAATTCGTATTCAGTTTTTGATAGAAAAAATTACTTTTATGCCGATTTACCTCAGGGTTATCAAATTTCTCAGTATAAGAATCCAATAGTAGGTGAAGGCAAAATTACTTTAGACTTACCAAATGGTACAAAGACCATAGGTATTGAGAGGCTTCATCTAGAACAGGATGCGGGTAAAAGTATTCATGATCTAGATCCGAGCAATACATATGTTGATCTTAATAGATCAGGTGTTGCACTTATGGAGATTGTGAGCAAACCAGATTTAAGTTCTCCAGATGAAGTAAACGCTTATATCAAAAAATTAAGATCAATAATGAAATACTTAGGAACTTGCGACGGAAACATGCAAGAGGGTTCATTAAGAGCTGACGTAAATGTTTCTGTTAGAAAAGAAGGTAATAAGGAATTAGGAACTAGATGTGAGATTAAAAATGTTAATTCTATTAAGTTTATGCAGATGGCTATTATTTATGAGGCTCAAAGACAAGTAGAACTTTTAGAAGCTGGAAAATCAATTGATCAAGAAACAAGATTATTTGACACTAAAAAGAATGAGACAAGATCTATGAGATCAAAAGAAGATGCTCACGATTATAGATATTTTCCTGATCCCGATTTGTTACCTTTAAACTTAAACAAAGAGCTAATTGAAAATATAAAGAAAAATTTACCTGAATTACCTGATCAAAAAAAAGAGAGATTTATAAACGATTATTCGCTCACTGCATATGAAGCTAACGTTTTGGTTTCAGAAAAAGAAATATCAGATTATTTTGAAGAAGTGGTTAAAACTTCAGATATTAAATTAGCAAAAAATTGGATCATAGGAGATCTATTTGCTTTATTAAATGAAAAAAATATCTCAATTTCTCAATCACCAGTTACAGCTAAGAAAATGTCTCAATTAATAGACTCAATTAGTTCAGGAGTTATATCAGGTAGAACAGCTAAGGAAGTTTTTGAAATAATGAAAGAATCTGGAGAAGATCCTAACAAAATTATAGAGAGAAAGGGATTACAACAAAAAAGCGATCCAAAAGAGTTAGAAAAAATTATAGAAAAAATACTCACTGAAAATAACGATAAAGTTGAGCAGTACAAATCTGGTAAAGATAAACTTTTTGGTTTTTTTGTAGGTCAGGTTATGAAAATTTCAGGTGGTAAAGCTAATCCACAATTAGTAAACCAGATACTTAAAAATAAATTAAAGAAATAATGGGTAAAGATCTTGATATTAATTTTAAGATACAAAACTATATTAGAGACTTAAGTAAGAAACTTCATCCTGTACAAAGCGAAATCATTTCATACAATGAAAGCCTAGGTGACATTAAGAGAATGCAGATTGCTATCTCTCAATGTTACTTTTTAGAATTAATCACAAAGATCTCAAAATCTAAAAAAGTATTAGAAATTGGAACCTTTACTGGTTTGAGCACTCTCTCAATTGCTTTAGGATTACCTGAAGATGGCACGATTATTGCTTTGGATAAAAATAGTGAAACAAATATCAAAGCAAAAGAATTTTTTAAAAAAGCTGAACAAGATAAAAAGATTAAAACTATAGTAAATCCAGCTTTAGATACACTTAATGAATTAAAAAAAGAAAATTTAATATTTGATATTATTTTTATTGATGCTGATAAAGAAAATTATAAATATTATTACAACAAAAGTTTTGATTTACTCAAGAGAGGCGGTTTAATGATAATAGACAACGTCTTATGGCATGGTGAAGTTGTAGATGAGAAAAATAATGAAAAATTTACTAATATAATAAGAGATTTTAATACCTTTGTTAAAAACGATGAAAGAACAGAGCAAATTATTCTGCCACTTGGAGATGGGTTTACCATTTGTAACAAATTATAATGTTTATCATTTTAGGTTTTTACAAATTTAAAAATTTAAAGTCTTTAAAAAGACATAAAACAATTCTTGAAAACCTTTTTTCTGAAAACGATATAAGAGGAACCCTTATTATTTCTAAAGAAGGTCTAAATGGAACCCTATCGGGTAAATCAAAAAATATTTCTAAAATTAGTAAGATAATAAAAAATTCATTTAAAATTAAAAAATTTGATAGTGAAAATTTGTCAAAAAGTAAATTACAGCCATTTCATAAACCGAAGATAAAAATAAAAAAAGAAGTTGTACCCATGGGTATTTATATTAATTCAAATAACAAAAAAAATAACCATTTAGAACCATCTGAGTGGAATGATTTGATAAAAAATAAAGATACTCTTGTTCTTGATACCAGAAAACCTTTTGAATATGAAATTGGAAGTTTTAAAAGGGCAGTCAATCCAAAAGTAAAAAACTTCAGAGAATTTCCTAAATATTTAAGTAAATTGGGCAGAAAAAAAACAGTTGCAATGTTTTGTACCGGTGGAATTAGATGTGAAAAAGCTTCTATTTATCTTAAGCAGAAAGGTTTTAAAAATGTTTTTCAACTTAAAGGGGGAATCTTGAATTATCTAAAGAAAATAAAAAAAGAAGAAAGTAAGTGGAATGGTGAGTGTTTTGTTTTTGATAATAGAGTTTCGCTCAAACATAATTTACAAGAGGGATCCTACATAGTTTGTAGTGGTTGTAGAATACCGGTTTCGAATAAACAAAAAAGATCTAAAAAATATGAGGAAGGAGTTTCTTGCCCAAGATGTTATGACACATTAACAAAGTCACAAATAAATAGATTTAGGATGAGGCAAAAGCAAATTCTTCTTGCTAAAAAAGCTGGAAAAAAGCATAAGTTTCAAAAAGAATATTAATATTATTTAATGAATTTAACTAAAGATCCAATTTGGTCTCTTCTTAAAAAAGTAACAATACCCGCAAGCACAGGTTCACTTTTTATGACTTTCTATAATTTGGTAGATAGTTTTTTTGCAGGTAAAATTTCACCTGAAGCTCTGGCAGCTGTTGCTAAATCTTGGCCTATTACTTTTATTGCTTTAGCTATATCAATTGGTATTCAGGCTGGTACTCAGGCTTTAATAAGTAACTCTATAGGTGCTAAAGAAAATAAAACTGCATCATTATATGTAGCTCAATCAATTATATTTGCAATTATAACTTCTTTTTTTGTTACCTCATTTGGCTTAAACTTTTCAGATGAATTATTGAAAATAATGGGCTCCACCCAGGAAAGCATTATTTTAACTAGAGAATATTTAGATATAATATTTTATGGTTCAATAATTATTCTTGTTCAACTTTCTCTGAATGGAACTTTATCTGCTCAAGGTGATACAAAAAGTTACAGAAATATATTAATATTTTCTTTTTTCATAAATATTTTTTTAAACCCTCTATTTATTTTTGGATATGGAATTATTCCTGGATTCGGTATTGCTGGATTAGCTATATCAACTTTAATTGCTCAATCCTTAGGAGTTTTTTATTTACTTTACAAAGTCTATTGTTGTGAATTAAAAAAATTTTTATATTTTAAGTGTTTTATTCCAAAATTGGATTTATTACTAAATATTTTAAAACAATCAGTTCCCATCATGTTCACTATGCTCATGATAATGTTTGGGGTATTTAATATTTTTTACTTCGTTGGACAATTTGGAGAATTAGCAACAGCTGGATATGGAACTGCTGTAAGGATAGAACAAGTATTATTGTTACCAGTTATCGGTTTAAATACAGCTGTATTGTCTATAGCAGGTCAGAACTTTGGAGCTAAGTTTTATAACCGTATTAAGGAAGTGTATTTTAAAGCGTTAATGTTCGGCTCAAGTTTCATGATCTTTGCAGGAATAATTATTTATTTGTCTTCAAATTTAGTCATTTCCCTTTTTACTGATAATTCGGAGGTAATAAATAGTGGAGCTCTTTACTTACAAGTTGCAGCTTTAATTGGACCTATTTATCCAGTTTTTTTTATTACTTCTGCTTTATTTCAATCCCTAAAATTACCAATCTTGAGCTTGTATATGACCATCTTAAGATTAACCATAATCCCTTTCTCATCATTATGGTATGTTATCAATATAAGGGGAGGCGAATATCAAGATATTTTTTACACAATAATGGTTACTAATTGGTTAATGGGTGTTGTTGTTTTAGCGTTTGTACCATTTTTCTTAAAAAAGAAATTAAGCATGAGTTTTAAAAAATTATTTGTATTTTAATTTATTTTCTAGCTTTCTTACAAAATAAGATACAAATAATATTAAGACTAAGTATTCCAATATTAAAAAAGTATATATTTCTAAAGGTCTATATGTTGTCGTTACAAGCTCGTTAGCTTTTCGGGTCAAATCAGCAATTCCTATAATTGAAACTAATGAAGACATCTTTAATACATAAACAAATTGATTTCCCATAGCTGGCAAGACAACTTTAATAGCTTGAGGTAATATAACAAATCTCATTTTTCTCCAAAAATTCATTCCAAGGGACTCCGATACTTCATGTTGACCCTTATGTATTGAATTAATCCCCGCTCTAAATATTTCAGCTTGGAAAGCACTTTCACTTATAGTTAAAGCTATTATACCTGATACAAAAGGTGAGAAACTAATTCCTAACATAATTGGAAGACCGTAATAAATCCAAAGTATTAATACTAACAATGGAATTGCCCTTACAATTTCTACATATCCAATATTAAAGTAACTCAGAAATTTATTATTTGATAAAGAAGGCAATGCAACAATTAATCCTATGATCATAGCTAAAATTATTGAAATGACTGAGATATAAATTGTTGTTGTAATTCCACTTATTAAAAATTTTATATTAGTTAATCCCTCGACATTATCTGGACTAAGTATATACCAACCCCACTCGTAATTTGAGCTACATCCTTGTAGTAAAAATAGAATAACGATAAACTTTAAAAACTTCACTAATTGACTATATTTGTTAATGAAAGGTATTGAAACTTAAATTATAAGCTTTTAAGATTGTACTTTGCTAATAATTTCTTAAAAAATCCTGATGATTGTTTGCTCTTAATCCAATTGCTTACGTAATCATTCCAAACTTTGTCTCCTTTTGGAACCATCATAGCCAAGAAAGCCGGATTTTTTTCTCCATCAGGTACTATTGCTAATTGGGGATACTTAATTACTAATTTATTTGCTTCAGTAGAACTTGTAATGTTTCCATCAGCTCTTCCTGCTAAAACCTCTTGGAAATCTCTTGCTGGAGCTTCAACAGATTGAAGTTTTGATTTTGGAAAGAATTCTTTTGCTTTTTCCTCTTGAGATGTTCCTAATGTCGTAGCTATTGTAACACCATTTTTATTTAGAGAGTCCCATGTAGAAAACTTTTTTAAGTTTTTTTTAAGAACTAAAGGAACTGTCCCGTATTTATAGTACGTAGCGGTAAAACCAGCTACCTCAGCTCTTTTAGGTGTCTTAGTTACACTAGTAGAGATGTCATATCTGTCAGCTGTTATTCCTGCAACGATAGTTTTCCACTCAGCTGGCACAAATTTTACTTTTACTCCTAAATCTTTCGCTAACTCATTCATGACATCAATATCGAACCCTTTATACTTATTAGTAGCTGGATCTTTCATTGACATTGGATCCCAGTCTCCTGTTGTTCCAACTCTTAATTCACCATTTTTTTTAATCACATCTAACTTAGATGCTGCGTGAGCGGATGCTGCAAATAATGTTATTGCTAATATTGTTAAGATTTTTTTAATCACTATTCTTTTTTAACTAATCCTTATTCTCATTACGAATTGCAATTTGACCCAGTTAATTAACTAAAATTAAAAGGGTTGACTAAAGAGCACTTTATCGACTATAAAGAACAAAACAAGAACATTTATGAAGTTAACAATACCATTTTATTTACATAAAGTAGGGGCTGGTTTCCCATCTCCGGCAACTGATTATATTGAAGACGATATAGATCTAAATTCACATTTAATAACAAATGCTCCAGCTACATTTATCATAAGAGTTCAGGGAAAGTCTATGACTAACGTCGGTATATATGATGGAGATTTATTGATAGTAGATAAAAGTTTGAATCCAAAAAATTTTTCAACAGTTATAGCAAATGTTAATGAAGAACTAGTAGTAAAAACTTTAATTAAGAGCAAAGAAGCTAATTACTTAACATCAGGATCTAAAAATACATTAGATAGAATTAATTTAGCAGATAATCCAGAAATAATAATTTGGGGGGTAGTGACATATGTCATTCATAAACAACAATAAGAAAAAAATTGCTTTAATTGATTGTAACTCATTTTACGTCTCATGTGAGAGGCTATTCAATCCAAAGATTAAAAATATACCTGTTGTGGTGTTATCAAATAATGACGGCTGTGTAATATCAAGATCTACAGAAGCAAAAAAAATTGGAATTAAAATGGGGGAACCTTATTTTAAAGTTAAAGAATTAGTTAAAAAAAATAATGTCCAAATATTTTCGTCAAATTATTCACTATACGGAGATCTTTCAAGAAGAGTAATGAAAGTTTTGAAAGGATTTTCAGATAAAATTGAAATCTATTCAATAGATGAAGCATTTATAGATTTGTCACATATTAAAGATGAAAATATAGAAGATTATGGAAAAAAAATAAGAGAAAGGGTTTTTAAGTGGACAGGAATTCCAACAAGTGTAGGCATTTCATGCACTAAAACTTTAAGTAAGGTCGCAAATCATGTGGCAAAAAAAAATAAGACTGGGGTTATTTTCCTAAAAGATAACATAGATGATGTGCTTAAAAATTTTGATATTTCAGACATATGGGGAGTAGGCCGTCAGCTATCCAAACTTTATATAAAAAATGGAATTAATAATGCATACAAATTGAAAAATATTTCAAATAGTTGGGTAAAAAAAAGTACTAATGTATTGGGAGCTAAAACAGTAATGGAATTAAGGGGTATTTCTTGTATTAATTTGGAAACAGAAGAAACAAAGAGAAAAAGTTGTTGTGTATCAAGATCTTTTGGAAAAAAAATTGAGAGTTTAAATAAATTAAAAGAGTCGATTACTACCCACTGTTTAAATGCAGCTGAAAAAATTAGAAATGATAATCAAACAACAAGATCTATAACTGTATTTATTAGAACAAGTCCCTTTGATAAAAATAGAAAATATTATTCAAATTCGCTAACTATAGATTTGCCTGTTGCAACTAATAACAGTTTGGAATTAGTTAAAGTGGCAATAGAAGGATTAAAAAAAATATATAAATATGGATATTTTTATCAAAAGGCCGGTGTAATTTTATCTAAGTTGAGTGAAGCTGGTGAAAAAAATTTAAATTTATTGACACCAATTTTAGAAAATAAGTCAGAAACATTAATGAAAGCAATAGATGTGACAAATGCCAAGTATGGTAGAAACGTAATTAGTGTGGCTCAAGCTGGAATAAATAATAGCTGGAAAATGAGAAGAGAACATTCTTCAAAAATTGATACGGCTTCATTTGACTCTTTGCCAAAAATTAGTATATAGAAATAAAACGGGGTGTCTAAAAGACTGAGATTATACCCGAAGAACCTGACCGGTAATTCAGTAAGGGAAATATGGAAAAAACATACTTATCAATACAGTCATCTTTAACAATAATCGTTCTAGTTGGTATATTCTTTATATTACTTGGATATTTAAACTCGAAAAAATTCGTTAATAACAACAATTATATTGTTGGTGATAGAGACGAAAATACTTTTTCATTAACAGCTAGTTTGACAGCTTCAGCTTTAGGAGCTTGGATTTTGTTTGGACCTGCTTCTGCTGCCACATGGGGAGGTATCGGAGCTGTAATTGGCTATGCCTTAGGAACAGCGGCACCCATGCTTTTTTTATACAATTTTGGACCAAAAATAAGAAAAGAATTTCCAAATGGTCTAACATTAACTGAATTTATAAAAAAAAGATTTGGCACAGGCATACTTAAGATTTGTTTATTTTTAATACTTTTTTATTTAACAATATTTTTAATAGCAGAGGTAACAGCCATAGCAGCTCTTTTAAAATATACCTCCAGTGTTCCCTTATGGATTACTGCAGCAATAACTTTGATTATTTGCCTATTATATATTTTAAGAGGTGGTTTTAAACTTTCAATTATAACAGATAAATATCAATTTAGTTTTATAGTAGTAATTATTCTATCTTCACTTGCTTTAATATTTGGAAAAATAGACTCACCAAGCTTTGAAATAATCAAACAAAATTCACCTAATTTAATTGATAAAAATTATTTACCAAATTATACAGCTGGATTAACTTTTTTTATTGCAGTAGCAGCTACAAATTTGTTTCACCAAGGTAATTGGCAAAGAGTATTTTCAGCTAAAAATAATAGGATACTTAAATCTAGTTTAATTTATTCTTCACTAATTACTTTTATAATTGTTTTTTGGATGGGGTATACTGGCTTATTATCTTTATCTTTGAATTCAAAAGTAATACCGGATCTAGCATTCTTTGATTTACTATTAGATAAAAAAAATTCTGCAATAGTAATTGCTATATTAATTTTAGCAATGTCTTTAACTTTAAGTACTATCGATACATTAATTAACGCTATTTCTAGTTTAATTATTATTGATGGCAAACTTGTAAATAAATCTTTGAGTGGTAAGAAAGTAAAAAATAAAGCAAATATAATAATACTTTTACTTTCTGTTCTAGTTTTTATATTAGCTTCAAAAGGTTTTAGTATACTATATTTATTCCTATTAGCAGATCTATTATGTTGTGCAGCAGTTATTACAATTTTTTATGGTTTTTTTAATAAAAAGATTAATACAAAATTGGCTTCTAATACGATATTTATTGGATTGTTTTCTGGATTACTATTTTTTCCAAGTCAAAACTTTCAATCTAGTATTTTAGTAGGTAACCTAATATCTATAGAATATTTTACTCCTTTAATAACTAAAAATTTACTTTTTCTTTCATTTGCAATTTCAATAATTATTCCACTAATAATTATTTCAATTTATTCTTTACGTAATTCATTCAAGTAAATTATTACTGCAATCCAAATAAAAATAAATGCTATTAGTTCGTCTAATATCAATGGTTCGTTAAAATAATATAAACCTAAGAGAAATTGAGCTGTTGGAGTAAGAAAAAAAATCATACTTGCTGGACCTATACCTATTAGTCCAAATCCTTTGGTGTACCAAAAAAGAGGGATTAAAGTCATAAGGCCGGCCCAGAATAAATAAAATGATAGAATTGGTTCATTTAAAGAAAAAACATTTAAATTATTTTGGACTAAAAAAACAAATAATAATAGAGCAATAGGAGTAAGTATTAAAGTTTCTATCAGCAATCCTATATCAGAGGATACTTTGACTTTTTTCCTTATTAATCCATACAAACTAAATGTAAGAGCAACCGTGATTCCTATCCATGGTATTTGACCAAGTTTAATTAAAAAATAAAGTAAAGCTAAAATAACTAAACAAACTGAAATAATTTTGTTTCTATTATATCTTTCATTTAAAAAAATTATTCCAAGAAATACGCTCAATATTGGAAAAATGTAATAACCTAATGCTGAGTCTAATAAATTGTTAGTTTTAACTGCGTAAAGCCATGTAAACCAATTTAAAGAAACAAGTAGTCCAGTTATAAGCAAAATCAGTATATTTATTTTTCTTTTGATTACATTTTTAAATTCGCTCCATTTCGAATAATAAGACGTAGTAATTAGCAATAGTAAGGCAGTCCAAATAGTTCTGTGAATGGTTAACTCTATAGGAGAAGCAAAAGATACAAATTTAAAATAAATTACCCCAATAACTCCCCACCATATGGATGCTCCAACCGTAAACGAAATACCTTTAAATAAATTTTTCTTCATTTGACCATTTTTTTGATTGATTTATAAGGTAATTAATTAATAATTAGTACTAAATTACCTTGGAAAAAAGGAAGAGTGGGTGAGCGGTTTAAACCAGTTGGTTGCTAACTAACCGTACGAGTAACATCGTACCGAGAGTTCGAATCTCTCCTCTTCCGCCAATGTTTAATTAAAATAGCTATCGATTTGAACAGGCTCTTTACTCAAAATATATTTATAGACATTAATATTTTCTAAAACTCTTTGAACATAATTTCTTGTTTCTTTAAATCTAATTTGTTCTATCCAGTTAATATATGATAATTGACCTTTTGACGGGTCACCATTTACTCTCCTCCATGTTTTAACTCTGTTAGGTCCTGCATTATATGCAGCTATAGCGAAAGGATAAACTCCATTATAATCTTCAATTAAAGAATTAAAATAATATGAACCTAATTTAATATTATATTCAGGATCACGAGTTAATCCACTAATGCTATAAGGTAGCTTAGCTTGTTTGGCTACGATTTTCGCTGTGTATTTCATTAATTGCATCATACCTCTGGCACCAGCCCAGCTATTAGCACTTTTGTCGAATTCGCTTTCTTGACGAATAATTGCTAAAACAACCTCGGCTTTTGGCATTACTTTATTATTAATAATTTTTGGAGTTGCTATGATTGGATAATTGAATTGATTATAAAATCGTTTTTCGTAAGACGCTTTTTTTGAAATCTGTATAGCAAAATCATATCTCTCAACACTTGTAGCTAATTCTGCAGCTAATACTTCGCTTCCTTTTTCAATATTTAGATCAGCTAAATGTTTAAAAATATCTTTTCCTAATTGAGTGGCATTTAATTCTTTTAATAAGATTATGTGTCTTATTAGTTCATTTTTTTTAAATTCCTTTTCATACTCTTTATCAAAAAAACTTTCATCTTTAAGTTCAAAATTACCACCTGGATTTATTTTATTAAAAGCAAGCTGACCATAGTAAGTCATTGGAAACTTAGCTGACTCAGAATAAAAATTTTTAGATAGCTGCTCTTCATTTAATTTCTCATATGATGCTCCAAGCCAATACGCTCCTCTAGCAAGACTAATTGGATAACCTACATTATTATAAAAATTTTTAAAATGGCTAACAGCGTATTCTGGTGAATTCAAAAAAGTTAATGCAATCCAACCAGATAACCACTCCGCTTCAGCAAATGATGGTCCTGCTGATAGAGCATGTTCACTAGAAATCTTATAAGCTGTCTTATATCTCTTCTTATAAATTAAACTCCTCACAACACTTTCTCGTTGTTCCCACCATTTATCAGGTCTAACCATTTGTTCTTCAGTTTTAATAGAATTACGATATAAAATTTCTAGAGAACCTTCTAATCTGCCTCTACGATTTCTCCATCTTAATCTATCAAATTCTAATCCTGGATCTTTTTTTAGATATTCTGGGACTTTAGAAATAGCATTATCAACTCCGTAAGAATTACTCATTAATATCTGACGAGCATTGTATAAAGCTCTTTGATCTTTAGGTAAATATTTTAACATTCTTTTCAAATCCCAGTATTTTTTTTCCCAAGCTAAATAGTCAGCTCTTTTAATATGATCTTCTGAGTCAATAAATTTTTTAAATTTAGCACGGTAATAACCCAAATCATTTTTACTTATTGTTGCAGTTTTCCACCCTTCTTTAATTAATTCTCGTACTTTGTCTACCTGTCCTTTTTCAAGATAAGCTTCTGCTAGCTTTATTTTTCCCATCCCTCCAAGAGGTGGATATTTTTCAAACCAATTTATTATTGAAGTTGGAGAATTATTTCTCAAATAAATTTTACCTTCTGCAAGAAATCTAATTCTATTAATTCTTGGATAATTATTGTTTTGTTCAATAAAATTTTTATATTCACTAAATGAAGCACCATTTCTTGTTGTTTTAAGATACATCCAAGTAATAAGATTTCTAAATTCACGATCTTTAATCTTTGAGGCGCTCTTGAGTGCACTATTCCATTTTTTATCTTTGATAAATTTTATAGTTTCTTTTGCACGAGTAAAATCTTTCTGATTTAAAATAGATGATTTATCTATCTCTTCAGTTGAAGCTTTATAAATAGCAGGTTTTTTTTGAGGATAAATAAATGAGCTTTTTGTCTTAAATGTAGCTGTTTTCTCAACTTCTTTTTTTTCTGCCACTTCTTTTTTTTTAACTTCTTTATCTTTTTGAATATCTTCTTCTTTTTTAATTAATGGTTTTCTTTGGGGTAGATTTTTAGAAAGATCAATTTTTTTAGAATTCTTTATGTTTTTAAATATTGAAGGTTTTTTTTTAGGAAATAGGAATTGTTCCTCTGAATAACTGTGACCTGATAATAAAAAAAGTGTTATTATTACTAGACTAATTAATTTAATGGTCATAAGTTAAGACTTATTTATCTTATTTTGTTTTATGCTTAAAGGATCAATTGTAGCTTTAATTACACCATTTGATAATGGTGATCTAAGTGAAGATGCTTATATTAAATTAATCGATTATCATTTAAAAAATGGTACTAACGGTGTTGTACCTGGAGGAACTACAGGTGAGTCTCCAACTTTATCTCATAATGAGCATAAAAAAATAATTGAAATTGCTGTTAAGGAATGTAAAGGAAAAATTCCTGTAATAGCTGGTACAGGATCTAATTCAACAGATGAAGCAATAGAGTTGTCTAGATTTGCAGAAAAAGCCGGATCAGATGCTTTATTAGTAGTAACACCATATTATAACAAACCAACTCAGGAGGGTTTATATCAACATTACAAAAAAATTAACGACAATGTAGGTATACCAATTATTATTTATAACATTCCATCTAGATCTGTAATAGATATGAGCGTAAATACTATGTCTAAATTATATGAATTAAAAAATATTGTCGGCGTAAAAGATGCAACTGGAGATCTTAGCAGAGTTGATCAACAATTTGAAGCAATGGGAAATAAATTTATTCAATTAACTGGAAATGATGACAATTCTCTAGAATTTAATAAAAGAGGTGGTGTTGGTTCTATAAGTGTTACTGCAAACATAGCAGCTAAATACTGTTCAGAATTTCAAAAAGCTTGCCTTAGCAACTTTGATAAGGCTAAAGAATTAGATAAAATTTTGCAACCAGTACATAGTGCTATGTTTATTGAAAGCAATCCTTCACCAGTGAAATATGCAGCTTCATTATTAGGAATGTGTAAACCATCAGTAAGATTACCACTTGTTGAAGTAAAAGACGAAACAAAAAAGAAAGTTTCTGAGGCACTTAAAGTAGCTAAGTTACTTTAATGAAGAAAAAAGTAATTTCTGGACAAAAAATAATTTGTTTAAATCGTAAAGCAAGTTTTAATTATTTTTTTTTAGAAATATTAGAAGCGGGCATTACATTAAAAGGATCTGAGGTTAAGTCTCTTAGAGATGGAAAAGGAAGTATTGCCGATTCATATGCAGTTGATAATAACGGAGAATTATACCTAATTAATTCTCATATACCCTTATATCGTCAATCTTCATATAATAATCATGATCCTAAAGGAGATAGAAAATTATTGTTAAAGAGAAAAGAAATTAACAAACTTATTGGTCGAATTAATCAGGACGGATTAACACTAATTCCTACAAAATTATATTTTGTAAAAGGAAAAGTTAAAGTTGAAATAGCTGTAGCAAAAGGAAAAAAACTTTATGATAAAAGACAAGTTAAAAAGACTAGAGATTGGAACAAAGAAAAAGCTAGATTGTTAAGTAAGAAATAAATGATACATCTAAATATTGGATCTAATTTAAATTCAAATTTTGGTAATAAATTTGATAATATTTCAATTGCTATAAAACTCCTAATTGAAAAAAAATTTGATGTTAAAAAAATATCTAATTTTTATGAGACTCCATCATATCCAAATAAAAATTTACCAAATTTTCTAAATGTAGGTATTTTTGGAGTATTTAATAAAAGCGCTAAAGAATTAAGAAACATTATTTCTCTTATTGAGAGGAAAATTGGTAGAACCAAATCAAAAAAAAATGATCCAAGAGTATGTGATATTGATATTATAGATTTTAATGGTGAAAATTTAGATATAGATAATTTGACGATTCCTCATAAAAGATGCCATCAAAGGAATTTTGTTTTATTTCCAATAAGTCAGATCGATCCTAATTGGGAACATCCAGTTTTAAAGAAAAATGTAAATGTTTTAATAGGTCAATTAGACCTTAAATCCAGGATAGAGATTACAAGGCTCAATAAAAATGTTAATATAAATACATGATTGATAACAACGAACTGATTAATCAAATTAAATCATATAATAGATTTTTAAATATAGACACAGTTAATAAAGCTTATAATTTTGCAGTGGAAGCTCATCAAAATCAAAAAAGAGATGAAGGTGTACCTTATATTATACACCCTGTTGCTGTTGCAAAAATTTTGACAGAGTTAAAGTTAGATAGTGCTACAATTACAACGGGACTACTTCATGATACAATCGAAGACACAAATGTTACTTACGAAAGTGTTAAAAAGGAATTTGGAGAAGAAGTAGCTAACTTAGTTGATGGTGTAACTAAAATCTCTGCTCTTGAAAATAGGGCTTCTGATGACTCTAAAGCAGAAAATTTTAGAAAATTAATTTTAGCAACATCAAAAGATATACGTGTTCTTTTAGTAAAACTTGCTGATCGTTTACATAACATGAGAACGATACAATTTGTTAAAGATAAAGAAAAAAAAATTAAAAAAGCAAAAGAGACTATGGAAATCTACGCTCCATTAGCTGAAAGAATGGGAATGAATACTATAAGAGATGAGTTGGAAGATCTTTCTTTTTCAGTGCTAAACAAACCTGCAAGAGACTTAATTATCGAAAGACTTCAATTTATTAAAAATAATAAAGACGACACTTTCAAATCTATATCTACGGAACTGATTGAACTTTTAAATAAAAATGGAGTTGAAGCGACTATTACTGGAAGAGAAAAATCTCCATTTTCTATTTGGAGAAAAATACAAAATAAAAAAGTTTCTTTAGAACAGCTTACAGATATTATAGGATTTAGAATAATAGTGAAAAATGTGGAGGATTGTTATAAAACTCTAGGAATTTTTCATAGCAAATTCCCCACAATTCCTGGAAGATTTAAGGATTATATTTCGACACCAAAAATAAACAAATATCAATCTATACACTCTGCAGTTATAGGCCCACGAAAAAATAGAATTGAAATTCAAATAAGAACCTTTGAAATGAATGAATTTGCCGAAAGGGGTATAGCATCACATTGGAAATATAAATCATCCGAGAAATTTTCAGACTTATCTTGGAAAGAATATGATTGGTTAAGAGATTTAGTCGAAATAATAGAAGCTGGTAATAGCCCAGAGCATTATTATGAATTTACTAAATTACAAATGTTTCAAGAGAATGTTTTTTGTTTCACTCCAAAAGGATCTGTAATTAAACTACCAAAATTAGCAACACCAATTGATTTTGCTTATGCTGTGCATACTAAAATTGGCGATAGCGCTATCGGTTGTTTTGTTAACGGCAGAGAAACAACATTACAAAATATTTTAAAAAATGGTGATATGGTTAGAATTGAAACCTCTAAAAACGCATCACCATCTTTGCACTGGTTAAGCTCGGCAAAGACAGGGAAAGCAAGAGCTGCTATAAGAAGATATTGGCAAGACAAATCATTAGAAACAGAAAAAGAGGTTGAAAAAAATTATAAAAGCACAATTGAAGTTGATTTACCACACAAACCTGGTGCCCTAGGTAATATTTGCTCATTAATTGGATTAAATAAGGGAAATATAATTAATGTTGAATTATTAGAAAGAAAAGAAAAATATTTAAAATTTTCTTTTGACTTGCAAATTAAAGATTTGAAAAATTTCACAAACTTGATAAGTCAAATAAAACAAAGTGATTTAAATTTTAAAATAATAAGACATAAACAGAAAAAAAATGCTTTCATCAGAAGAATCTTTAAAAATTTTAAAAGAAACTAAAGCTTTAATCGAAGGACATTTTATTCTCTCTTCTGGTTTACATAGTCCAAAGTACGTTCAGTGCGCCCAATTGATGAGTAAGCCTAGCCAAGCAGCGCTAATTTGTCAGTCGCTGTCTAAAAAAATTAAAAGTGAATTTAATGATATTGATTTAATACTATCCCCAGCAATGGGGGGCATCATTGTTGGATATGAAATAGGCAAACTTATGGGTATAGAAACTATTTTTTCTGAGAGGGTTAATGGAGAATTCCAACTAAGAAGAGATTTTAAAATTAAAAAAGGTAGTAACGTTTTAATCGTTGAAGATGTAATTACAACTGGTAAGTCGAGCATCGAATGTTCAAATTTAGTTAAATTCAATAAAGCTAATATAGTCGGATATGCCTGCATTATTGACAGGTCTAACGACAAAACACAAATTAAAGGTAAAATTATATCTCAAATCAAATTAAATATTCCAACTTACAAAAAAGAAAAATTACCAAAAGAATTAATATCAATTGATCCAGTTAAACCAGGTAGCAGAAATCTTTAATGAAAAGAATTAGACTTGGTGTAAATATAGATCATGTAGCAACTGTAAGGAATGCGAGAGGTGAAAATTATCCAAGTCCACTAAAAGCAGCTTTATTGGCAGAAAAAAATGGTGCTGACTCTGTTACAATTCACTTAAGAGAAGATAGAAGACATATAAATGATCAAGATTTAAAAAAAATAATAAAAAAATTAAAGATTCCACTTAATCTAGAAATAGCAGCTACTAGAGAAATGTTAAAAATTGCATCGAATAGCAAACCTCCATTTATTTGTATAGTCCCAGAAAAAAGAAAAGAAATTACGACTGAGGGAGGTCTTAATCTTAATCATAATGAAACATTTTTAAAAAACCTCATAAAAAAATTAAAAAAAAAGAAAATTAGAATAAGCTTATTTATTGAGCCAAGCTTAAAAGATATTCAAAAAGCAAAAAAACTAAATGTAGATTGTGTTGAAATCCATACGGGTAAATTTTGTAATTTAATCAATAAAAAAAAGAATTATAAAAATGAACTAAAAAAAATTAAAAAAGTAGTAAAGATCGGAAATCTATTAGGTTTAGAGGTTCACGCCGGACACGGACTAACATATACATCAGCTAAAATCCTATCTAAAATTAAAGGTATTGTAGAATTTAATATTGGGCATTTTTTGATAGGAGAGTCTATTTTTGTAGGACTTTCTAAAGGAATTAAAACATTTAAGAAAATTTTAAAATCATGAATATCTATGGAATTGGTACCGATATAGTTAGTATAAAAAGAATAAAATCGTCTCTTAAAAAAAGAAATTTTATTAAACGTATTTACAATGAACAAGAAGTTCTAAAGTGCAAGAAAGCTGTTAATCAACACAATTGCTATGCTAAGAGGTTTGCGGCAAAAGAAGCTTTTTCAAAAGCACTCGGCACTGGAATTTCAAATGGTGTTAATTTTAATGAAATTACAGTTTTAAATAACAAATCAGGTAAGCCATATATAAACCTTAAGGGTAATACAAAAAAAAAAATTAAAAAGATGTTTAAACTAAAAAAAACTAAAATTTCTTTATCTCTATCAGATGAAAAAGATTATGCTGTTGCTTTTGTAACAATTTCAGTATGAAAAAAAATTTTTTTTATATAATTTATGATAATTTAAAAACTTTATTTGGCGCCTTAATAATAGCTATTTTGATTAGATCACTATTATTTCAACCCTTTTACATACCTTCTTCCTCGATGGAGCCAACACTTCTGGTAGGAGATCGTATTTTTGTATCTAAATATACTTATGGTTATAGCAAACATTCATTTCCTTTTAGTCCTAATTTTTCTAATAAACGTTTTTTTTCAAAAATACCTGAAAGAGGCGATTTAGTTGTTTTTAAAACCCCAGCAGATAATAGAACGGACTATATAAAGAGATTAATAGGTATGCCGGGTGATACAATACAATTTTTAAATGGAAACCTTTTAATTAATGGCGGTATAATTCCAAGAGATGAGGTAGGATCAACCAAGTTAATTAGATGTGGTAAATTTAAATTAGAAACTAGATCATTTATAGAAACTTTACCAAATGGAATTAAGTATTTGGCAGTATATAAAAAAAGAGGCACACTACAAAATACCAAAAAATTTATAGTACCCGTTGATCATTTCTTTTTATTGGGAGATAATCGAGATTGTTCTAAAGATAGCAGATATTTAGAAAGTGTTGGTTATGTAAGTAATCTTAATTTAGTAGGTGAAGCACAGTTAATTTTTTTTTCAAATGATACAAATATAAGTAGTTTATTAAGATTTTGGAATATAAGAAATTCGTTTAGATTTGAAAGATTATTTAAAGTTTTATAATGGAAAAAAAACTATTATTTCTTGAGAAGATTTTAAAATATAATTTTAAAAAAAAATCAATCTTAGAAAAAGCACTAACTCATAAAAGCTATAATAATAATATTAACAATGAGAAATTAGAATTTTTAGGTGACAGAGTTTTAGGTTTAATAATTTCAGAAAGATTGCTTGAAAAATTTCCAGAGGAAAAAGAAGGAATTATTGACAAAAAATTTGCTAACTTAGTAAATAAAAGGACATGCTCACTTATAGCAAATAAAATTAATTTAAAAAAATTTATCTACTTAGGCTCTTCACATAAGAAACTTGACAGATCATCTGACAAAATTACTAGTGATTGTTTAGAAGCTATAGTTGGAGCTATTTATTTAGATGGAGGATTAAAATCTGCTGAAAAGTTTATAGATTATTTCTGGGGAGAGCATTTGTTAAGATCAAATATTACATTAATTGATTCTAAAACTAAATTACAGGAATTTAGTTTAAAAAAATTTAAAGTGCTTCCAAAATACATTTTTTCTAAAAAAACTGGACCACAACATAGGCCAATGTTTAAAACTGAAGTTCAAATACCTAATTCAAAAAAAATAATTGGAATTGGTTCATCAAAAAAAAATGCTCAACAGGATGCAGCGAATAAACTTCTAAAATTGCTAGATATATGATTTGGGAAGACGAATGTTATTTATTGTCAAAAAGAAAGTTTAGGGAGAACGCGAATATTATAAATATCTTCACTCTAAAAAAGGGTAAAGTGGATGGTATTGTTTATGGAGGTAATTCTAGAAAAATAAGAAATTACTTACAAATTTCAAATAAACTATTTGTTTCACATAATGCAAAAGCTGAAAATAAAATTGGATATTTAAAAACTGAATTAATTAAACCTATTTCACCTCTATATTTTAATGATAAAGAAAGGACGTCTGCATTAATTTCTATTTGCTCTCTATTAAATGTATTGTTGTCAGATTCTCAACCAAATAAAAATATTTATAACTCATTTGAAAATTTGATTAATTCTCTTAATTTAGAAAATTGGATTTTTATATATATTTTTTTTGAGTTAAATCTTATCAAAGAATTAGGCTATGATACCAATCTAGGTCAAAATAAATTCAAAAATATAAATATAAATGATTCAGTCAAAATTAAAATTGATAACTATATTTATGATGTTCCAAATTTTCTTATTTTAAAAAAAATACCTGATAAATTTTCAAATATTTTAATTAAGAAATCGCTCAATTTCACAAGATACTTTCTACAAAACAAGTTTTTTGCTCCAAATAATATTTTATTTCCAAAGTCTAGAGTGATTTTAGAAAATTATTTTAATTAAATTTAAAGTTTTTTTGCTATATCAATTGCAAAATAAGAAACAATTGCAGACGCACCAGCCCTTTTGAAACACATTAAGCTTTCTATAACAGCGTTATCTTTGATAAGCTTATTCTTAATACCATTCTTTATTAAACTGTACTCTCCTGAAACTTGATAAGCCAAAACTGGTATTTTAAACTTATCTTTTATATTTTTAATAATATCTAAGTAGGGCATACCAGGTTTGACCATTACCATATCAGCTCCTTCTTTTATATCTAGAGCAACCTCTCTGATAGATTCATTAACGTTTGCAAAGTCCATCTGGTAATTTTTTTTGTCACTTATTAAAGATTTTTTTGAACCTATTGCATCTCTAAATGGTCCATAAAAATTAGATGCATATTTTACAGCATATGAAAGTAGCTGCACATCATGGTATTCATTTTTGTCTAAAAATTTTCTTATTTTACCAATTCGTCCGTCCATCATGTCCGAGGGAGCAATAACATCACACCCCATCTGAGCTTGTAACAAAGATTGTTTTTTCAAAACTTCAATTGTTTTATCATTTAAAAC
>CACAWX010000008.1 GCA_902536305.1 uncultured Pelagibacteraceae bacterium
TGATAGACCAAGTTAATTCTAATCTTTTTTTAAACATCTTTGCTTTTAGTTCTCGAAGGATTGAGTCATCATTCATTAGATCTAGAGTATATTTAGCAAACTCAGAAGAATTTTTTGCAATAAAACCATTGTTTCCATGACTCACCCTCTCACTCAATGAACCAATACCATAAGTTATTACTGGCACGCATAATTTGATTGCCTCTTCAGCTGTTAGAGTAAATATATCAGATTTGTGTCCTAAGTATAAAAGAACCCTTGAGTGCTTTAATTCATCAATCATTTCTCTCCTACTGCCTATGGTTCTAAGAAAAATATTGTGGTTTTTTAATTTATCTGAATACTCAATTAAGTTTGGTGTAATATGAAACTCAAGATTTTTATCTTTTGGGTAAATTAAACCAGTCCATATGTCTAAAAGAGTATCTAAGTTTCTATTTGATCTGATGTTGTAAATAGCTTTTTTAGGTGGAACAAAACTTACATTAACTTCTTCATCAATAAATTGTCTATCTACTGTTATTGGAATAGTTAATTTACCAAAAGGTGAAGTAAGAAAACTTCTTTTTTTAAATTGATAGTTGCATAAAGTTACAATGACTGGTTTATGAGTGTAAGTGGAAATTAATTGTTTCTTTCTAACAAATTTTTCCAAACTTTGATTACTTACTGAAAAAATAGCTTTTTTTGAAGATTTAATATTATTAAATAAATTTGCATTAGAAACAGCTATTGCTAAATCAAAAGTTTTCTCTTTTTTAATATTATTAACATTAATATAATGAACTCCATTAATTTTTTTTTCTTGAATAGTTCTTGTAGCGAAAAAAACTTCAAATTTTTTTTTTGCAAACTCTTCTGAAAGCAATATTAACGAAGTTTCAGTTCCTCTTAACGAAGGGCCGTTAATATCTTCGCCCGTAAACGACAAACCAGAATTATCTATTATTAATATTTGCTTTTTTTCCATATAAAAAGGATTTTAAAATAAAATTTAAATTTTTAAATTTCTTAATTCCAAGTTTTTTTAACGAACTGTTGTTTCCATAAATATCTTGATTTACTTTTTTCTTTGAACTTGAAAAAAATAGATCTTTATTTAACGACATAGAATTTAACTTTTTTGTTAGGTAAACTAAATTTATCTTTTCTCCTCTACAAATATTTACAGCTTTGTCCTTTCTTTTATTGATCATTAATTCTAACGATCGAGCAACATCATCAATATGAATAAAATCTCTATTTTTATTAAAATTAATTAAATTTTTTTTATTTTTAATTTTGGCGTAAACATCTGGAATAAAATGTCCTTTATTTTGTCTATGAAAAGTAAAGTTAAAAATTCTTGCAATCCCAATTTTGAAAAAAAATTTATTTTTTTTATTTAAGATAAAATCCTCTACAGCTTTTTTAGTACTACCATATTTATTAAATGGTTTTCTTTTATCATGCTCAGATATCTTTTTGTTATGAAATCCGTACACATGACTAGTTGAGATAAATAAAAAATATCTAAAATCTTTTTTGATACTCTTTTGAAGTAATTTTATTATCTTTATTGGTAATTTTTTATTTACCAAATTTATTTTGTTATACTTTTCATTCTGTTTAGACGTAATAGCCGCGAAATGGATAAAATAGTGAAATTTTTTTATTTTAATCCACTCTCTAAGCTTTCCAAATTGTTCTAATCTGTGAGGAAAAGATATAATTCTATATTTTTTTTTATATTTATTATGAAAATAAGACCCTAATACGCCTTTTCCGCCTGTAATAAAAATTATTTTTTTAGAGACTTTCTTCAAATGCACCTACAAGTTTTTTTATTATTTTATCTGATATAGGACTTGTCGGTAGTCCAATAAAAAAACCATGTTTATTAACTATATCGGAATTTATAAATCTTGAATTTTGCAAAAGGTTATATTTTTTAATAGAGGGTTGTTTTAAGAAATTTCCACTTATTATAGGTCTAGTTTCTACGCCTATTCTTTCTATCTTTTTTAAAAATTTGTTTCTGTTTATATTTTTATTAAGAATAATTGGTATTCCAAACCATGAAGCTTTAACATGATTATTTGCCTCAATAAATGTTATTTTTTTTTGAATTTTTTTATTATTTTTTAAGGATCTAAGAATCTTAATTCTATTACTTGTTCTATATTTAATGAATTTGTCTAAATCTTTAAATTGGCTAAACCCAATACTAGCAGCTATATCTGTAGACCTTAAATTGAAACCTGAATTATAAAAAATGAATCTACTATCTAAATGCTTATTTGCCGAAGCTATTTTTCTCTCATTTTTTAATCCTCTAGACCAGCCATGAGCTCTTAATGATTTGATAATTTCATGATCTTCATTGTTTTTACAGCAAATCATACCTCCCTCTCCAGAGGATATTTGATGTGATGAATAAAAAGAAAATGATGAAAAATCTCCAAACGTTCCTAAATATTTATTTTTAAATTTTGTACCGAGAGACTCGCATGTATCCTCTATTAATATTAATTTATGCCTTTTTACTATATGCATTAATTCAGTCATATCTACACAATTACCAAGTACATGAACGATTAGGATTGCTTTAGTTTTTTTTGAGATCTTTTTTTTAAGATCATTCAAATTTATATTTAAAGTCTCTAAATTAATATCAACAAATTTTGGTTTAAGACCAGATTGAATAATAGGCCATAAAGATGTAGACCAACATAAGGACGGTATAAGAACTTCATCTCCTGGTTTTAATTTTTTTTTTCTATATGGATTAATCAAACATTGTAGCGCGAGTAAATTTGCTGAAGATCCAGAATTTACCATTAACGAAAATTTTGACTTTATTTTTTTTGAGAAATATCGTTGAAATTCATCAGTTTTTGGACCAATAGTTAACCTTTTAGATTTTAAAATTTTTATACCTTCTTGAATATCTTTGTTACGATATGGGTTCTCAATTAAAGGATAAAAAAAGTTTTTCATTGAGATTTATTTTGAAATTTCTTCCTCAATCATATCCTCAATTAATTCATTTGTAGTAATTGTCGGATTCCATTTTAATTTCTTTCTAGCTTTTGAAAAATCACCTTTTAGATAATCAACTTCTGTTGGTCTTAAAAATTTTTTATCTAAATCAACAATAGTTTTTTTAGTTTCCATATCTATTGCTTTTTCATTTATACCTTTACCAATCCACTTAATTTTGAGTGAAAGTTTTTTTGCAGTTGTATTTACAAAATTTTTAACTGTATTTTCTTTATTTGTAGCAATAACCCAATCATCTGGTTTTTTATATTGTAAAATCTTCCACATAGAAATCGCGTAGTCTTTTGCATGTCCCCAGTCTCTTATTGCATAAAGATTTCCTAATGTTAATTTTTTTTGTAAACCTTGTTTTATCCTAACCAATCCTTGTACGATTTTTTTTGTTACGAATGTCGGACCTCTTCTGGGAGACTCGTGATTAAATAAAATACCATTTGAAGCAAAGATTCCGTACGCTTCCCGGTAATGTACTGTCGTATGATATGCAAAAACTTTAGAAACACCATATACTGACCTTGGATGAAATGGAGTTTTTTCATTTAATGAATTCTTTTTATTAACAAGACCATACATTTCAGAACTGGAGGCCTGATAATATTTAGTCTTTTTTAGATTAAGTATTTTTATTGACTCTAAAATTCTTAAAGCACCAAGTCCTGTTATATCAGCAGTATACTCCGGTATGTCAAATGATACTCTAACGTGACTTTGAGCTGCTAAATTATATATCTCATCAGGTTTAATTTTGTTTATAATACTTAGGGTGCTGGTCCCGTCAGAAATATCTCCATAATGAATAAAAAAGTTTTTATTTGAGAAGTTTAAACTATCAAAAAGATGGTCAACTCTTTCGGTATTAGCGCTAGATGATCTTCTCTTAACACCATGAATTATATAATTTTTTTTTAATAGCAACTCTGCCAAATAGGATCCATCTTGTCCTGTAATCCCAAATATTAAAGCAGTTTTTTTTCTTATTTTTCCCATAGGTATTTTGAGTTATTTTTTAAACCCAGAGTTTTATTGATAATATAATTTGCAACTAAATTCGAGTTAAAATACTTCATGTATTTATCTTTACCTTTTTTTGCAATAGATTTCCGCATTTTATCATCATTGGATAATCTTAAAATTTTTTCTGATAAATCGCCAACATTCTTGTAAAAAACCATTTCTTGTTTATTAAAAAAATTCTTATATTCAGTTTTTTCATCAATTAAACATACCAGACCATTTCCAACTATCTGAGTGATTCTATCACTGCTATAATATTTAATTGCTTTGCCTCTACTTAAGTTTAAACCCATTTTCGCATTACTAATTGTTTTGAAATAATGATCTGCCCAAATAGGTTGAACTTGGTCTATTCCATAAAGGTCAAATTTTACGTTAGGTGTTTTTTCTTTAAGATTATTCAAAAAGGATATCCTGTCATCAGTTTTTCCTGATTTTAGCACACCTCTATGAACTCCATGACTTAGTGCAAAAAATACGTCAACATTACAAGATTTATTAAAATTATTAAGTGTTTCAAATGAATCATCACTAGGATTTGGAATATAAAAGCTTTTATGCTTACTTAGAAAATTTAGCACATCTGGGCTAGTTGTTAAAAATGATGCGTCAACAGCATCTATTTTGTCTAATATTCTACTTTTATTTCTTTCGAAATCTGGTCCATTCTTATTTAAGGGATCTAAAAACCATTGGCAAAATTTAGTGTTGGGATAATCTTCCCTTAATTCCGAAATTTGATCCTTGGATATTAAATCAGCATGTCCTAAAACAACTAAATCCGGTTTATAATTATAGCAAGTTTTTTTAAGTTTATCATTTAAGATTTTTGCTCCCTTTAAATCATTTATATTTTTATAATATTTTTGAATATCTCTATCGCTAAAACCTAAAACACTATGACCTAGTCTGATAAAACCGTTATTAATTCTTCTACCAGTATTAAAGAATAATCTGCCATCAAGTCTCTCATTGAAATTAGTTATGTGTAATATTCGCTGTGTTTGTTTATTTTTTCTAATATAAAAGGGTTTATTATAAAGTAATTTTTCATCTCTATAATTATCAATTTTGTCTGTGACGAACTTATGTGTAAGATAAAAATTTTCAATCGAAAGTGTTTGCAATGTTTTTCTATTTTTAACATCTTTTATTAAATTTATTAACTCAGTTTCTAATGTCTTAGTTGATAATTTTTTCAAAATTTTAGCGTTAGTGACAGTCTCTGGTAGTCCTCCCTTATTAGTTATAATTACCGCACAGCCATTTGCTGACGCTTCTAAACTTGTTCTTCCGAAAGGCTCTTCCCATCTTGAGCAAGCTACCGCAATACTTGTTTTCCTGAATATATCAAGAACTTTATCGTGACTTTGAAAACCTAATAGGTCAGCATTTTTATGATTTAGAGAAATTTTTTCTCTCTTTTCATCTCCAATAATTTTAGCCTTCCAGTTAGGGTATTTATTTAAAACTTTTTTAATCGAACTTGAAAAAATATCATAACCTTTTGCTTTATTCAGTTTACCAACAAAAGTAATCCAATTTTTTTTTTTTCCTATACATGATAACTTACCTTTTCTTGCAGACTGAAAAAAAACTTCTAACTTATTACTATTAACAAATTTATTATTAAGACCTTCTAAAAATCTTTTTTTTGACCAATTGCTGTTGAAAATAATCTTGTAGCAAATATTGAGTAAATCTTTTCTTTCCTTAATAGTCTTAGAGCCATCCATTGATAAAGGATCATTATGGAAATACAAAGAAAATACACTTTTTTTTATATGTTTGTTTAATTGTTTAACATAACCGGGTCTATTATGTATTTCTATTATTGAGAATTTAAATTTTCTTTGTTGATTTATAAATTTTTTTACGTAATTTTTTGTTTGACTTGCAAATAAGCTTTTTCTAAGAGCAATATTTTTATATTTGAGATTAAATTTTTTATTAAAAGTAGTATTTCCAAAAACGATTATATTCTTTTTATATTTACTATTTAGACTTGTTTCGTATACAAATAATGAAACTGCTCCGGGGTACTCTGGAGAAAAATTTTCTTTATAAGGTAGTAAAATTCCTATTTTCACAAATATTTATTTTTTAAATTTTTTCTAAGTAGTCTATTACTCTTTATATAATATTCTCTAGAAATTGCTTCTTTTTTTGATTTAAAACTTTCCTTATAAATTAATAACCATTTTCTACCCCTAGTAAACTTTGCACCTTTACCTGAATTGTGTAATTTTATTCTTTTTTTTAGATTATTTGTGTACCCTACATAAGTAACGGGTTTAATGCTTTTTGATTTAAGCATATAAACAAAGTACATCGATAAACTAATATCCTTTAGATTCTTGCCCTTTTTTTGTGCCTTTAATTTGCTCGATTGCTGCTTTTGCACCACCGCTCATAAATCTTTGATCTGCACCAACGGTAACTAAGTTAAAACCTTTAGAGATCATTTTTTGTGCGTAGTCTACTGATCCATTATGAATACCTGCTAATAGTTTCCTTTTTTTTGCAGCTTCTAAAATTCTTATAATTTCTTTAAATGCAATAGTATTCTCAGGTCTGTCAAAACCAGGTTCCTCTCCTACAGCTAAACTCAAATCAGCTGGCCCTATATAAATACCATCAAGATTTGGTGTATCTAAAATTTCATCTAACTTTTCTAATGCCTCTTTAGTTTCAATCATAGCAAGTTTTAATATTTCATTATCAGCATGTTTGGCATAATCGGGGCCTCCATATAATAATCCTCTAATTGGCCCAAAACTTCTGTAACCTTTAGGTGGGTATAAACAAGCTTGAACAAACGCCTCAGCTTCTTTCCTGTTACTAACCATTGGGCATATTATACCATAACAACCTGCATCTAAAATCTTCATTATTTGCCCTGGCTCATTCCAGTTCACTCTTGCAAGTGGAGTTGTTTCAGTTGTTGATATTGATTGAAGCATATTTAATGCATTTGGATAATCAACTACACCATGTTGCATATCAATTGTACAAGAGTCCCATCCTTGATGTGCCATTACTTCAGCTGAAAAAGCACTTGGTATTTGTAACCAACCATTGATTATTGGTTTACCCTCTTTAAACATTTGTTTTAATTTATTTTTTCTCATTCGTAAGAAATACCAAAATGAGTATATTTAATATTTAAATAATCCTTGATAGCCATTGATCCACCCTCTCTACCGTATCCAGTTTGCTTAATCCCGCCAAATGGTGCTTCCGCTACAGCTACTACTGGAGTATTTACTGCTACACATCCGGACTCAATAAGTTCAGATGCTTTATTAGCTTTTCTCAGATCTGTGGTATAAATATAACTACAAAGACCAAGATCATTATCATTAGCTCTTTCCATCACTTCGTCAAAATCTTTAAATGTAAGGATAGGAACTATTGGTCCAAATGGTTCCTCTTTCATTACAGTAAAATTATCTTTTACATCATCAAAAATTGTTGGTTCGAAATAGTAACCCTTGTTAAAGTTTGCAGCTCTCTTTCCACCTAATAAAACTTTTCCACCTTCTTTTTTTGTAGTTTCAACTAATTTTTCTACCCCTTCTAATCTCTGTTTAGTACATAAAGGTCCTAATAAAGTTTCTTTATCCATACCATTACCAATTTTTAATTTTTTAGTTTTTTCTACCATTAAATTTGCAAATTCATCTTTTTTCTTTTCATGAATATAAAATCTATTTGGTGATATACAAACTTGACCATTGTTTCTGAATTTAGCCGTAATAGCCATATCTGTTACCTTGTTTAAATCAACATCATCAAATACTATAAATGGCGAATGACCGCTTAATTCCATAGTAACTCTTTGAACTTTATCTGCAGCTTGTTTTAAAATTAATTTACCTACTCTAGTTGATCCAGTAATTGAAATTTTTTTTACTATATCTGATTTAATAAGTTCCTCTGAAATACCAGCTGGATCTCCTGATAATAAATTCACTACACCGGGTGGAACACCTGCTTCTCGGCATATGTCGACGATTTCCATTACACTTCCTGGTGTTATCACGTCAGGCTTAACTATTACAGAACAACCGGCTGCTAGAGCTGTTGAAATTTTTCTTGATGCTAAAATAACTGGAAAATTCCACGGAACTAAGGCTGCTACAACTCCAACAGGTTGATATACAACATGTATTCTTGTGTTTGGAAATCGACTTTGGTTAATTTCACCAAATATTCTTTTTGTCTCTTCAGAGTTCCACTCAAAAATATCTGCAGCACCCCCTACTTCACCCGGTCCTTCAGTTATAGGTTTTCCTACTTCTAGCGTTAACCATTTTGCTAACACATCAACTCGTTTTCTCAGTAACTCTGAAATTTTTCTAATAACTTTTGATCTTTCCCATGGTGAAGTATTTCTCCAAATTTCTAATCCTTTTCGAGCTGATTTAAGTGCTTTTTGTATGTCTTCATTATTTGCTTTAGAAGCTTTGCCAATTATTTCTTCATTAGCTGGATTAATCACATCATAAGTTTCACCACTAGCAGATTGCTGCCATTTACCGTCAATGAATTGTCCAAACTTTTCGTACATATATTGTTGTTGAAATAAGAAAGTTAATTAATTAGTTTATATTGAATTTATGAAAAATATTCAACTCACTTGTGCTCATGCTTTAATCAAGTATCTAATAGCTCAAAAAACTCTAATAGATGGAAAAAAAGTGCCATTATTTCCAGGTGTGTTTGGAATTTTTGGACATGGTAACGTAGCATGTTTGGGTCAAGCGCTCCAAGAAAATCAAAAAGATCTACCTACTTGGCGAGGCCATCATGAACAAAATATGGCTTTAACTGGTATAGCCTACTCAAGAGCAAAAAGAAGAAAACAAATTTTTGTTGCTACATCTTCAGTTGGTCCTGGTTCTACAAATATGATCACAGCAGCAGCTGTAGCGATGAGTAATAGAATTCCAATTTTATTTTTACCTGGTGATACTTTTGCTAATAGAATGCCGGATCCTGTACTTCAACAAGTGGAAAATTTTAACAATCCAGGTATAACTGCAAATGATGGATTTAAACCTGTTGTAAGATATTTTGATAGAATTACGAGACCTGAACAAATTATTTCAAGTATACAACAAGCAATTCAAGTAATGTTAGACCCAGCAGATTGTGGTCCAACCTGTATTTCTTTAAGTCAAGATGTTCAAGGTGAGGTATTTGAATATCCAGAAGATTTTTTTAAAGAAAGAGTTCATGTAATTAGAAGACCAAAACCTGATGACTATCAAATCAAAGAAGCTGCTGAATTTATTAAAAAATCAAAAAAGCCTTTAATAATTTCTGGAGGTGGAGTTTTTTATTCTGAGGCAACGGATGAATTAGATGCTTTTGCGACTAAACATAATATTCCTGTTACTCAAACTGTAATGGGTTATTCAACAATGAAAAAAGATCATTCTCATTATTTAGGTGCTATTGGAGGATTAGGAGGTCGTGCTGCAAACAATTTAAGCAAAGAAACAGATATGGCAATAGCAATAGGAACTAAATTAGCTGATTTTACAACAGGTTCTTGGACTAATTTTGAAAATCCTGATTTTAAATTAGTTTCAATAAACGCAGCAAGATTTGATGCTAACAAACATATGGCTCAAGCCATTGTTGGAGATGCCAAAGTCTCATTAATAGAATTATCTCAAGCTTTAGGTAATTGGAAGGCAGATGATAATTGGTATAAAAAATCGAGAATTGAGTTAAAAAATTGGGAGTCTTACGTTGACAAAGAAAGTGGTCAAACAAATCAAAAACTTCCTAGTTATGCTCAGGTTATTGGTGCTTGTTACAGAAATTCAGATCCATCAGACATAGCCGTAACAGCCGCGGGAGGTTTAGTTGGAGAAGTTATACAAGTGTGGAAACCAAGAGAGCTCAATACTCATGAAACCGAATGGGGTTTTAGTTGTATGAGCTATGAAATTTCAGGTGCACTTGGTATTAAAATGGCAAACCCAGATAAAGAAGTAGTGTCATTTGTTGGTGATGGATCTTATCTTTTATTTAATTCTGATATTTACAGTTCTGTAATAACAAATAATAAATTAATTATCATTGTATGTGATAATGGCGGACACGCAGTTATTAATAGATTACAATTATTCAAAGGCGGTAAAGAATTTAATTGTCTTTTAAAAAGTTCAAAAACACCTAATTTAGTTCCTGTAGATTTTGCAAATCATGCTAAAAGTATGGGTGCAGATGGAGAGCAAGTGAATTCAATTGCTGAATTAGAAGAAGCTTTTAAAAGAGCAAAAAAATCGAAAAAAACTTACGTTATCTCAATACACACCGATGGATATCAATGGTTGGAGGGATCTGCATATTGGGAAAGTCCAACCCTAGGAATACCTTCTACTGAAGCAAATAAGAAATCACTTAAAGAACATCTTGAAGGTAAAAAGAAACAAAGAAAAGGTGTTTAAATTTAATGGCTAAAGTTTTTAACGTCGGGCTTATCGGCTGTGGTCACATAGCTGAAACTTATTTTAAAAGTCATCAATATTTTAATAATTTCAGGATTATCAAATGCGCAGATATAAAGTATTCGGCTGCAAAAAAGTGTGCTTCATTAAATAAAATTAGTGCAGTTACAGTTAAAGATATTCTTAAAGATAAAGAAATTGAAATAATATTAAATCTTACAATTCCAAAGGCTCATTTTGAAATTTCAAAAAAAGCACTTTTGAATAATAAACATGTTTATACAGAAAAACCCATGGCAATTAATTTTAAAGATGGAAAAGAATTAGTGAAAATTGCAAAAAAAAAGAAATTATACATCGGTAACGCACCAGACACTTTTCTTGGAGGAGGAAATCAGAAATCAAAAGAATTAATAGAAAAAAAAATAATTGGAAAAATAAATTTAGGAAATATTATTTTTGCGTATCCAGGTATTCAATCCTACCATCCAAATCCAGAACCTTGGTTTGCAAAAAAGGAAGGTGGTCCAGTTATTGATATGGGTCCTTATTATTTAACAGCATTAATAAATTTACTTGGTCCTGCTAAACAAGTATGGGGAAGTTTAATGTGGAATAAAAAAAAAAGAATAATAGGAATTGGTCCTAGAAAAGGTAAATCTGTAAAAGTATTTTGTCCAACAACTTACCTTGGAACAATTTTTTTTAAAAATAGAACAATAATAAGATTTACTCTATCTTTTGATGTTATAGCACATCATAGAAATCATATTGAATTATATGGAGATAAAGGATCAATTCTAGTACCAGACCCAAATATGTTTGGTGGGTCTGTATTTGTCTGTAAAAAACTAGGCGGTAATTGGAAAGAATTTAAAACAAACAAAATGCCTCTTGGTAGAATTAATATACGCCAAAAAAGTCTTAGGGCTAACGAAGCGCCAATAAATGCAAATTATAGAGGAGCTGGTTTAGCAGAGATGGCATATTGTATTGAAAATAAAAAAAAACATAGATGTAATGGTGAACTTTCGCTCCACGTACTAGACATTATCAATTCAATTATGTATGCAGCAAAAATAGGTAAACGAGTAAATATAAAAACGTCTTGTCAAATGCCAAAAATATTTTCAAGCAAAGAAGTTAATAAAATATTAAAATAAAACAGTCTAAATATGATATCTTTTTTTATTATTATCAAATAAAAATATTTTGTTCTTAGAAAATGAAATTTGATTAAGATTTTGTAAGATATTATCAGACGTCTTAATTCTTAATTCTTGACCTTTAAAAGTTGCATAAATAATTTTTTCAGATCCTAGATTTTCAATAAGATCAACTTTTATATCAAGTTTTATTTCACCGTCTCCGTTGGTATGAATGTGTTCCGGTCTTATCCCTAGATACGTGTCTGACTTTAAATTTAAATTATCTAATATAGACTCGATGCCATTCCTTAAAATATTCATTTTTGGCACACCTATGAATTCAGCTACAAATATATTGCTTGGATTATTGTAAATTTCGTCTGGAGTTCCAACCTGTTCAATATTTCCATTATTCAAAATAATAATTTTATCAGCTAGTGTCATTGCTTCAATTTGATCATGAGTTACATAGATCATATTCGTGTTCAGCTGTTTGTGTAATTTTGATATTTCGACACGCATTTCTGATCTTAGTGCTGCATCTAGATTTGAAAGTGGTTCATCAAATAAAAAAAGTTTCGGGTTCCTGGTTATTGCCCGACCAATTGCTACTCTCTGTCTTTGACCACCTGAAAGCTGTCCTGGTTTTCTATCCAGCAAATCTTCAATTTGAAGAGTTTTCGCAGCATCTTTTACTTTCTTATCAATTTCATTTTTTTCAAGTTTTTCTGTTTTCAAACCAAAAGACATGTTTTCATAAACATTCATGTGTGGGTATAAGGCGTATGATTGAAAAACCATTGCAATTCCTCTTTTTGAGGGTATCAAATTATTTATTATTTTGTTGTCCAAATGTATTTCGCCTTTATCAATTGACTCTAAACCTGATATCATTCTAAGTATTGTTGATTTCCCGCATCCTGAAGGACCTACAAGAACAATAAATTCACCATCATTAATTTTAATATTAAATTTATTAATTACTTTGTTTTTGCCAAAAGATTTTTCTATATTTTTTAATTCAATATTAGCCATACAACTTCTAGTTTAACTTAAGGTATTAAGTTTAAATTTTTCCAAAAAATAAAGTAATGTAAAAACCTGATAGCTTCTATTATTTTTTTTTAAGGGTTACCTTTCTCGACAATTTTGGTAGGTTTTTCTTTAAATTAATTATCTAAATGGGAGAAAAAATGAGAAAAATATTAATTTATTTATTTGCTTTTACTCTTTTGGCTAACACTAGCTACGCCGGAATAACTTTCTGGACGACTGAGGTACAGCCAGCAAGAATGGAAAAGCAAAAAGAGATGGCTAAAGCTTTTGAGGCCAAGACAGGCATTGCAGTAGAAGTAATTCCTGTTGAGGAAAAAGATCTTGGAAAAAGAGCTACAGCTGCAGCAGCTGCTGGTGATCTACCAGATGTTATTTACCATACACTTCAGTATGTATTACCATGGGCAGAAGCCGGAATATTAGATGTAAGTGCTAATAACGCAGTTGTTAAATCTTTGGGCAAAGATACTTTTGCTCCAGGTGCACTTAACATGGCAAAAAAAGGTGGAAAAATTGCTGCTGTACCAGTTGATGGCTGGACACAGATGGTTGTTTACAGAAAAGATTTATTCAAAGAATTTAATCTTCAACCACCAACAAATTATGAAAACATTTCTAAAGCTGTAAAAGCTTTATCTAATGCAGACAGATTTGGATTCGTTGCCGCTACTAAAACAGATGAAAACTTTATGAGCCAAGTACTAGAACATGTACTTTTAGCTAATGGAGTTAACTTTGTTAAAAAAGGTGGAACTAAGAAACAAGGTAAAGAACTTAAAAATGCTTTAGTATTTTATAAAGAACTAGCTAAAGCTAGCCCTCCAGGAGAATTATTTTGGAAACAATCAAGAGAACTTTACTTCGCTGGTAAAACACCAATGATTATATGGTCACCATTTATTATGGATGAATTAGCAGGTTTAAGAGACTCTGCTCCACCAACAATAAATAGCGATCCAACATCACCAGAACTTGCATCAAAAACTGGATTCATAACAAATTTCAGTGGTCCAGATAATAAATCAGGTGCTGCTTGGGCTGATGTTAGATACTTTGGTATTACCGCTGATGCTGACACTGATGAAGCTAAAAAATTCATCGAATACTCAATGGATGAAGGTTACACGGCTACATTATCTATCGCACCAGAAGGTAAATTTCCTGTAAGAAGAGGGAATGCTAGTGATCCAGCTGCGTTTACAAAAGCTTGGAGCAAACTTCCGGTTGGTGTTGATAGAAAGAAACCTTTAACAGAACTCTATTCGGGCGATGTTATTAATAACATTGTTGCAGGTTTAGATACTGCTAACAGATGGGGTGTAAAAGAAGGCGAACTCTCTAGAGCATCAAAAATCATTAATGCACAATTCTTAAATAGAATCACAAGAGAATTTATTGATGATGATATTTCAGTTGATGAAGCCGTTGATAAAATCAATGCTGAATTAGCTAAATTTTAATAAAATTATTTTTAAAAAGCGGGTAATATAATATTATCCGCTTTTTTTATGACAGATACTTTATCAAAAATAGAAAAAAGAACTGCTTATACTCTCTTATTGCCAGCGGTATTTTTAGTTTTTGCAATAGTATTATTTCCAATTTTTGCAAATATTTGGATAAGCTTTAAAGAAGTACAATTAAAAGATATTAGGATTCCTGAACCAAGAGCCAAAAAGATAGTAAAAAGTATTTCGGAAGATAAAACAAAATTAAAAATAGTTTACAGACTAAGAAACAGTTCTTTGATTGAGGATATAAATAATATTGAATTTTTAGATAAACTCCCAAAAAATATTGAACCTGTAAATCTTGACCCAAGATGTACATTTAAATCAAAAAAAATTAAATGTGATTTTGGAAATTGGAAAGCTGAATATAAAGAAAATTTTGAGATTGTTATTAGAAATATTAATAATGATGAGATTGATAAAAACATTATTAAATCACAAAAACCAAGATTATCTGGTGATGCTGATAATATTTTGTTAACGACCAAATTTACTTTTAAGAACTTTAAGCAAGTTTTTAATGAAAATGAATTTTTAGATTTATTATTAACTACTTTTTATTTTACTTTTTTTGGAACGGTTGGAGCAATCATTTTTGGAGTTTTCGCTGCACAGTTAGTTAATCAAAAATTTTATGGAAGGACTTTTATGAGAAGTATTTTGCTGTTTCCATATGTTGGACCAGTAGTTGCGTTAGCTTACACTTGGACTTTATTGCTAGATCCAAATAGCGGTACTTTAAATGCCATACTAGTTAATTTTGGTATCATTGATAAACCTATAAATTTATTGGGCCAGAAATATTTGACTCTAAACCTACTCGGCTTTGATATTAAGTTAAGGTTAGCTTTAACTACGGTAATAATGTTTGAGATTTGGAGATATTTTCCCCTAGCCTTCTTATTCATTCTAGCGAGATTGCAAGCCATACCAAAAGATTTATATGAAGCTGCTGAGGTTGATGGAGCAGGACCACTACGAAAATTTATTAATATTACTCTTCCTCAGATAACAGCAATTTTATCTATTTTATTTATGATTAGATTTATTTGGAATTTTAACAAATTTGAAGACATTTTTCTTTTAACAGGTGGAGCATCAGGTACGAGAACATTGCCAATAAATGTTTATCAACAAGGTTTTGCCATTTCTAATATTGGAATGGGGTCGGCAGTTTCAATAGTTATAGTTATGTTATTGATAATTTTTATGATTATTTACTTCAAATTAATTGGGAAGCGTGCAAATGAGGTATAAACCATTATTAATTTATTTATTTATTTCATCTATTTTTCTTACATTACTAGGCTCTATATGGAAAATAATGGCAACACTTCAAGGATTAAAATTAACAGAAATTAATTTTAATATAAATTTTTTATTGGCCTTGTTATTAAGTTTTGCTCTTATATTTATTGGTAAAAAAATAAATAGATTAATAAAAATATTAGTCTTTTCTTCTATTTTTACTCTTGTTTATATTTTGATAAATGAAAGTGCTCCTATTTGGTACAATTCTGGGGTTTTTCTACTAAGTTTATTTTTTACTAGTAGAGTAAATAATTATGACTTAAATTATCTTAAAGAGGATTTCATTTCTGAAAAAATTATTTTTGATTTTCTTTCTTTGTTTGCGATTGTCTTTTTTGCATTTGTTATTTTATTTCCATTTTATTTGATGTTTGTAACAAGTTTTAAAACTCAGGCTGCTTTATTATTTAATCCTTTAGATTTAAGTATTAATTTTACTAAAAATCTTGTGGAAGTGTTCAAATCTTATTTTGTAATTTTTAAAACATATGACTTTGGAAGATATATTTACACAAGTTCTATAGTTTCAATTGGAACAGTAATTATTACTTTAATCTTTGCAATACCAGCGGCTTATGCAGTTGCTAGGTTAAACTTTTTTGGTAAAACTTTTTTATCTAATTCAATATTAGTTATATATATGTTTCCAGCCATAGTTTTGGTTATACCTCTTTATACTGTTTTTAGTCAGTTGGGATTAAGAAATTCAATTGAAGGTCTTTTAATTGTTTACACAGCAACAACACTACCAGTAGCTATTTATATGCTTCAAGGATATTTTAAAAGTATTCCAAAAGAAATTGAAGATGCAGGTCTTATAGATGGACAAAATTGGTTTGGCATAATAATTAAGATTATTATTCCATTAAGTTTACCTGCAATTGCATCGGTAGCGTTGTATGTTTTTATGATTGCGTGGAATGAGTTCTTATTTTCGTTAATGTTCTTGGATAACCCAAAATCATTTACATTGTCTAGAGCAATTAATCATTTAACTGGAGATGCTGAAACACCTAGACAATATTTAATGGCCGGATCTGTTGTTGTGACTTTGCCAATTCTTTTGATTTTTGTTTACTTTGAAAAATATCTTGTAAGTGGCTTAACTGCAGGAAGTGTTAAGGGCTAATGAAAGAAACAATAGAAATTGCAAAAGAAGTTTTAAAAAATAATAGAAGATTAGGTTACACGCTACCTACAAATAACAAATTATATCCTGCACAGTGGAATTGGGATTCAGCTTTCATATCATTGGGATACTCATATTTTAATATAGAGTATGCAATTGAAGAATTAGAAAAACTTTTATCAGGTCAATGGGATGATGGAATGATACCTCACATACTATTTCATGATAATGATGAAAGTTATTTTCCAAATCACAAAACATGGGATTGCGGTAATAAGATACCCTCTTCTGGTATTACTCAACCACCAATAATTGCAACAATAGTTAAAAAAATCGTAGACCAAAATAAATTAAATCAAAGCCAATTAAAAAGAGTAGAAGTAATAATAAAAAAATTAAAAAAATATTTAGACTGGTTTTTTAATTACAGAGATATAAATAAAATTGGTCTTGTTTCAATTATCCATCCTTGGGAAAGTGGAATTGATAACTCCCCAATTTGGGATTCAGCACTAGATAAAGTTAAAATTGAGGAAAATTTAAAGTACGAAAGAAGAGATCTTAATGTTTCTAGAAGTTCAAATAGACCACTTAAAAAGGATTATGATGGTTATATAACTTTATTAAATCAATTTAAAAAAGAAAATTATAATCCAATTAAAATTGTAAACAACTCAATGTTTAATGTGATTGATATTGGATTTAATTCAATACTGATTAGAGCCACAAAAGATCTTGTAGAGGTATCTAAAAAATTTAATCTAGATTTTACTGATCTTAAGAATAAAATATCAAAGTCAGAGGAAAGTTTAATAAAATTTTACAAAGATGAGAAACAAAGTTTTTTTCCATATGATTTTAAGAACCATAATTTAATTAAAGTAGACGCAATTTCTAATTATTTCATATTGTTCGCTAACCTTCAAAATGAAGATATAAATAAAAAAATTATTAACAAACTTAAAGAATATAATTCACATAAAGAATATTTTTTTACAACAGTTAACCCTAAAGATAAAACTTTTGAAGAAACGAGATATTGGAGGGGTCCTGTTTGGATAAATTCCAATTGGATTATTTATCAAGGTTTAATTGATAAAGATAAAAACTTTTCCAACTCAATAAAAAATAAGACCTTGGAATTATTGGAGAGTAAAAAATTTCATGAATATTATAATTATAAAACTGGTGAATGTTTAGGAGCTAATAATTTTTCCTGGTCAGCAGCTTTATATTTAGATCTAAAACTTAATAAGTAAATTAAATTTTTTTACCTAATAGTGCAGCACCTCTTACTCCACTAGAATCGCCGTGTAAAGGTTTTAAAAAAACAGTTTTTAAATTTGGTTCATTAATAAGTTTGGAGATCATTAATTTAATTTCATCAAGAAAATTAATTTCATTGGATACCCCACCACCAAATACAATAGCATCAGGATCTATAGTTGTTATTATAATTATTAAAGATCTTGCTAGTTTTTCTTTATAATCGTTTATGAAATACATAGCGTTTTTATTTTTTTTTCTATAATTAGAAAAGATTTCTTTCGCAGTGAACTTTTCATTAAATTTAGAATAGAAGTTTTTTTCAATGGATTTTCCAGACAAATAACCCTCAATTCTATCTGAGAATGCTAATTTAGGTCTAGGAGTTAAATTTTGTACATTTGTTTCAGGCATTTGATTTAAACTCCATTCACCGCTCAATCCATTCGAGCCAGTAATAATTTTTTTATTTATAACTAAACCTCCACCACAACCTGAGCCTAAGATAACTCCAAAAACTGAGTCATACTTACTAGCTGACCCATCAATTGACTCTGATAAACAAAAACAATTTGCATCATTTTCTGAGTAAACATTATTCTTAATTTCTTTTTTTAAGTCTTGAACAATATTTTTTTCATTCAGCCACTGTGAATTATGAGCATTTTTAATTAAGCCAGTAGTTTTATCAACAGAGCCTGGATGACAAATACCAATACTTAAATTATTTTTTTTTTCTTTTTCTAGATCTTTTACTATTGAAATAATTTTGAGAATAGTATGATTATAATTATTGGGTGTTGGTATCCTATTTCTAACTAGTTCTTTATTTTTATTATCTAATAGGACATACTCTATTTTTGTAGCGCCTAAATCTATACCAATCTGCATTATTGAGCAGAGAGCCTATTCATCTCTTTCAATTCTACTTCTAACTTGTCTAACTCTTCACCACCAGCCATCATACTTAAAAGTTTTTCTCTAGTAATATCTTTTTTCTCATATGTACCTAAACTTTTTCCTCTATTTAGAACTGTGAAACTATTTCCAACAGGATATGCATGATGAACATTATGAGTAATCAAAATCACTGCCAAACCTTGAGATGCAGCTTTTACTATATATTTTAACACAACTGAAGCCTGGTGAACTCCCAAAGCTGAAGTTGGCTCATCTAAAACTAAAACTTTAGCACCAAAATATATTGCTCTACTTATAGCCAAACACTGTCTCTCACCACCAGACATTGTCCCAACGGCCTGTGATGGATCTCTAACATCTATACCGATTTGACCCATTCTCTCAGCGGCTATCTTATTTGCTTTTTCGATGTCAAAAGTTTTGAAAAAAGGTGGTCCTTTCATAGGTTCTCTTCCCATAAAAAAGTTTCTAGTGACGCTCATAAGTGAAACTAAAGCTAAATCTTGATAGACAGTAGCAATTCCAATGTCTAAAGCATCTTTAGGACTGTCGAAAATTATTTTTTTACCTTCTACTATGATTTCACCTTCATCGGGTTTGTGAACTCCAGCTAGTGTTTTGATTAGTGTTGATTTACCTGCTCCATTATCACCTAGTAAGCACATAATTTCGCCTTTTCGCAGTTTCATTGTTACGCCCTTTAAAGCTATAACTTTGCCAAAAAATTTACTTATATTGTTAAATTGGACTAGGTAATCAGACATTATTTACTTTCGGTTACCTTTCGTCTTATATAATTATTAAAAATTACTGCTATCAGCATCATTGCTCCTAAGAATACTTTAAACCAATCAGTATCTACATCCGTATAAAAAATTCCCATTGATACAGTTCCAAAAATAATAGCTCCAAAGGCTGCTCCTATAGCTGATCCATAGCCTCCTGTTAATAGGCATCCACCTACTACTGCAGCTGCAATCGCTTCTAGTTCTTTAAGTGTTCCTCTCATAGTGTCAGCAGATCCTGCATCTAAAACTTGAATTGTTGCAAAAATTGTAGCTGCAACAGCTGTTCCTATAAATAAGCTAATTTTAACTCTTCCAACTGGAACACCTACATTATTTGCACCAATTTTATCTCCACCAGATGCAAAAATCCAATTGCCATATCTAGTTTTCATTAATATCCATGTTGTGATTATAGCTAAAAAAATAAACCAAATAACTGACGGTGGTATACCGGTTGCTAATGGAGTTCCATCAGTTCTTAATGCAATTAGTTTCATTGAACCTAGCCATGTAAACAACCATTTAAAGGTATCAGTAGCAAAGATCCATGCTACCGGATCATTCTCTATCAAAACTCTTAAGCCAGGCACTTGAGTACGCCCTGTAATTAACCTTGTTAATGCTAAAGTTGCACCTCTTAAGATAAAAAGCATCGCAAGTGTCACAATAAAAGATGGAAGGCCAGTTTTAACAACGAGTATTCCGTTAAAGTAACCAACTAATACTGCCATTGAAAATGCAAATACTATACTCATCCATAATGGCCAACCCCAATAAATTGCCGGTATTGCAATACATATTCCTGCAAAACCAATCATGGATCCAATTGACAAGTCAAATTCTCCGCCAATCATTAACATCGCGGCAGCAATTGCTATAATACCAAGATTAGCTGAAACATCTAAAAAATTTAGCATACCATAAGCACTAAACATTCCAGTATCACCAGCAACAATCCCAAAAAAAATAAAAACTAAAATTGCTCCTCCAAGAGCACCTAGTTCGGGTCTGTTTAATAATAATTTTAGCTTTGAAACTTTTTTAAGTCTTTCGTCCTGATTAGTATCAGTTTTTGTATTTATACTTTTAGACTTAGTTGACATAATAAAAAATCAAAAAAAAGGCCCAGTGAAATTTCACTAGGCCTTTTTAATATATTTCTTATCTATAACCTTGAGCAGCCCATTTTATTACATCCTTTGCATTGTTAGGTGTAACAAAACCAGGTCCTGTCATAACTACACCAGCTGGCATAGTTCCATATCTCATATATTGAGAAAAGATAGCTATAGGTAAATAACCTTGTAGATACTGTTGTTGATCAATTAAGAATTCAACTTTTCCAGCAGCAGCAGCTTTAAGCATGCCTGGAGACATATCAAATGTTCCAAGTTTTACACTTCCAACTTTACCAGCTGACTCTAATGCTTTAAGAGCAGCTTCTCCTGCAAGACCAGCTCCTAAAGTAAGAATAGTGTCATATCCACCACCTAATTTAGCAGCAACAGCTTTTTGAATTTCAGTAGGGTCATTTGATGTTCCAAGTATATCTACAGAACCACCAAAACCTTTTTTGAAACCAGCGCATCTTCTATCTAAAGCAACGTTACCAACTTCATGGTTAACGCATAATGCTTTTTTTCCACCAGCGGCTTTCATTTTTTGTCCACCACCTACTCCTGCCTCAAATTCAGTTTGACCTACGTGAGCACTTATACCAAGCTTCATGTAGTCATCAGAACCAGAGTTCATAGAGATTACCGGAATACCAGCAGATATAGCAGCTTTAACAGATTTACCTAAAGCGGCAGCATCTGGTAAAGTGATAACAATACCTTTTGGTTTTTGAGAAACAGCATTATCTATTAATTTTGCCATTTCTACCATATCGAATGTCGCTGGAGCAGTGTACTTACAAGATACTTTCATATCTTTACAAGCTTTATCAACTCCATTTTTAGCAACAGACCAGAAAGGGTCATTTGCTTGTCCGTGAGATACAACAATAATATCAACCGCTAATGCAGATACTGACATCATTGCCCAACTCAAAAGAGCAGCAATTGTTAAGTATATTTTTTTCATTATTTCCCTCGTTTGTTTGTTAATTTTTGGCAATTAAAACCTAAAATTAATTAAAATTCAAAAAGAAAAAAAACATTTACAACTCTAGGTAGTTACATTTACTTTAATTTTATTAATCTTTTACGGTTTAATGATTGATAAGCAGCATTAGCAATTTTTAGTGCTAAATAACCATCCTCAAAAGTTGATCTTGGTTTTATTTTTCTTCTATGAAGCGAAACAAGTTCATTTAATTGAAGATTATAAGCTTCCTTATATCTTTCAATAAAAAAATTTAAAAATGGTTTTTGTGAATGCGATTGATTTGAATTAAAAATCTCTGTAGCGTTATTTTTAAGATTACCTGATAGAAGCATCCCTTTCTCTCCAAATAATTCAACTCTTTGATCATAACCAAATGAACAATGTCTAGAATTTGTTATTACACATATAACACCCTTTTTTGATTTCATTGTCACTGCAGCTAATTCATGATCATTAATTTTTTTATAAAAGTGCTCAAACGAACTTGTGGAAGAACTTATTTCAGAAATTTCATCATTTTTTAGATAATATCTACATAAGTCAAAATCATGGATCATCATGTCTCTAAAAATACCTCCAGATGACTTAAGGTAAGATTTAGATGGTGGTGCCGGATCTCTGCTGGTTATTATTATTTTTTCCAATCTTCCTATTTTGCCTTTATCTAAATCTTTCTTTATAGAATGGTGCCCAGGATCAAATCTACGGTTAAATCCTAATTGTATTTTTGAGTTATTTTTTTTAACTTTTTTAAAAGTTTTAATTATTTTTTGTATATTAAGATCTAAAGGTTTTTCACAGAATATAGTCTTTTTGTATTTTATTCCTTCCTCAATAAATTTTATATGAGTGTTAGTAGGACTAGAAATAAAAACTATATCCACTTTCTTGTCTAAAAAAATCTTTTTATAGTTATTTTCAATAATACAGTTATAAAGTTTTTTTGCTTTTTTACTTAATTTATCTATTTTTTCATAAACATACAAAAGTTTTAAACTTTTATTTTGATTTATATTTTGAGCATGCATTTGCCCTATTCTACCAAAACCCAAAAGTGCTACATTGATCATAAATTCTTTTGTAACTTTATTATATTTATAATATAAAATGATAATACTTTCTTAAAACTATGTCGATAAAATTAGGAATAGCACCAATTGCATGGAGCAATGACGATATGCCAGAATTGGGAGGTAAAACTTCATTAGAACAATGCTTAAAAGAAGCAAGTATGGCAGGCTTCAGCGGAATTGAGTCTGGTGGAAAGTTCCCAATGGACTCGGAAAAGCTTATTCCTAAATTAAATAAAGAGAATCTTAAATTATGTTCTGGTTGGTACGGGGCTCAACTATTAAAAAGATCGCCTAAAGAGGAATTTGAACTTATGCAAAAACAACTTAAATTATTTAAAGATTGTAACGCACCATGCATGGTTTTCGCGGAAATAACGGACTCTGTTCAGGGAGATCCAGCAAAACCATTATCAAGAAGGCCTAAATTATCAAAAGAGGAATGGAAAAAATTTATTCAATCAATAAATGAAATAAGCAAAATGATGATAGATGAAAATATGCCGCTTGCATATCATCATCACATGGGAACAGTTGTAGAAACAGAGGAAGATATCAGTAGACTTATTCAAAACACCAAAGACACAGTTAAGTTATTAGTTGATACAGGTCACTTGCTTTTTGCTCAAGGAAACTCAATCAAATTGGTTGAAAGTTTTCATGAAAGAATAATCCATGTTCATTGTAAAGATATTAGAAAAGATATTTTAGATAAATCATTAAAAAATGATGCAACTTTCAGACAAGCATTTTTAGATGGAGCATTCACTGTGCCGGGGGATGGATGTATTGATTACGTTCCTTTTTTAAATACTTTAAAAAAAAAAGATTATTCAGGATGGCTTGTTGTTGAGGCTGAGCAAGATCCAGCTAAAGCAAATCCATTTGAATATGCTAAAATAGGGTACAATTATTTGAGCAGAACTGCTAAAAAATGTGGATTCGAAATTAAAAGTTAACGATAAGCTGAAACTAGTTCATTATTACCTGCAGCTACACAAGGTGACTTAATACAAGCTCCAATTATCCATTCAGAGCCAGCCTCAGATTCAAAGTTATTTTCTGATACAAAAATAATACCTTTATCAGTAGATTGGCCAGCCTTTCCCTCTGCTTGAATTCGTGGATCTTGTGATGTTTGTATTAAAGGTTTTTGAATATTATATGGATTATTTAATTTAAAATTATCTAACATATACTTAACAATTCTTGATGAATTCCATAAAGAATTACAGTTTTCTCCCCAAGAAGTTAGATCATCCTCGTTAGAACTACATTTGTTAATTTCATCATTTATAAATTCTACAATCATCTTGTGATTAGATTTAATGTCATTTGCTTTTTGAAGAACTGAGGCACGAGTAGATGCGGTCCATATTAACATTGCAACGACATAAAAAATTGAGCTTAGTACTAAAAACTCTAGTGGTCCAAAATTTTTAAATCTTCTTTTTACATCAATCATGTTTTTATAATCTTAGACTTATCTAATTTATTTTCAAAAAATTCAATAATATTTTTAGTTGTTTCTATTCCCATTCGCGACGTGCACTCATCTGTAAATGTTGCAGAATGTGGACTGAGAATTACTTTTTTATTTTTTAGCAAAGGATTGTCTTTTTCTACTGGTTCTTTTGAAAAAACGTCTAATGCAGCGCCAAAAATTAAATTTTCATTTAAGGCCTTTTCTAAATCTAATTCATTAATTATTCCACCACGAGCCGTATTTACTATTATTGAATTTTTTTTCATTTTTTTTAAAGTAGAATAATTAATCATGTTTTCAGTCTCCTTTGTAAGAGGCATGTGTAATGAAACATAATCAGCAATTTTTAAACCATCATCTAAACTATTTACTTTAATTCCACCAAATTCTTTAATTACACTTTCGTCAACATATGGATCATAGACATAAACTTTAGCATCAAACGCTCGACATCTGCTAATTAATTTTTTCCCTATACGACCAAAACCTGCTATTAAAATATTTTTATTTAATAATTCAAAAGTTTGAATTTTATCTGAATTACTTTTAAAATTTCCAGCTCTTACTTCATTATCGTATTTAAATATCGATTTAGAAGCACATAAAAACATAGAAATTACATGCTCAGCAACTGCTACTGCATTTGCTGTAGCAGTTATTAGTAAAGTAATATTATTTTTCTTAATATAATTCAAATCAACATTATCATATCCAACCCCATGTCTTGAAATGGCTTTAAGATTAGGACAATGTTTCAATATTTTTTCATTTAATTTTGAAACTCTTAAAGTACATGCGTTATACTTTGGGAGTGTCTTTATTAAATTTTCCTCTGAAACATCAGTAATTAACTCGTGCTCATAATCAGGATGCTTATCAAGAAGATCTATTCCGGCACTATGTATTTTTTCTATTATAGCAATTTTGTACTTCATATTCTTGGCGGTCCCAAGGGGAATCGAACCCCTCTTTGTTAATTAAAATAAGGCTTATTATTAAATGATTTTAAAAAATTAGGCAAGAACGGACTCACTGCGGACACAGTAAATATTATCTTATATTATTGTCATACATCATCTTTAATCTGTACGCTAAGAACACTTGTAAAAGTATAATCCCTTTTGCAATAAGTAGATTTTCAGAAACAAAGAAATTATATGATCCATGTAAAATAATTGGAAGTAAAACTGTATAACCTAAAAATTTATTATCCCCTGTTTTAGAATAAAATTCAAAGAAGTACCCCATTATAATTCCATTAAATATGTGCATTGGAACCGCTGTAAATGCTCTGAGGAACGCAATTTCAAACGAGGCGCCTGATGGATTAAAAACGTATCCAAAGTTTTCATAGACAGCAAAACCTAGCGAAATAAATAAAGCAAATATAACTATATCAAATTTCTTTAATTTCTTTTGAGTTGGTAAATAGAATAATAAAGCAAAGAATTTTAATAATTCTTCTACTAAGCCTCCTGCAAAGAAACCAACTAATAAAGCATTGTTTACTGGATTATTATTAGTAAATGTTTGTAGTACGTATGTATTCAAGTAACCAGCAGGAAAGCAGATAAGAATTCCTAATCCAAAAGCTTTAGCAATAAAAAACTTAGAGTCTTTAAATCTATTTGCAAAGTAGAAGAAACAACCAACAATGATTGCAGGTAAAAGTGTAAAGAATAAAATCTTCATTTACGTCTGATCTGCTTCAATCTTTTACCGCTTTGAGTAAATATAAAGAATGTAATAGCGATGATAAGGATCACGGCCCACCAGTAGTCTAGAAAATTAGATTTTGATGAAGATTTTGAGACCACACATTTATGTATAGTAGTATCACTCATAATTGCTTTACCACGAAATTTAGTAGTATGAGTTTCTCGGATAGACCCATCTGTTATATTTAAATTAATTTTTGTTTCTCCCAATGAGTCAGAAGTATAGGTCTGAGATCTCTCTGCTTTAACAAATTTTTTGTCAAAATATGTAATTTTGAAAATCTTAGTGTATATCTTTTCTGCTGAGTAATCACCAATATCATGTCCGTATTTTTCTTTTTCTTTTTTTCTAAATTTTTTTCTTCTCTCGTTTACTTCATTTAAGAATTTATCAGTTGCAATCATTGTTTGCCTTATTTTTCCTTCAGAAAAAACTCTAAATTCATTCTTTTCAAACTGATCTTTTCTAAAACTTGTATCTACTGATTTATTATTTTTTTCGGCAACATAACAATTTTCTAAAACTAAAGCTTGAGTATGTGTAGAAAATAATAATACAAAAAATATAATAAATAGTTTCTTCATTTACGTCTTATCTTTTTTAATCGCTTTCCGCTTTGAGTGAATATAAAGAATGTAATAGCGATGATAAGGATCACGGCCCACCAGTAATCTAAGTAATTTTTGTTTTTATTTTGTAAATCACAATGAAAAAGTAACAGACCTTTTGTAAATTGTGAGTCTGCAGATAGCATAACGGTTCCGTTGCTCATATTTAATCTTATATAACTTTTTGATTTTCCTGCCTCTATATAGTTATCTGTAACAGAGTAAATTTGATATTTAAATTTGTTAATTTTAGGGAGTTCTGACAAATTTTTTTTCTTGCTTATTTCTTTTTGTTTAATGAATTCTTTATCGGATAAAACATAAGTAGATTGTATTGTTTTACTTTTTGTAAATACTTTATATTGCCATGTTTCATACATATCTGAGTCAAAAAATCTTTTATTATATTTTTTTTTATATTTGTAAAAAGCTTCTAATTTATAATCTTCTAATGATTTTCCATCTGCGGATTTAGTTTCTTTTCCTGTTTTTAAATCGTATGAGTGTTTAAAAGGTAATTTACTTACATCGAAAGCAATATCGCCAGCGTCATAACATTTCTCAAAAACTAAAGCTTGTGTGCTTGTAGAAAAAAGTACTGAAATTATAATTATTGTTAGTTTCTTCATGACACACTGGTGACACAGTAAAAGAATATTTTAAAATTTTCCAGTTAAGTTTATCAAGGGTTTTTGGAGTTTGTGGCGGTCCCAAGGGGAATCGAACCCCTCTTTGTTGGATGAAAACCAACTGTCCTAACCGATAGACGATGGGACCATGTTTTTGAAAGACTTATTAACAGAAATATCGTCGATAATAAACTGTACATTTGATTGCCCTTTCCACTCATTAAGGGATAACTTTCCAGCAATATTAAATGATTTGTTATTTTTTTTAAGTAGATATGCTCCAATATCGTTTTCAACTGCATTAAAAGCTATGCATTTTATCGTAGACCCATCATTGCCTATTAAAACTGATTTAATATGTTTTTCTCCTACAATTTTTCCATTAATTATTTTTACATTCTCAATAATAAATTTAGGCTCTGGGTTACCAGATCCAAAAGGAGATAATATTGCAACCTTATTATAAAATTCTAAATTTACTGCTGAAGGAGAAATAATACTATCTAAAAGTAGAGGTCTTTCTGCTGTTAAATTCATATTTACGTTTCTAAATTTTCTAAATACAAAATCTTTTAATCTTTCTATATTTTGAACTTTTATAGAAAAACCCCCTGCCATTTTATGACCTCCACCTTTTAATAATATATTTTCTTGAGTTGCAGCAATTATGACCGCTCCAATGTCAAAACCAACTATAGATCTTGCTGAAGCTTTTCCTATATCTCCATCTAAAGAAATTATTATAACTGGTTTATTAAATTTATCCTTTAATCTAGCTGCAACAATTCCAATTATTCCTTCATGCCAATTGGATCCGCTTAAAATTAGAACAGGATCATCCAAATGAACTTTTGTTTTATTTAAAATCTTTTGTAGAAGATCTTTTTCTAGAAGTTGTCTTTCTTTGTTATATTGATCTAGTTCTGAAGCTAATTGAAAGCTACTCTTAGGGTCTTTGTTTAATAGCAAATTTGCTCCGTGCGAGCATTTACCAACTCTACCACCTGCATTTATTCTAGGACCAAGTAAATATCCAAGATGATATATTGAAGGATTAGACTCAATCTTACATATATCTAATAAAGTCTTTAATCCTAAATTTTTTTTTGATTTAATTACTTTTAAACCTTGTTTAACGATAGCTCTATTCAAGCCTACTAATGGAACAACGTCACAAACAGTACCTAATGAAACTAAATCTAAATAATCTATTAAATTTGGTTCGTTGATATTTTTATTATTAAACCAATTTTTGGATCTCAGTGATCTATTTAATGATACAAGAAACATAAACGAGACACCAGCTGCACACAAATATTGTAAATTAGATTTATCATCAAGACGATTTGGATTTATTACTGAGAAGGCTCTAGGTAAATTAACTTCTGATTGATGATGATCGATAACTATAACGTCAATTTTTTTTTCTTTAGCAAAATCTATAGCTTCAAAGGATAGAGTTCCACAATCTACTGTAAAAATTATTTTTACTTTTTTTTTAATTAATTCTTCAAAACTTTTTATTGATGGTCCATATCCTTCTTTTTTACGATCAGGTATATAAATTTCATAATTAAGATTTAATTCATTAAAATAATTACCCAATAAAGCTGTAGAAGAAGCTCCATCAACATCATAATCACCAAAAATACCAATTTTTTCATTATTGGTTATAGCTTCAACAGTTCTTAATGTAGATTTTTCCATATCAAGCAAATTATTTGGATTTGGTAAAAAAATTTTTTATTGATGGATTTAAAAAAGAGTTTATTTCTTCTTTTTTGATATTTCTAATGGATAGAAGTTTAGATGTTATTTCATCTAATGAAAACGTTTCCTTTATAAAAGCTAAATCTTTCTGATTGTATTTACTTAAGATCCATTTTTTACCACTTACAGAAAGTGAAGTCATTTATTATAAATATTTTTAACTGAGTTAATAGTGTTTTGACTTTTATGAAGTGCAAAAGTATTAACCTCAAATTCATTTCCTAAATCTTTTACACCACTTGCTAATTCACCTGATGTAACTCCTGTTGCGCAAAATATTACATCGCCTTTAACCATATCGTTTATATTATATTTTCTATTAAAATCTGTGATACCAAGTTTCTTTGCTCTTAATTTTTCTTCATCATTTAGAACTAGTCTGCCTTGAATTTGACCCCCGTAACACGAAAGAGCAGCTGCTACTATAACTCCCTCTGGCCCCCCACCTGTACTATAATAAATATCATTTTTAGGTTTATCACCTATAACACTGAGAGCACCAGCAATATCTCCATCTGTAATATAATTAATCTTTACATTTAACTTTGTTAATTCTTTAACAATATTATCATGTCTAGGTCTTTTTAATACGCATACATTTATATCAGAAATATTTTTACTTTTAGCTTCAGCAAGTAGCTTAATATTTTTTTCAACACCATTATCTATATCCATTAAATTTTTTGGAAGATTAGAACCAATTACAATTTTTTCCATGTATGTATCAGGCGCTGATAATAGGCCTCCTTTTTCAGAAATTGCCAGAACAGAAAATGCATTAGGTTCACCATTTGCAGTAAATTTTGTTCCCTCTAATGGATCAACAGCAATGTCAAACTTTGGGCCATTTAAAGTTCCTAGTTTTTCTCCTATATATAACATTGGAGCTTCATCCATTTCACCTTCACCAATTACTACGGTTCCTTCCATATTAATTTTATTTAATTCCCTTCT
>CACAWX010000009.1 GCA_902536305.1 uncultured Pelagibacteraceae bacterium
TTTCACTTAGAATAATTTTTACTTCCAAAGCTCTAGATTTAATAGTTTCTATTAATGGTTTTCCTTTGTTGTTTATTAAAAAAAAATAGTTTTTTTGTGAAGGCTCTTCTATTATTTTAAGCAAAGCATTATGGCTATTTTGATTAAAAAGTTCAATATCATCAAAAATAATAAACCTATCCTTTTTAGAAATTGTAGATTGTAAAATTTGTTTTTTAAGATTTCGGATATCTTCAATCTTAACAGATTTATAATCTGCACCATTTATATAAATTATGTTTGGGAAAATATTTTTTTGAAATTGTTTTAAAATAATTGAGTTCTTAGAAATTGAAAATGTTTTTTTATCATAATTTTCTAAGTCAAAAATTGAATACAAAAAATGATTAATGAGAGTTGATTTACCTGATCCTTTATTACCAGTAAACATCAATACTTTGGGTAAATTTTTCTTTAAATACAGTTGAGATATAAACATAAAATTCTCTTCTAAACTGAATAATTTTAAAGAATTTTTGCTATCAAAAAATACAGGATGATTCATTTGATATTTAAATATTTTTGGCATACATCATAAATTTTTTGTTCCAAAAAATTATCATTATTTGAAGAGTCTAAAATGAAATAATTTTTTTTATTTTTTGCTATTCTAATAAATGAATTTTGAGCTTTGTTATAAAAAGATTGTGCAAAATTATCGTACCGATTTTTTGTTTTTCTTTTAATTAATCTTTTTCTTGAGGTTTGTTTAGAAACTTTTAAAACAAAAACAATATTTGGTTTAATTCCATGAAGTATTCTTTTGTGTATATTTTTAATAAAATTTAATTCAACTTTTTTCCCATAAACTTGATAGGCTATAGTGGAATCAATAAATCTATCGCAAATAACTACTTTTTTTTTTAAAAGAGCAGGTTTGATCTTATTTTTAATATGTTCATTTCTAGCTGCTAAATATAATAGTGTATCAGTATATTTATCAAACTTTTCTTTACTGTCCTTTGCAAAATAATCCTTAAGAATTAAATTTCTAATTAATTCTGAACTTTTTGTGCCGCCCGGTTCTCTAGTTAGAATAGTATCAATTTTTTTTTTTTTTAATTTATTATAAAGTTTTTTACTTTGATAGGATTTGCCACAACCCTCAACACCTTCAAAAACAATAAAGAATGGTTTTTTTTTATACATCTCCCCAAATCAAATAATTTAGAGATGTTATTAGGCTTTTAAAAAAATTTACTTTTTTAAGATCTTCTACAGCATAAAGAGGTAAGGATTTTATTATTTCATCTTTATTCTTAACTGTCATAACTGCAATTTGTGTCCCCTTTGTTAGTGGAGCTAGAATGGGTCCTTCATAATCTAAAGATACGGTTAAATGACTAATATCTTTTTTATTGATAGTTAAATAGAAATCCTCCTTTGTAGTAGCTTTAATCGTATTAGAAGTTCCTAGCCATGTATCTAATTCGAATACTGTCTCACTTTTTTTTGATATTTCAAATGTATTGGTATTTCTAAAACCCCAATTAAGTAATTTTAAGGATTCTGAACTTCTTAAACTTTTTGTATTAAAACCTGATGCAACAGCAATTATTCTTCTATCTTTTTTTTTCATTGTGCTAGCCAAAGAATATTTTTCAACTGCAAGATAGCCAGTCTTAACTCCATCAACACCTACATTTTTATATAATAATGGATTACGGTTCCCTTGTTTAATTGGTTCACCGCCCGTTCTATCCCAAGTGAAAGTTTTTTCTGCAAACAATCCATAAAAAATTGGATAGTTCTTAATTAAATATTTAGACATGATAGCTATATCTCTAGCGGTAGAGACATTATCAGGGTCGTTAATGCCCGATGAGTTAGTAAAATTTGTAGAGGTCATACCTATCTCACCTGCTTTTTCATTCATCATGTCTGCAAAATTTGACTCTGAACCAGCTATACCTTCAGCTAATGCAACACAAGCGTCATTGCCAGAAGCTATAATTATTCCTTTTAAAAGATTTTCAACTGTTACTTGATCATTTATCATTATAAACATAGATGAATAACCAGCTTGAGATAGACGCCATGCATTTTCTGAAATTATAAACTTATCTTCTAAAGATAATTTTTTTTTTTTGAGCAAATCAAATGCAACTATAGCAGTCATAATTTTGGTCATCGAAGCAGGATAAATTTGAGAATCAGGATCTAACTCGTATAAAACTTCATCTGAGTGATAATCTATAAGTATGCCGGTTCTTGCCTGTATGTTTGGATTAGCAAATAAATTTAAGTTAAAAGCTATATATAAAAATATAAATATAAGAATTTTATTCATTTGTATAAATATCTAACTCTTCGAATCCAAAAGTTTTTAGTTTAATGTAATCATTTTTCAATAAATTAACAGAATTATATGGACCTGAAATTACGAGTGTTTCTTTATTACTGATTTGCTTGATTTTTAATTTGTTAATATCAAAATCAGACACTTCTTTGACAATTCTTTGTTTTAGAAAATTAGCTGTATCTACTGAATAAAAGGAGGCAATATGTATAAAGATTTTATTTGGATTATTAATTTTTTTTTTCTTTTTATCTTTTGAAATATTAGATATTTTTACTGACGTAACCGGAGCTTTTGAAGATATTTTTTTTTCTTCATTATAAATCTTAGCTTTTTCTGCAACAAATAACTTATTTTTCTTTATTTCTAAAATCTCTAATATAGGTAAGTCAGCACTTAATTGTAATTCATCCATAATAGGTTTTGTTATTAATATTTTATAAAAGTCAGGGTATTTAATACGTTTTATATTTTTAAGAATAATACTCTTATTATTTTTTGGATTTATGATTTTAATTAATGTGCCTGTTTTAAGATTTTGATGGGAAATTTGTGATTTATCATTATTTAATTTCCCTAAAATAATTCTGTTTTGAAAATCATAATCATTATAAACATATGCAAAACCTTTTGCAGAGTAAGGTTTTTTTGAAACAAAGGTTTGTGAATGTGGGGAACAGGAAAAAATAAAAATAATAAAAATTAAAAATTTAAATTTCATTATAAAAACTTTCTTTAAGGGTGCATACAGCTAAGGCAAATCTTAATGACCTATTCCAATTTAATATTTTTTCATAATTTTCGAAAACAATATAAGCTGGGGTCAGTGTTTCAGCTCCAGGAATTATATCTTTATCAGGAATTATTATTGCTACCTTCAGGTTGTCTTGAATTTTTAAATCGTCAAAATTTTTGATATATTTTTTAAAAAAACTAACACTTTTCTTATTTTTGATATTTCTGGCTGATGAATTAAGATATTTCTTTGGAATATTATCTTTAAGATCTATTTTAAAAAAACAAGGCTGATTTTTCTTCCAGCCTATCGTCTTAAGATAATTCGCTGCAGAAGCAAAAGAGTCTTCGGTATCTTTGAGTTCAATAGTTTTGTTCTTATTATAATCAATTGCATAATTTCTTATAGTCCTTGGCATAAACTGAAAGTTACCAAAAGCACCAGCCCAAGAACCATATAAAATATCTTTATTTATAATATTATTGTCTACTAGTTTTAATAAAATTAATAATTCTTCAGTGAAAAAAGCACTTCTACGCTCATCATAACTAAGTGTAGCCAGTGAGGAAACTATGTCCATTTTTCCAAGATATTTGCCAAAATTTGTTTCAATTCCCATTAATGCAAGTAATAATTCTTTTTCAACTTGAAATTCATTTTCTATTTTTTCAATTATAATTTTTTCTTGATTATAAAGCTTAACACCTGCCTTAATTTTTTTATTAGAAGACCTTTTTTTTATGTAAGTAAATGTGTCTTCATAAAATTCTGGTTGATAACGATCATATTCAATTACTTTTGGTAAAAATTTTGCATTAGACATAATATCGTTTACTACTTTTTTTGATATTCCAGACTCAATAGCTTTAGTTTGAAATTTTTTTAGCCAATCGCTAAAATCTTGATTAGCAAAAACATTGGTTAAAATCACTAAATAGAAAAATAGAGATTTAATAATTATATTGAACATTTTTTTAATTATCATAATTAATGACTATTGAATAGTTTTACAAAATTCCACTTATTTATTGTTATTTAACCTCTTTGATAGTATTAAAGAACCTTAGATAATTTCAAGGAGAGGTGGCTGAGCGGTTGAAAGCACTGGTCTTGAAAACCAGCAACGGGGCAACTCGTTCGTGGGTTCGAATCCCACCCTCTCCGCCATCAAATTCTAAATTTTTGAAAAATCTTTGAAACTTTGTTTTGATCAATACGTTTTTCGACTAAATTAAAATTGTAAAAATTTAATATAATTTCATCTTCAAAATCCAAAAATTTTTCTAATTCAACTAAAAGACCCTCATCAAAATCATTAATATATCTATTGACAAAAGAACTTAACAAAATGTCCATTTCTTTTGTTCCCCTATACCCGGCTCGATAAATCAATTTTTTTTTGAATATTTCTAATTTATTGTTCATAAATTTGTACTATACATAATTTATTCGTTTATATGAAAAAAGATTTTATATTCTCATCAATAGATAATTTAAAAGGTGTCGGACCCCAATTATCCAAATATCTAAAAAAAAAGAGGATTGAAAAAATAAAAGATGTATTATTAAATTTACCTTATTCTGAAACTGATAGATCTAAAATTTTTAAATTAAAAGATTTAGAGATAGGAAAAATACAAACCATTAAAATTCAGGTAAAAAAGTTAAATTTTCCAAGGATAAGAAATCTACCTAATAAAGTTTACTGTGAGGATGAAACAGGAAAAATAGAGATAGTTTATTTTAATAGTAGAGAGGGATATTTAAGAAAATTATTTCCATTAAATGAGTTTGTTATTGTAAGTGGTAAAATTAATTACTTTAATAAAAAATATCAGATAACAAATCCAGATTATGTTACATCATTAGAAAATCAGGAATACGTCGCAAAAAGTATACCTAAGTATAATTTGACAAAAGGAATAAACGAAAAAAAATATCGTAACATAAGCGAACAAGTAATTAGCAATCTACCTGATATTAATGATTGGCTTGACGAAGATTTTATCAAAAAAAATAAATTAATTGATTGGAATGAATGTATAAGAAAATTACATAATTCAAAAGATGGTAAAATTAATCAATCTAAGAGTTTCAGAAGAATAGTTTTTGATGAGTTATGTGCAAACTTTTTAGCTCTTTCTGAAAATAGAAAAAGAATAAGAATAAAAAAATTACCAAAAATATTTAATGACAAAAATTCTGAATTAATCAAAAAAAATTTACCATTTAAATTAACCAATGATCAAGAAAAAGTTCTTGATGAGATTAATCAAGATTTATTAAGCGATAAAAGAATGTTTAGAATTATTCAAGGAGATGTGGGCTCTGGTAAAACTATAGTTTCACTTTTATCTATTCTAAATGTTATTAAAAGTGGTTATCAGTGTGCCTTGATGAGTCCCACAGAAATACTGGCTAGACAACATTATAAATTAATAAAAAATATTTTTAAAAATGAAAATTTTAATATTGAATTCTTAACCGGTAAAACTGAATATAAAATAAAAAAAGTTATTTTATCAAAATTAACATCTGGAAAAATAAAACTTTTAATAGGAACTCATGCACTGTTTCAAAAAAAAATAAGTTTTCAAAAACTTGGTTTAGTAGTTATTGATGAACAACATAAATTTGGGGTGAAGCAAAGAAGTGATCTGGCAAAAAAAGGTGGTAATGAGTGTGATGTATTGCTTATGTCAGCAACACCCATTCCTAGAACAATGATGATGTCTCTTTACGGAGATATGGATATTTCAAAAATTACAGAAAAACCAGCTGAACGAAAAAATATAAATACTTTAAGTAAGCCTGAAAATAAAATTAATGAGCTTTGGCCATTTATTAAAAAACAAATATTAGATAACAATCAAGTTTTCTGGGTTTGCCCCTTAATAGAAGAATCTTCTTTTTTAGATTATTCGTCTGCTAAAAAAAAATTTGAAATAATTAATAAAAAATTTCCTAATAAAGTTGGTCTAATACACGGTGCTTTAAAAAATAATGAAAAAGATAAAATATTAAAAGATTTTTTACAAAGAAAAATATCAATATTAGTTACCACAACAGTTATTGAAGTTGGTATAGATTTTCCAAATGCAAATTTGATAATTATAGAGAATGCCAATAAATTTGGTCTTGCTCAGCTCCATCAACTAAGGGGTAGAGTTGGTAGAGGTGAAAAACAAGGGACATGTATTTTATTATTTAAAGACGGATTAAGTAAAAATGCCATAAAAAGAATCAAAGTGCTTAAAAATTCAAATGATGGTTTTTTTATTGCAGAGGAAGATCTTAAATTAAGAGGGTTTGGAGATTTAATTGGGTTTCAACAGAGTGGAATTAAAAGTTTTAGATTTGCAGATCCAGTAATTCATGAAGATTTATTCAAATTAGCCGAAAAATATGTACAAAATATAAAAGGATACATTAGTTATAGTAAATACTCATTCTTACTTAAACTTTTTGATAAAGCAGAAATAATTAATACTAGTGAACCCTAATTTATGTTTGTAGTGCCTGCAGAAACTATAAATTTTGAAGCTTGTTCGAAAGATACATCGAGATATATTAATTCTTTTTTTGGAACCATTAGTAAAAAACCACTCGTCGGGTTGGGTGTTGTTGGAACAAAGACGTTTATAATATCTTCTTTAACTTTATTTTTAATAATACCCTCGTTTTCTTTAGTAGCAAAACCCACTGCCCAGATGCCTTTACGTGGATATTCTAAAAGTACTACACTTTTCTGACCACTGTCTGATTTAGTGAAAGTTTCCGTCATTTGACCTATTGCAGAATAAATAGTTCTAAGAATTGGTATTTTTTTTAAAATATTATTAAAAAATTCAAAGAATTTTTTCCCTAAAAAAGATAGAGATAACCAACCAATAAAAGTGATTACTATTAAAGCGATTATAATTTCAACTCCTGGAATATTAAATGGTAGATAATTGTTGGGGTTAATTTCTTTTGGAATAATTCTTCCTGAGATTCTTATAATAAAAAGTGTTAGATATAAGGTTATTCCTATAGGAATTAAAACAACAATACCTGCTATAAAATTGTTTCTAATCGAGGAAAATACAGATTTTTTTATATTTTGTTTAGACATTAATTAAGAGTAACTTGAATATATGATAAAAATTATAATTAAGATAAAAATTGCAATTAATAATTTATTATTTAAAATCATGAATCTAAAATGTATAACATAAATAGAAGAAAATTTCTTGGGTATTTTGGATGCGGTTGTTGTTCGTTAATTCTTCCTTCTTGTACAACTGTACCTATTACAGAAAGAAGACAATTAAGTATAATTCCAGAGTCTCGCATAAACCAACAAGCTTCTGCTGCTTATGAAACATTTAGAAGTAAAACAAAATTAATTACAAGTGGACGACAATTAAACGAAATAAGAAATATAGGAAAAAAAATGGAGTTTGCAGTTAGCGCATTTTTTGAAAAACAAGGAGAAGAAGATCCAACTAAAAATTTTGGTTGGGATTACGTGTTGGTAGACAATGATAAAGTAGTGAATGCCTGGTGTATGCCGGGAGGAAAAATAGCTGTTTATACAGGATTGCTCAAAGTTACAAAAAATATTGATGCTCTCTCAATTGTAATGGGTCATGAAATAGCTCATGCTGTAGCTAAGCACTCTGTTGAAAGAATGAGTCACGCTATGACGATAAATTTAGGAACAACAGTTGCAGATATTTTTTTAGGAGGCGCCATAAATAGAACTAGAAACACTGTTGGTCAAAATACAGGTTTAGATATCTTTCAACTTGGTATTATGAATCCTTTTGGAAGAAAACAAGAAACCGAGGCGGATTATTTAGGTTTAATTTTTTCTTCAATTTCTGGATATGACATAAGAGAGTCAGTAAAATTATGGCAAAGGATGTCTGAAAAAAATAAAGGTAAAGAGCCTCCAGTATTTTTAAGTACCCATCCAAGTAGCAAGAAAAGAATAGAAAATTTAAACAATTGGATAAGCGAAGTAATTATTAAATATCCACCAATAAAAACCTAATTATTGGTGAGCCCTGATGGACTCGAACCATCGACACCCTCCTTAAAAGGGAGGTGCTCTACCAACTGAGCTAAGGGCCCTAAAGAGTGTTCTTTTATATAGTTATCAATTAAATTTCAAATAATTAATTGAACAAATTTATATACTTTTTATAAAATGATTGAAAAGTACGATTCTTAATATTTGTTTGAATTTCTCGCATAAATTGTTGATAAAAATATATATTATGCAATGAAATAAGCATTGAAGCCATCATTTCATTAGATTTAATTAGGTGATTTAAATAACCCTTAGAATACTTATTAAGCTCCTTTATCTCACAATCTTCATCCAGCGGCATTTTATCATTTTGGTATTTTGAATTTTTTAAATTTACTTTTCCTTGCCAAGTAAAAGCTAATCCGGTTCTTCCTGATCTTGTTGGCATGACGCAATCAAACATATCTACTCCTTCTTTGACTGCGCCTAGTATGTCTGAAGGTGTTCCCACTCCCATAAGGTATCTTGGTTTATCTTTTGGAAAATAATCTATTGACTCATTTAAAATCTTAAACATATCAGATTGTTTTTCACCTACCGCCAAACCTCCCATAGCATATCCATTGAAATTAATTTCAATTAATTTCTGAATACTTTCAATTCTTAAATCTTTAAATAATCCACCTTGCGCTATTCCAAATAAAGCCTTTGATTTATTATTACCAAATTCAGTTTTGCTTCTTTTAGCCCAATGAGTTGATACATCAATTGCTTTAGATAAAATTTTTTTGTCAGTAGTTAATTTTGGACATTCATCTAAGACCATAATAATATCAGAATTTATAGACTTTTGTACTTGTATGCTTTTTTCTGGACTTAAAATTATTTTTTTACCATCTATATGAGAAGTAAAAATAGCTCCCATTTTTGAATCAATCTTGTTAAATTTAGATAAAGACATTATTTGATAACCACCGGAGTCAGTTAGAATAGGTTTGTTCCAATTCATGAAATTATGAAGACCATTATATTTTTCTAATATCTTAATTCCTGGTCTTAAAAGCAAATGGTAAGTATTACCTAGGATAATTTGAGTATTTGTTTGAAGAATATCATCTGTAAATATTCCTTTCACAGTTCCTTGAGTTCCAACTGGCATAAATGCAGGAGTATCAATAATACCTCTTGGTGTATTTATTTTTCCTAATCTTGCCTTTTCATTTTGAGCGATTAACTCAAAAGAAAATTCTTTACTTAGCATTAAATGTTATTTTGATTTGAGAGAAATTATTTTATCTGGATCTGAAACTGAACCGCTACTTGGATCACCTTTTTTAATCATATCAACAAATTCCATACCTTTGGTTACTTTACCAAACGCAGAGTATTGACGGTCTAAATGAGGTGCAGAATCGAAACATATAAAAAATTGACTATTTGCACTATCAGGATCTGCAGATCTTGCAGCTGAAAGAGTGCCTCTAGTATGAGCTACATCTGTAAACTCAGCCTTTACATTTGGTAGATTTGATCCACCTGTTCCTGCTAGCGATAAATTATAATCAGCACTATTTGTATTCCCAAATTTTACATCACCTGTTTGCGCCATAAAACCCTCTATTACTCTATGGAAAACTACACCATCATATTTTCCGCTATCTGCTAGTTCTTTAAACCTTTTTACATGATTTGGAGCTTTCTCAGGATAGAGCTCAATTTCTACATTACCATAAGCTAATTTTAAAATCATAAGATTGTTTTGGGCAAATATATTTGTACTTATTAAACTAAAAAATACTATAAATAAATAGATAACTTTTTTCATTTCAAATTTTTTTTAAAACTTTTACAGTCGATTTAGTAACAAATCTATCTATATTACCTCCTAAATTTGCTATTTCTTTAACAAATTTAGATGAAATAATTTGATTTTCAACATCAGACATTAAAAACATTGTTTCAATATTTGAATTTAATTTTTTATTCATTCCTGCTAATTGAAATTCGTATTCAAAATCTGATACAGCTCTTAAACCTCTTATAATAGTGCTTGCTTTATACTTTTTACACAAATTAATTGTAAGCGTATCAAAAGGTATCACTTTAATTTTTTTTTTATTTAGTTTTAAATCGTTAAATAAAGATTTATTAATAATACTTAATCTGTCATCTATAGAAAAATGATAATTGTTATTTATATTATCTGTGGTTGCCACTATTAATTTGTCAAAAATATTTAGAGATTTTTTAATAACATCTATATGTCCATAAGTAATTGGATCGAATGTACCTGGATATATAGCAATTTTCATAATTATTGTATGTTATCTTCAATTTTTATCACTGACACAACTTTTTCAGTTCCTGATAATTTTTTAATTTTTACTCCTTGTGTATTACGACCTGCAACTCTTATTTCTTTTACTGCACAACGCATTATACTACCTTTGTCAGTAGACAAAATAATTTCATCAGCCTCGTTTACAACTAATGATGCTGATATATTTCCATTTCTCGGTGAGTTAATGATCCCAATAATTCCCTTTCCTCCTCTATTCGTAACTCTGTAATCAAGATAAGAAGATCGTTTACCATAACCGTTTTCTGAAACTGATAAAATAAATTTGTCTACCCCGTTTTTAATTTTTTTATCTTTATTAATTATTTTAGTGTCAATTTTTGAATTATCTAAAATAGCTAAAGATATTAATTTATCACTGTCACTCAATTGAATACCCTTAATTCCTTTTGAGGATCTTCCTTTAAATAATCTTAGCTTCTTTGATTTAAATCTAATACATTTTCCAAATTGAGTGCTTAATAAAATATCTTGATCCTCACTGCATATTTTTACTCCTATAATCCTATCATCTTGATCTAACTTCATTGCAATTTTTCCGCTATTATTAATATTTACAAAATCTTCAAGAGTATTTTTTCGTACATTGCCTTTTGCAGTTGCAAAGATTACCATCAAATTTTTCCACTCCGTCTCATCCTCAGGCAAAGGCATAATAGAACTTATAGAATGATGGTTTTTTAAAGGAAGAATATTAAATATTGATTTTCCTTTTGAAGAAACTGTCCCTTCAGGTATTTTATGTGCTTTAATTTTATAAGCCAATCCCTGTGTAGAAAAAAATAACACAGGGGTATGAGTATTAGCAGTAAATATTTGAACCACAAAATCTTCCTCTCTTGTTGATATTCCGCTCTTTCCTTTACCGCCTCTTTTTTGTGCTTTTAAAGAACTTAATGGGCTTCGCTTAATATAACCTTGGTTTGTAATACTTATTACCACAGACTCTTTTTGGATGGTTTCCTCAATGTTATAATTAAGAACAGCATCTATGATTTTAGTTCTTCTAGGAGTTGAAAATTTATCTTTAATTTTTTCTAATTCTGAAGTTATAAGTTTATAAAGTTCTTTCTTGGAATTAATTATCTTATTGTATTCAATAATTAATTGAGCTAATTTATTAATTTCACTCTCGATTTCTCCAATACCATAAGCGGTAAGTTTTTGTAATCTTAGTTCTAGAATTGCATTCACTTGCTCATCTGTTAAAGAATAACTTAAAATATTTTTTTTCTTCTCTATTAAAGAAATAAGTTTAGTGCTCTTCTTTATTTTCCATTTTTTAGAAAGCAAATTTTTCTTAGCAATTTCTGTGTCTTTTGAATTTTTTATAATTTTAATAATTTCGTCAATATTCTCAACTGCAGTGGCTAAACCAATTAATATGTGTGCTCTTTCCTCTGCTTTTTTTAAATCAAATTTTACTCTTTTGATTACTGTATCTTCTCTAAATTTTAGAAATTCTGAAATAAATTCTTTTAAATTTAAAATTTTAGGTTTGTTATTTACAATTGCTAAAGTATTAAAACCAAATGAACTTTCAATGTTGGTTAATTTGTATAATTGTCTTCTTATCGTTTCAGGTTCAACCGCTTTTCTTAACTCAATAACAACCCTTATACCTTCCCTATTTGACTCATCTCTTATATCTCTTATGCCCTCTATCTTTTTATCACGCACTAGCTGGGCTATTTTTTCAATTAATATAGATTTATTTACTTGATAAGGAATTGATTTAATAATTAATGTTTCTCTACCGCCCTTCTTTTCTTCTAGATCTATCTCTCCTCTTATTTTAAATGAGCCTCTTCCTTTATTATAGCCCTGTTTGATTATATCTTTTCCTATTATTATTCCGCCGGTTGGGAAATCAGGACCCGGAACATGCTTCATTAGTTGAGCAATGGTAATGTCTTTATTATTAATATAAGCGATTGTTCCATCAATAATTTCACCTAAATTGTGCGGAGGTATACTTGTAGCCATTCCAACTGCGATGCCTCCTGCTCCATTAACTAAAATATTAGGATACTGTGAAGGTAAAACCTCAGGTTCTTTTTCTGTTTCGTCATAATTACTTCTATATTCAACAGTATTTTTTTCTAAATCTTCAGTTAAAAATTGCGCAATTTTTCCAAGTTTAGTCTCGGTGTATCTCATTGCTGCTGGTGGGTCCCCATCAATTGATCCAAAATTACCTTGACCAGTTATCAATGGAACACTCATAGAGAAATCTTGAACAAGTCTAACCAAAGCATCATAAACTGATTGATCTCCATGTGGATGATATTTACCTATTACATCTCCAACTATACGAGCTGATTTTCTAAATGGTTTTGACCAATCATAGCCTCCTTTGTACATTGCATAAATTATTCTTCTGTGAACCGGTTTTAATCCATCTCTAACATCTGGTAATGCTCTACTTACTATCACGCTCATAGCATAAGATAAATATGATGAACTCATTTCATCTTGAACAAAGATAGGTTTAAAAGATTTATTGTTCTCTAGGATGTTCTTTTCCATGAAATCTTAAAATGGAATTTCATCATCTAAATCTGAGCTATCTTGATTTAGATTTTCATTAGGTAATGAGCTTTTGTTTTCTGAAACTAAATTAGAATTATTATTATTTCCTCTGCTATCAAGCATAGTTAAACTTGAATTATATCCTTGAAGAACTATTTCTGTAGAGTATTTATCCTGACCTGTTGACTCGTCTTTCCATTTTCTAGTGCTTAATTGACCTTCTACATAAACATTGGCCCCCTTTTTTACAAATTGCTGGACAACGTTGACAAGTCCTTCATTAAAAATAACAACTCGATGCCACTCAGTTTTTTCTTTTCTCTCTCCACTAGATTTATCTTTCCAGCTTTGGCTCGTAGCTAAACTCAATCTTGCAACGTTTTTACCATTAACCATCTGTTTAATCTCAGGATCTGCGCCTAAACGACCTATTAATTGCACTTTATTTAAACTTCCAGCCATACTAATTTTGAATAATATTTGAATATTTATTTATTAATTGAATTTTTATATCATAATAAGCTAATAAATATAAGGAGTATGTTAATTTAGGAAAAAAAAATGTTGAAAAAAATCGTTGTAAAAGGCGCTAAAGAACACAACTTAAAAAATGTTTCTCTTGAAATACCAAAAGAGAAATTAGTTGTCATAACTGGCCTTTCTGGGTCAGGAAAATCATCTTTAGCATTTGATACGATTTATGCAGAGGGTCAAAGAAGATATGTTGAAAGTCTCTCTTCTTATGCAAGACAGTTCTTAGACAAAATGAAAAAGCCTAAAGTAGATCTAATTGAAGGTTTAAGTCCTGCTATATCGATAGAACAAAAAAATACCTCTAAAAATCCGAGATCTACAGTTGCAACAGTAACAGAAATTTACGATTACATGAGAGTTTTGTTTGCTCGGGTAGGTATTCCATACTCACCATTTACTGGCAAGCCAATTGTTTCTCAGCCAATAAGTGAAATGGTTGATAAAATACGAAAATTACCTAAAGACAGTACAATTTATCTACTTGCACCAATAGTAAGAGGCAGAAAAGGAGAATATAAAAAAGAAATCTTAAACTATAAAAAAAGAGGATTTACTAAAATCAAAGTAGATGGAAAATATCTAAATATAGATGAATTTCCAAATTTAAATAAAAAAATAAAACATGAAATTTCAATAATAGTAGATAGGGTTATTCTTAATTCTAACCTTGGCAACAGATTACCAGACAGTGTTGAGACTGCTGTTAATCTCTCAAATGGCTTATTAGTTGTAGAATATGAGAATGAAACTTTGCCAAAAAAATTTAGAAAACGAGAAACTATTACGTTTTCCTCTAAATTTTCTTGTCCAGAAAGTGGTTTTACAATTGAGGAAATAGAACCTAGGCTATTTTCTTTTAATTCTCCATATGGAGCTTGTGAAGAGTGTGAAGGAATAGGTCATAATTTAAATGTAGATCCAAATTTAGTTATCTCAGATCCAAAAAAAAATCTTCAAGATGGTGTTATTGAACCTTGGGCTAAATCGACGTCTTTATATTATGCTCAAACTTTGGCTTCTATAGCTAAGCATTATAAAATTTCAATGTCAGATCCTTGGAGAAAGATACCTAAAAAAATTCAGGACATTATTTTATATGGATCTGATGAAGAAGAAATAAAGTTCGCTTACGACGATGGATATGAAGCTTATACAACAAAAAAAGCTTTTGAAGGTGTAATTAATAATCTTGAAAGACGATACTTGGAAACAGATAGTGAATGGAAAAGAGAAGAAATATCTCAATATCAGAGTGAATCAAAATGTGAAAAATGTAAAGGGATGAGATTAAAAGATGAAGCCCTTTGTGTAAAAATAAATTCTTTAAATATTAGTGAAGTAACTGAAAAATCAATAGATGATGCTCAAAAGTGGTTTGAAAATTTACAAAATGTACTAACCGAACGCGAAAATAAAATTGCACAACATATATTAAAAGAAATTAATGAAAGATTAAATTTCCTTTTAAATGTTGGATTAAATTATCTTACCCTTTCAAGGGAGTCTGGTACGTTGTCCGGTGGAGAAGCTCAAAGAATAAGGTTGGCTTCGCAAATAGGCTCCGGTCTTACTGGAGTCTTATATGTTCTTGATGAACCTTCAATTGGATTACATCAAAGAGATAATAAAAAATTAATTACCGCACTTAAAAAATTAAGAGATCTAGGTAATACTGTTATTGTAGTTGAACATGATATTGAAACTATGGAGAATTCAGATCACATAATTGATATAGGGCCGGAGGCTGGATTGAATGGAGGTCAAATTGTTGCTGTTGGTACAGTTCAAGAAATAATTAAAAACACTGAAAGTATTACAGGAGATTATTTATCTGGAAAAAAATATATTCCTATTCCAAGAAAGAGAAGATCTGCAAAAAATGGAAGGTTTATAGAAATAAGCGGTGCAAGTGGAAATAATCTCAAAAAAGTTAATCTAAAAATTCCTGTTGGCACATTTACATGTGTAACAGGAGTTTCAGGAAGTGGAAAATCAACTCTTATTTTACATACTTTATACAACGCGTTTAATTTGATGTTGAACAAAAATAAGAGTCGTAAAGTACCAAAAGCATTCACTGGGTTTAAAGGGACAGAACTTATAGATAAAATAATTGACATAGATCAATCGCCGATAGGAAGAACGCCTAGATCAAATCCAGCAACATATACTGGTGCTTTCGGACCAATTAGAGAGTGGTTTGCAGGATTACCGGAGTCAAAAGCCAGAGGATATAAGGTTGGAAGATATTCTTTCAACGTAAAAGGAGGTAGGTGTGAAACTTGCGAAGGTGATGGCGTGATTACTTATGAAATGCATTTTTTACCAGATGTATTCATTCCTTGCGATACCTGTAAAGGTGCAAGATATAATAGAGAAACACTAGAGATTAGATTTAAGAATAAAAACATTGCTGATGTGTTAGACATGACTGTTGACGAAGGTTGTGTTTTTTTTGAAAATATCCAAAATATAAGATCAAAATTAATTACTCTTAAACATGTTGGTCTTGGCTATATGAAAATTGGTCAACAAGCAACAACGCTATCTGGTGGAGAAGCACAAAGAATAAAACTTGCTAAAGAACTATCTAAAAGACCAACTGGAAGAACCCTATATATTTTAGATGAACCAACAACAGGTTTACACTCTCATGATATAAAAAAATTATTAGAAATACTTCAGGCATTTGCGAATACAGGTAATACAGTTGTAGTTATTGAACATAATCTTGATGTTATTAAAACTGCAGACCATATTATAGATATGGGTCCGGAGGGTGGAATAAACGGTGGAAAAATTATAGCAGAGGGAACTCCTGAAAAAGTATCTACAATTAAAGATAGTTACACGGGCAAATTTATAAAAGAAATAATGGGCAATAATTCGATGAAAAAAACTGCCTAAAAAAGTTTACTTTAAGGGACTATCTTATCTTCTTCTTTTTCTAGAGTTTTGTAACTAACTTTAAATGTCTTTAGTATGGGGGACGCCACAAATATTGATGAGTAAGTACCTATTAATACACCTAATATCATTGCAAAAGAAAATCCTTTTAAAATCTCTCCTCCCAAAATAAATATCGAAACTAAAGCTAACAATGTTGTAAGTGAGGTAATTATAGTTCTGGCAAGTGTCTCATTTATGGATAAGTTTGCAATTTCGCTTATACCTAATCTATGATATTTACCAAGGTTCTCTCTAATTCTATCATATATCACAACTGTATCATTCATCGAATAACCAACAATAGTTAGGACAGCGGCAATTATTGAAAGATTAATTTCTAAAGATAAAATTGAAAAAATACCCAAAGTTATTATAACATCGTGAAATAGAGCAATAATTGAACCAATGCTAAATTGCCATTCAAATCTTATCCAAATATAAAAAAGCATAGCTGCAAGTGACAAAGAAATAGCAATAATTCCAGATTGTAAAAGCTCTGCACTAACTTTAGGACCTACATTTTCAACTCTTCTAAAATTAACCTCAGAATTTAAATTATCTGAGAGGCTTTTTTTAATCTTGGGTATAAGTTTATTATTATCTCCGGTTTGCTCAACTTTAATTAGGTAGTCTCCTTCTTGACCAAATTTTTTAACATTAATATCACCTAGATTCATATTTCTTAGAACATCCCTTATTAAAGATGCTTCTATATTATTTGATCTCAGCTCAATAAGAGTTCCGCCCTTAAAATCAATTCCATAATTTAATCCTTTTAAAAATATAAAAATAATACTTAATAAAATTAAGATTAAAGAGAAAATATTTCCATACTTAAATTTTGATGAAAAATTTATGTTAGTCATTATATTTTTATCTCTTTATTTTTTGAATTTAAAACTATTAAAGAAGTAAGATGTCTAGCTAAAAAATACGCAGTGAAAAGTGTAGTCACAATCCCTATACCTAAAGTGATTGCAAAACCTTTTACTGGGCCAGAGCCAAAAGCAAATAAAATAACAGCAGCGATTAAAGTTGTAATATTTGCATCTAAAACTGTGATTTTTGCTCTAGAATAACCTGAGTCAAAAGCATGTATTACAGATTTTTCTGTTTTTAATTCCTCCCTAATTCTTTCAAAGATTAACACATTGGCGTCAACAGCCATACCAACGGTTAAAATTATGCCAGCAATACCAGGTAAAGTTAATGTTGCTTCTAGGATTGTAAGAACCCCAGTTAACATCATTAAGTTTGCAATAAGAGCTGTATTAGCTATTAAACCAAAAATTTTATATTTATAAAGCATAAATAAGATCACCAAAATAAACCCTACAATTAGAGAGGTTATGCCAGATTTAATCGAGTCTTCACCTAAATCAGGGCCGACTGTCCGTTCCTCTACAACTATCAATGGTGTTGGCAATGCACCTGAACGAAGTAATAGAGATAAATCTGTTGCATCTTGAAAAGTAAAATTACCTGAAATCATTCCATTTCCAGAAGTTATTGGTTCATTTATATTTGGTGCGCTGACAATTTCTCCGTCAAGAACAATAGCTAATCTTTTTCCTACGTTATCTGTAGTTGCTCTACCGAATTTTTGTGAACCCAATCTATCTAGTTTAAAGGATACCGTAGGTTCATTATTTTGATTATTTATATTTGGCTGAGCATCGATTAAATTTTCACCACTCATTATTATTCTCTTACTTACTTTTAACTTTTCTCCATTTTCCGAAATAAGCTCATCTGAACCAAATTCATTATTATCAGTAACAAGTCTAAAATTTAATTGGGCTGTCTTTCCAAGTAAAGATTTTATCCTTTCAGGATCCTTTAAGCCTGGCAATTCTACAAGTATTCTTTTTTCACCTCTCTGTAGAATTGTGGGTTCTTTTGTTCCCACGTCATCGATTCTTCTTCTAACAATTTCAATTGATTGTTTTAAAGCAGAATTATTTATAGTCAGCAATCCAAATTTAGAAAAAAATATCTCAATTTGATTACTACTTATTTTTTTATATTCTAATTCATAAGATCGATAATTATCTATATAAGGATTAACTAAATTATCTTTTCTTGAGTTAAATAATAAATCAAATTTATCAATATTGTCTAAATTCAAAGAAAGATTTTTTTTATTAATCTTAAAATTTTCATAGTTGATTCCATTATCTTTAAGTAATTTTTTTATAGGAATAACTTTTGATTGAATTTTTTCCTCAACTAAACTATCTGAATTTATTTCAAGTAATAAGTAAGATCCGCCTTGTAAGTCTAGTCCTAAATTAATTTTTTTTTCGAAGAATTTATTTTCTTCTTTTTGTAAATTTAATAAAGAAAAAATTGCAATAAAAATGAACAATAGGTAAATTATTAATACGTTTATTTTAGAAAAATTTAGCACGAAAAAGAATTATTTTTTTACTTCTTCTTTTTTAAGCAAACTAGTTATTGTAGATCTTATAATTTGAACTTTTGTGTTCTCACCTATGGTAACTTCAATTCTATCATCTTCCATAACACGATCAACTATTCCAATTATGCCTCCAGATGTAATAATTTCATCCCCTCTTTTAAGAGCTGCTACCATTGCCTTATGATCTTTAACTCTTTTTTGCTGAGGTCTAATTAAAAAGAAATAAAATATAACAAAAATTAAAATTAGGGGTATAAATTGCGCTATTCCTTGTCCGCTCATGAAAAACAATTATATTAAAAGTCTTGGTTAAACAAGCAAATTATAATTTAATTTTCTCCAGATTATTCATGTATTTTTTTAATACTTTTGGGATGTTAATAGAACCATCTTCATTTTGATTATTTTCTAACAAGGCAATCATTAGTCTACCAACAGCTAATCCGGAACCGTTAAGTGTTCCAACAAATTCTTTACCCTCTTTTGATCTAAATTTTGCATTCATCCGTCTGGCTTGAAAAGTTCCACAAGATGAGCAGCTTGAAATTTCTCTATAATTTTTTTCTGAAGGAATCCATGCTTCAATATCATAAGTTTTTTCAGCGCTGAAACCCATATCACCAGATGAAAGTAAAAGAACTTGGTATGGAATTTCCAGCTTTTCTAGAATTGTTTCAGCGCAATTTAACATTCTTTCTAATTCTTCATTACATTTCTTAGGTTCAACAATACTTACAAGTTCAACTTTATAAAATTGATGTTGCCTAATCATACCTGTAGTATCCTTCCCGTAGCTACCCGCTTCTTTTCTAAAACATGGAGTTGAGGCAACAAATCTTTTAGGTAAATGACTCTCTTCGATAACTGATTTTCTAACTAAATTTGTCAAAACAACCTCAGCTGTAGGAATTAAAAATTTTCTTTGGTCTGACTTATCAAATTTTATTTCAAACTGATCCTCTTCAAATTTAGGGAGCTGGCCTGTACCAAACATTACATCTTCGTTGACAATTAAAGGAGGAGAAATCTCAGTATATTTAAACTCATTAGTATGAACATCAAGCATAAAATTAATTAATGCTCTTTCCAATAAAGCAATTTTATCTCTTAAAACTACGAACCTAGAACCTGATAATTTTATAGATGTTTCAAAATCAATACAATTATCTTTGGCACCTAATTCTACATGGGATTTTGATTTAAATGTAAATTCTTTGATTTCACCTGACTTTCTAATTAATTTATTAAATTTTTCGTCTTCTCCTACTGGAACATCATCTAAAGCTAAATTTGGAAGTGAATAAATAGTCTTATCAAGATTATTTTGTGTTTCAATTTGTTTTTTAGAAATTGTTGAAATTTCTACAGAAATTTTTTTTGATTTTAAAAAATTAGTCTCATCTTTAGATTTGGATAAAGATTTTTTTTCCTGTTCTAACTTTTCTTTCTTGCTTATTAAATTCCTATTTAATTTGTCTTTTTCAATAAAATCTAATATATTAAAATCCACATTGCGGTCTTTTAATTTTTTTTTATAAGTTTCTATATTTTTTCTTAAATTTTTTAAACTATGCATCTTCTACATTTTCTTTTTTATCTTTTTTTTCAGTGAATCTTACAGTTATTATAGACAACTCATAAAGTAATAGAAGAGGTATTGCTAGACCTACTTGGGTAATAGGATCTGGAGGTGTTAGGACAGCTGCTAATGTAAAAATAATTACTATTATATATCTTCTTGTTTTTTTTAAATATTCTGAATTTACAACTCCAATTCTTGCTAATAAATTTAGTAATATTGGTAACTGGAAGCTTACTCCAAATGCAAATATTAATCTCATAATCAAAGACAAATATTCATTTACTTTAGCTTCTAATTGAATAGGTAAACTTGAATTTGATCCCATTGACTCAAATGATAAAAAAAATTTAATAGCTAATGGCATAACTAAATAATACACAAGCATTCCACCAAATAAAAAAAGTATCGGGGTTGAGATTAAGTAAGGCAACAATGCTTTTTTTTCATTCTTGTATAAGCCTGGTGCGATAAACTTATAGATTTGTATTAATAAGACTGGGCTTCCTAAAAAAATAGCCGCAAAGAATGCCACTTTTAGATAAGTTATAAATGTTTCATGTAGAGCTGTAAAAATTAAACGCCTTGATGTTGGATCATTTTTTACAGCCTCAGCATAAGGGTTTACTAAAAAAGCATAAATATGTTCTGCAAAAGTATAGGATATTACAAATATAACGAAAATAAATATAATTGATTTTATTAATCTTGAACGTAATTCAATAAAGTGACTAGTAAATGAATTATTATCACTCATTATTGGCTTTATTATTTTCTTTTTTTGTATCTTTTTGACTATTTATATCTTTTTCAATATCAATGTTATCAGTGACAGAAGTAACCTCTCTTTGAAAACTACTTAAAGTATTTTTTAATTTGCCAAAGTAAGAACCTATTTTTTTTAATGCTATAGGAAATTCTTTTGGACCTAAAACCAATATGGCGATTATGACTATCGCTAAAATCTCTAACCAACCTATTTGAGGCATATTAGATTACTTATTTTCAGAATTTGAGTTATCTGAATTACTGTTGGAATTATCATCTTCAGAAGATTTGTCATCAGACATCCCTTTTTTAAAACTCTTAATGCCTTTTGCAAGATCTCCCATTATACTAGATATCTTCCCTTTACCAAAAAGGATAACAACTAAAATTGCAATAATTATAATACCTGTCCAACCAATATTTCCCATATCTGTTTTATATACGATAATTTAATCTAAATAAACACGTTTATTTTTCTTCATCGGGAGCTTTTTTTATCGCCTCATCGATATCTTCATAAATATCATTTTGTTTTTCATTGATTGATTGCTCTTTAAAAAACTTACCAGTGCCAAAAATTGATTTATCGATAGTAGTAGTATCAATAAGACCAGCAGATCCAAGTTCATCAATAGTTGGGAGGTCTGATAATTTTTGTATATTAAAATGGTTTAAAAAATTTTCCGTTGTTCCATATAAGATTGGTTTACCAGGAACATCCTTTCTTCCTGCAGGTCTTACCCAATCTAACTCAAGAAGCGTCTCTAATGTATTTGAAGCAAAAGAAACACCTCTTATTTCCTCTATTTCAGATCTTGTAACAGGCTGGTGATAAACAATTATTGCTAATGTTTCGATAGTTGCTTTTGATAGTTTTTTATGTGTAGATTTTTGTAAAGACATCAATTTAGATAAGTCATCAGCAGTTCTAAACGACCACTTATTTTTTATACAAACCAAATTTACTCCTCGATGTTTGTAAATTGCTTTAATATTTTCTAAAATTTTCTTTATATTTATATTTGTTTGAACTCTTTTTTCGATTGTTTCAATATCTAACGGTTCTGATGCAGCAAATAAAATTGCTTCAACCTGTCTCTCTAACTTAGAGGGTATTGATGGAAAACTAATAATATTATCTTTTTTTTTATTCGGCATATTATCAAGACTTTTTAATCATTAAATTATCAGATATTTTTGTTTGAGAAACTTTGGTTAACCCTTCTTTTGTAAGTTCTAAACTAGCTGCAAAAATACCTGCAATACCCGTTCTTTCCATTTTATTTTTGATATAAAAATCAGGTATTAATTCAAAAATATTTTTCCATTCTTTAATTTTGTCTAAATTATTTTTAATTTGTTTTATACCTTCCTCAGTTGTGAAAACAGGTAACTTAGGAATATTAATATTTTGAAAGGTTTTTTGCATTTGTACACCTGCATAACTTTTAAGTAATTCATAAAGTGAGATATCATAAATAGGTGTATTAATTGACCTGATACCACCCTTCATTCCTCTAGTAAAAATATGAACTCCTAGCCTTTTTTTTTGTAACATTTGATCTGACAATATTCTAATCAACTCGAGTTTTTTTAATTGTAATTTCAATCTTTCAGCAACCTCTAAGGCTTTAAAATCCTCGTCTTCTTCTTCTGGAAGAAGTAACTTCGATTTTAAATAAGCTAGCCAAGTCGCCATAAGCAAAAATTCCGATGCAGTTTCTAAATTTAAATTTTTATTATTTTTTATGAATTCTAAGAATTGATCTGCAAGTTTAGTTATAGAAATTTCAGCTAGATCTACTTTTTGTGATTTAGCCAAATGTAATAACAATTCTAGAGGACCGTTATAGTTAGGAATATTAATTGATATTTGATTAATGTTATTTGATTCCATAAATAATTTTACCTTATAATCTTATAAATTTCCGATGTTTTTTTTATTGTAAATTGATCAATATATGGAACAGATTTAATCAATTTAAAGTTGTCTTTAATATTTCCAGCACAATATAAAACTAAATTGCACCCAGCTAACAACGATTTTTTAGCGTTAGTGATTAAATCATACTTTAAGGCTTTCATAGAAATATCGTCAGACATTAGAATGCCCTTAAATCCTATTTTTTTTCTAATTATTTCATTAATGATTTTTTTTGAAAAAGTTGCAACATTTTTAGAATCAATTTTTGAGTAAAGAATATGTGCTGTCATAGCTAATTTTGAATAAGTTGATTTAAATGGGTAAAAATCAATTGTACTCAGTGTCCTAGTATCTAAGTTAACTTTTGGCATTTCATTGTGACTATCTGTTCTAGAACAACCATGCCCAGGAATATGTTTAACAACAGTTACAATTTTATTATAGTGGCACTCATTTATGGTGATTCTGCCTAAAACTTTTACAATATCTTGATCTTTAGAAAAACTTCTTTTTCCAATAATCTCATTAGTGTTATTTCTTAAAACGTCAAGAACAGGGATTGTATTTATATTAATTCCGATATTTCTTAAATTATCACACAATGACCTTAAGTAATTTTTATATAATTTTGTGGCAATTTTTTTGTCTAATTTATAAAGCTGTCCGAAATAATTTGCTTCGAAATTATGATTAATAATACCTTTTAGTCTTGATACAGTGGAACCTTCTTCATCAATCAGAATAGGAAATTTTACATCTTCTACAAATTTTTTTATATCTTGAATTAAATTTCTAATTTGTGAAATGGATTTTATATTTCTTTTAAATAAAATTAACCCCCAAGGTTTTTCTCTAGATAAAAGTAGTTTTTCTTTTTTCGTTAAGGTTGTTCCTTTAATACTTATTATAATTGCTTTTTTTCTCATTTAAATTTTAACAAATTCCAAAAATTTCTTGGTTTGTCATTTTTAATTTCATTGGTAAAACCATCATTAAATTCAATAACATTATCAGTATCATTTTTTAAAATTGGTAAATTTGATATTTTTGTATTAATAATTTCGTCAATGTTGTTTCTATTAAATTCTTTTGATTCTAAATTTTTGTTTGAAGAATAGAAACTATAAATATTTAAGAAAAAAATTAAAATTAAAATTCCTAAAAAAATATCAAATATTTTACTCATTACATTCTTTTCGGTAATGAAACATCTAAAATACCCATTCCGTTTTTAATAACTATTGCAACAAGATTGATAATTGCTAAGATTTCTTTTCTTTTAATCTGTTTATTTTCTATAAACTTATATCTTTTATCATCGTTACCCCTACTCCAATATGCATGAAATAATGTTGAAATTTCGTACAAATAAAAAGGAATTTTGTGTAAATCAAATTTTCTAGTTGCAGACTCTATTATTTTAGGCCATTCAAACACTTTTCTAATAATTTTTTCTTCCATCTCATTAAGTGTAAAATCAATTTCGTCAAATTCAATTTTTTCAACAAACTTTGTGTTCAAAGTTCTTAAAAGAGAATTAATTCTAGCGTAAGCATACTGTACATAAAAAACTGGATTATCTTTTGTCTTTTCTTTAACTTTATCAAAGTCAAAATCAATTTCTACATCATTACTTCGATTTAGCATCATGAATCTGATTGGATCTTTATCTACTTCATTTAAGAGATCTTGGGCAGAAATAAAATCACCCGCTCTCTTTGACATTTTAAAAGGCTCACCGTTTTTAAAAAGTTTTACTAATTGACAAACTTTACAATTAAGCTTTATTTTTTTTTCAGATAACGCTGAAACTGCAGCTGTGATTCTTTTGATATAACCAGTATGATCTGCTCCTAATACATTTACTAAATTTTGATAACCTCTATTAACTTTATCCATATGGTAGGCAACATCATTTGCAAAATAAGTCCACGATCCATCATTTTTTTGAAGAGCTCTATCTGAATCATCACCAAATAAAGTTGATTTAAAAATTAACCTTTCAACTTTTTTCCAATCATCATTTTTTTCACCCTTTGGTGGTTGTAAAAAACCTTTTTCTACGTATTTTTTTTTTTTTAAAACATCTACTGCTTTATTAACTAAATCTTTACTAATTACCTCTGTTTCAGAAAAAAAATTATCATGTTTAATGCCTAGAAGTTTCAAATCCTTTTTAATTAATTGCATTGATGCTTCTAATGATTTTTTTTTAAGAAACTCAAAATTTTTTTCAAAGTCATCTAAATCTAGACTTTCATTATCACTTAATATTTTTGCAGCAATATCTTTAATATAAAGACCCGGATAAAGATTATCTTTTTTAGGAAATATTTTTTTTAATTTAATTTCACATATTCGAAAATAAACAGACTCTACAAAGTTTTTTATCTGGCTACCATAATCATTAATATAGTATTCTTTAATAACTTTGTTTCCATTAAAAATTAGTAAATTAGCTAAGACATCCCCATAAATTGCTCCCCTACAATGACCGACGTGCATTGGTCCCGTAGGATTAGCTGAAACAAATTCAATATTATATGTTTCATTGGTTTTGTTAGAACCATAATTTTTATTATTACTTAAAATAGAATTTATATTTTCTATTAAAGCAGATTTAGAAAGTTTTATATTAAGAAAACCTGGTCCTGCAACTTCTACATTTGAAAAATTTTTAATTTTATCTAGAAATAATTCCCTAATTTTTTGTGCTAATTTTTTTGGATTTAATTTATTTGATTTACCAAGAACCATTGCTATATTACAAGATAAATCAAAGTTATATTGTTCTGGAGGTACTTCTAAATTAATTTTTTCAAGATTTTCAATTTTTTCCAATTTTAAAATATCATTTTTAGCTAAAATTAGACTTTGAATTTCTTTTAAATAGTATTCAAAAATATTCATTTGATCTGATTGTATAAATTTATTGCATATCTATCTGTCATACCAGCAATATAATCACATATAATACGTTCTAAATTTGAATTATTATATTTTTTAATATTAATATATTTTTTTGGATTCTTTTTTATTGATGAAAATAATTTAGTAATAACTTTTCTTCCATAATTTGTTTTAGAATTTACCTTTTTATGAAAATACATTTTTGTTTTTAAAAATTTTTTAATATGTCTGTCGAAAATTTTCATTTTATCTGAAAAACTAACAAGTTGCATTGTTGTTTTATAAATGTCATTTAAGTTTTTAATTTTGTAAATTTTTATATTATTACGAGTTGTTAAAATTACATCACTTACCATCTCATTAATAGTCTCTCTTATAATTTGTCTTATTATTAAATCTATAGAATATTTATTATTTTTTTTAACATGTTTTGTAATTATTTTGTCTAAAACAGGAATGTTTTTAAGATCATTTAGTTTGAATAAGTTAGATTTTAAACCATCCTCAAGATCATGACTATTATAAGCTATATCATCTGATATAGAGGCTAATTGTGCTTCTAGTGATGAATTATATGAAAATTTTATTTTCTTTTTAAAAAAATTATTTCCAAGTATTTTATTTATCTTTGTCAAATTTTTTATTGGACCGTTATGTTTAATCAGTCCATCAATTGTTTCAAAACAAAGATTAAGACCTTTAAAGTTATAGTATCTATTTTCTAATAAAGTGATAATTCTTAATGTTTGTATGTTGTGATCAAAACCTCCATAATTTCTCATACAGTTATTTAATGACTCCTCTCCTGCATGACCAAATGGTGTGTGTCCCAAGTCATGGGCCAAGCTAAGTGTTTCAGATAGATCCTCATTTAAATTAAAAAATTTAGCAAATGTTCTAGCGATTTGGGAGACCTCTAATGAATGTGTAATCCTTGTCCTAAAATGGTCTCTGGAAGTATTAACAAACACTTGGGTTTTATGTTTAAGTCGTCTAAAGGCTGTAGAGTGAATAATTCTATCTCTGTCTCTCTGAAAATCATTTCTCAGACTTGTTTTAACTTCTTTGTAAAACCTACCTTTTGATCGAACAGGCACTGCTAAATTGGACAAATTACTTATTGTTTTTTTTTGCATGCTAATATTTAAGATTATATACTAGATATATAACGTTTATGGAAAAAAAATTAAATTTCACTAGTCAAGCTTTAAATCAAATAAACAAGATTACTATAGGCG
>CACAWX010000010.1 GCA_902536305.1 uncultured Pelagibacteraceae bacterium
TTGAGCCAGTAAAACCATATAATAACGAACATCCATAAAGAAGTAAGCCTGAGGATAAAGCACTTAGCACAAAATATTTAATGCCTGACTCTGATGACCTTAAATTATCTCTGTCAATTGATGCGAGTATATAAAGTGATAAAGATTGAAGCTCTAAACCAAGATAAAATAATATAATGTCATTAGAACTTACCATGAAAAACATTCCTAAAATTGAAAGTAAAATAATAATTGGGTATTCAAATTTTCCTAATTTACTGTCAATTATAAAAGCTTTAGATGAATTAAGGACGAATAAACTTGAGATTAATATTAAAATTTTAAAAAAATTTGAGTAAGTATCTCTTGAAAAGCTATCTAAGAATATTTTTTCGGAATTATTTGAATTATTAAATATTATAGCAATAGTTATCAGAATTATTATTGAACTTAAATTAAAGATTAGATTAAAACTATTCTTAATAAAAACTCCAATCATTAAAGCAGAAAAAATTGATATAGTTAAAAATATTTCTGGGAATAATACATTTAAATTATTTATCATTAATTTAATCCTTTTGATTTAATTGCTAACTCATAATTATTTATCAAATTATCTACAGAAAAATTTACAGTATCAATTAATGGAACAGGATAAAAACCAAAATAAATTACTAGTAAACCTAGAGAAACTAACATCAATGTCTCTAATTTATTTACATCTTTCAAAGTTTTAATTTCACTATTATTTGTGTTTCCAAAAATAACTCTTTTGCTAAGCCAGAGCATATATGCTGCTCCCAGAACAACACCAAAAGTAGCAACCATTGCAATTAAATAATTTTTTTGAAAAGCTCCGGTCAAAACCAAAAACTCACCTAAAAATCCTGAAGTTCCTGGAAGGCCTAAACCTGCTAAGGCAAAGAGTATGAATAAAAAAGAATATTTTGGTAAATAATTTACTAATCCCCCGTATGTACTTATCATTCTCGAGTGCAGTCTGTCATATACAACTCCCACACATAAAAAAAGTGCTGCAGAAATTAATCCGTGACTTATCATTTGAAAAATACTTCCCTCGATACCTTGTTTTGTAAAAGTGAAAATACCCAAAGTAACATATCCCATGTGAGCAACAGATGAATAAGCGATTAGTTTTTTCATGTCCTCCTGCATTAAAGCTACTAGTGATGTATAAATAATTGCAATTATACTTAAGGTAAAAATTAATGGTGTAAAGTATTCAGATGCTAAAGGAAACATAGGTAGCGAAAATCTTAAAAAACCATAACCTGCCATTTTAAGAAGTATTGCGGCTAATATCACTGAACCCGCAGTCGGAGCTTCGACATGGGCATCTGGTAACCAAGTATGAACAGGCCACATTGGCATCTTAACTGCAAAAGAACTGAAAAAGGCTAGCCATAATATATTTTGATATTCTTTAGGTATTTTTATCTCGTATATTTGTGTGATGTCGGTTGTGCCCGTTAACCAATAAATAAATATTATTGCCGCTAACATTAAAACTGAACCTAAAAGAGTAAAAAGAAAGAATTTAAAAGCTGAATAAACTCTTTTAGGTCCACCCCAAACTCCTATGATTAAAAACATTGGAATTAATCCTGCTTCAAAAAAAAGATAGAATACTACTAAATCTAAAGAGCAGAAAACCCCTAACATAAATGTTTCGAGTATTAAAATTGCAATCAGAAACTCTTTAACTCTTGTTTTTACACTGTTTACACAAGATATAATGCAAATTGGAGTTATAAATGTTGTAAGAACTATAAAAAGTATCGAGATACCGTCAACACCTAATTTAAATTTTATAAAATCATTTATCCAAGATTTTTCCTCTAAAAATTGAAAATCCGAAGATGACAAATCTAATGAAAACCAAACAAATAAAGATAACGTAAAAGTAGCCAAACTACTAAAAAGAGAAATGTAAATTGCACTATTATCATTTTTTTGCACTTTTGATAAAAAAATAAAAATAGAACTAACTAATGGTAAGAATATTAGAGTTGTTAAAATTGGAAAATTCATTTTAATTTAAAATTAAATAAGTTAATAAAACTGATAAACCTATAAGCATTGCAAAAGCATAATCATAAATAAAACCTGTCTGAAAAAGACCTGCTTTGTTAGAAAGTTTCTTAATCAGTTTTGAGATGCCATCAGGTCCAAATCTATCTATGAAGCCTAGGTCTCCTTGTTTCCAGAAAAAAGATCCAATTTTTTTTAAAGGAAATACAAAAAGCTTTTCGTAAAGTTCATCTATATACCATTTGTTAAGTAAAAAATAATAAAGTGGGTGGTTTGTTTTTTTGAAGTCATCTAAAATTTTAGTATTATAAATAAAATAATAGTAGGAAATTGGAATAGATATAACTACCAATGTTGGTGTTAAAAATAAAAACCAAATAGGAATCGGATCGTGTTTAATCTCACTTAAAAAAAATATTGATGCTTGCCAAAAATCATTACTATGATGCCCTATAAATGTTTCTTTAAATAAATATCCAGAAAAAATTGCTCCTATTGCTAAAAGCAATAATGGAGCTAACATAACAAAAGGAGATTCGTGAGTTTCATTAATTGGTATGTTTTTATTATTATAAGAGCCATGAAAAGTTTTAAAAAATAATCTCCAAGAGTATATTGAAGTCAAAAATGCGGTAAAAATTCCAATTGAAGCAGCATAATTTCCTAATGATGAGCCTCTTAAATAAGCAAACTCAATTATTGCGTCTTTCGAATAAAATCCTGACAAAAAAGGAAAGCCAGTTAATGCTAATGTTCCTATTAACATTAAAGCATAAGTATATGGAAGTTTTTTTCTAATTCCACCCATGTTTCTAATATCTTGCTCATCTTTGAAAGCATGTATTACTGAGCCAGATCCTAAAAATAACAATGCCTTGAAAAAAGCATGGGTGAAAAGATGAAACATTGCTACATGATAAGCACCAACGCCAGTAGCAAAAAACATATATCCTAATTGACTACACGTTGAATATGCTACTATTTTTTTAATATCGTTTTGAACTAAGGCGACGGAAGCTGCAAAAATTGCTGTTATCATTCCAACAACAGTCACTAAATTTAAGGCAGTTACGGAATATTCAAAAAGCGGTGAACATCTCACCACTAAGAATACCCCTGCGGTTACCATTGTAGCGGCATGAATTAATGCTGAAACAGGGGTCGGTCCTTCCATTGCGTCTGGTAGCCAAGTATGTAAGAGAAATTGAGCAGATTTACCCATAGCCCCAATGAATAAAAATATACAAATTAATGTAATTAAAGATGATTCAAAGCCAAAAAATAATAATTTATTTTCTATAAATTTTGGAGCTGCATCAAAAACTTCTTGAAAATTTATAGTTCCAAAGTAAAAAAAAATAAGAAAAATTCCTATTGCTAAACCAAAATCACCTACCCTATTAACTATAAATGCTTTAATTGCTGCATTGTTTGCGCTTTCTTTTTTATACCAAAATCCAATTAATAAATAAGAACATAAACCTACTCCCTCCCAACCAAAAAATAATTGTAAAAAGTTATCTGAGACAACGAGCACAAGCATTGAAAAAGTAAATAAAGACAAGTAAGACATAAATCTTGGTTTATGAGGATCATGGCTCATATAACCAATTGAATAAATATGAACTAATGCTGAAACAAAAGTGACTACCAAAAGCATCACTGAACTCAATGGATCAATATTAATCGACCAGTTAGCCACAAAATTTCCAGAGCTAATCCATTCAAATATTTTGTAATTACCGTACTCTTCGGTTTGTAAGCCTTTCCAAAATAGTATTATTGAAAAAATAGCAGACAAGCTTACAAATAAACTCGTAGTTATCTCTGCAAAGTATTTTACTAGTTTTCTACCTAAATAACCTAAAATTGAGCCTAACAAAGGAAGAAAAATGATAGCGTATTCCATCTACCCTTTCATGCCGTGAATATCTTCAACTCGAATTGACCCTTTGTTTCTATAATAAATTACAATTATTGCTAAACCAATGGCTGCTTCGGCTGCTGCAACAGTTAAAATTAACATTGTAAATATTTGCCCAACTATATCACCAGAAAAAATTGAAAAAGATATAAGATTTATATTTACAGCAAGCAAAATCAGCTCAATTGACATTAAAATGACAATCACATTTTTTCTATTTAAAAAAATACCTATAACTCCTAAAAAAAATACAATAGCTCCCAAGGATAAGTAATGACCAAGTCCAATTTCAATCATCAATTTTTACTCCCTGGTTTGATTTAACTTCTTTGAGTTCAATTGATGACGAAGGATTTCTAGAAATTTGATTAAAATAACTTTGTTTTTTTACTCCTTTTCTTTGTCTAAAGGTTAAAAGAATAGCCCCAATCATGGAAAGTAAAAGTATTACCCCAGACAATTGAAAGTATAAAATGTAGTCAGTGTACATTACTAGACCTAATTGGTGGGTGTTAGAGATATCAGATATATTTAATGTATTACTGGACATAAGATCGTCTTTATATTTCCAACCACCAACTACTACCAATAATTCTAAAAGAATTAGTACACTTACAATCAATCCTATAGGAATATGAGTTGATTTTTTTCCAATAAACCAAGATTGTTTTTGTTCAGCTACATTAAGCATCATTACTACAAATAAAAATAACACTGCTACCGCTCCAACATAGACTATTAATATTATCATGCCTAAAAATTCAGCTCCAACCATGATAAAAAGGCATCCTACTGAAATAAAATCTAAGATTAAAAAGAAAACCGAGTTAACAGTATTTCTTGAAGTAATAACCATTAAAGAAGAAAAAATAGCTATTACTGAAAAAAAATAAAAAAAAATTGAGTGGGCTAACATTTATCTGTAAGGTTTATCTAACTTAATATTCTTAGCTAAAACTGACTCCCATCTATCTCCGTTGTCTAATAATTTTTGTTTATTGTAATAAAGTTCTTCTCTTGTTTCGGTTGCAAATTCAAAGTTGGGACCTTGGACTATTGCGTCCACAGGACAAGACTCTTGGCACAAACCACAGTAAATACATTTTAGCATGTCGATATCATATCTAGTAGTTTTTCTGCTACCATCACTTCTTTCAGCTGACTCAATGGTAATTGCTTGAGCTGGACAAACAGCTTCGCAAAGTTTACACGCAATGCATCTTTCCTCTCCATTAGGGTACCTTCTTAAAGCATGTTCACCTCTCATACGTGGACTAATAGGTCCTTTTTCAAAAGGATAATTAACAGTTTTTGATTTTTTAAACATCTCTTTAATAGCCATTATTAAACCTTTTACAAATTCAAATAATAAAATGGTTTTTAAAATTCTAATTAAAGTCATTAAAAGTTTCCTTTCGGAAGTTTATCAAAATAAAATAAAAAACTTGCGGTTAACACCAGGTATATCAAAGAAAAAGGTAATAAAATTTTCCAACCAAGTCTCATTAATTGATCGTATCTATATCTTGGTACAATTGCTTTAACTAGTGCAAATAAAAAAAATAAGAATAAAATTTTTAATATCATCCAAATTGGTGCTGGAATTAAATTAAATGGGTAGATATCAATAATTGGTAACCAACCACCTAAAAATAATATAGCTCCTATAGCACACATTAGAAGTATATTTGCATATTCTCCGAGCCAAAACATTGCATACATCATTCCAGAATATTCAGTTTGATAACCAGCAACTAATTCTGCTTCTGCTTCGGGTAAATCAAAAGGAGGTCTATTTGTTTCTGCTAAAGCGGAAATAAAAAAAATTACAAACATTGGAAATAAGGGAATTACGTACCACAACTCTTTTTGAGCTAATACAATATCTTTTAGATTTAGAGAACCAACGCACAAGAGCACATTGATAATAATAATTCCAATTGATACCTCGTATGAAACCATCTGGGCTGCAGATCTTATAGCTCCTAAAAATGGATATTTTGAATTAGAAGCCCACCCTCCCATAATTATTCCGTAAACCCCAAGGGAAGAAACGGCAAATAAATATAATACACCTACATTTATATCAGATAAAACAAAGTCTTCACTCATTGGGATTACCGCCCAGGCAACTAAAGCAAGAGTCATTGTTACAATTGGAGCTAAAATAAAAACGGCTTTATTAGCGCTAGCTGGGATGATTATTTCCTTAAAAATATATTTTAAAGCATCTGCTAATGTTTGGAGCAAACCAAATGGGCCGACAACGTTTGGACCTTTTCTTTTTTGAACCAAACCCCAAACTCTTCTATCTAACCACACCACCATAGCTACAGATACTAATATCGGCACTAGCATAAATAAAATTTTGTAAACTTCCTGTCCCAAAACCTGTAAATATTCAAACATTAATTATTAGTTCCATCTTTTATGGTTTTTTGTCGGATTTGCCTGCACTCACTCATTGTTTTTGACGAACGAGAAATAGAATTTGTATAATAATAGTCAAATTCTCTAATAACAATTTCTTCGCTGATAAAATCAGCTTTTATTTCATTTGTTTTTACTATCTCTATTTTAGGTAAATCATTCAAATTTGAGAAATTTGGAATATTATTTAAAACTTCCTTTCTCAATTGATCGAAATTAGATGTTTTTTCTTGAAGACCTAGATTTTTAATAATTTTATTATAAATTTTCCAATCTTCTAAGGACTCTCCAATAGGATATGAAGCTTTTTTACATTCTTGAAGTCTGCCCTCTAAATTTTCGTACAAACCATTTTGTTCTGTGTACGTCGCACTAGGTAAAATTATATCTGCTACTTCCGCTCCTCTGTCTCCGTGACTACCTTGATAAACTACAAATTCATTATCTTTTTTAAAATCAAGATTATCTGAACCTAATAAATATAAAAGTTTAAATTTTTTATTCCTTAAATTGCTAAAGAATTGATCTTGTGTTTCAGTTTGTAAAATTTTTAAATCTAAAAGGCCTACCGTAGAAGCGTTTTGAGTTAATATATTTAATGAGTTCCAATTTTCGTTGATTAAATTATTATTTATCAAATAATTTTTAAGAGTTTCAAAAATATACTTTCCGCTTTTAAGCTCTAACGCAGACTCACCGATTATAATTATAGGTTTTTTTGCTGATAAAAGTTTTTTAGAAAATTCATGTTCATTATCAACAATCTTTTTAATAACATCTGTCTTATTACCGATTATTTTATAATCATACGTTAAATCACCAGGATCACCAATTGAAAAGATTGGAACTTTTTTCTGAACAAATGTTTTTCTTATTCTTGCATTTAAAATTGTCGCCTCATGCCTAGGATTCGTCCCAACAAGTAATATTAAATCTGACTCCTCTATCCCAGCTATTGAAGAGTTAAAAATGTAATTTATTTTTTCTTCGGAATTAATATAAAAATTCTTTTCTCGAAATTCTAAATTTTTACTTTTAAATAAATTGAATAACTTTTTAAAACCTAAAGCACTTTCCATATTAATCATATCACCAATATGACCTGCTATCTCATCAGGCCTAATAGATTGAATTTTCTCAACCAACAGAGCTATAGCCTCATCCCAGTTAGATTTCTTTAGTTTATTTTCCTTCTTTATGTATGGAACATCTAATCTTTGTTTTAAAAGGCCATCACAAGAATATCTAGTTTTGTCAGAAATCCACTCTTCATTAATTTCATTATTTAATCTTGGTAAAATCCTTTTCACTTCCCAGTTATATGTATCAACTCTTATATTTGAACCCACAGCATCCATAACATCTATACTTTCGGTCTTTTTCAATTCCCATGGTCTGGCTTCAAATGCATAAGGTTTAGATGTTAATGCTCCAACAGGACATAAATCAATTACGTTAGCAGATAATTCAGACTCCATAGATTTTTCTAAATAAGTTGTTATCTCCATATTTTCACCTCTACCAATGGCGCCTATTTCTGGAACACCAGCCACCTCTGTTGCAAATCTTACGCACCTTGTACAATGAATACATCTAGTCATTTGAGTTTTAATCAAAGGACCCATGTACTTTTCTTTTACATCTCTTTTATTTTCAACAAATCTAGATTTATCTACTCCATAATAAAGTGATTGATCTTGTAAATCGCATTCTCCACCTTGATCACATACTGGGCAATCTAATGGATGATTAGCGAGCAAAAATTCCATCACACCTTTTCTGGCTTTCTCAACAAAAGGAGTGTTTGTTTTAATGCTCATTCCTTCGGTTGCTGGCATAGCGCAAGAGGCTATTGGCTTTGGAGATTTTTCCATTTCTACCAAGCACATTCTACAGTTTCCAGCTATAGAAAGTTTTTCGTGATAACAAAATCTTGGTATTTCTACATCTGCAAGTTCACAAGCTTGTAGAACTGTCATACCTTTTTCAAATTCTATTTCTTTTCCATTTATTAAAATCTTAGGCATTTTTATTCTCCAATAAATGCTGATCTACTAAATATGGATTATTTAATTTTTTCTTAACTAAAGGTTTATCTCTGCACCGACTTTCCACTTCTTTTCTAAAGTGTCTTAACAAACCTTGAACTGGCCATGCTGACCCCTCGCCGAAAGCGCAAATAGTATGCCCTTCAATTTGTTTTGTTACATCCGCTAGCAGCTCTACATCGTTATAAGTTGCTTTTCTTTTGACAACTCTATCAAGAATTCTCCACATCCATCCTGATCCTTCTCTACACGGAGTACACTGACCACAACTTTCATGTTTATAAAACCTAGCTATTCTTGCCATACATTTTACAATATCTTGATCTTTATTTATAACAACAATTCCTGCAGTGCCTAATCCACTTTTATTTTCTATAAGTGAGTCAAAATCCATTGTGATGGTGTCGCAAATTTTTTTAGGCAATAAAGGCATCGAAGATCCGCCAGGGATAACTGCTTGAAGATTATCCCAACCACCAACAACTCCTCCAGCATATTTTTCAATTAAATCCTTTAATGGAATACCCATTTCTTCTTCAACATTACATGGAGAATTCACATTTCCAGAAATACAAAATATTTTTGTTCCCGTATTTTTTGGTTTCCCTATTGAAGAAAACCATTTACCACCCCGTCTTAAGATTGTTGGAACTACTGCAACTGTTTCCACATTATTTACTATAGTTGGACATCCATATAAGCCTACCAAAGCGGGAAAAGGAGGTTTTAACCTCGGTTGACCTTTATTACCCTCAATGCTTTCCAAAAGAGCAGTTTCTTCACCACAAATATAAGCACCTGCACCATAATGAATGTGGATATCAAAATCCCATCCAGAACCACATGCATTTTTTCCTAAATATTTTTTTTTATAAGCTTGGTCGATGGCTTCTTGTAGTCTTTTACCTTCATTAAAATATTCACCTCTTATATAAATATAACATACATGAGCGTTAACTGTGTAACCTGCTATTAAACATCCCTCTATTAATTTTTGAGGTTCAAATCTTAAAATATCCCTATCTTTACAAGTTCCAGGTTCAGACTCATCAGCGTTGATTACTAAATAGTGGGGACGTGATCCAACTTCTTTTGGTGCAAAAGACCATTTTAGACCCGTTGAAAAACCTGCGCCACCTCTACCTCTCAACTCAGATGTTTTAACCTCATTAATAATCCATTCTCGACCTTTAGAAATTAAATCTTTTGTATTTTTCCAATCATCTCTTTTTAACGAATTTTCTAAATCCCAGCCTAATTCGTTATAGAGATTCTTGAAAATTTTATCTTCTTTCTTAAGCATGTTTTCCTCCATTAATACTTGCGATTTTTTCAGGAGCAGTATTTTTTCTACCTCTATATGAACCTGGTTTTAGAGGTTTGTTATTAATTAAAGACTCCAATATTTCAGAAGTGCTTTTTTCATCTAAATCCTCGTAATAATCATCATTAATTTGTATCATTGGAGCGCTAACACATGCTCCAAGACACTCAACTTCTGTCCATGACGAGTTGCTTTTTTTTGAAACCTCATTTTCGTTAGGTGAAATTTTTTCTTTACAAAGTTTTACTATCTTATCCGCTCCTCTTATTAAACACGGAGTTGTAGTACAAACTTGAATGAAATTTTTTCCAACGGGAGTAAGATTATACATGCTATAAAAAGTTGCTATTTCGTATACAGAAATGTATGGCATAGCTAAATAATTAGCTATATATTTTATTGCAGCTAAAGGTATCCAATTTTCATTCTGTTTTTGAGCTAAGTATAGTAAAGGCATAACCGCGCTTTTTTTATTTTTATTAGGGTATCTCTTCAGAATTTCCTCTACCTTTTTGATATTTTCAGTTGAAAATTTAAATTCTTTCGGTTGATCATCATGTACTTTTTTCAAACTCATCGATCTACCTCACCAAAAACTATATCTAAAGAACCTAAAACAGCAGGAACATCGGCTAACATATGACCTCGTATTAAATAATCCATTGCTTGAAGGTGAGAAAAACCAGGGGCTCTTATCTTACATCTGTAAGGCTTGCTGCTACCATCAGATATCAAGTAAACTCCGAACTCGCCTTTAGGAGCCTCGACAGCCGTATAAACATTCCCTTTTGGAACTCTATATCCCTCTGTAAACAATTTAAAATGATGAATTAAAGCTTCCATTGATTCTTTAATTTCATCTCTATTAGGTGGTGAAATTTTATTATCAATTGATTTAACAGGACCTTTGGGTAATTTATCAATACATTGTAAAATTATTTTAACACTTTCTCTCATCTCCTCTATCCTACAAAGATATCTATCGTAACAATCGCCATTTTTTCCAATTGGAATTTTAAAATCTAAATCCTTATAAATTTCATATGGTTGTGACCTTCTTAAGTCCCAGGGCACTCCGGAGCCCCTTAACATTACTCCAGAGAAACTATGATCTAATGCTTCTTGTTTCGAAACTATTCCTATTTCAACATTACGTTGTTTAAAAATACGATTGTCTGTAAGCAAACCTTCTAAATCATCAATTATTTTTGGAAAAGATCTGCAGAATTTTTCTATATCTTCTACAAGTTTTAATGGAATATCTTTGTGAACCCCCCCGGTTCTAAAAAAGTTAGCATGTAATCTAGATCCCGATGCTCTTTCATAAAATGTCATTAAAGTTTCTCTTTCTTCGAAACCCCATAGTGAAGGAGTTAAGGCTCCAACATCTAAAGCTTGAGTTGTAACATTTAAAATATGACTTAAAATTCTTCCAATTTCACAGAAAATAACTCTAATGTATTTAGCTCTTATAGGCACTTCAACATTTAATAGTTTTTCTGCGGCTAGAGCAAAAGCATGCTCTTGGTTCATCGGAGCTACATAATCTAGTCTATCAAAATAAGGTAATGCTTGCGTATAAGTTTTTTGTTCTATTAATTTTTCTGTTCCTCTATGAAGTAGCCCAATATGGGGATCCGCTTTTTTTACTACCTCTCCGTCTAATTGCAGTATTAGCCTTAAAACACCATGAGCCGCAGGGTGCTGAGGCCCAAAGTTAAGACTTAATGATCTAGTTTTTTTTACCATCTTTGTTTAAATCTTTTACCTCTTTTATGTAATTTGTACCTTCCCAAGGACTCTCGAAATCAAAGTTTCTATAATTTTGTTCAAGTTTTACCGGCTCATAAATAACTTTCTTATCTTTTTCGCTGTATCGGACTTCATTAAAACCCGTTAATGGAAAATCTTTTCTTAAGGGATGACCTTTAAAACCATAATCAGTTAAAATTCTTCTGAGATCTGGATGATTTTTAAATTTTACACCATACATATCAAAAACTTCTCTTTCCATCCAATTTGCTGAAGGGAAAATTTTAGTAATAGAATTAATAATTTGATTAATTTCAAATTTAAGCAAAAGTTTAATTCTTGTGTTATTTTCGTGTGACAAAAAAAGATAAATTAGTTCAAATCTCTTTTCATTTTCAGGATAATCAACTCCGGCAATATCAATAAGTTGTTTGAATTTACAATTTTCATTTAATTTTAAGAACTTAACTACATCTATTAAGTCTTTTTGATTAATTTCAATTAAAAGCTCTTCATTGTTTATTGAAGAACTTTGAATTTTTGACGAAAGTTCCGAATTAATTATTTTTTCTAGATTTTGTAATTTTGAAATCATTATTATCTCTGCAATGAGCCTTCTCTTCTTATTTTTTTTTGTAATTGTAAAATTCCATACAACAACGCCTCAGCCGAAGGAGGGCAACCTGGAATGTAAATATCAACTGGAACGATTTTATCACAACCTCTCACAACTGAATAGGAGTAATGGTAGTATCCTCCGCCATTAGCACAGCTACCCATCGATACAACGTACCTTGGTTCTGGCATCTGATCATAAACTTTTCTGAGAGCTGGTGCCATTTTATTTGTTAAAGTTCCTGCCACGATCATTACGTCTGATTGTCTAGGTGAGGCCCTAGGTGCTGCGCCAAATCTCTCAAGATCATATCTTGGCATTGAAGTTTGCATCATTTCTACTGCGCAACATGCAAGGCCAAATGTCATCCAATGCAAAGAACCAGTCCTTGCCCAATTAATTAAATTATCGCTGGAAGTTGTTATAAAACCTTTTTCAGCAAAATCTTTTGCTAAGTCTTTAAATTCTTCGGGAATTTCTTTTTGTTTATTGGCAAAAGCGTCGTTAATTATTCCCATTCCAAAGCTCCTTTTTTCCACTCATAAATAAAACCAACTGTTAATATTCCAAGAAAAATCATCATTGACCAAAAACCCAAGGCGCCTATTCCGCCTAAAGAAATAGCCCAAGGAAATAAGAAAGCAATTTCTAGGTCAAATATGATGAAGAGAATTGCAACTAAATAAAATCTCACGTCGAATTCCATTCTTGAGTCGTCAAAAGCCTCAAAACCACATTCATAAGCGGATAATTTTTCTGGATCTGGATTTGATGGTGAAGCTAAATAATTAGCAACTATGAAACCTATACTCAAAAATATAGCGATGAATAAAAATATTATTATGGATAAATATTCAGATAAAAAGTTATAAATCATTTTTTTAATCAATATCTACCTTAATGCACATGGCTTAAGGATTCTTATATTAACTATAACTACTTATAACATTTCACTTCAAAGTGTACAGGACAGAAAGAAGCATTTTTGTAGATCAATTAATGTTAATTTATTTCAATCTACATGAAAATGATTATCAATTAGTGGCGGGAGTGACCGGGCTCGAACCGGCGACCTCCTGCGTGACAGGCAGGCGCTCTAACCAAACTGAGCTACACCCCCACATTCATTGAATTTAATGGTGGGCGGTAAAGGACTCGAACCTATGACCCTCTCGGTGTAAACGAGATGCTCTACCAACTGAGCTAACCGCCCTATTAAATAAAATCGAGATATACAATAAAAACTTTATAAAGTAAAAAAGTATTTAAATACTGATGCAATTTCGATAAATACCAGTATTATTACTATTGTATGATTTTAACTTGTAATTCATGCGGTAAAAAATTTGTTGTACCAGACAATGCAATAACATCGTCTGGAAGAATAGTTCAATGTGGCTCATGTGGTAATAAATGGAAACAGTTTCCCCCTCAAAATTTGAAGAATGAGACTGTAATTGATAAAAAAATCAGTCCTTCAATTAAAAAATCAGTTTCAAAGATAACTAAGCCCAAAACAAAAAAAGTTAAGAAGCCTAGGGAGATAAACTTATATTCACCAGAATACTTACAGAAAAAACACGGCATCAGCTTAAATAATGTAGAGAAAAATAGAAAA
>CACAWX010000011.1 GCA_902536305.1 uncultured Pelagibacteraceae bacterium
ACCTAAAATAAATACAAAATTTTTCAATATTCTTTTCTTTTTAATATTAATTTTTTCAACAGTAAAATATCATCTTATTTACAATGAAAAGAGAAAGTTTATAGATTTACAAAATTTAGATTTAACAAAAAGTGTAAATGCAGATTTTTTAGATGAAAAATTTGGTAAACTTAAATGGATTACACCAACTAATCTTATAATTAGTCCATCAGAAGAATTAAATTTGCTTTTGAATTCAATAAATATAATTAAAAAAGATAAAAGTGAGAAAATGTTAATTACACATTATCAATTTTTCTCAATTTTGCTTGATGAAAATCTCAATATTCCCAATAGATGGTATTTTCCCAATAATACTTTCCCAGCAACTCCAGATAATAAATATTACAGAAGCTACTTAAAAAGGATACATGCTAAACTAAATGATAATAAAATTGAGAGAATTTACATAGTCGAATCTTTTCCCGATGAGTTCCTTTTTTTGAATTTAAAAGATTTTACAGGTAAGAGATGTTTTTCAAAAAAGAAATTAAATAAAATTCTACTTTCAATAATATTTGAGAAATGTCCTATATAACCAATACTTTAATTTTTCTAAAATTTTTTTGAAAATCTCTTTTATTATTTAATGAAACAAGAAAAATTGATAAATTAAAAACTATAAGAAATAAAGAAATTATAATTAATAAAATTTTATTATTTTCATAAAAAATTATTAGAGAAAGAAATATATAAAAAAAAGAAGAAAATAAAACATTTAATTTTAACGCTGAGAATACTCTCAAAGCATGATACACTAGACCATAAAAATTCATTTTTGAGTCTCCACCGTATCTCTTTTCTCTATCAGCTGAAAGATGAAGCAAGCGGTTAGAATTTTTAGACAATGTAGGCGGAAAAGCACTCCAAAGTTCATTTTTTTCAGTAATTTTTTTTAGATCAGAAATATCAACAAGACTATAATTTCCAAATCTTATTTTTTTAAAACAAAATAATTTTACTAATATGCAATAAGCCTCATAAAAAAGTTTAAACCAAATTGGCTCTCTTCTCTGCCCTCTATTTATTGCAATTGAACATTTAGGGTTTTTCTCATTTAAACTTAAAATTTTACCTATTATTTTAGGATTATCTTGGCCATCTGAATCTATGATTATTGTTTTAAAATTCTTTTTGTAATTTTTTTTTAAGTATTTTAGACCGATAGCTATTGCTCTTTGGCTACCAACATTTTTTTCTAAATTTATTAAGATAATCTTATTAATCATTTTTAATTTATACTTTTTATGATTATAATCTTCTTTTGAACAATCGTTGACTATAACTAAATCAAAAGTATTGTTAATCGATACTTCAAAAACTTTATTAATTTTTTTTAAAAGTTTACCTAAATTATTCCAATCATTATAAACCGGTGTTAAAATTACTATTTTAGTTTTCATAAAAAATCTTTTAATTAACCTTTCTTAGAACTAATTTTCTACCCATACAAAAAATATTAGGAAATAATTTAATCAAAATACCATCTATAAAATTAAAAATTTTTAAAAAAAATTTATTCATTGGTATGTATTTGGTTTTGGAGGTTACTCCACCAGAATTTAAAAAAATAAAACATTCAGATAACTTCTCATGTTCAATCTTAAAATCATTTCCTAAGTGATTTTCAAATTTCTTTTTATTGTCAAAAATTAAATTGGAGACAGCAATATTTCCATGCCAAGCGTTATTAACCTTACTATTTGGATTTTCATCATCCCATACGTTTATTGTAAAATCAAAACCTTCATGACGCATAATCATTGTTGCTAATTGAGTAATGACAGAACAATAAGGCTCAAATATTAATAACTTTCCATTTTTCTTCAAAATCCTTTTCATCTCTTTGAAAAATTTCATTGGAAATGGTATGTGGTGAATCATATTTGACGCAATCACAAAGTCAAAACTTTCGTCAGGAAACTTTGTATTTTGAGCATCTATATTCTTGAAATCTAAATGTTCGTCATTTCCAAGATCAGTTAATTTTAAATTTTTATTTTTAATAAAATCTTTTACAAATCCAGCTCCAGATCCAACCTCAATACCAACATGATGATCTTCAATAAAATTATTCATCCAAGAAAATCTTTTTTCTAACAAAAATTTTACGTTTAGAGACGTTGAAGAATAGTAAAGCTCTCTTGCCTTAGTTGTGTTTGCAACTGAACTCATTTTATTCTCACTATCTAAAAATTGGATTTTTTTGACAATTTTTATCATTTTAATGACTAAATAAACTTAAATTACTTTACCGATATGTTTTTTAAAAGTAAAAGAATTAAATAACAATTCATTTTACAACAACAAATACTACATTAAATGAACATTCATGAACACCAAGCAAAAGAAATTTTAAAAGAATTTGGAGCTCCCGTATCAAATGGAGTAGTTATTTTATCGATTGATGAAATTAGTGAAAAAATAAAAAAACTTAAGAGTAAAGAATTTGTCTTAAAGGCACAAATTCATGCTGGTGGTAGAGGGAAAGCTGGGGGTGTTAGATTAATAAAAAATATTTCTAATTTAGAAAAAGAGGCAAAAGAAATGATGGGGAAGGTCCTTGTTACACATCAAACAGGACCAGAAGGAAAACAAGTAAAAAGACTTTATATCGAAGAGGCTTCAGATATTTCTAAGGAATTCTATTTATCTTGTTTAATTGACAGAGAAACTTCCAAAATAGCTTTTATAAGTAGTACTGAGGGTGGAATGGATATAGAGAAAGTTGCATCTGATACTCCTAATAAAATAATCACAAACAAAATAGATTTACGAAATGATGGACTTAATTCAGAAGAGATTGAAAAAATAATATCAATTTTTAAATTTAATGAAAAGCAAAAAATTATAGCATCAAAGCTTATAAAATCTCTGTATGAAATTATAATAAAAAAAGATGCGAGCTTAATAGAGATTAATCCTTTAATTATTACAAAATCCGACGAGTTGATTTGTCTTGATGCAAAAATGAATTTTGATGATAACGCAATTTTTCGTAGACCAGAAATATTAGAATTAAGAGATTTAAATGAGGAAGATCCAGCTGAGATTGAGGCTAGTAAACATGATCTTGCGTATATTAAACTTAATGGCTCAATAGGCTGTATGGTGAATGGAGCTGGTTTAGCCATGGCAACTATGGATATAATTAAACTTTATGGAAAGGAACCTGCAAATTTTTTAGATGTAGGTGGCGGAGCAACCAAAGAAAAGGTTGCTGCGGCTTTTAAATTAATTTTATCAGATAAAAACGTAAAGGGAATTCTAATAAATATTTTTGGTGGAATAATGAGGTGTGATATTCTTGCTCAAGGGGTTTTAGATGCTGCTAAAGAAATCAATTTATCTGTACCTCTAGTTGTAAGGTTGGCTGGAACAAATTTTAAAGAAGGTAAAGAAATATTAGATAAATCAAATTTAAAAATATTGTCTGCTTCGGATTTAAATGATGCAGCTAAAAAAATTGTTGAGGCAATAAAATAGTGTCAATTTTAATAGACAAAAATACTAAAGTGATCTGTCAAGGTTTTACGGGTACTCACGGGACTTTTCACTCAGAACAGGCATTAAAATATGGAACAAAATTAGTTGGGGGTGTTACACCAAAAAAAGGAGGCCAAAAACATTTAGACTTACCTGTTTTTAATACTGTTGAAGAAGCAAAAGAAAAAACATCTGCAGACGCTACAATGATTTATGTTCCACCAAAATTTGCCGGTGCAGCAATCATTGAGGCTATAGAGGCAAAAATAAAATTAATTGTTTGTATAACAGAGGGTATACCTGTTTTAGATATGCTGCGGGTAAAACAGGTTTTAAATAAGAGTAGTTCAAGATTAATCGGCCCTAATTGTCCTGGCATCATTACACCAGATGAATGTAAAATTGGAATTATGCCTGGAAATATTCACAAGAAAGGAACAGTCGGCATAGTTTCAAGATCTGGAACTTTGACCTATGAAGCTGTAGCTCAAACTTCTGCAAATGGTATGGGCCAATCAACTTGTATAGGAATTGGTGGTGATCCAATTAATGGAACGAATTTTATAGATTGTTTAGAACTTTTTTTAAAAGACGAGGAGACTAAATCAATAGTTATGATAGGTGAGATAGGAGGTTCAGCAGAAGAAGAGGCTGCGGAATTTTTAAAGAGAGAAAAAATCAAAAAACCCATGGTTGGTTTTATTGCTGGATTAACAGCACCTCCAGGAAGAAGAATGGGTCATGCCGGCGCAATCATTTCAGGAGGCAAAGGAGGTGCAGAAGATAAAATAGAAGTAATGAAATCTGCTGGAATTACTATTTCAAAATCACCAGCTGACATAGGTAAGACACTTTATCAAAAACTTAATGGTTGATTTTTATTAATTTATGTTAGAATAAATTTTGAATGTCTTCTTCAAATAACAATACAATTTATAAAAAAACATCCTTTTTAGCAGGAAACAATTCAGAATTTATTAATGAGTTTTATTCTGACTATATTTCAGACCCTAATTCACTACCTGAGAGTTGGAGAAAGTTTTTTGAAGGATTGAGCGATGATGAAAAACTAGTTTATGATAATCTTAGAGGCCCAAGTTGGTCTCCCGAAAAAAAAATAAAAAAGCCAAACATTAAATTAGATGTTAAATCTCAATCTGAAGAAACTTCTCAAGATTTAAGTTTAGACTCAATAAAACAAGCTTCAAAAGATTCTGTTAGAGCTATCATGCTTATAAGAGCCTATAGAATTAGAGGCCATCTTATTGCAAATTTAGATCCACTATCAATTCAAAAAAAAGAAGAACATTCCGAGCTTAAACCAGAAAGTTACGGATTTACAAAAAAAGATTTTAGCAGAAAAATTTTTTTAGATGGCGTTCTCGGCCTTCAGTATGCTGATCTAAATCAGATTTTGAATATTCTCAAAAAAACCTACTCTTCGAACATAGGATATGAATTTATGCATATGGGTGATCCAGAGGAAAAATCTTGGATAAGAGATAGAATTGAAGGCCCTGAGAAAAAAATATTTTTTACAGAAAATGGTAAAAAAGCAATTTTGAATAAGATTGTGCAAGCTGAGGGATTTGAAAAATATTTACATGTAAAATTTGTTGGTACAAAAAGATTTGGTTTAGACGGTGGAGAGTCTTTAATACCTGCATTGGAGCAAATAATTAAAAGAGGTGGAAATCTAGGAGCAAAAGAAATTAAAATAGGTATGCCCCATCGTGGAAGATTAAATGTTTTGGCAAATGTAATGGGTAAACCATTTAAAGCAATTTTTAGTGAATTCTTTGGAAAGACCTCTAGTGCTAACAAAGATATCGAAGGGGATGTAAAATATCATTTAGGCGCTTCTTCAAATAGAGAATTTGATGGAAACTCAGTTCATATAAGTTTGACAGACAATCCATCTCATCTTGAAGCAGTAAATCCCGTTGTGCTAGGTCAAGTGAGAGCTAAACAATTTTTTCATAAAGATAAAGAAAGAAAAAAAGTTATTCCTGTTTTAATGCACGGAGACGCGTCCTTTGCAGGACAAGGAATTGTTGCCGAGTGTTTTGCTATGTCTGGTCTTCCGGGCCACAACATTGGAGGAACTATACATATAATTGTAAACAATCAAATAGGTTTTACAACAGCACCAAGATTTGCAAGATCTTCACCATATCCCTCTGACGTTGCTAAAACTGCTCAAGCTCCAATATTTCATGTTAATGGAGACGATCCAGAGGCAGTAGTTCATTGCGCAAAGATTGCTACAGAGTATAGACAAAAATTTAATAGAGATGTTGTGATCGACATGGTTTGTTACAGAAGATTCGGGCATAATGAAGGTGACGAACCTTCATTTACCCAACCCATCATGTATAAAAAAATTAGATCACATCCTACAACTTTAACTATTTACGGAAAAAAGATGAGCGATGAAGGCTTATCTTCCGAAGCAGAGATAAATAAAGAAAAATCTAATTTTAAAGCATTCTTGGAGAAAGAGTTTGAGACATCTAAAAATTATAAATCAGATCTAACATGGTTTGAAGGAGCCTGGTCTAGATTTAAACCTGGTCTTGGAAAAGATAAAAGAGGACGAAGTGGTGTAGATAAGAATAAATTAATTGATATCGGTAAAAAACTTTCCAGTGTTCCTAAAGACTTTTATTTACATAAAACACTGAGAAAAATATTAGATCTAAGAACAAAAGCTTTAGAGGACGGTAAAGCTATTGATTGGTCAACAGCCGAAAGTTTAGCTTTTGGAACTCTACTCACTGAGGGGTTTTCAGTAAGATTATCCGGCCAAGATTCTGGTAGAGGAACTTTTAGCCAAAGACATGCAGTGCTTAGAAATCAAGAAAATCATGAGAGATATATACCTTTAAATAATATTTCAAATGGTCAAAAAAAATTTGAAATTATTGATAGTTTATTATCAGAATTAGCAGTTTTAGGATTCGAATTCGGATATTCACTCTCAGAACCAGAAACCTTAGTTTTATGGGAAGCACAATTTGGAGATTTTGCTAATGGAGCTCAGATTATTATTGATCAATTCATTTCCTCTGGAGAGTCAAAATGGGGAAGAGCAAGCGGTTTAGTCATGTTGTTGCCCCATGGTTATGAAGGACAAGGTCCAGAGCACTCATCTGCGAGATTAGAAAGATTTTTACAATTATGTGCAGGAGAAAATATTCAAGTTGTGAACTGCACAACGCCATCAAATTATTTTCACGTTTTAAGACGGCAAATGCACAGAGAATTTAGAAAACCATTAATTATAATGACGCCTAAATCTTTGTTGAGATATAAAAAATGTTTTTCAAATATAACTGAGTTTTCTAAAAAAAGCACCTTCCATCGAGTTTTAGAAGATGATGCTTATTTAAAAGTCAATAATTTATTAGAACTTAAAAAAAAAGACGATAAAATTAAAAAAGTTGTCATGTGCTCTGGTAAAATCTATTATGACTTAATAGAAGCTAGAGAAAAATATAAAAATGATAATGTAACCTTTATTAGAATTGAGCAACTTTATCCTTTTCCTGTTAAAACTTTAGCGAATATCATAAAGAGATATACCAAAGCCAAATTTATTTGGTGCCAAGAAGAACCTAAGAATATGGGAGCTTGGAACACGATTAGAAACTATATAGATCGAACTCTAGAAATTGTAAATTTTGGTGATAAATCGGTAAAATATGTCGGTAGAAAAGCATCTTCATCTACTGCGACCGGAAATTTAAACAAACACCTTGCACAACAAAAAGAAATATTAGAAAAGATACTAAAAGATTAAATGTCAGAAAAAATTACAGTTCCAACGTTAGGAGAGTCAGTTACTGAAGCTACAGTTTCAAAGTGGCTTAAATCTCAAGGTGAAAAAGTTTCTGCTGACGAACCGCTTGTAGAATTAGAAACAGATAAAGTTAATGTCGAAGTGCCTTCACCAATAAGTGGAGTTCTAGGAAATATAACAGTTAAAGAGGGAGAAACTGTAAACGTAGGTTCTTTACTAGGAACAGTAGACAGTGCGCGTGTGAGTAAGGAGAACAGTGATAATGAAGTAAATAATTATAGCCCCCCTAAAAAAGAAAAAGAGAAAGTTCAGCCAAAAATTTTTGAAGACGAAAAAATTATAAAACCAATAAAAACAAAAGCCAAAAAAATAGAAGAACCAATTTTAAAATTAGAAGAAGAAGAACCATTAATTTTAGAACAAGTTCATGAGGAAAAAAAAGCACAAAAAATTGAAAAACAAGTTTCACCAGCAGCAAGAAAATTAGCTAATGAAACCAAGGTGGATTTAAGTAATGTCGAGGGATCAGGAAAAAATGGTGTTATTTTAAAGGAAGATATAATGAGCTTAATGGGGTCTAAACCTGCTCCATCTGAAAGAAAAATCAAACATGGACCTGAAGAGAGAGTTAAGATGACAAGGTTAAGATTAACTATCGCAAAAAGATTAAAAGAGGCGCAAGAAAACGCTGCTATGCTAACAACATTTAATGAAGTTGATATGAGCGAGGTTATGTCGATGAAAAGTAAGTATAAAGAAGAATTTCAAAATAAATATCAAGTTAAGCTTGGTTTTATGTCATTTTTTGTAAAAGCTTGCGTCATTGGTCTAAAAAATTATCCAGCAATAAATGCAGAGATCCAAGGTGAAGAAATTGTTTATAAAAACTATTACAATATAAGTATAGCTGTTGGAACAGAAAGAGGCCTGGTAGTTCCTGTCTTGAGAGAAACTGATGAGATGTCATTTGCTGATATTGAAAAAAAAATTGGTGAACTTGGACAAAAAGCAAGGAACGGCAAAATTACCATTGAAGATTTGCAAGGTGGAACATTTACAATTACAAATGGCGGAATTTATGGATCAATGCTTTCGACACCAATATTAAATCCACCGCAATCTGCAGTTTTAGGAATGCATAATATTATTCAAAGACCAGTTGTTGTAGATGGAAACGTAGAGGTAAGACCAATTATGTACCTTGCTTTATCTTACGATCATAGAATAATTGATGGCAAAGAAGCTGTATCTTTTTTAAAAATAATAAAAGAGTCTTTAGAACAACCAAAAAGACTTTTCTTAAATATATAACAATGGATAACAATTTTGATTTAGTTGTAATTGGTGGCGGTCCAGGAGGCTATGTTTGCGCAATTAGAGCAGCTCAACTTGGATTAAAAGCAGCCTGCGTAGAATCAAGAGGAGCTCTAGGTGGAACATGTCTTAACGTAGGGTGTATACCATCGAAAAGCTTACTAAATCTATCTGAAAATTTTCACAAAGCTCAAAAAGATTTTAATCAGCAAGGAATTGAAATCGAAGGAATAAAATTGAATATTGAAAAAATGATGTCTAACAAAAATAAGTCTATTCAAGTTTTAACTAAAGGAGTGGAATTTTTGTTTAAAAAAAATAAGGTTACTTACTTTAAAGGCAAAGGAGTACTTTTTTCAAAAAATGATATTGTTGTTTATGAAAGCAACAATAAAAGAACTAATATTAAAGCAAAAAATATAGTAATAGCTACTGGATCTGATGTAGCATCTCTACCTGGTGTTAACATCGATGAAAAAAATATAGTTTCCTCAACTGGTGCTTTATCTTTTGATAAAGTTCCAAAAAAACTTGCAATTATAGGAGGAGGATACATAGGATTAGAAATGGGTTCAGTATGGTCAAGACTTGGATCAGAAGTAACAGTTATAGAATACTTAGAATATATAACTCCAGGAATGGATAGAGAAATTTCAAATGAATTTCAAAAAATACTAACTAAACAGGGAATTAAATTTAAAATGGGATCAAAAGTTGATTCCGTTAAAAATAAAGGTAATTTAGTTTCAATAAAATATACTAATGTTAAGAATTCAAAAGAGGAAACTGTTGAGGTGGACAAAGTTTTAGTTTCAGTTGGAAGAAAACCTTATACTGAAGGTTTAAATTTGACCAAAGTTGGAGTTAAAAAAGATAATAAAGGGCGGATAGAAGTTAATAATAAATTACAAACTTCAATAAATAATATTTACGCGATTGGCGACGTTATCAAAGGTCCGATGCTAGCTCATAAAGCTGAGGAAGAAGGCATAGCTGTTGCAGAGATATTAGCTGGTCAAGCAGGTCATGTTAATTATGATGTAATTCCTGGGGTAGTATATACTTCTCCAGAGGTAGCTACAGTCGGAAAAACTGAGGAACAATTAAAAGAAAAAAATACATCTTATAAAGTTGGAAAATTCCCGTTTCTTGCGAACTCAAGAGCAAAAGTGAATAATGAAACAGATGGATTTGTTAAAATTTTAGCAGATAGTAAAACAGATAAAGTTTTAGGAGTTCATATTATTGGACCTCATTGTGGCGATATGATTGCCGAAATGGCTTTAGCGATGGAATTTGGTGCAAGTTCTGAAGATATAGCAAGGACATGTCACGCGCACCCAACTCACACTGAAGCGATTAAAGAAGCTGCATTAGCTGTTGATAAAAGACCTATTCATTTTTAAATAAATAAAATTCAACTACTATTAATACATGAAAGCACAAGTGCTGTTACCTAAAATATTTGATTTTCCATTTACATATAACAGTATTCAAAATTCACTAAAAGCTGGAGATTTTGTAGAAGTACCATTTGGTAAAAAAAAGGAAATTGGAGTTATATGGCCTGGAAAAATTTCAGATTTAAAAAATATTAAGATTAAAAATATTAATAAAAAAATTAATAATTATTCCTTAAGCCAAGAGTTTATAGATTTTATGAACTGGTTTGCCTTATACAATATGATGCCTATAGGACTCGTTTTAAAAATGTCTATGGGAAACAACCTAAGTCCTATTAGAAAAGATGATAAGGATTTTGAACATACACAAAAAAAAGTAAAAAAATTTGAGCTTAATGAAGAGCAGAAAAAAGCATTAAAGTTTTTAAATTTAAAAAATGATAAATTTGATGTATCTGTTTTACAAGGAACAACTGGCTCAGGAAAAACACTTGTATATTTTGAGAGAATTAAAAAGATTATAAATAGGAAAAAACAAGCATTAGTTTTATTGCCAGAGATTTTTTTAACTAATGAATTCAAGTCAAGGTTTGTTGATTTTTTTGGCTTTGAACCTGCTATATGGCATTCAAAAATAACTCCGAAGAATAAACGATTAATTTGGAAAGGCATCATTAGCAATAAAATTAAATTAGTGGTGGGAGCTAGATCTTCATTATTATTACCTTTTAAAAATCTTGGAATTATTATTGTCGACGAGGAACATGATACATCTTACAAACAAGATGAGGGGGTGATTTATCATGCAAGAGATATGGCTATCTCAAGAGCTTCTTTTGAAAAAATACCCATAAATTTAATTACTTCTATACCTTCAGTTGAAACTTTTAATAATATTAAAAATAAAAAATTTAGACATTTTAATATTTTAAAAAGATATAATGATTATCCTTTACCAAAAACAAAAATTATTAATTTAAACACTAAAAAAATTAAAAAAAGTTTTATTTCAGAAGAGACCAAAGAATTAGTTAAAGACTTTTTAAATAAAAATGAACAAGTTCTATTTTTTTTAAATAGAAGAGGATACGCACCTTATTTAATTTGTAGAAAATGCGGCTATAAACAAATCTGTTCGCATTGTTCCATGTATTTAACTTTTCATAAAACTAAAAATAAAGCCATTTGCCATCATTGTTCACTTGAAAAAGAAATTTCCAAAAGTTGTAATGAAGGTAATATTTGTGATTTTATAATGTATGGGCCAGGTGTAGAAAAAATATTTGAGGAAGTATCTAAAATTTTTCCTAATAACAAAGTTGAAATTTTTTCTAGTGATTACATGAAAAAGAAAGATCAAACAAAATCTTTATTCAATAGAATTACAGATAATAAAGTGGATATTTTAATCGGAACCCAGATGATTTCAAAAGGATTTAATTTCCCAAAATTAAATTGCATAGTAGTAATTGATGCAGATTTTTCTGGTAGAGGTTATGACTTACGAACCACAGAAAAGAATATTCAACTGTATCATCAATTAAGTGGAAGAGCTGGAAGATTTAGTAAAGAGTCGTTAATTGTTTATCAAACTTTATCACCCGAAGATGCTACACTAAATGAACTTATAAAAAATAATTCGGAAGAACTTTTAAAAAAGGAACTCAAATTAAGAGAGAAAAATATGCTACCTCCATTTTCAAGATTAATTGCTATTATTATTTCTGCAAATTCACATTCTTTAAGTCTGGATGGAGCTAGAGAAATAAAAAAACATTTAAAAAAGATAAGTGAAATAGAGGTGCTAGGCCCGGTTGACTCACCACTATTAAAGATAAAAAAAAAATTTAGATCAAGGTTATTGATTAAATTTAGTGGGAAGAGCCTTATACAAAAAAAAATCACTAAACTTCTAAATACCTTGAAAATATCTAGTAAAATTAAACTCACAGTTGATGTTGATCCAGTTAATTTTGGATAATCAACAAATTGCTAACTTGATCAACATATTCTCTTGTGTTACGACACCATCATTATTTCACTAAAATTCTAACAACAAAAAATGAGCGCAAATAAATCTTTTTCTACGGAAACTTCAGAAAGATATTCGCGTGCCTTATTCGAATTAGCCAAAGAATCAAGCGACTTAGAAAAAGTAGAAACCGATATTAAAGGTTTTAAGTCTCTTTTAGAGAATAGTCCGGAGCTAAAGAATTTTTTTAGTAATCCTACCCAAAGTATTCATAATCAAAATAATGTTAATAATTTGTTATCTGAAAAA
>CACAWX010000012.1 GCA_902536305.1 uncultured Pelagibacteraceae bacterium
ATTAAATAAATCTAATCAATATAGTCATATCCAAGGAGCTATAAGTAGAAATAATGTTGCTATTTTAGAAAAAAGAGAAGGCACACAAAAAATGCTAAAAAAAATAAAAAAGATTAAAAATATTGTAAAAGGAGTTTTGGTGAAATTTCCAAAAAAGAAACAAGATCACAGAGTCGATTTACCCACTATAGGATTAACGACTTTAAAACAATGTAAGATGTCAGGTATCAAAGGAATAGTTTTAAAGCATAAAAGAAATATTTTTTTAGATAAGGATAAGTCTATTAATTACGCAAATAAAAATAAAATGTTTATTTTAGTAAAATGAAAAAAATATTTTTAATACTTATAATTTTTATTATTCAGTTTTCAAGTTTAGTTTCTAAAGAACCAAAATTAGAGGAGATACTTAGCGGTTTAAAGGGACCTTGGAGTTTATCGTTTATTGACAAGAGCAAAATATTAGTCACTGAAAAACAAGGTAATTTTTTTTTAGCAGATTTAAAGAATAAAAGCTTAAGTAAAATTAATCATAACTTAAATATTCTTGTAGATGGACAGGGAGGGTTACTTGAAGTCCTATATTCGAATGATAATGTATTTGTGTCATATTCTGAGAATAGAGGAAAAGGTAAATCAAGCACTTCTGTTGCTAGAGCTTCATTTAATAAAAAAGAATTAATATTTAAAAATATTTTTAGATCTGAACCACCAATTAATTCAGGTTACCATTTTGGTTCAAGATTAGTTATTAAAGATAATTTACTTTATATAACGGTAGGTGAAAGAGGTGAAGGTATGATTGCGCAAGACCCCACAAAACATCCAGGAAGCATAATTAGAATTCATCTAGATGGTAAAATTCCTAAAAATAATCCAAAATTTAAAGGTAAGGAAAATTGGTTACCAGAAATATTTCAAATTGGAGTTAGAAATCCTCAAGGAATGGATTTATCACCATTTGATAACAAAATTTATTTAACTAATCACGGTGCTAAAGGTGGCGATTGGTTTGGTGAAGCAAGATATGGAGAAAACTACGGATGGAAAATATTAGGATGGGGTGGAACAAATTACACTGGTACAAAAATAGGACCAAAATGGAAACCTGGCTTTACTAAAGCAATTAAATATTGGGTACCTTCAATTGCTGCAAGTTCTATGGTTATTTATAAAGGAGATGAATTTAAAGAATGGAATGGTGATGCTTTAATAACTTCTCTTAAGGATCAATCTTTAAGAAGAGTAAAATTTAAAGAAAATAACTTTATAAGTGAAAAAATTATTTTCAAAGGTCTTATTGGTAGAATTAGGGATATTGAAATTCAAGAGAGTACTGGAAAAATATTTTTATTAACAGACCAAGGTTCAATATGGAAGCTTCAAAAATGAAAAAGATATTTATTGTTACCGGAGAGGCTTCTGGTGATAAATTGGCTTCATCAGTAATAAGTAACTTAAATAAATTAAATTCAAATATTGAATATCTTTCAGTAGGTGGAGAAAATTTAAAAAAATTGGGAATAAAATCGATCTACGATCTTAAAGAAATTACCTATTTAGGATTTACAAATGTCATTTTCAACATTTTAAAAATAAAAAAAAAAATTAATGAGACTGTTGAAGCAATAGAGAATTTTCAGCCAGATATATTATTTACTGTTGATAGTCCTGATTTTACATTAAGAGTTGCTGAAAGAGTAAAGAAAAATAATCCCAATATTAAAACAATTCATTACGTAGCCCCTCAAGTATGGGTATGGAGAGAGGGAAGAGTAAAGAAAATCAAAAAATTTATTGACCATATATTGTTATTATTTAACTTTGAAAAAACATACTTTGATAAAGAGGATATGAGTAATGAATTTGTAGGACACCCATTACTAGATAACAAAGATGATAAGGCGATAGATATCAATCAAGTTATAGGAAAAAATAAAGCTTTAATATCTGTTTTTCCGGGCAGTCGAAAATCTGAAATCGAAGTTCTAACTCCTATCTTATTGGAGTCAATAAAATTATTAAATGAAAGTAACAAAGATATAACTTATGTTTTTCATTCAACTAAAGAATACTCATCTTCTATACAAACTCATATCTCTAAAAGTGAATTAATTAATTGCGAGGTAATAAGTGATGATAAAATTAAATCTCATATACTCAGAAAGTCAATATTTGCTATAGCAAAATCTGGAACGGTCTCTCTAGAAATCTCTAATTTTAAAATTCCTTCTATAATTTTATATAAAATGAATTTTATTAATTTTCTAATAGTAAAAATGTTAGTAAAGACAAAATTTGCCAATATTATTAATATTGCTGCTAAAAAGGAAATTATACCTGAGTTGTTGCAAGGAGAGTGTAATCCTAAAAACATCTTTAGTAAGACAATATATTTTCTAGATAACCCAGAGAGAATGGAAGAGCAAATTAGGGAAACTCAATTAATTTTAAAAAGCTTAAAAAGTGCTAACTCTTCTGCTTATCAAGCGGGCTTATCTTTAAATAAATTTTTATAAAATTTAATTAATTCTTGCAGATCTTAAAACCTCATCACAAATTTTTTGAGTTTGGATTCCCTCATTAAATAACAAATTTTTATTTAAACTAGTAAATTTTTTTAAACATTTAAAGTAGCTCTCTTTATGTTTTATATCAAAATTCTTATAAATTATTGATTTTTTAAAAAACCTGTCAGAGTCAATTTTAAAACTATTTCCAAATAATCTAATTCTTTCTTCATGACCAAGTCTACTACTTCTACTGAATATATATTCTACTATTACTTTATTTTTAAGTTTCATGTTTATCACTGCATCAGAATAGTCATTATTTTTGAGAAATTCTCTAGTACTCAAGGGATTAGCAATTGTGATTATTTTATTTGGCAGGGAGTTGGCAAACCAACAAGCCAAGTCAAAAAAATGAAATCCTTTATCCATAAAAAGGCCTCCATTTCTAACTGATTGTTGAACATTAGCATTTGATGACCTTGATATAATCTGGATAATTTTGACTTTTTTATTTTTAATTAATTTCTTCATTCTAATATAGGCATCAGAAAATCTCCTATTTAGTCCAATACATATTTTAATTCTATTTGATTTAATTCTCTTAACTAAACTATTTATTTTTGAAGCATTTAGAGATATCGGTTTTTCACAATAAATCATCTTCTTGTACTGTATTAGTTTATTTAAATAATATTCATGAGTCGTAGTTGGAGAAGCTATAATAAATAATTTTATTTCTTTATTTTTTAAAATTTCTTCAAAATTCTTTGAAGTCTGACATTTAAATTTTTTTGCAGTTTTGTTCCTTAGGGTTAAATTTTTGTCGTATACAAAATTTAAAGAGGTATTTTTTATTTTTTTTAAATTATTGCAATGAATTTGACCAATTTTAGATAATCCTATTACACAGGATTTAATCATTTAAAACTGTACCCATTTTTTTTTTGAGGAGGATTTTACACAACCATCTATAAACTTTGCAGTAAGCAGACCCTCATAAGCAGTTGGAAAATAAAATCTTTTCTTAGATTTCTTCAAATTTATCTTTAATGCAATTTCCTTATATAAATTAGAAAAAGCACTTAAATATCCTTCGGGGTGACCATATTTAATTCTTGAAAATGTTTTAGAAAAATTACTTTCATTAAAACCTCTCTCTAAAATTTTTGTTGCACCATTTTCACTACTATACTTTAAATAATTGGGATCATTCTGAACCCACTCTAAGCTTCCCTTTGATCCAAACACTCTAATTCTAAGACCATAAATTCCACCTTTTGCTGTTGTTGAAGCCCAAAATAATCCTTTCGCACCATTTTCATAATTTATAAAAACTTGAGCGTTCGTATCAAATTTAATTTTTTTAGAGTATTTTTTTATGTCAGCAAATAAAGATTTACCTTCGAGGCCAGTTATGTAGTTACAAAGATGATAAGCATGAGAACCTATTTCATTCAATACTGTTGATACACCAGCAATTTTTTTATCTAATTTCCATCTAAAAAATTTTTTTGCATTTTTAGAAGTAATTTTGACACCATTAGACCAGTCTTGAACATATTCTACATTTATATACTCAATATTTCCAAGTTTTTTATCTTCAATTAATTTTTTAGCATGTCTTACCATTGGGTAAGCAGAATAATTATGTGTTAAACCGTAAACTATTTTCTTGTTTCGAATTATAGTTTTGTAAAGTTTCTTAGCTTGTTGGAGCGTACCTGCAAAGGGTTTATCTGATATGACATGTATATTATGTTTAATGAAAAGTTCCGCTATTACTTGATGACTTCCAGGAGGCGTCATTATTGCTATTACTTCAATACCATCTTTTCTTTTTTTTTCTTTGTAACAAAGTTGTTTAAAATCTTTGTAGCATCTATTTTTATTGATACCTATGCTCAAACCAAATGATTGATTAACTTTAAAATTTCTTGAAAATACGCCTGCAACTATTTCATATTTGTCATCAAAACGAGATGCAATTCTATGAACATGACCTATCCAAGATCCAGGACCCCCACCTATGATACCTAATCTTAGTTTTTTCATTTAATTAATTTTTATTTTTTTTCCTGATTTAGTGCTTTTAAGTATTGCATCAAATATTTTTAATGATTGCAAGCCGTCATCACCTGTCACTTTTGGCTTAGTTTTATTAAGAACAACATCACATAAATGATTGATTTGATTTATTAAAGTAAATCTACTTAATCTAACGTTCATATCTTTATGATATATAGGTTGCCACCAACTTCTCTCACCTTTATTGAACCAATGTTTTAAATTTGGAAATTGAATAGAGCCCTTTGTACCCCCAATATAATATGCTGATTGATTAGTTATTGGATAAGCGGGGTTTTCTCCAGCTGTTAATTCATAGCTCCAAGGACCAACAATAGTATCTGAAACACTTAGAGTGCATAATGCGCCAGATTGAAAAGTAAAATTAACTATAGCTGTGTCTTCAACATCATATTTTCTAATTTTATTTGATGTAGAGGCTTGGACGAATTGAACAGGACCAAGTAAATAACAAATAAGATCAATGTCATGTACAAGATTAATACCTAATGGACCGCCACCTTTTCTAATTCTCCATTTTTCTTTATACCAATCTTTATTTTTGTATAACCAACACATAACATTAGCAGCAACAATTTTTCCAAGATTTCCACTATCAATTTGTTTCTTTACATTAGTTACTATACTGTTGTGTCTTCTATGATAGCCAATAAGTAAATGTGTTTTGTTTTTTTTTGAGCTTTGAATTATTTTTTTTGCTTTTGAAATATTATCAGAAATAGGTTTTTCTAATAAAACAGGTATCTTAGCATTTAAAAAACTTATCGTGTGTTTTTCGTGAAATTGATTAGGCGTAGCTACAATTACAGCATCTGGTTTATTGTTATTTAATAATTCCGTCGAAGATCTATAGAATGGTACCTTAAACTTTTTAGCATGAGCAATTGAATTTTTATTCAGATCGACAATTGAATGAAGCTTTGCTTTTCTTGCAATACTTAAAGCTTTTAAATGTTGACTTCCCATTAAGCCAATTCCTACTACCGCAATTTTAATTTTTTTTTTCAAATTAATATTTAAGGTTGAATTTAAATTTATTCTGTCGATAACCATTTTTCATGACTTCAAGATAATATTTTCCAGGCTTAACCGTATGAGTTTTTCTTTTCATAAAATAATACATCACACTTTTGCTATTTTTGTAAAAAAATTTTTTTATATATAACTTAGGATAGTCCTCGTATATATCTAATTTTTTCTCAGTATCTTCATCTATTTCATAGATAATGCCTTTAACATTAGAATTTCTTTTTCTTTGTATATCTGGAACTCTATATATTGATCTAAAAACTAGCTCAAAATCTTTTAAAATATACTTGCATAGATATTTTGCATTTTTATATTTTTTTAAAAAAATTTTTTTATTTAAATTTGTACCATAAGCAAAATACAAAATTTTCTCAGTATTTTTCATTAAAAAATTTTGTTGGAGATCTCAACTTGGTCTGGATGAATACAAGCTTTACCTCCAAAACCTAATTTTTTAACTAAATTGCAAGAGATTTCAAACCCATTTAAATCTTTAAAATTTAAATAAGATGTATCTATTGGACTCTTAATATTCTTAGATTTATTTACTATGTTTTTTCTAAATTCTAATATTTCCTTTTCATCTTCTGAAATTTCGAGGTTTATTGATTTAGCTAAATCATGTGAACCAAAAGATATAATTTGAATTCTTTCTGAAAAAGAGCAAATTTCATCAAGATTAGCTAGTCCGTTTATACTTTCTAATATTGGTATCACATCAGTCCTTAATTTTTCTTTTTTTTTTAATAATTCGTCTATCTCAAGTAACTGTTTTTTCGTTTCTGTAAAAGGCAAGAATATTCCGGCAAATTTTTCTGATGTTACAAATTCTATATCAGAATTATTATTTATTCTTATATATGTTTGATCTTTATTAACATTGCATTCCTTTATTATTTTTTTCGCTTCTTCTTTCTGATCCTTCGGAACAGTTGACTCTAAATCAAGCACAATTAAATCTGCATTTAATGTATATGCTTTTTTTATTTTTTTCTCTTCATGAGCAGGCACGAATAAAACTGATCTATATTTCATATTTGCTTAACTTATTATAATCTAAATCAATACCAAGACCTGGTCCCGGAGGTAATTTATATTTACCATTTAATGCTCTTTTAAAATTTGGATAAAATTCTTGATCAATATTTAAATAGAATCTTTCAATATAGGTGTCCTTTTGCATCAATGCAGCTAATTGAAGTGTAGCTAAAAAACCTGGCCCAAAGTATGCAGTATGAGGCATTACAGAGATATCATTTTTTTCTGCATGCTTAATAATTTTGTACATCTCATAAATACCACCAACTTTAATTACTGATGGTTGAACAAAAGTGACGGCTTTTTGTTTGATCATTGATTTAAATTCAAATTCTGTACACGCATTCTCCCCACATGCTATGGGTATTCCAAGTTCTTTATTTAATTTTGCAAGAGTTTCATAATCTTCTGGTGGGTAAATAGGTTCTTCCAACCAGGTAAGTTTCATACTTTTTAAAAAATCTTTTTTGGATAGTGTTTCTTCATAAGTCCAAGGACAATTGGTATCTAACATTAAGGGAAGATTACCTGTTCCTTTTCTTCCAGCCTCAATACAGTCATTCTCTATTTCGTGAAGTTTTATAGCTTGGTAACCGTCATCTAATGATTGCTTACATTTTTGCTCTATAATTTTTGGATCTCCATATCTAAAAAGACTTGAATAGGCTTTAAATAGATCTTTATTTTTTTTTCCTAACAATTCATGAATTGACTTATTTTTTTCTTTGCCTAAAGCATCCCATAATGCAATTTCAACACCAGATATCGCAAACATTGTTATTCCGTATCTACCAAATAAGTGCAAAGATTTTTGAAGAGTTAAAAGAAGTTCAGGTATATTACTCATTTCTTTTCCAACGAGTAAAGGAGCCACCATTTCTTCAATTGCTATTTTTACTGCTTTCCAACTTGTATAACCAAAGGCTTCACCCCAACCAGTGATACCTTTATCTGTTTCAATTTTTACCAGGTTGAATTCTAAACTTTTCCATTCTTTTCCATGAAAAATTACCTTTTTTCCTCCATGGCTAAACGGCATACTCAAAGTGATTGCTTTGATTGATTTAATTTTCATTATCTAAATTTTTTGAAATTTGGCTTTCTTTTTTCTAGAAAGGCCTTAGCGCCTTCTGCCTGCTCTCCAGTTTTAAAATAACCAGGGGAAACTTCTTCAACCATACCTTTTTGGGTAATTTTTAAAATTTCTTCAAACTGTTTTCTAAAACTAGCCTTTAATATCCTCAAACAAGTTGGTGCAGCTTTTAAAATTTCATCACCATACTTTTTAACTTCCTCGTCTAATTTATCTTTTTTCACTACTGAATTTACCAAACCCCAATTCATCATCTCTTTTGCCGAGTACCTTTTACAAGTCATCCACATTTCTCTTGCACGTTTGTGTCCTAAAATATTCGCAGAATGGGCAACGATAGCTCCTCCCGCGGGAGAACCAACTCTAGGGCCATTTTGGCCAAATATAGAATTCTCACTTGCAATAGTTAAATCACAGAAATAAGCCATATGATTTCCACCACCAATTGCGTATCCATTAACTTTAGCTATGATTGGTTTACTACATTTTGTTAAGTGAATATGAAATTCGTATTCATGATCTTGAAACTCCTTAGAGCTCTCCCAGTTCATATCTCCACCAGAGCAAAAAGCTCTATCGCCTGAACCCGATAATACTATCACACCAACTTCTTTATCTTTTTCAGCTGCATCTAAAGCGGTTTTCAATTCTTGAAGTGTAACGGGAGTAAAAGCATTCAGAACTTTAGGTCTATTAATTGTTAAATGAGCGTAATCATCTTTAACTTCATAAAGAATGTCTTTAAATTGCATGCTGTTTTATCTCCTCAACGGTTTCTGGATTAAGTAAAGTAGAAACATCTCCAGGATCATCATTTGTTAAACAAGATTTTATAACTCTCCTCATTATTTTCATATTTCGAGTTTTAGGTAAATCTTTTACAAATATTATTTTATCAGGCTTAAATGACTTCCCTAAATCTTTAATGATTAAATCAGCAAAAAAATCAGCTTTAAATTCGTCTTTTTCATCCAAAGGAACAATGGATAGTATAATTTTAGACCCTTTACTTTCATCAGGAATACCAACCGCAGCTACTTCTTTAACTTTTCCACTTTTAACAACAACACTCTCTAATTCAGAAGGACCTATTCTTTTTCCTGAAACTTTTATTGTGTCATCAGACCGACCATGAAGATACCAGTGGCCATCTTTGTCTCTACTAGCTAAATCTCCATGTACCCAAAAGTTTTTTATTACTGTCCAATAATTATTTATATAACGATCATCATCACCCCATAAACTTTTAGTTAAACCAATGGATGACTTTCTCATTATTAATTCACCCATTTGATTTAATTCTACCTCTTTTCCATCACTAGTAATAATACCTGGACTCATTCCGGGAATAGGCGCATTAAATGAACCAACTTTAAAAGGTCTATGTAAACAACAATGAAGTATAGAACCAGATACTTCAGTTCCTCCAGCTGAGTTCATTATAGGAACTTTTGATTTACCAATAAACTCAAATAACCATTTCCAAGGTTTCTCAGTCCAAGGTTCACCACCAGTACAGATAATCCTAAGCGAACTTAAATCTATATCTTTAAATAAATTTTTGTCTTTAATCATTTGAGCTCTGATTAAAGCTGGAGATAATTCAGTCCAAGATACTTTATATTTTTCTACTAATTTCCAAAATCTAATTTCGTTAGGAAAATCTGGAACACCTTCTGCAATTAACATTTTTGCACCGTGAGACGAGGCGATAGTTGCAGATTTAGAACCAACCATCCATCCCATATCCGCCATACATAAATGAACATCAGTTTGTTTAAAATCTGCTAAAACTCCCTCATCGAAAGACATCTTAGCCACTAAACCAATATGTGTATACACACACCCTTTAGGTTTACCAGTCGTCCCAGACGTAAAATGAATTATCGCTGGGTCTTCAGCTTCCATTTCTTCAGTCTTTAACTTATCTGAAACATTTTTAAAATTTTCCCAATTAAATATTTTTTTACCTTTTTCATCACCTAATAAAAAAACTTTTTTTAAAGATTTCACCTGATTTAAATCGTTTTTGACAAGATCAAACATCTTTATTTCTTTTCCTTTTCTAAAAGTTTTTTCTACCGTAAAAATACCTTTTGCATTTGCAATATTTAATCTCTCAACTACAGCATTAGAACCGTAACCAGAAAATAATGGAAGAACGATACAACCGATTTTTAAAATTGCAAAATAAGCGATGTAGGTTTCTATAAATTGAGGCATATAGAGTGCAATCACATCACCTTTTTGAAAACCATTTATCTTAAGAGCATTACCTACCTTGGAGATTTGCTTATTAAATTCCTCATAAGTAATTGAACTTTTAGTTCCATCCTCTCTTTCTGCAAATATAAAAGCTTTGCTAAAGAATTTTTTTTCTTTATGCCGATCAATACAATTAAGAACAATGTTTGTTTTTCCACCTACACACCATTTTGTCCATGGTGCACCTTTACTATCATCCATGATTTTCTCATAGGGTTGATAAAATTTTAGATCAGAAAATTTAATAACATTATCCCAAAGCCAACCAGGATCAGCGTAACTTTTTTTCTCAAGCTCACCATAGTCGCTTAACTTACAAAATTTCAAAAATTTGGTTAATTTTGAGTTCTTTACTATTTCTTCTGGAGGATACCAGACGATTTCATTACTCATGTATATTTAAGTATACATTCCCTCTTTAATTTTAATAATATTATACATTAAATCATTCAAAGGTGTTTTCACTCCGTGCTTTTTACCTATTCTAGAAACAGCACCACTAATGAAATCGATTTCAGAGGCTCTTTTTTTTAAAACATCAAAGGCCATTGAAGATTTATTTGTTTGTCTAGAATCCACAATTCGATTAAACATATCTAAACATTCATTTTCTGTAACATCAACTCCATCTGCCTCAGCAACATTTCTTGTTTCAAGAATTATGTCTTTACCCAATTTTCTAGACATTATATGGTTCTTATTAGATATATATAAATCTGTGTGGTGCAAATCAAAAATAGCAGATAGAGGTCCTATTGCTGTAAGAGCGAATAATTTCATCCATTTTCTCTTTTTAATATTCTCCTCAGTCAATGTTTCTAAACCATAAGCAGTAAAGGTTTCTGCTAAA
>CACAWX010000013.1 GCA_902536305.1 uncultured Pelagibacteraceae bacterium
ATTAAAAGTATATTTAAAAAAATAAAGATATTAATAAATTTAAAGTGCCCCACTATACCTCTGAATGTAAACTTATTTGCTAACTTAGCCCCTTCGAAAGCATTCTCTTCATTTAAAATCCTACCTTCGCCAATAGATAAAGGAAAGAAAATTAATTGTTCAAAAAAATCTTTTATATTAACTTTAGTTGTTACAATATATAAAAAAAAAAATATTAAAGTTAATAATACACCTAAGAAAAAATATTTTAAATTTGAAGAGTCAAAGTTTATAAAATATATAACTAAATATAATATAATAAAATAATTAATTAAACCGGATGGTAATTGCATACTTAAAAAAGAGAGAGTCATTAATACCGGTAATAATATCCAATAAATCTTGTCTCCTTTTTCTATACCTAAATAGAAAACAAGAACGGAAATTAAACTTATAATTAAAGAATGTTGGTAAGGAAATGGAGTTCCAACCACTGGATAGCAAAGAATTGCAACACTAATTGATAAAAGAAAATTAATTATTAAACTTTTATTAAATTGATTTAAAAAGAAAAAAAAGAAAAGACTTATAAGTGAGTTGAAAAAAGAAGAGTGAAAAACATATGAATTCCAATTAGTACCAAATATATAAAAAAAGATAGCCTGTATATAGTCAACTAATATACCTGAAATAACCCAATAGTCTTTTATTGGATGATATCCTTTCGTAACATTATATCCTGTGTCAAAAAAAGAAAAAGTATCTATTGGATAAAGACCAATATTTGAATAATGAAAATTTATATAGAATGCGAATACTAAAATAATGACACTTAAAAAAAATTTTTTTTTGAAAATATTTATCATTTAATTTAATTCTTATTTAAGCAGTTAATAAGATTTAGTTAAGAAAGGTATCTATTTTCTTTGCTACATTAAACAAATCTTTAACTGCTTCTATAGACTTTTTAAAATTTTCTTTTTCTTTTAAAGAGAGTTCAAGTTCAATTATTTTTTCTACTCCTCCAGAGCCAATAATTACTGGAACACCAGCATATATATCCTTAGCACCATATTCTCCGTTTAAATGCACTGCGCAAGGTAATTGTTTTTTTAAATCTTTTAAATAACATTCTGCCATTTCGACTCCAGAAGCCGCGGGAGCAAAATACGCTGATCCATTTCCAAGATATTTTACAATTTCAGCTCCCCCTTTCTTAGTTCTTTCTATTATTTCATCTAATCTTTTTTGAGATAGTTTTCCTTCTTTGACAAGATCAATTATTTTTTTCTCTTCAACCTCTGTTGCTCCCAACATTGCAACCATACTATCTCCATGTCCTCCTAAAACAAGAGATTTAATTTTCTGCACTGGAACATTAAGTTCTTGTGATAAGAAATAAATAAACCTAGAAGAGTCTAGTATTCCAGCCATCCCAACAACTTTTTTTTTTGGCAAACCTGAATACTTTTGTAGAGCCATTACGATCACATCTAATGGATTTGTTATACAAATTACAAAAGCATTAGGAGAAGTCTTTTTTATCCCTTCTGCAACTTGTTTTATAATTTTAAGATTTATTCCTAATAAATCGTCTCGAGTCATTCCTGGCTTTCTTGGAACGCCAGCAGTAATAATTATTACATCAGAATTTTTTGTATCCTCGTATTTATCTGTTCCTAATAAGTTTACATTAAATCCATTAACTGGAGAGGATTGAGCAATATCTAAAGCTTTGCCTTTAGCTATTCCTACCGCTACATCGAATAATACAACATCGGCTAAATCTTTTAAAGCAATAAGATGCGCTAAAGTACCTCCAATTTGACCTGCTCCAATAAGTGTAATTTTTTTTTTCATTTATATTTTTATTATTTCATTGTTGGCATCACAAATTCTGGATCAGATCTCAAACCTGAAGGCCATCTTGATGTGATAGTTTTTAATTTTGTATAAAATCTTACTCCTTCAGGGCCATGCATGTGCTGATCACCAAATAAAGATCTTTTCCATCCCCCAAAACTATGAAATGCCATCGGCACTGGTATGGGTATGTTAATTCCTACCATTCCAATTTGGGCTTTACTAGAAAATGTTCTGCCTGAGTCCCCGTCTCTGGTAAATATACTAACACCGTTACCAAATTCATGATCATTAACTAATTCTAATGCTTCATCAAAATCTTTTGCTCTAATTACTGATAAAACTGGTCCAAAAATTTCCTCTTTATAGATGCGCATATCTTTTTTCACATGATCAAAAAGACATCCTCCAATATAATAACCGTTTTCATATCCTTGTAATTTAAATTTTCTTCCATCAACAACTAACTTAGCACCTTCTTTCTCACCAATATCAACATACCGTTTTACTTTTGCTAAATGTTCTTTTGTAACTAATGGTCCCATTTCAGATTGTTTGTCCATGCCAGGACCAACTTTTAAAACTTCAACTTTTTTTGCGATTGTGTCTACTAGTTTGTCGCCAATACCACCTACAGCAACCGCAACTGATTGAGCCATGCATCTTTCACCTGCTGATCCGTATGCGGCTCCCATTAGACCATTTACTGCTTGATCCAAGTCACAATCTGGCATTACTACACAGTGGTTCTTCGCTCCACCAAGAGCTTGAACTCTTTTTTCGTTTTTTGCGCAATTTTCATAAATATATTTAGCAATTGGCGTTGAACCAACAAAACTCATTGCTACAACATCTTTGTTGTTTATTAAAGCATCAACTGCTTCCTTATCTCCATTAACTACATTAAAAACCCCATCTGGAAGACCAGCTTCTTTTAAAAGCTCAGCTAATCTCATTGAACAAGAAGGATCTTTTTCAGATGGTTTTAAAATAAATGTATTGCCACATGCAATAGCCATAGGAAACATCCACATAGGAACCATTGCCGGAAAGTTAAAAGGCGTAATACCTGCACAAACTCCAAGAGGCTGACGTATTGACCAACTATCTACATTTGACCCAACATTTTCTGTAAACTCACCTTTAAGCATTTGTGGGATCCCACAAGCGTACTCTACAACTTCTAGACCTCTTGTTAATGAACCTCTTGCGTCTTCATAAACTTTTCCATGTTCGGCAACTATGATTTTTGTGAGTTCATCAGAATTTTTTTCTATTAGTTCTTTAAATTTGAACATAACTCTTGCTCTTTGGAGAGGAGGTTTGTTAGACCACGACTCAAATGCTTTTTGAGCATTAGCCACTGCAACATTTATGTCTTCAGTAGTTGCAAGTTTGACCTCTGCACTTTGTTCTCCAGTAGCAGGATTAAATACTTTTCCAGATTTCTTTGACTTTCCGCTGAACGATTTGCCGTCAACAAAGTGTTCGATAGTTTTCATGAAGATATTGAATAAATAAGGTTTTAACTTGTTGCAAGCATTTTCTTGATAGAACTAATAGCTTTTGCGGGATTTAATCCTTTTGGACAAGAATTAGTACAATTCATTATGGTATGACATCTGTACAATTTTAATTCATCTGCTACTTTTCTTAATCTCTCTTTTTTATCTCCGTCTCTACTATCTTGGATCCATCGATAGGCTTGTAATAAAACTGCTGGACCTAAATATTTATCTCCATTCCACCAATAGCTTGGGCATGAGGTTGAACAGCATGCACAAAGAATGCACTCGTAATATCCGTCTAATTTTTCTCTATCTTTTTGAGATTGTTGCAATTCTGCTTTTTCTTCACCTGTTTGTTCGGTCTCTAACCAAGGTTTAATAGACTCGTATTGCTTGTACAGAGTCGTCAAATCTCCAATCAAATCTTTAACTACTTTTAAGTGAGGAAGTGGATAAACATTTAAATCACCATTGATGTCTGTATGCGACTTAATACAGGCTAAAGTATTTACTCCATCAATATTCATTGCACAGGATCCACAAACGCCGTGAGCACATGATCTTCTAAATGTAAGAGAAGGATCAATTTCATTTTTTATCTTAAATAAAATATCTAAAACTTTTGGACCGCAGGTATCCATATCGACCTCAAATGTATCCACCCTTGGATTTTGTCCTGTAGATGGATCCCATCTATATACATTAACTTTTTTTATATTTTTTGAATTTGTCTTGTCTTGATAATGCTTACCGATCTCTATTTTTGAATTTTGCGGTAAGTTAAATTGAACCATTTTTTAATAAACTCGTTCCTTTGGAGGAAAGTATTGAACATCATTAGTTAATGTTCTGGAGTGAACATCTCTATATTTTATCTCAACTTTTTTATCACTTTGCCAAGCTAAAGTATGCTTCATAAAGTTTTTATCATCCCTTTTGTTGAAATCTTCTCTAGCGTGAGCCCCTCTGCTTTCCTTTCTGCTATAAGCTGAGTCCATAGTGGTTAAAGCTTGCCTTATAAGATTATCAAACTCTAATGTTTCAACTAAATCAGTATTGAATAATAAGGATTTATCTTTTACTGAAATATCTTCCATACCTTCATAAGGTTTTCTAATTTGATCTACTCCCTCTTTTAAAGTTTTTTCAGTTCTAAATACGGCACATTTTGATTGCATTGTTTTTTGCATTTTTAATCTTAATTCAGATGTTTTCGTAGAACCTGTTGAATTTCTAATTTTATCAAATCTGTCTAAACACTTATCTGTTTCGGAGTTAGATACCTCTTCATGCGCTAAACCTGGCTTTACAAGCTCAGCTGCTCTTTTAGCTGCTGCTCTTCCAAAAACAACTAAGTCAATTAATGAATTTGAACCTAATCTATTTGCGCCATGAACAGACACGCACGCGGCCTCCCCAATTGCCATTAACCCTGGAACTGTTTTTTCAGAACCATTTAAAGTTAAAACCTCTGCTTTATAATTTGTTGGAATTCCTCCCATGTTATAATGGACAGTAGGTACTACTGGTATTGGCTCCTTATTTACATCTACATTTGCAAAAGTTTTTGCGGCTTCTGTTATTCCTGGAAGTCTTTCGTCTAAAACTTCTTTATCCAAATGATCTAGGTGTAAACTTATATGATCTTTATCTTTGCCTACACCCCTTCCCTCATTTATTTCCATTTCCATTGATCTGCTTACCACATCTCTTGAGGCTAAATCTTTTGCATTTGGAGCATATCGTTCCATAAATCTTTCACCTTTTCCATTTACTAAAAAACCACCTTCTCCTCTTGCTCCCTCGGTTATTAAACAACCTACGCCATAAATACCTGTTGGATGAAACTGAACAAATTCCATATCTTGTAGAGGCAAACCTGCTCTCAGTACCATAGCGTTGCCGTCTCCAGTACACGTGTGTGCGGATGTTGCTGAATAGTAAACTTTTCCATAACCACCGGTTGCGATTATCGTTATGTGAGATCTGAATCTGTGAATTGTTCCATCTGTTAAATTCCAAGCAATTACACCCTTACATTCTCCATTTTTCATGATTAAATCTAATGCAAAATATTCAATAAAAAACTCTGTATTATGTTTTAAAGCTTGACCGTATAAAGTATGTAAAATCGCATGACCAGTTCTGTCAGCAGCAGCACAAGTTCTTTGAGCTGTCCCGTTACCGTAATTTTTTGTCATTCCTCCAAAAGGTCTTTGATATATTTTGCCATCATCTGTTCTACTAAATGGGACGCCATATCTCTCTAATTCCACAACTGCTCTGGGAGCTTCTTTACATAAATATTCTATTGCATCTTGATCGCCTAACCAGTCTGAACCTTTAACAGTGTCATACATATGCCATCTCCAGTCATCCTCACCCATATTTCCTAAAGCCGCTGAGATACCGCCTTGAGCAGCAGAAGTATGGCTTCTAGTTGGAAAAACTTTTGAAATGCATGCGGTTTTTAAACCGGCTTCAGATAAACCTACAGCCGCTCTTAAACCAGACCCACCTGCTCCTAGTACAACAACGTCGTATTCATGATCTATAATTTTATATGCGCTCATTATGATAAATTATATATTCCTATAATAGTTAATACAGGAATTACTATAGCAAATATATTTAATAGTTTATTTGCGACATTTTTGGTTTTTTCGTCTCTTATATAATCTTCAAATACCTCGCTAATTGTTAAAGCTGAAAAAAAGAACGCTATAACGATGAATATAAGAAATAGAATTTTTGTTGGTTGTTGTGTGAAGAAAAAAACCACTTTTTGATAATCATTCTCATAAATAGAAACAAAATTCATTATAAACCAAATCATAAATGGAATAAGAATAAATGAACTTATTTTTGTAAATAACCATTTTTTTGTAGAAGCGTGCATATTAAAAAATATTTTTACCTATTAGATAAAATAAAATGGTAAGAATAAATGATCCTATCAAAACTATTACACCTGTTATCTTTGCAACTTTTAGATCAAAACCATATCCAAGGTCCCAAATTAAATGTCTTAATTCATTTAAAATATGAAAACTAAATGTCCAACAAAGACCTAGTAATACAAATTTTCCAAAGAAACTTTTAAAAAAATTATTAATAATCTGATAACTTTCCTCTCCAAGTAGTAACGATAAACTAAAAAAACAAATTATTGTTATTGCTAATATATTTATTACTCCAACTATCCTGTGAGTAATGGATAGTAGTGAAGATATTTGCCACTTATAAATTTGAAGATGTGGACTTAAAGGATTATTTTTGTTTTGCATAAATATTTTATAAACTAAACTTATAGTTTTTTCACTAAATGCTCTGCAATTTGTACAGTATTTAAAGCCGCGCCTTTTAATAAGTTGTCAGATACAACCCAAATATTTATTGCTTTAACATTAGAATTGTCTTTTCTTATTCTTGAAATAAAAGTTGTATATTCTCCCTCTGCCTCTAATGGTGTCATATATCCCCCATCTTTTCTTTCATCAATTACTTTACATCCAGGAGCATTATTTAAAATCTTAACAATATTTTCAAAATCATAAAGATTATCAAATTCAATATTAATGGATTCTGAATGCCCTGTTTTTACGGGAACTCTGACACATGTTGCTGTGACATTAATATCCTCATCTAATATTTTTTTTGTCTCGTTTGTCATTTTCAATTCTTCTTTAGTATATCCATCTTGATCAAAGACATCGATATGAGGAATTAAATTAAAAGCAATCTGCTTAGTAAAATTTTTTGAACTAATCTCTTTTTTACTTAAAAAATTTTTTGTTTGATCAAAAAGTTCGTCCATTGAGGCTTTTCCTGCACCTGAAACTGCTTGATAGGTAGATACTACAACCCTATTAATTTTGTATTCATCATGAAGAGGTTTTAGAGCGAGAACCATCTGCATAGTTGAACAATTAGGGTTTGAAATTATATTTTTATGTTTATCTAATTCATCTGCATTAACTTCTGGTACTACTAAAGGAACATCCTTTTCCATTCTGAAGTAACTTGAATTATCAATGACAATAGTTTTTTCAGAAGCTTTGGGCACCCACTCTTTGGCTATTTGGCTTCCCGCTGCGAAAAAAGTAATTTGAG
>CACAWX010000014.1 GCA_902536305.1 uncultured Pelagibacteraceae bacterium
AATGATTTTGAACTTCGGTCACACCTTTGCACACGCAATAGAGGTAAAAAATAATTTCTCAAAAAAAGTTACTCATGGTGAAGCTGTTTTATCTGGAATGATTTTAGCAACTAAATTATCAGTAATAAAAAAAATCTGTTCCCCTAAAACGCTAGGTCAAATTAAAAACATTTATTTAAAAAATAATTTAGATTTTACCTTTAAAAAATATTCAAATCAAAGCGCAATCGTTAATTTAATTCCTTATTTAAAGAACGATAAAAAAAACAATGACAATAAAATTAATTTTATTTTACTAAAGAATATTGGAAAAACTGCTCTTCCTAACAAAAGTAAAATTTCAATCGAAAATTTAAAAAATATTAGTAAAACTATTTCTCAATACTAATTTCGAGAGCATGAATTTTTTTACTAAGATCATCTTTTAAAACTTTCATGATCATTTTTTGAGCGTTTAATCTTGATAAAGAATTTAGATATAAAGATTTAATTTTTAAATGTAAGTGAAATTTTTCAGGAGAAAAGGATTTGTGTTTTTTGTGTTTGTGGGAATTATCAACAATATCAATATTTTCAATTTCTATTTTATCTTTTAGTTTTATGCAAATTTCCTCAAAATAATTTTTCATTAATTTAATTTTACTATATAGAGTTATTCAATGAAAATTATTTGTGATTGGGATAATTGTAATGAAATTGGGGCATATAAAGCACCTGTAGAAAAGGACAATAGCAAAAAATATAGATTGCTTTGTTTAAATCATATTAAAATTTTTAATAAGAGCTGGAATTATTTTGAAAATATGAACGATCAAGAAATAGAGTTTTTTATAAAATCAGATCTGACATGGCACAAATCAACAAAAACTTTTGGATCTTCTGATAATTTCTTCAATATTTTATGGAATAACGCTTTGGATGATAAATTAAATATCTTCAAAAGTTCAAATTTTAGAGAATTTAAGAAAACAAAAGTATCTCAACAAGACAAAGATGCTTTACAAGTTATGGATTTAAATGAAGAGGTAAAATGGAAGCAAATTCACACAAAATTCAAAGAACTTGTAAAAAAATATCATCCTGATAAAAACCAGGGGAATAAAAAATTTGAGGATAAATTAAAAAAAATAACATTAGCTTATAGTCAATTAAAAAAAACTTTAGGAAAAAAATGAGTTCACAACAATTATTGCAAAAGCCAGATATCAAAATATCAGTAAAACAAACTTTTGGCTTTGAAAGTGATATGCAGGCTGGAGCCTTTTCAAAAAGAAATGAATATGTTCCAAAAATAGACGCAGATTATAAATTTGATAAAGACACTACTTTAGCAATTTTGGCAGGTTTCTCATTTAACAAAAGAGTTTTAATTCAAGGCTATCACGGAACTGGGAAATCTACTCATATAGAACAGGTTGCTGCAAGATTAAACTGGCCATGTGTAAGGGTTAATTTAGATAGCCATATTAGTAGAATTGATTTAATTGGTAAGGATGCAATTGTGTTGAAGGATGGCAAGCAGATAACAGAATTTAAAGAGGGTATTTTACCTTGGTCAATTCAAAACCCAGTTGCTCTTGTCTTTGATGAATATGATGCGGGAAGGCCTGACGTCATGTTTGTTATTCAAAGAGTTTTGGAAAGTGATGGAAATTTTACATTATTAGATAAAAATAAAGTTTTAGAACAACACGATTTTTTTAGAATATTTGCAACCACAAACACTGTGGGATTAGGCGATACAACAGGTCTTTATCATGGGACACAACAGATTAATCAAGGACAGATGGATAGATGGAATATAGTTTCCACTTTAAATTATCTACCATTTGAAAAAGAGTTTGAAATAGTTTTAGCAAAAAACAAAGATTTAAATAATAAGGAAGGAAAAGAACTTTTATCAAATATGATCAAAGTGGCCGATCTAACAAGAAAAGGATTTATAAATGGAGATATTTCAACAGTAATGAGTCCTCGAACAGTTTTACACTGGGCTGAAAATACAAGTATTTTTAAAGATCAAGGATACGCTTTTAGAATTACATTTTTGAATAAATGTGATGAATTAGAGAAAAAAATAATTTCTGAATATTACCAAAGATGTTTTGGTGTAGATTTACCAGAGTCTTCTATTAATATCACTTTATAAAGTGGAAAACAAAAAAGAAAAGATTGAAGATTTTAAAACTGCAATAAGTTCAACTGTTAGGTCGCTATCTAATTCTGAAAAAATTGAAGTTTCGTTTGGAAATGAAAATCCCAAATCCGGAGAAAACACCATAAGATTACCAGATCTTAAACAAACAAATAACAAACTAAATTACAATCATATAAGAGCAATAGCTGATTCAAAATCATTAAGGCTTAGATTTTCAGATGCAAAAACATTTAATCAATACGAACCTGAAGGAAATATTTCTAAACAACTCTATAGAATTTCCGAGAAAATAAGGTGCGAAAAGATAGGAACAAGTTATTTTAAGGGTGTAAAGAATAACATTGAGACCTTTTATAATGAGAGAATATCTGGCTTAGATCTTAAAAGTAGTGAGGACAAAATTATAGAGTCTTTTGAAAATTATTTAAGAACCAAATTTCTTGATTTTGAGAATAATAGCCATATTGATAAAAAGTTAAAATCTTATAAAAAAGACTTAAATGAAAAATTTAAAGGTAAAATAAGCAAATTAAATGAGTGTGCTTTAAATCAAGAAAAATTTAATTCTTTAATATCTGAGCTAATTGCGAACATGAATCTTGATGAAAATCTTGATGAAGAAGAAAAAAAAGATAAAGACAAAGATAATGATGATAAACAAAACAACTCCGACAAGCAAGAAAAGCGGGCTAAAGAAAAAGAGGATAAACAAGAGGAAATGTCAATAGACTCGGGAATGCCTGATCTAGAAAACGAGGCAAAAGAGTCTGATCACGCTGATGAGGAAGTTGAAATTGAATAAAGCTCTCAACCTGATTTGAGGAAGAAAGGTAAAAATACCTTAGGTGATAAAAATTACAATTCTTATACTGAAGAATTTGATGAAATTATAAAAGCTGAAGATTTAGAGAATATAGAAGAGTTAACAAGATTAAGAAAAAATTTAGATCAACAATTATTACAATTAAAAAATTTTATTTCTAAACTTGCAAATAAATTACAAAGGAAACTTTTAGCAAAACAAAATAGGTCTTGGAATTTTGATCTTGAAGAAGGATTGTTAGATACTTCGAAATTACCAAGAATTATTATGGATCCATATAATTCTCTATCTTTTAAGAAAGAAAAAGATATTGAGTTTAAAGACACATTGGTAACAATTTTAATAGACAACTCAGGTTCCATGAGAGGAAAACCTATTTCTGTTGCAGCTATATGTGCTGATATTCTCTCAAGAACTTTAGAAAGGTGTGCAGTTAAAGTTGAAATACTTGGGTTTACAACAAAACATTGGAAAGGTGGATCATCAAGGGAAAAATGGATGAAGAATGATAAACCAAATTTGCCAGGGAGACTGAATGATCTTAGACATATAATTTATAAATCCGCAGACACTCCATGGAGACAAGCTAAAAATAATATGGGCCTCATGTTGAAAGAAGGTTTGTTAAAAGAAAATATAGATGGTGAAGCTCTTAAATGGGCTTACAATAAAATGAATAGAAGAAAAGAGGAGAGAAAAATTTTAATGGTTATCTCAGACGGCGCTCCTGTAGATGATTCTACTTTATCAACTAATACAAGCGATTATCTAGAGTCTAACTTAAAAAAAACAGTTAAATGGATTGAAAATAAAACTGATATTGAATTACTTGCTATTGGAATTGGCCATGATGTTACTCGATACTACAATCAAGCAGTTAAAATTACAGATGTTCAAGATTTAGGAGATGTTATGATTAACCAATTAACTGATCTTTTTGTTGAAAAAAATAGAAAGACGATTCACTAATTTTTAGCTCTAGGGATAGACGCGTTTTCTGAAAAATCTTTAATTTTTATAATAAGTAATCTAAAAGGTATAAGCATTGTCAAGGCAATAAATAATTTTACTGCTAAATCTCCAAATGCTAAAGTTACCCAAGGTATTCCTGTTGCATAAAAAGCAATAGAAAAGAATAAAAATGTATCAGTAATTGATCCTAAAATTGAGGACATTAAAGGAGCTACATACCACGTTTTTTTTCTTAAAGAGTCAAAAATTTGAACATCTAAATTTTGAGCAATAAAGAATGCTACTCCCGATCCAATTGCTATTCTTATAGATATAATATCTGAAAAATTTGTTGATACAAATAAAGTTAAAAGTAGTCCAATTGTAAAACCTACATATACAATCTTTCTTGCCACCACTTTTCCATATGCACGATTTGCAAGGTCAGTGATCAAAAAGGTGATGGGATAACTAAAAGCTCCATAAGTTAAGATTTCACTTAAACCAAATTGCTGTATAGGAAATTGGACTAAGTAGTTTGAAATAACTACTACTAAACCCATTATAATTGAGAGTTTATAAAATAAGTTCATTAGTTGTCTATGATTTTGCTGAAATAGATGCTTTGATTTTTTTTACTTTTTTTGAAAGTTTTGCGTTTTTTGTAGAAATTAAAAATCTATCAAGCCCACCTTTAAAATCTACAGTTCTTAAAGCTGCGTTAGCTACGTTTAATTTAATATCTTTTTTCAAAATATCACTTCTGAATGTAACTTTCTTTAAATTAGGCAAAAACCTTCTTTTAGTTTTATTTTTTGCGTGGCTAACGTTATTGCCCTTTAAAGGAGATATACCTGTTAATTCGCATCTTTTAGACATAATATTTATTGAAGTTATATAATTCTTGTAGATAGTAGGGTCAAGCGTTAATTCCAACCGCTTCACTAATGTTCCTAATGTTTTCTTTTTTTAATATTGATATTAAGTCTTTTTTAATCTCTTTCACTATACCAGGTCCTTTGTATACCATACCTGTATACAATTGAACTGCATTGGCCCCTGCGGTGATTTTTTCATAAGCGCTTTGACCGGAGTCTACACCCCCTACACCTATGATTTTAATTTTTCCTTTGGTTTCTTTATAAAATCTTTTTATTAACTTTGTAGAAATATCTTTTAGTGGCTGCCCAGATAAACCTCCTGATTCATGTTTTTTAATATCAGAAAGATTATTTCTGTTACTATCTGTTGTATTTGAAATAACAATTCCTTTTATACTATGACTGCTTATTAGTTCGATAATTTTACCAATTTCATTGTCTTTAATATCTGGTGAAATTTTTATGGCTATTGGACATTTAATTCTCTTTTCAATTATTATCTTATTTAATCCGGTTAAAAGTTTTTTTAATTCGCCTTGATCATGAAAATCTCTTAGTCCTTCTGTATTTGGTGAAGATATATTTATTGTTATATATCCTGCAAACATAGATAGTCTTGAAAGACATATATAATAATCTTCTTCTTTATTTTTTGTTTCTTTGTTAGGCCCAATATTAATTCCTAAAAAACCTTCTGGATGATTATTAGAGATTCTTTTGGATATAATTTCTGATCCATGGTTATTAAAACCAAGTCGATTTATAAGTGCTTGATCTTTTTCTAATCTAAATATTCTAGGTTTTGGGTTACCTAATTGTTGTTTTGGTGTAACGGTACCAACTTCTATAAAACCAAAACCAAATTTGAAAAGAGAATTGTAAACTTCGGCACTTTTATCAAATCCAGCGGCTAAACCGATTGGATTAGAAATATTGTTTCCAAATAGTGTGGTTTCTAACATTTTTTCGTCTTCAACTTTAAAAAAGCTTTTAGGTAAAAAATTTGCCTTTAAAGATTTAATAGCTAAATCGTGTGCAACTTCTGGATCTAAAGAAAATATGTAAGGTCTTAAAATTGAAAACATTAATTATTATTAATTTTATCTTTCATTAATTCAATTGTCTCTTTTAATCCAAAGAAACTGACAAAATATCCCATTCTGGGACCATTTTCCTCTCCAAATACAACTTCATAAATCAATTTAAACCAATCTCTTAAATTTTTTTCATATCCGTTTTCTTTACCCACTGAATAAACTATTGTTTGAATTTCTTCAGGTTTTAAAGACTGGCCAATTTCAGATAATTTTAAAACAAGATTTTCTAACGCTTGTTTTTCAATCAAAGATGGTTTTTTGAATTTTTTATTTGGTTTAACTTTATCTTTAAAATAATTTATAGCATATTCGGTTAAACTATCTAAAATAGGGTAATCTTTTGGTTTCATATCTTGATGAAATCTATTTATAAATTTCCAAAGAATTTCCTTATTATCTGCATTACTTGAACCGACTAAGTTTAATAACATTGAAAATGGTATAACAACTTTCTCTAAAGGAGGTTTACCACTATGAACATGCCATACAGGATTTAAAATTCGGTCTTTGTCTTTTTGACTTGGAAATTTTTCAATACTAGCTAAATATTCGTCAACTGTTTTTGGCACAACTTCAGCATAAAGTTTTTTTGCCCTTTTTGGATTTGGATACATGTACAAAGACAAGCTTTCAGGTGAAGCGTATCTTAGCCATTGCTCAATAGAAATTCCATTTCCTTTTGATTTAGAAATTTTCTCCCCTTTTTCATCTAAGAAAAGTTCATATGCAAAACCATTAGGAGGATTTTTCCCAAGTGTTTTACAAATTTTATTTGACAAAATGGCACTTTCGGTTAAGTCTTTCCCATACATCTCAAAATCAACATCAAAAGTAAACCATCGCATTGCCCAGTCAACTTTCCATTGTAGTTTACAATTTCCATCCAAAATACTTGTG
>CACAWX010000015.1 GCA_902536305.1 uncultured Pelagibacteraceae bacterium
AAAGAAGACTGGTTTGAAATTCTATATGAAAAATTTGAAGACGATAACAACAAAGTTAGAGATACTGGAAAAATAATTTATGCATCAATGTATGTGAATGGAGAAGAAATAAATCTTTACAATTTTAATTTTAAAAATGAGGAAGAATATTATGATATCAAAGGCAAAAGTATAACTAAATCATTGATGAAAACTCCAATCAATGGTGCGAGGTTATCATCTTCATTCGGTATGAGAAAACATCCTATTCTTGGATATAATAAGATGCATAGAGGAACAGATTTTGCAGCACCAAGTGGAACTCCGATAATGGCATCGGGGTCTGGAACAATTACGAGAGCTAGATGGTGTGGTGGTGGTGGAAACTGCGTAAAGATAAAACATAATTCAACTTACGAAACTATTTACGCTCATATGAAGGCTTTTGCCAAAGGTATTAGAGAAGGAAAAAAAGTTAAGCAAGGTCAGATAATTGGTTATGTGGGTTCAACTGGATTATCAACTGGACCACACTTACACTATGAAGTTTTGGTTAATGGTAAAAAAGTAAATTCTCAAAAATTAAAGTTACCCTCTGGTAAAATACTTAAAGGAGAAGCAAGAAAACAATTTGAATTAGATAGGATTAAAATAGATTTAAAATTAGCAAACCTAAGATGATATATTTTAATTAGTTTTTGGCTGGCTCTCTTTTTCTAAAGCCTCTTCTTTAGGTAACGATTTTTCTTCTAAAGTTACTTTGTCAGTTAAATTTTCCCTTTTTACATTTAACTCATTATATCTTCTCAGATAATGATCTGCGTGTTGTAAATAATTTTGTGATAATACTGGATCTCCATTACTTTGTGCATCTTTTGCCAGTTGCTGATATTTTTGCATTGTTTTTTCCACATTATGGATATTATTCATCGAACCGTTTCTATTGAAATTGAAATTTCCATTACTGTTATGGCTGTTAGAGCTGCTTGAAATTATAGAACCACCTCTTCTTCTAAAGTTGTTTTTTTGAGGTCTAGATCTAAAATTTCTTCTTCTATTATTGTTATTATTCATTTAGTTATAGTAAGCGAATACGCATCTAACATTAGTTTTATAATCTTTTACAACCTGTTTTATTCTAAAATTATTATCAATTAATATTTTTGAAACTTTTATAAATTGCTCATTTCCAATTTCTAAGGCGAGCATTCCTTTTATCTTTAAAATATATTTGGATTTGTAGATAACTTTTTTAATAAGGTCAAGCCCATCATTTCCGCCATCTAAAGCTATTCTGGGTTCTTGCCTTTTAATATCATCACTTAAATTTTTTATATCTTTGCTGCTTATATATGGTGGATTACTCACGATTAAATCAAATTTTTTACCAAATATATTATCTAAGGATTTATTTAAAAATTTTACTCTATCAGTTAATTTATATTTTAAAGCATTCTTTTTAGCTGTCAAAATTGCATTTTTAGAAATATCAATACCGATACCATTTGAGTTTTTTAAACAGCTTAATATGCTAATTATAATGCAGCCAGAACCAGTGCCAATATCTAAAATTGATATTTTTTTTGCATTGTAAATTTTTAATATTTTATCCACTAATAATTCAGTCTCAGGCCTTGGTATTAATGTGCCTTTACTAACATAAAATTTTTTGCTCCAAAATTCTTTCTCCCCCATTATGTACGCTATTGGTTCGTTATAAGACCTTCTAAGTAAATATTCTTTAAAAGTAGAAATATTCTTTGAATTTATTTTTTGATTTAAATTTATCAAAATATTCTCTCTAGTTTTATTCAATGTTTTTGAAAGTAAGATTTCTGAGTCTAAAATAAAAGATGAGATTTTTTTTTCTTTGAGTAGATTAGATCCAAATTTAATAATTTCAAAAGCTTTCATGAGTTTAAATTTTCAAGTTTTAGATTTTGTTCCTTTAATCTAAGTTCTTGGTTCATTTCTTCATGGATTTCACCGCTCAGAAATTCACCCAATTTGTGTAATGTTAAATTAATTCGATGGTCAGTTACTCTTCCTTGTGGAAAATTATAAGTTCTTATCCTTTCTGACCTGTCTCCAGATCCAATTTGACTTCTTCTATTGTTTGACCTTTCTTGATCTTTTTTTCTTTTTTCAGTTTCGTAAACTCGTGATCTTAATATCTTTAATGCTTTTGCTTTATTCTTATGTTGAGATTTTTCATCTTGCTGACTTACAACGACTCCACTTGGAATATGTGTTATTCTCACAGCGCTGTCTGTCGTATTAACTGATTGTCCGCCGGGTCCTCCAGCTCTAAAGACGTCAATTCTTAAATCGGACTCTTTTATCTCTATGTCTACTTCTTCAGCTTCTGGTAATACAGCTACAGTTGCTGCAGATGTATGAACTCTTCCTTGAGTTTCTGTTTCAGGTATTCTTTGAACACGGTGAACCCCAGACTCGTATTTTAAATACGAGTAAATGTCATCACCATTTACTAAAAAAATTACTTCTTTAAATCCACCGGCTTCACTTTTAGAAATATTTATAATTTCTAATTTCCATTTTTTTTTTGAGCAAACTTTTTCATACATTTTAAATAAATCTGCACAAAAAAGTGAGGCCTCTAATCCGCCAGTGCCTGCCCTAATTTCTACAATTGCATTTTTATTATCATCTTCATCTTTTGGTAATAAAAATAACTTTAGTTCGTTTTCATATTTTTCCTTTTTTCTAATTAACTCATTCAAATCTTTTTGAGCTAGATCGATTATTTCCTGATCATTAGATTTATCTTGCACCATATTAAGTAAATCCTTTTTTTCATTTTCAAAATTTACGTATTCCTTTGCAATTTTAATAATACCTCCAAGACTAGAATATTCTTTGGACTTTTTCGCAAATAATTTTGGATCAGTGCTTCCTGAAGAAAGTTCTTTTTCAATACTATCGTACTTAATTATAATATCTTTTACTTTATTTATAGGAATCATAATTAAGGATTAGTCTTTAGTCTTTTCTTCAACGAGTTTAACAATTTTCTCAATAATTTCTGAGCTTGGAACTTTTGTGTGAGGAACGCCTGATAGATACAAAAGATTGCTGTCTTGGCCACCTCCTGTTAATCCTATTTCTGTTTGCGCTGCTTCACCAGGTCCGTTAACTACGCAACCTATTATTGAGAGGTTAATAGGTTTTTTTATATGAGCTAGTTTTCTTTCTAATATTTTTACAGTTTCAATTACTGGAAATGCTTGTCTGGCACAAGATGGGCAAGAAATAATATTTACGCCACGTGAACGAATTCCTAAAGATTTCAAAATTTCATATCCTGCTTTAATTTCATCCACTGGGTCTGAAGACAATGAAACCCTTATCGTATCTCCTATACCCTCCATTAAAAGTTGGCCAATTCCAATTGAGGATTTAATACTGCCTGTAAATAATCCTCCTGCTTCAGTAACTCCTAAGTGCAGAGGATAATCGCAAATATCCGACAATTTTTTGTAAGCTTTAACAGTTAAAAATATGTCTGAAGATTTAACACTTATTTTAAAATTAAAAAAATCGTTATCTTCGAGGAGTTTAATATTATCTTGAGCGCTTTCTACTAATGCCTCAGGACAAGGCTCCTTATATTTTTCTAATAGTTTACTATCTAGAGAACCTGCGTTAACTCCAATTCGGATTGAACAATCGTTATCTTTAGCTGCCTTAATAACTTCTAAAACTCTTTGTTTAGTTCCGATATTCCCTGGGTTTATTCTTAAACAACTCGCACCCATGTCTGCAGCCTCGATGGCCCTTTTATAATGAAAATGAATATCTGCAACTATTGGAACTGAAACTTCTTTAATAATACTTTTTAAAGCCTTAGTAGATTCTTTATCCGGACAAGAAACTCTGACTATTTCAGCCCCTGCTTCTTGTAGAGAATTTATCTGTTCAATAGTAGCTTTTATATCTGTCGTTAAAGTATTTGTCATTGATTGAACACTTATAGGTGAGTCTCCACCAACACTTATATTACCTACCTTAACTTTTTTAGTAATTTTTCTCTTTATTATTCTATGAGGTCTTACTTCCATTTTAATCTAAATCAAAAATTGTGTGTAATTTTTTTATAGCTTTTAAAGTATCATCTTCTTCAATAATTACCGAGAGTTTAATTTCTGAAGTTGAAATTGCTAAAATATTAATTTTTTCATCTGATAAAGCTCTAAACATTCTATAAGTGACTCCTGGTGTAGAAACCATCCCGGCACCAACAATTGAAACTTTTGCTACTTTGTTGTTATGAATTATTTCTTTATAACTTATTTCACTATCATCTTTCAATATTTGTTTTGTTCTAGAAACATCATCTCTTTTAACGGTAAAGGTTATATCTGTAGTTTTTTGATCAGATGAAATATTTTGAATTACCATGTCTACGTTAATTTGAGCCTTGCTTAAAGGTTCGAATATATTAGCAGCCACACCCGGTTTATCTTCAACACCTATAATTGTTATTTTTGCATCATCTTTGGAATATGCTACTCCTGTTACACTTTTTGAATAATCAATATTTTCTTGACTAAATATTTTCGTTCCTTTTCTTTCGGTAAAAGTTGACTTTACTTCAAGTGGTATGTCATACATCAATGCCGTTTGAATTGCAGACGATTGCATGACTTTTGCTCCCAAAGATGATAATTCTAACATTTCGTCGTATGAAATTTTTTCAATTTTTTTTGCAACTGGTATTTTATTTGGATCAGTGGAAAACACTCCATCTACATCTGTATATATCTCACAACTATCAGTGTTAAATATCTTTGCAATTGCGACTGCAGATGCATCGGATCCTCCTCTTCCAATTGTGGTGATTTCTCCTTTTTGTGAAATACCTTGAAAACCTGGTAAGATTGCAACTCCGTTTTCATCCAAATATTCATTAATTTTTTCAACATTGATATTTATAATTCTTGAATTTGTATGTTCTCCTTCAGTAAGTATAGGTATTTGCCAGTTTAACCAGGACTTTGCTTTTACATCTATCTCGGTTAAAGCTCCCGACAATAAAGCTGAAGTAACTTGTTCCCCTGATGACAAAAGAACATCCATTTCTCTCTTATTAAATTCCTCAGAAATTTCTTTAGAAAGTTTAATCAATTCATTAGTTTTTCCCGCCATTGCTGAAACAACAACAATAATCTTATTTCCTAAAGATCTCTCTTTTTTAATAATTTTTGCAACATGTTGTATTCTTTCGCTTGTTCCAACAGATGTTCCGCCAAACTTTAGTACTTTTTTAACCATTTAAGAATGTAGTATAATAAATTATAGATATTAATATTAATTTAAAACTATTTAAAAATGAGTACTACTATAAATAAAGAAGAAATTCAAAAGTTTTCAAGATTAGCTGATGAATGGTGGGATGTTAGTGGAAAATTTAAACCTCTTCATATGTTTAATCCCATTAGGATTGAGTACATAACAGAGAAAATTAAAATACACTTTAAGTTAAAAAAAGATAAATCTAATTATTTAGAGGGATTGAATGTTTTAGATATTGGTTGTGGAGGTGGGCTTATAAGTGAACCAATTGCACGGTTAGGAGCGAATGTAACAGGAATTGATGCCTCTGAAAAAAATATTAATGTTGCAAAATTACATTCAAAAAAAAATGGTCTTAAAATAAATTATCTTAATGCCTCTCCTGAAAATTTTAAAGAAAAAGAAAAATTTGATATAATTTTAAATCTTGAAATTGTTGAGCACGTTAATAATGTTAATTTATATATTAAATCCTGTTATAAATTACTTAAGAAAAATGGTTTAATGTTTACCGCTACTTTAAATAGGTCTTTCATTTCTTACATCAAAGCAATTATAGGTGCTGAATATATATTAAGATGGCTCCCAATAGGGACGCATGATTGGAATAAATTTATAAAACCTGAAGAATTGGAAAAATTTTTATTAGATGAAAAATTTTCAACATTAGACGTAAAGGGTTTAAAATTTAATCCTTTTTTAAAAAAATGGAAAAAAACCAATGATCTATCTGTAAATTATATTATTAGTAGTTTAAAAAATTAGTTATCCTTATTTACCCATGGTATTGAAATTAAGTCTATACCCTCTTTGGCTAATTCCTCTCTTTCTTTAGCTGTAGTTGTGCCATAAATAGATTTTTTATTTTTTTTATCATAGTAAACTTCCCTAACTTTTTTACTAAATTCATTTCCAACGTAATCGAAATTTTTTTCTATATATTTTCTTAAATTCAAAAGTTTATTTTTTTTATCTTTAAAATTTTCATTAGTTTTTTCAATTAATTTATTTTTTTCTTTTGAATTAAAAATTGTTGGAGACATTATCGATTTATTAATTTTTTTTGAAGAGCAGTAAATACATTCCAGCAACCCTTTTTTATTTAATTTGTCGTACTCTTTTGAGTTAGAAAACCAGCTTTCAAATTCATGATCATTCTGGCATTTTAAATTATATTTAATCATTTAATTTCTATAATCTGCATTTATATTTATATAATCGTGTGTAAAATCACATGTATAACATTTAAAAGCATCGTTACCGAGTTTCAAATTAATCTCAATTTCGATAGAATCCCATTTCATATATTCTTTTAATTTTTTTTCATCGTACATATCATCAACTTTTCCATTTTCTGCGACGAGAT
>CACAWX010000016.1 GCA_902536305.1 uncultured Pelagibacteraceae bacterium
TATTTTAATGGATTGAATAAACTTAGATTATCAAAAGTTTGTAAATAATTACTTGAATACAAATCTCCCATTTCAATAATTTTTTTTCCTTTGAAGTTTTTAGGAAGGTATTGACTAGATCTTATATGATAAAAAAAAATTATGTCATAACTATCGGCTCTTGAGGAAATAAACCTTTCCATTTCTTTTGAAAAAAAAAGTCCAAACTGAAGAGGTTGAAGTAAAAATAAAGATTTAATTACATAAAATATTCTTATTAAAAAAAAAGGTTTTTTGAACTTAAAAACATTTCTTTGCGAAAGTGGTTTTTCCCCAAAACACACTATATCTAAACTATTTTTTTTTTTTAAAACATTTATAATTTTATTTGAGCCTATAACGTCCCCAGAGTATCTGCCTGAATACGGGTCTCTTGTTGAAATAAAAAGAATTTTTTTCATTTAGCTTTTTTCAGAGTTTTTCTATACTTTATCCTCCACCTAGATCCTTCTCTTATAATAAAACCGCAGCAATTTTTTGATCTACATCGACAGGGATAATTTTTATAATCTTCATCAAAACTAAATCCATAATCGTATGAAAACTCTTCACCTTTTTTAATATTTTTAATTGCGTGAACCCACACCTTTAAACCTGTACCAGTGACTTCACAATTAGGGTTACAAGAATGATTAATTAACCTAGCAGTATTAAATTTAAAATCACCATCAAGGTCATATCTTTTATTCAAATTAAAAAGATAAATAGCTTTGTCATTATCGTATTTGGGATTTTCCTCAGCCTCTTTCCTAGTAATAACTTTCCCTTTATATTGAATTACCTTTTCACCCTTTTTAATATTTTTGGTTGCGTATAAACCTAAATTATCAATTTTAGATTTTCTTACTTTATAGGGCTTCACCTAAAATAATCCTCAAGGATATTTCTATATATTTGTGTTAAATTTTTTAGATCTTTTAACGATACACATTCATCAACTTTATGCATTGTTTTATTAACTAATCCAAATTCAAGGCATGGGGAAATCTTTCTAATAAATCTTGCGTCAGAAGTTCCACCAGTCGTTGAGAATTTTGGTGATACTTTAGTAACTCTCTTAATTATGTTTTTAGCCATAAATATTGTTTTGTTCGGCTTAGTTAAAAAAGAGTCGCCATTTTCAGTAAAGTCAATTTTAAATTTACAATTATTATTTTTGCAAATATTTCTTACTACTAAATTAATTTTTCTTTTTAATATTACCGAATTGTGATGATTATTATATCTAATATTAAATTGAGCCTTTGCTCTTGCAGGAATTACATTATGAGCTTTATTATCAACATCAATAGATGTAAATTCTAAATTTGAAGGCTGAAAATTCTTGTTTCCTGAATCAAGTTTTTTTTCTTTAAGTTTTTTGCAAATACTAACCAATGTATTAATAGGGTTATTAGATAAATGTGGGTAGGCTACATGGCCTTGCGATCCAGATATTTCTATTACACCCGATAAACTTCCTCTTCTCCCAATTTTGATCATTTCCCCAAGTTTATTTGGATTTGTTGGTTCACCCACAATGCAAAAATCTATTTTTTCTTTTTTTTTCTTCAAGTAATCAACAACTTTTTTAGTTCCATTAATTGCTAACCCTTCTTCGTCACCGGTAATAAGAAAACTTATAGAGCCATTAAATTTTTTTTTAGTTATTAAAAATTTGTCCACCGCAGACACAAAACAAGCTATTGAACTCTTCATGTCATTAGCTCCCCTGCCTATTAAGTGATTTTTTCTAATTGTTGGTTTAAAAGGGTTTACAGTCCAGTCCTTTATATTTCCTGGGGGAACAACATCTGTATGACCAGCATAACATAAGTTAGGACTTTTTTTCCCCAATCTTGCATATAAGTTTTTTATTGGTTTACTCTTTTTATCTTTAAATTCTAAAATCTTACAATTAAATCCGAGCGATTTTAGTTTCCTACTCAAAAAATTAATTACTCCAGCATCTTTAGGAGTAATGCTGGGAAATTTAATAAGTTCTTTAGCTAAATTTAATTCTGTAATTTTCGCCATTATTCTCTTAGTAAGTCATTAATTGAGGTTTTACTTCTAGTTTTTGAGTCAACTTTTTTTACAATAACTGCACAATATAAAGACGGACCATCTGGATTTGATTTATTTGGTAAACTTCCTGGGACCACTACAGAAAAAGCTGGAACTTTTCCATAAGTAACTTTTCCTGAAGAGCGATCAACGATTTTTGTAGATGCTCCGATATAAACCCCCATTGAAATTACTGCGCCTTCTTCAACTAAAACTCCCTCTGCTATTTCAGATCTAGCACCTATAAAGCAATTATCTTCAATGATTACAGGACCTGCTTGCAATGGTTCAAGCACTCCACCTATTCCAGCCCCGCCCGAAATATGACAGTTTTTTCCAACTTGAGCACATGAACCCACAGAAGCCCAAGTATCTATCATTGTGCCTTCATCTACGTACGCTCCCAGATTTATAAAGCATGGCATTAATACAGCGCCTTTAGCTATATATGAACCTTTTCTAACAACTCCATTAGGAACATGTCTATAACCAGCTTTTTTCCAATCATCTTCATTCCAAGACACAGATTTACCTGGAACTTTGTCGTACCAAGTCGTGTACGGTCCTTTAGACATCGTCATTTTATTAATTCTAAAACTTAACAATATTGCTTTTTTAATCCATTGATTTACAGACCATTTGCCATTTTCTTTAATCGCAACTCTTACTTCACCTTTATCGGTTAATTCAATAGTCTCTCTTATTGCGTTTAAAATATTTACATCAGATTTCTCAGAAATATTTTGCAAGTCTTCAAACGCATTATTTATTATTTCTTCAAGTTCTACAATTTTCATTTATCTCCTTTAAAAAATTTGAAAGTTTATCAGTTTTGTAATTTATAAAATCAGAATCTGAAAATTTTGCAGCCCATGGCTCGTCATTTTTTATCCAAACAGTTTTCATTCCCATTTCAAATGCTGGTTTTAAATTTCTTGCTATATCTTCGAAGAATATACAATATTGTGGCTCAATTTTGTAATTTTCCACCAATTTTTTGTAAGGCTCTTTAGATGGCTTGGGAACAAATTCACAATCTTTAATATCAAAAATACCGTCAAAAAGTTGATCAATCCCAATCCTTTTAGTCACATTTAGTGCATGTGCTCTTGACCCATTGGTAAAAATAATTTTTTTACCACTTAATTTTTTAATCTCATTTTCTAATATTTCATCTTTATTGAGAAAACTGAGGTCTACATCATGAACAAATTCTAGAAATTCTTCAGCATCTATCTTATGATTTTTAATCATCCCGTTTAAAGTTGTATTATACTCTTGGAAGTAACTTTTTTGTATTTTTCGTGCTTCCACAAGATCAACTTTAAGCTTATCAGATATAAACTTTGACATTTTTTTATCTACTTGGTCGAAAACCTTTGTAGCTCCGTCGTATAAAGTATTATCTAAGTCAAATAACCAATATTTTATATTGTGTAAATCTCTCATTCCCTAATTAGTGTGCCTGAACCAGTATCTGAAAAGATCTCGTGAAGTATTGAGTGTGGTTTTCTTCCATCTAAGATCACTACACCTCTAACACCATTTTCAACTGCGTCAACACAATTTGCAATTTTAGGGATCATTCCACCTTCAACAATCTTCCATTTTATCAAATTTTCTAAATCTTCAGGTTTAATTTCAGAGATCAAATTTTTTCTGTCATCATAAACACCCTCTACATTTGTCATTAATATTAGCCTTCTAGACTTTATCTTTTTTGCTATTGCACTTGCAGCGGTATCACCATTTATGTTGAAAGTTTGTTTATTTTTATCTAACCCAAGAGGGGAAATAATTGGAATTTTATTTTCACTTAATATGTTTTCAATTAAATCGACATTAATTTTTTTTGGTATTCCTACAAAACCCAACTCTTTTTTTTCAGGTTCAACTTCTATAATATTTTCACTTTTGGTATGAAAAGAGATTGCCTCGCAACCTAAATTTTTAAGAGACCTAACTATATCTATATTAAAATCTACTAAAACTTTTTCAACGGTATCTATTATATCTTTATTTGTGACTCTTAGACCATTGATAAACTTTGAAACAATTTTTTTTTTATCAAGTTCTCTTTGAATTCTTGGCCCGCCTCCATGCACTACTATTATAGATAAACCTAGTTTATTGAGAACATTAATATCAGAAATAAAATTATTGAATACATTTCTATCTATAAGAACATTTCCCCCGTACTTAATTACAATTCTTTCTTTTTCATATTTAGTCACATATTTTTGAACTATATTAATATTTGGAGCTTTTTCAGGCCAAAACTTTTTTATTTCATCTAAAGTAACATTCTTAGACATTTAATTTGTCTTCACTTTGGTATTTTTATTTATTACCCATTGCTGAGCAATTGTAAGAATATTATTTATAGTCCAATAAACTACCAACCCTGAAGGAAAAGAAGCCAAAATTATTGTTAGGAAAAGAGGGAAAAAAGCAAAAATTTTTGCTTGAATAGGATCTGTTGGTGCTGGATTTAATTTTTGTTGCACCCACATTGATGCCCCCATTAAAATTGGCCAAATACCAATGATCATAAAGCTTGGTGGATCCCAAGGAATTAAACCAAACAGATTAAAAATGGATGTTGGGTCTGCTGCTGATAAATCCTTAATCCAACCAAAAAAAGGCTGATGTCTCATCTCCAAAGAAATAAACAACATTTTATAAATAGCAAAAAAGAAAGGGATTTGGATTAAAACTGGCAAACAACCCGAAGCGGGATTAATCTTTTCTTTTCTGTACAAAGCCATCATCTCTTGTTGTAATTTTACTTTGTCGTCTTTATGAAGCTCTTTCAGTCTCTGCATTTCAGGTGTAACAGCCTTCATTTTTGCCATTGATCTGAATGAAAAATTTGCAAGGGGAAAAAATAAAGCTCTAATAGCTAAAGTAATTAAAACAATAGCAAGTCCGAAGTTTCCTGAAAATTTAAACAAATAATCGATTACAAAAAACAAAGGTTTAGTAAAGAAATAGAACCAGCCCCAATCAATTACTAAATCGAGTTTTTTTATATTTTGATTTTCTGCGTAGGAATCAATTGTTTCAACCTCTTTAGCCGCAACAAACAATCTTAGACTATTGACCCCACTTGAATTAGCATTGACTTTTACAGGTTCATTAATAATGTAATTGGCTTTGAAACTATCGTTATATTGATAAGTGGATTTAAAGTTTTTACCAGTTTCAGGAACTAAAACTGTCATCCAATATTTATCTGTAATACCAAGCCACCCTTCATTGGTTTCTCTTACTATTTTATTATCTTCAATATCGTCATAATCATCTTCCTTGAGTTCATCATCAAAAACTCCAATAAAACCCTCATGTGAAATATAAAAATTTTGAATATCATCTGGTACTTTATTTCTGGTGATTTGAGCATAAGGATAAAGCTCTAAACTCTGAGAAGAGTTATTTTGAATTTCTTGACTGATTTTAAATAAATATTTTTCGTCTAATTCAATTTTTTTCTTAAAAATAACTCCTTCATTATTATTCCATCTCAATATCACTGGAGATTTATCCGTTAAAACTTTGTTACCTTCGACTTTCCATTTAGAATTTTTGGTAGGTACCTTAATTTTGTTTCCAATACTTGCCCAACCAGACTCAGCGTAAAAACCATTTTCTGTTTGTGCGGGATTAAGAAATTCAATATTTTTACTTCCCTCTACTTTTTGTTTATGATTTTTAAATGAAATATCGTCAATTAAACCACCCTCTAATGAAATAGAGCCAATAATATTCTTATTTTCAATTTTAATTCTATCTGAGTTGTTTATAGACTCGTCTCTTGAAATTTTTTTCTCAACAGTTAATTGATTAATAGATGGAGCCTGATTAGCGCTTGGTGTAATAGAATTTTCTTTTTTTTCTTGAATTTGATTATTAGCTTTTTGTTCAATTTGATTCTTTGGAGTTTCAAAAAACGCACCCCAGAATAATAAAACTGACATTGATAAGGCAATAGCTACAAATACATTTTTATTATCCATTTTTACTCTCTCTATTAATTTGGTTTTGATCGGGTACAAAATCAAAGTCAGAGCCGCCACCTAAACTTTTGAAAGGATGACAGCT
>CACAWX010000017.1 GCA_902536305.1 uncultured Pelagibacteraceae bacterium
TGATTTTTCATATAGTCTAAGTATCTTATTTGCTATTTCTTCAGATCTAAGAGAGTTACATTTAACTCTATAATCAGCTTCATTATAAATTTTTTTTCTATCAAAATAAATTTTTTTTATCTCTTCGTTTGTGTTTTTTTTTAATAAAAGAGGTCTTTTATTATTTTTTTTTAATCTTTTGATTAATTCTTCTATTGGAACATCTAACCAAAAACTAGTAGATAATTTTTTTGCACTCTTTCTTATTGAATTACTTAAAAAAGCACCTCCACCCATAGATATAACAGATTTATGTTTTTTTAATTCAGCTAAAGTAATATTGCTTTCAATTTTCCTAAAATAACTTTCACTCTTATTTTTAAATATATAATTTATTGTTGAGCCTTCTTTGTTTTCAATTAGCTTGTCAACATCGACAAATTTATAATTAAGCTGTTTAGCTAATATTTTACCTATAGTGGATTTTCCAACCCCCATCATCCCGGTCAAAGTAAGGTTTTTTCGCAATTTAGCATCCTTTTTGATTTTGATTTTTCATAAATATGTCTTATTTATTAAGTTTAAATCAAATCGTAAAGTATGCAACTTAAATACAACAGACAATCTAGTTTAGGCAGCTCAATAATAAAAACTTTATTTAAATTATTATTAGTGGTCGTTGTTTTTATTTTTTCAATTTTTTTAATTGAAAAAGTTAATTTCCCAAGCCCAGAAAAAAAATATAAAATCGACATCACAAATGAAATTAAAAAGCTTTAATTATTTCTTATGCTTATTAATCATTTTTCTATATTCACCTGTTTTGAGTGAAGAAAAAATAGATATCTGGAAAAATAAAAAAGATGTAGTTACTGACTCACCAACACAAGAAGAAAAAAATATTCAAAACAAACCAGACTTATTATCAAACCAGACTATTCAAACCATTGAAAAAATTCAAATTGAAGAAGGTTCTCAAATTCAAATGAAAGAACAAGTAGTCTATGGTATCTACGAGCCAGCAAATTTTGATTTTAATTTAAATATGTGGTCAGCAACTAAGGCAGAGGATGTAAGGTCAAGTTTAAAAAGATTAAATAAGATCAATCTTTCGAAATCTTCAAGTGAAATACTTGAAGCGATCTTATTTTCATTCTCATATCCTCCGCAGGGAATGGATGAAAAAGAATTTATTGATTTAAAAATTAATTGGTTAATAGAGAATGATCGAATAGAATTACTTGAAAGTTTTTTAAAACAGAACAAAAAATTTGATAGTAAAAGTAAAGCCGTACAATATTTAGTCGATAAAAATATTGAAAGCGGAGATATTAAAGAAGGATGTAAGCAAATAAAGTTTATCGACACTAGTATAAAAGACTCATATTTAGAGAAATTTAAAATTTATTGTTTAATATTTAATGATAAAAAACCAGAAGCTCAACTTCTACTTGACCTTTTGAGAGAACAAAAACAGTCAAGTGTATTCTATGATGATAAAATCAACTTCCTTCTTGGTGTAACAGATAAAACTAATAATAAAATCAATGAAAAAAATCTTTTAAACTTTTACCTATCAAGTATAACTGTTACTGATTTTAAATACGAGCCCACAAAAAAAACTAAACCTGAAATATGGAAATATTTGAATGCATCAAACTTGATTAAATTAGAAGATGCATCTGATAAAGATAAGTTGAAAGAATTGGAGTTAGCAGCAAACAACGATCAACTAGATAAAAAAAAAATTTTTGAAATTTATAAACAAATTCCATTCAATCTTAATATTTTAATAAATGCAAAAAGCAATTATCAAACACTGAATGAGAGTGATGCTAGAGCTCTTATTTACCAAAAATATTTATTATCCGAAGATAATAATTCAAGAATAGAATATCTATTTTTGTTAGAGGAATTATTTAAAAAAGCTAATTTAATAAACATTTATTCAAAATATTTAAGCGATAAAATTGAAGAAATTGGTATCAAAAACTTACCTGAAGAATATCAAGAAATTGCACAATCACGCATGGTTTCTGAGGAAGATTTAATCTTAGGAAAAGTGAAATATAATGACAAAATTTTACACCAATCAAAAATATTAAAGTATTATGTTGAAGGAGAGAGTAAGAAGAAGGTTCAAAAAGATATTGATAAAATTTTTAAAAAGATATCTAAGAGCAAAAAATACTTCATTTCAGCTAAAGATCTTGCCCTCGCAGATGCACTAATTACAGATGGTTTTTCTTTACCATCAAATTTTAAATATAATGAGCTTGCAGAGAAATTTGATGTTCCAAAAAATTTATTGCAATTAATTGATAACGATCAGAAAGCTTTTTTAGCATTAAAGATAGTAGAGATTATTGGCGAAGATGAACCTTATCAACTTGATCCAGAAACTATATATTTCGTAACAAATCTTTTGAATAAAATGAATTTAGTTACAATAAGAAACAAAGTTTTAAATTCTGCTCTACCTTTAAGAACTTAAATTTAATGCCTCAAAGAAAAATTATAACTGAACCCGATACCATTCTAAGAAAAAAAAGTTTAACTTTAGAAAAAGTCGATAACGAACTACGAGAATTAATGGATGATATGTTGGAAACCATGTATGCTGCACCAGGCATAGGTTTGGCAGGTGTTCAAGTTGGTATTTTAAAACGTTTGATAGTTATTGATGTTTCTGGAGATAAAGAAAAAAAAAATCCCCTTTTTTTAGTAAATCCAGAAATAATTTCTAAATCTAACAACACCTCTATTCATGAGGAAGGATGCTTATCTTTACCTGGTTATTTTGCTGAAATTGAAAGACCAGCTGAATGTCAAGTAAAGTACATAGATTACAACGGTAAAAAAAAAGAAATGAGAGCAAACGGACTTTTAGCGACATGTATTCAACATGAAGTCGATCATCTAAATGGTATATTGTTTATAGATTATTTATCTAAATTAAAAAGAGACATGATTATAAAAAAATTAGTCAAAAACAAAAAAGAATTAAACAAAATTGTACTTTAATCTAAATGGCGCTAAATATAATTTTTATGGGAACACCCGATTTTGCAGTTCCGATTTTAAAATCTATAAATAATTTAAATCATAATATCTTAGAAGTTTACACACAGCCTCCCAATAAAAAAAACCGTGGACAAAAAATTAAAAATTCTCCAATTCACGATTTTTCAAATAAGTTAAATTTACCTGTCAGATGTCCCATTGCTTTTGATGAAAAAGAAATTAATCACATAAAAAAATTAAATCCTGACCTTGTAATTGTAGTTGCCTATGGAAAAATTTTACCTGTTAAACTATTAAATTTAGACAAAGTTTTATTCATAAATGTTCATGCTTCTTTACTACCTAGATGGAGAGGAGCCGCCCCAATTCAAAGAGCAATTATGAACTTAGATCAAGAAACGGGTGTCTCTATTATGAAAATAGTTGCAAAATTAGATGCTGGACCAGTTTTATTACAATCTAAAATAAAAATTACAAAAGAGATTAATTACAAAGAATTAAGTGGACAAATGTCAGAGCTAGGAGCAAAACTAATTTTAGATTCATTAAAATTAATCGAAGATAAAATGGCTAATTTTATAGAACAGAATGAATCGGAAGCTACTTATGCTAACAAAATTGAAAAAACAGAAACCAGAATAAATTGGAATGATGATGCTGAAAAAATTATCGCTAAAATAAATGCTTTTTGTCCCAATCCAGGTAGTTGGTTTGAACTCAATGGAAATAGAATAAAAATAATCAAAGCCAAAGAGATAATCAGTAAGGGCTTACCTGGCACAATATTAGACGAAAATCTTACAATTGCATGTTCAAAAAATGCTATACGAGTAATAGAACTTAAAAAAGAGGGTAAACAAAAAATGACAACTGATGAGTTTTTAAGAGGAAATGAAATTAAAACTGGTCAGAGCTTAAATTAGAATGTTTAATTACCTTATTAAAATTGAATATGAGGGTACAAATTTTGTTGGGTGGCAAAGTCAAAAAAATGGAAAATCGATACAAGATAATATTGAAAAAGCTTTAAAAAAAGTCTTAGGAGCAAAAATAAAAATTATAGGGGCAGGAAGAACTGATAAAGGTGTGCACGCTTATGGGCAAAGTGCAAATTTTTTTTGCGATATAGAGATAAAAGATAAATACAAATTTTTGAGCTCAGTAAATTTTTTTTTAAAAAAAAATTTAATTTCTATTATAAATTTAACTAATAAAAGATTAAATTTTCATGCACGTCATAATGTAAAAAAAAAAATATATAAGTATATTATTTTTAATAGATTGACTAGTTCACCATTACATCAAAATAGATCATGGGTAATAAAAAAAAAACTTAATTTCAATAATATGAAAAAAGGTATTAAATATTTTGTAGGGTCACATGATTTTTCATCAATGAGAGCAAGTTCATGCTCAGCTAAAAATCCTGTAAGAACTATTACTAAAGCCCAAGTAAGAAAAAAAAAAAATAAGATAATTGTAAATTTTGAGTCAAAATCTTTTCTGCAGAAACAAGTGAGATCTATGGTTGGTTGTCTTAAATATGTAGGAGAGAATAAATGGGAACCTAAAAGAATAAAATTTGTTTTAAAATCAAGAAGAAGAGAACTTTGTGCCCCTCCGGCACCTCCCGATGGCCTCTATTTAGAAGAAGTTTTTTATTAGTTTTTAATTATACTTAAGTATTTTTTAGCTATTTTTTTCCAAGTAAAATTATTAATAAATCTTAGAGATTTTTTTGATATTAGAGTGCTTACTTTCTTATTATTTTTTAAAGAGACAATCTTGTTAATTAGTTCACTATCGTCACTATAACTTAGAACGTTTTTATTAAAGTTGGAAGCAACTTTTCTCGAACATACAACTGGTAACCCATAAGACATGTAAGATAAAATTTTACCTTGTATGCCAGAAGATATTCTTAAATTTGCTAAACCGCAAAATGAACCTTTGATAAATTTATCAATGTTTTTTTGTACACCTAAAAAT
>CACAWX010000018.1 GCA_902536305.1 uncultured Pelagibacteraceae bacterium
ATTATTGCAATCTTTTTTTTATTATTTTCTTATTTTGGGAAATATGCACCTGATATTATTTCACATGGTGGTCTTTCACTAAAAAGACTAGTTGGATTTCAATGGTTTGATCAAGAGGCAATTTTTGGAATTCCGATAGGTGTGTCAGTAGATTTTATCTTTTTATTTGTTTTATTTGGAGCTCTATTAGAGACCGCAGGAGGAGGCAAATACTTTTTAGATTTAGCTTTTGCTATGGTTGGTAAAATGAGAGGAGGTCCTGCAAAGGCAGCAATATTAGGCTCAGGCATGACTGGAATGATTTCTGGCTCTTCAATTGCAAATACAGTTACTACTGGCACATTTACTATTCCAATTATGAAAAAAACTGGTTTCTCAAAAGAGAAAGCAGGAGCAATAGAGGTTTCTTCATCAGTTAATGGTCAAATTATGCCACCAGTGATGGGAGCCGCAGCTTTTGTAATAGCAAGTTTTATAGGAGTTACTTATTTTGAAGTTGTTAAACATGCTTTTTTACCAGCTATTATTTCTTACATTGCTCTATTTTATATATCTCATTTAGAGGCTCTAAAATTGGGCTTGAAAGGAATGGATGATGCTGATGTACCTCATCTCAAGAAAACTTTTTTATCTGGACTACATTTTTTAATACCCATTTTCGTTTTAATTTTTTTACTTGTTTATATGAGGTATACAGCAGGTTTTTCTATTTTTTATGCGACTCTATCTTTAATATTAGTAAATTTAGTAAGTAGAATAATTAAAAACTCAGATTTTAAAACTGGGCTAATTGATTGGTACAATCAAACAATTATTGGTCTGCAGAAAGGTGCAATCAACATGGTTGGAGTAGGGATAGCAATCGCAACAGCAGGTATAATAGTAGGAGCAGTTGGTTCAACAGGGTTAAGCACTAATTTAATAATTGTCATAGAGACAATTGCTAGAGATAATGTAATAATACTAATTTTATTAACCATAATACTTTGTTTACTACTCGGTATGGGTCTGCCTACAACCGCAAACTATGTTGTAGTAGCATCATTAATGGCTACAGTTTTAGTAGATGTTGGAAATGCATCTGGCTTTATCTTTCCATTAATTGCAGTTCATTTATTTGTATTTTACTTCGGATTAATGGCCGATGTTACTCCTCCGGTAGGGCTAGCATCTTACGCAGCTGCAGCAATATCTGGAGGTGATCCTTTGAGAACAGGGCTTCAAGCAATTTGGTATAGTTTAAGAACAGGAATTTTACCAATTGTCTTTTTATTTAATCATGAACTTTTATTGATTGGTGTGGATAGCATTTGGCAAGCTTTGTTAGTAATAGTTACTTCTTTGATTGGTATTTTAGTTTTTACTTCAGCTACTCAACAATGGTTTATTAATAGGCTTAGATGGTATGAGATTATAGCTTTCTTGATAATTTCTTTATCTTTTCTAGCTCCAGATTATGTTTTAGGTAAGTTCTATCCAAAGTTTAATGAACAACAACTTTCAGCTGCAAGTATTCAAAATTTATCATTCGACCCATCTAAAGAGGTTCATATTAAAATTACAAGAGTTACTGAATATGGAGAAAGATACAAATTATTTGTAATTGATAAAGGAAAATTTAAAAACAAATATAACCTCGAAGATTATGGAGTTACACTTTTAGAACAAAACGATCAATTAACAGTTGATAAATTAAATTGGAAAGGAGAAGCAAAAAAATCTGGGATTCAAATGGGAGATGAAATTAGCAATTTTAAAATTGAAAACCCAGAAAGGCCAAATAAGGCTATAGTTTATCCTTTTGCATTAATTGTTTTGTTAATTTTTGGATATACGAATTTTAAATTTGGAAAAGAAAGTCCAAATTAAAATTTTTTAGTTTTTAATATCTTTCAATTTAATTAGCTATTGCGTAAATTATAGCCACAACAATTAAAATTTCCCAACCTGACATTCAATTACCTCCTAAAAGATAATTAATAATCTTTTTGTTAAAATTATGATTGAGTGGTTGTATTTATTATTTTGTAAAGTCGGTATTCATAGATATGAAAAGATAGATATTAACTATAGTTTTGGACCAGGCGGTTCAACCGAGACGATTAAATGCAAAGATTGTGGTATTAAAAAGATTAGAAAAAAGGTTTAAAGAATTTTTCAAGTAACAGACGCAGAGACAATCGCAGCATCATATAGGCGCAGTGCTTAAATCTTAGAACTTGTTTAGATATATTAATGAAAATAATTTTTAAAATATTTGTTTTACTATGGATATTTGCAAATACTTCCACCTTTTCAGAAGTTAACTTACAACAAAAAAAGTTTTACTATGAAAATTTAGTAAATAACTGGCCTAAGATTTTTCCTGACAGTAATAGAAATGCAGCTGGACCAAGATTTTTCAAATATATGATAGATCAAGATTTAACTTATGAAGAATTCATGGAATACAATAAACTCTATTGTCCTGTATCAGGTTCTTTAATTAATCCAGGTGAAAAACCTGATTTTATTTTTGTGCAAGAATTAAGAACGCAAAAGAAAATTTGTGGTGATCTTTACAGATGTTGTTGGCCGTGTTCATGTGATTTAATGAATTATACTAAGGTTAAAAAGATTAAACATAAATTCAAAGATGGTGTAAAAAAAATTGATGTACTCTTAATCAACAATCCTTGTTCAAAAAAAGATTTTCCTAAAGAAGTGAATAAAGACTATTTTTGTAATAAACAGAGGCTAAATTCTGACGAAGTTTTTACCGTAGATGGAAAACTTGTCATTGGACTTCTATATAACTCTAAAAAATGTAAAAAAGATGATATAAATAAAATAAATACAAACGAAATTACTGGAAAATTTTGCGCTTTTAAAAATGATATACCATTAGAGGAAATTAATATTGGCATGGGTGATATATTTATTAAGATGGCGAGATAGATAATTTGCTTTGCTTAAAAGTATAAGTCTTTCCTATTCTGTCTATCTTATATTCATTAACTTTTCCATTAGTCCATTTAATCTCAATTTTAAAATCTTTTTCTCCCTCTCTAATCCCATAATGGGCTACGGGCTCCATTTGGCATAAGTATCCTGAACCTGAGTCTATAGTTTTGGAATGATTTCTTAAATTTGATATTAGTGTAACTGTTGCCCCTCTTGCAGGAGCCCCATTTTTGTTCAATGCTTTTATTCTTATAAAATTTTTAGTTTTTTTAATATCAGCTTTATAAAGTGTAAGAATTTGATTTCCATTTTCTCCGTGAGCAATCAATAATTCTAAAATACCATCTTTATCAATATCTGCTACAGCTGCACCAGTACCTAAACCATTTGCTTCAGAATTTAAAGTAATATCAATCTCTTCAATTTGACCTTTATCTTTGATTTTAAATAATTTATTTGGTTCTCCAATGTTATTTAAAAATATTTCATCGTAACCATCATTATCAAAATCAGCTACAATTACAGTTCGAATCTTAGACGGTTTTTTAAAATCCTCACTCGCTATATCTTCGAAAATGTTATTTCTCTCCACGAAAATACGATGTTCCCCATCCCAATTTCCAGTAACAATATCTAATTGACCTCTGTATAAAACATCAGTTAAAGCAGTTCCTCTACCATTTTCAAAAGGATCTAAAACTTTATAACTTGATGCAACGTCATAAAAAGTTCCCTTTACATTTTTATATAAAAAATTAACCCCTCTTTCATTTGCAGCAAAAATATCAGACCTATCGGATAAAATATGACCAGAAATTACGGCTCGACCTCCAGTAATTTTATCTAATCCAAACTCTTTTGCTCTATCAGCAATTCTACTTTTAAACTTTTCATAAAATCTTGTTGGGCCCCCGTAGTTAGCAACATAGATGCCGTATTTACCATTCCCTTTTCGGTCTACGCATACAACTGATCTTCCAGCTGTGAAATTTAAATCAGATTGATTCTTTTTTTGTTCAAAAATATCGAAAATTTTTTTATTCTTAGTATCAATTAAGCGGTCAGAATATTTTTTTTCACCACTATACGTATCAGTATTTAGAAAATAAATTTCTTCATATCCGTCAGAGTCAATATCGCACGCAGCAACACCTATAGTAAAACTTCTTCTATCTGTAAATTTTTCATCGACAGCAATATTTTTCAATTTATTATCTTTATAGGTTAGAGCTAAATTCTCACTACCGAAACCAGCAACTATAAATTCATAATTACCATCATTATTAAAATCAGTAACCGAAATACCATATCTAAGGCTTTCATAATTATTCTCAATTAAGTCTGTAATATTATCAAAAAAATTTGCTGAAACGTTTTTGAATAAAGAAAAAAAAAGTATGAAAGATACTAATAGGGTTTTTTTAAAACACATTTGGTACTATTTTAGTATTTTCCAAGTACCGTTTGCAGAGGCAACTATGTCGCTAGAATTTGAAATTTCACAAGAAATAAAAACTAATGTTTTAGTTTTTTTTAATATTTTTACTTTACCTATAAGCTTATCACCGAGCATTCCTGCCGAGATAAATTTCATATCTAAATTAATAGTTACACATCTCTTATC
>CACAWX010000019.1 GCA_902536305.1 uncultured Pelagibacteraceae bacterium
ATTCCTCACAACACTAAAATTAATAAAAATTCTCTACTTTTAAAGTTAGAGCACGGACTCTCCCCTTACGTTGCATTCGGTATCATGCCTATTTTTGCTTTCGCGAACGCAGGCGTTTCTCTCGAGGGTCTAACTTTTTTAAGCTTGTTAAACCCAGTTCCTCTTGGAATTGTTTTGGGTCTTTTTTTTGGTAAACAAATAGGTGTCTTTGTTTTATCTTATTTAGCAGTAAAATTTAAGATCGCAGACAAGCCGACAAATTCATCATGGCCTGCTTTCTATGCGGTTTCAATTTTAACTGGAATTGGATTCACCATGAGCTTGTTTGTTGGAAATTTAGCTTTTGCTAACGATATGCAGTATAGCGATGGAGTAAAAATTGGTGTACTGGCTGGTTCTTTACTATCTACAGTCTTTGGTTATGTCCTATTATTATTATTTGCAAAAAAATGATAACAAATGAAATTATAAAGATAGCATCTAATACCACAAATGTTGGCTTAACTAACAAGTATACTTTCAAATCTATTAAAAAAAACTCAACATGCGGTGACCTAATAAAGATTGAATTAATTTCAACCAATTCTAAAATTAGTTCAATGAAATATGAAACTGAATCTTGTGTTTATTGCGAAGCAAGCGCTAGCTTATTAGCTAAAAAAATTAAAGCTTTGCCCATAAATATTATAAAAAAAGAGTTAAATCGTGTTAAAGAGAGCGTCAAAGTTAATAAAGATTTTAATTTTCATAAAAAATTTGAAGAATTTAAGTTTTTGATTAATAAAAAAAACTTTAAAAGAATTAACTGCGTATTGTTACCTATTGAAGCAGTGTTAAAAGCTTTAAAATAATGAAAAAAATACTTATCATATGTATAATTATGTTTAGTTTTCTTAGTAAGACCAATGCTAGTTATGAGCAATTAGCTTATGAATTCAGTTTTAAGAATATTGATGGAGGTAAAATTAATCTTCAAAATTATAAAGATCATGTAATAGTTGTGGTTAATGTTGCATCAAGATGTGGTTTTACAAATCAATATGAAGATCTTCAGAATTTATGGTCAACATATAAGGATAAAAATCTAGTAGTTGTTGGTGTACCTACAAATAATTTTAAACAAGAACCTGGTTCTAATAAAGATATAAAAGATTTTTGTGAAACTAATTTTAATATAGACTTTCCAATGACAGAGAAAATGGATGTAATTGGTGGTAACGCTCATCCTTTTTTTAAATGGACAAAGGAAAATCATGGGAGAAGTGCTGTCCCAAAATGGAATTTTCATAAAATAATTATTGGAAAAGACGGTAAAGTTGCAGATACATTTACATCAATCACCAAACCTTCCTCTAAAAAATTTATCGATTTAATTGAGAAAGAGATTAAAAATTAAAACTTAAACCATCGTATGCAGGTATAATATTTTTTGGCAACTTTTTCTTAAGTTTAAAATAATCTAAATCAATATGTAAATTAGTTAATATTGCTTTTTTTGGTTTAACTAATTTTATAAAATTCATAGCATCCTCATAGTTAAAATGTGATGGATGCTTATCTTTTCTTAAGCAATCAATTATTAAGAAATTTAAATTCATTAATTTTTTTGTGACTGCTTTACTAATTTTATTACAATCACTAATATAGGCAATCTTATCAAATAAATAACCAGTAGCTTTAATCATTCCATGTTTAACATCAAAAGGTAAGATTTCTATTTTATTATTTGACTTAGAAATTGTAAATTTTTTTTTTATCATAGTGGATGTCATAATTGGCTTGTATCCACTACTTTGTTTGAAACAAAAAGTGTATTTTTCCCTTAATTTTTTGATAGTTCTTGTAGATCCATAAACTGGAATTTTTTTTTTATTTTTCCAATAAAAAGGACGCATTTCAAAAATTCCTGTCGTCTGGTCGGCATGCTCATGAGTGTAAATTATTGCATCTAATGATTTAATATTGTTAGTTAAAAATTGATATTTAATATCAGGAGATGTGTCAATCAAGATTGATAGATCATTTTTTTGAATATGAGCACAACACCTAGTCCTTATATTTTTCGGATTTTTTTTTAGCTTTGCAGAATAGTTAGTTATCCAGGGTGAACCGAGAGAACTTCCGCATCCTAAAATTGTAAATCTATTTTTCAATTTAGTTTTCCAAATAAGTTGAAGAAATTCCTAGTAGTAATGCTGCAAAAATCTTCAAATGAAATTTCTTTTAATTTAGATAAAAATTTAACTGTATGAACTATATTACTTGGTTCGTTAGGTTTACCTCTTAGCGGCACAGGAGATAGATAAGGAGAATCTGTTTCTACTAATATTCTGTCATTTGGTAAATTTTTAAAAGTATTAGCTAAATCGTCGGATTTTTTAAAAGTAACTACTCCACTAGCTGAAATATATGCACCAAGGTCAAGTAATTTGAATGCAAATTCTTTGGAACCTGTAAAACAATGGATCAAAATTTTAAAATTCTTTCTTTTTAATTTTTTCTCAAGTATTTCAAAAGTATCAATTTCAGCGTTTCTAGTATGAACAATTAATGGAAGCTGAGTTTCTTGAGCTGCAGAAATATGTTCTTCGAAACATTTAATTTGATCTTTTTTGTCCGAATAATTGTAATAAAAATCTAATCCACTTTCTCCTATTCCAATAATTTTTTTATTTAGGTTTACTTTATTAATTATATCGATTGACTTAATTGATTGATGGTGTTTTGCCTCATGAGGATGGATCCCGTAAGAACCATAAACACACTTGTTATTATTAATTATACTTAAAATTTTACCAAAACTTTTGTCCTCCGTTGAAATTGTAAGTAAATATTTAACACCATCTTTATTTGCTCTTTGAATTGTTTCCTTAAGAGACAAAGATATTGGTTCATAATTTAAATGGCAGTGTGAATCAATTATCATTTTCAATTTTATTAAATAATATTTCTAAATTATCAAGTTCTTTATCATGATTTAAACAGTTATCATCATTAATTTTATCAATCCTAATATCATTGCTAGAAAAATTTATGATGCTAAGAACTTTTTTGGTAGCATTTGGAATTATAGGATTAAGAAGAATACTGATATTTTTTATTTGTTGAACAATTGTAAATAAAATAGTTTTCATTCTATCCGGGTCTTTTTTTTTAACAGCCCACGGTTCTGAGTCATTGAAATACTTATTTGCATCAAAAGAAAAACTTACAACGATTTTTATATATTCATTTAATTCTTGATTATTCATTAAATTGATAAGTTTAGGTAGGTTATTTTTAAGATTATTTAATAATTGCTTATCCGAATTATTTAACCTTTTACTTTTTGGTATTTTATTTTCACAATTTTTTTTGATAAAAGAAAAAACTCTTTGACATAAATTTCCATAATTATTAGCTAAGTCGTTATTGATACAGTTTTTCAAATTCTCCATTGAAATGGACCCATCATTACCTAACGAAACTTCTTTGACTAAGTAATATCGTAGTTGATCAATTCCATATTTATTTATAATTTCTAAAGGATCTAAAATATTTCCTAGTGACTTTGACATTTTTTTTTCATCAGAAAGTATCCACCCATGACCAAAAACTCTTTTTGGGGGTGATAGCTTGGCTGCTAATAAAAATGCTGGCCAGAAAACTGCGTGAAATCTTAAGATATCTTTACCAATAATATGTACATCTGCTGGCCAATAATCTTTATATTTTTTATTCTCTACGTCTGGAAAATTAAGTGCACTAATATAATTTGTTAAAGCATCTAACCAAACATATATTACGTGTTTTTCATTTTTAGGCACCGGTATGCCCCATGAAAAGGAAGTTCTACTGATAGAGAGATCTTTTAAACCTTTTTCAACAAATTTAATAACTTCATTTCTTCTAGATGATGGTAAAATAAATTGTGGGTTTTTATTATAAAATTCTAAAAGTTTTTTTGACCAAACAGATAATTTGAAAAAATATGACTCCTCCTCTACCCACTCAACATTTGAACCAGATGATTTTGATACTTTATTTCCATTAACAATTTCTATTTCATCTTCATCATAAAAAGCTTCATCAGAAACTGAGTACCACCCACTATATTTATCTAAATAAATATCTCCTGACGTTACAAGCCTGTTCCATAGATCGACTACTGATTTATGATGTCTTTTTTCTGTTGTTCTAATAAAATCATTATTTGATAAATTTAATACCTTTGTCAGAGATCTGAATGTTTCAGAAAGCTCATCACAAAACTCTTTGGGGTCTTTATTATTTTTTTTAGCTTCTTTTTGTATTTTTTGTCCATGTTCATCTGTACCAGTTAAAAACAATACATTGTAATCTTCTAATTTTTTAAAGCGTGCAAAAATATCTGCAACAATACTGGAATAAGCATGGCCCATGTGAGGTTTACCAGATGGATAATAAATTGGTGTTGTTATATAAAAGTTTTTACTCATGAACTAGTTTCTCGT
>CACAWX010000020.1 GCA_902536305.1 uncultured Pelagibacteraceae bacterium
TTTTTTAAAGTTGTTAGGCCTGGTTCTACAACTATAAAACTTTCAAAGTACAATACTTTCTCTACTTCTTTGAGCTTCATGTCTATAGCTAGAGAGATTCTACTTGGTAAAGATTTTAAAAACCAAATGTGAGCTACGGGACAGGCAAGATCGATATGACCCATTCTTTCTCTTCTGACGTTTGATTTCGTAACTTCAACTCCACATTTTTCACATATAATTCCTCTAAATTTCATTCTCTTATATTTTCCACACAAACATTCATAATCTTTTACTGGGCCGAATATTCTTGAACAGAATAAGCCATCTTTTTCTGGCCGAAATGTTCGGTAATTTATTGTTTCTGGTTTTTTTATTTCACCGTAAGACCAGGATTTAATTTTTTCAGGACTAGCAAGAGTTATCTTTATACTATCAAAATTATTTTCTTGAGTGATATTTTGATTTTCAAAAAGTTTTGTTAAATTTTTTTCCATAATTAATTTAGTTCAATATTGAGACCTAAAGCTCTAATTTCTTTAATTAAAACGTTAAAAGACTCTGGTACACCTGACTCAAAATTATTGTTACCTTTTACTATTGTTTCGTAAACTTTTGTTCTACCTGCAACGTCATCTGATTTTACAGTTAATATTTCTTGCAACGTATATGATGCTCCATAAGCTTCTAATGCCCAAACTTCCATTTCTCCAAATCTCTGTCCACCAAGTTGCGCTTTACCTCCAAGGGGTTGCTGTGTAACCAAACTATATGGACCGGTTGATCTGGCATGTATTTTGTCTTCAACTAAGTGATTTAACTTTAGCATGTAAATTATTCCTACTGTTACAGGTCTATCAAATCTTTCTCCCGTTTGACCGTTCCATAAATGTGTTTGACCAGAATTTGGAAGACTGGCTAAATTTAGCATTTTTGTTATATCTTCTGTGCTCGCACCATCAAAAACGGGTGTAGCAATTGGCACTCCATTCGACAAGTTTTGAACTAATTCGGCAATTTCTTTATTTGATAACTTTGAAATAATTTCGCTATAATAATATTTGCCGTAGATTTCTTTTAATTTTTCTTTTACTTTTTCTATTTCTTTATCAAAATTTTTTAAATATTCTTTAATTTGATCACCAAGTTCAGAGCATGACCAACCTAAATGTGTTTCTAAAATTTGACCTACATTCATACGACTTGGCACTCCTAAAGGATTAAGGACTATATCAACTGGTTTTCCGCTTTCCATGTATGGCATATCTTCAACAGGAACTATTTTACTGACAACCCCTTTATTACCGTGTCTTCCAGCCATTTTATCACCCGGCATTAATCTTCTCTTCACTGCAACAAATACTTTTACAACTTTCATTACAGTGGGTAATAGATCATCACCTTGTTGTATTTTGGTTACTTTGTCTTCAAATCTTAATTTTATATCTTCATAAGCATTATCAAATTGAGTTCTAAGTTTTTCAAGGTCATTATTCAGCTCTTGATTTTGTAAAGGAACTTTCCAAAGGTCCTTTAAATTTAATTTTTCAAAATCATTTTGATTTAAAGTCGTACCGGGTTTTAAATCTTTAAATTGTTTATTGATACTTTGACCATTAAGTAAGTTTATTGCCCTCTGTTTTATGTTTCTATTAAGTATTTCTTCTTCAACTTTTTTATCCTCTTGAACTGACTCAATTTCAGATCTTTCAATGGCAACTGATCTTTCATCCTTTTCAATACCATGTCTATTAAATACTCTTACATCAATTACTACTCCAGTACTTCCAGAGGGTAACTTTAAAGACGAGTCTCTAACGTCTGTTGCTTTTTCCCCAAATATAGATCTTAATAACTTTTCCTCTGGACTTGATGATGTTTCACTTTTAGGTGTAACTTTGCCAACTAAGATATCGCCGGGTTTAACTTCAGCGCCTACATAAACAATTCCAGATTCATCTAGGTTTCTCAAACTTTCTTCACTCACATTTGGTATATCTCTAGTAATTTCTTCTGACCCAAGTTTGGTGTCCCTAGCCATAGACTCATACTCTTCGATATGAATAGATGTAAAAACATCATCGGTAACGCATCTTTCTGAAATTAAAATTGAGTCCTCAAAATTATAGCCTTGCCAAGGCATAAAAGCGACAGTAACATTTTTACCTAAAGCTAATTCTCCAAGCTTTGTAGCTGGTCCATCTGCAATAATATCTCCTTTTTTTATTTTATCTCCAATTTTTACCAATGGTTTTTGATTAATACATGTGTTTTGATTAGATCTTTGAAATTTAGATAAATTATAAATATCTACCGCTGATTGGGACAGATCTGTTACATCGGTTGCTTTAACCACGATTCTTTTACCATCAATTTTGTCAACAACGCCGTTTCTTTTAGCAACAATTGTTACACCTGAGTCTAATGCTACATCTGACTCGATACCAGTCCCAACTAATGGAGACTCTGGTTTAAGTAATGGCACTGCCTGTCTCATCATGTTAGAACCCATTAATGCTCTATTAGCATCATCATTTTCTAAAAATGGTATTAAAGCAGCTGCTACCGATACAAGTTGTTTAGGAGAAACATCAATGTAATCAATATTATCTCTGGATGACAATTCAAAATTAAGATTTTTTCTGCAAGCTACTAATTCCTCAACAAATGATCCATCTTTATTCAAAACTGAATTAGCTTGCGCAATTGTGTATTTCTCCTCCTCTATAGCAGAAAGATATTTTATCTCGTTAGTAACTTTTCCATTTACTACTTTTTTGTAAGGACTTTCTATGTAGCCAAATTTATTTACTCTACAATAAGTGGCTAAGCTGTTAATTAAACCAATATTGGGCCCTTCCGGGGTTTCAATCGGACATATTCTTCCGTAATGAGTTGGATGAACATCTCTTACCTCAAAGCCAGCCCTTTCTCTTGTTAATCCCCCTGGGCCTAATGCTGAGACTCTTCTTTTGTGAGTAATTTCTGATAAAGGATTGGTTTGATCCATAAATTGTGAAAGTTGTGAAGTTGCAAAAAAATCTTTTAATGAAGTAGTTATTGGTTTTGCATTAACTAAATCTTGAGGCATTGCTGACTCTATTTCTAAGAAAGTGGACATTTTTTCTTTTACAGTTCTTTCCATTCTTAAAAGGCCTATTCTAAATTGATTTTCCACAAGTTCACCAACTGAACGAACTCTTCTATTTCCTAAATGATCGATATCGTCTACATCACCTTTTCCATCTCTTAAATCTAACATAAATTTAATAATTGCTAAGATATCTTCGGTTTCTAAAATAGTTTTCTTTGGATTAGTGCTTAGATCTAATTTAGAGTTAAGTTTTACTCTACCAACTTCAGATAGATCGTATCTTTCTTTTTTAAAATATAAATTATTAAATATTTCTTCAGCTATCTCTACCGACGGTGCTTCGCCTGGTCTTAAAATTTTATATATGTCATTTAGAGCCTCGGTCTTATTGTTATTTTTATCTATTTTAAGAGTTTCTAGAATATAAGGACCTTTATTAATAAGATCTATATTAACAATATAAAGCTCTTTTTCTTCTTGAGAGATTATTTTTTCTAGTTGTTCTTCTGTAATATCAAATCCAGCTCCTACTAATATTTCTCCATTTTTTTCTTTTACATCCTTACAAATGTATTTTCCTATAATCTGATCATTGGATATTGATATAGAATTTAACCCTTTCTCTTTGAGTTTTTTTGCTATAACTAAATTTAATCTGTCTCCTTTGCTTAAAACTTTTTTATTACTTTTAGCATCAATTAAGTCATGGGATAATTTAATTGGTCTTTTATAGTTTTCTAAATTAAAGTCTGTTATCCAACTATTAGTCTCTTTATTATAAGTATGTTTGTTTTTAGAGTAAAAAGTTTCAATCATTTTCTCTTTTGAAAAACCAAGTGCAGATAATAATGTAGTTATTGGAAGTTTTTTCTTACGATCAATTCTAAAATATAAGATATCCTTAGGGTCAAATTCGAAATCTAACCATGATCCTCTACCAGGAATTATTCTGCAGCTGAATAATAATTTTCCACTAGCATGAGTTTTTCCCTTATCATGATCAAAAAATACTCCTGGACTTCTATGCATTTGATTGACAACAACTCTTTCAACTCCATTGGTTATAAAAGTTGCGCTTGGTGTCATTAAAGGGAGGTCTCCTATAAATACCTCCTGTTCTTTTGCAGAGAGAATTTGTTTTGTATTATTTTCTAAGTCTATATCATAGACTACTAATCTTAAATATGCTTT
>CACAWX010000021.1 GCA_902536305.1 uncultured Pelagibacteraceae bacterium
TTGATAGCTTTTGTAGAAAATATAGAAACCATATCATTAGTTGATTGATCACTGTCAACCGTTATCGCATTAAAAGAATTTGCTACTGCTCTTTTTAAAAGTGTTTTTAAAATATTTGAATTAATATCTGCGTTGGTAAAGATAAATGATAACATTGTAGCTAAGTTAGGCGCTATCATTCCAGATCCCTTCGCAATACCAGAAATTTTTATCAACTCATCTCCTATTATAATTTCCTCATAGGCTAATTTAGGCTTAGTATCAGTAGTCATTATTGCCGATGCCATTTTTATCCAATACATCTTATTGTGTTCTACTCTTAATTTTTCAACTAAATCAGGGAGTCTCTCTTTAATTTTCTCGACAGGAAACTCTTCTCCTATTACCCCTGTTGAAGCAAAAATTAAGTCCTTAATTTTTACTGTTTCATTTGTCCCTTGATTACTCTTAGACTCTTTAATAGTCAAAATCCTTGATAGATTTTTTGCTAATATGTCTATGCTCTCTTTGCCTTGTTTACCTGTAAATGTATTAGCATTTTTTGTATTAACTAATAATCCTTTTATAATTTTTTTATGAGAATTATTATTCCAAGAAATAAATTCTGAGGTTATACTGTTAGTAGTAGTTAATGTTGCGTAATTAGCTCCTTTAGTAAAATAAAACAAAGCCAGATCATCTCTTCCATCTTTGTAAAGATCAGCCGAAATAGATGACATCTCCAAACCTTCGATTTGTTTTAGGCTTTGAAACTCTCCCATTTTAGATAGTTTTGTTTTATCATTTAAGAAATTTTTAATATTTATTGTCATTATTGCTATTTAATTTACATTAATAATACATATATAGATGTATAATGAATTTATTTACAAGGACTTTTAGTAAAATATTTAAAAGCTCTAATCAACAAGAATTAGACAAAATTCAAAACATTGTAGAAGCGATAAATAATAAAGAAAATGAAATTAAGTCATTAACTGAGGCTGATTTCAAAGAAAAAACATTTAATTTTAAAAAAAATGCTCAAAATGGATCATTTAAAATTGATGAAATAATACCTGAAGGTTTTGCTTTAGTAAGAGAAGCTGCAAAAAGAACTTTAGGGGAAAGACATTACGACGTACAGCTAGCTGGAGGAGTTATTCTTCACGAAGGTAAAATAGCTGAAATGAAAACTGGAGAAGGAAAAACTCTTGTTTCGACATTACCCGCTTATTTAAATTCTTTGACTGGAAAAAGTGTCCACATTGTTACTGTTAATGACTATTTAGCTAAAAGAGACTCAGAATGGATGGGCAAAGTTTATAATTATTTAGGATTAACGACTGGTTGTATCACTAATGACATAGACGATATTGTAAGAAAGAAGAATTACAATTGCAACATTACATACGCTACAAACAATGAACTTGGATTTGACTACTTAAGAGACAATATGAAGTATGAGCTTGAGGAAATGGTCCAAAGAGATCATAATTTTTGTATAGTTGATGAAGTTGATAGTATTCTTATAGATGAATCTAGAACACCATTGATTATTTCTGGAAAACTTGATGACAAAACAACTCTTTACTCGACATCAAATGAATTTATTAAATACCTGCAAAAAAATGATTTTGAATTAGACGAAAAAAATAAAAATGTAATACTTACTGATTTAGGAATTGATAAAATTGAAAAACTTGCAATGCAAAAAAAGATATTAAGGAATAACAATTTTTATGATCCAGCTAACTTAGATCTTGTACATCATGTTAACCAAGCTCTTAAAGCTAACTTACTTTTTAAGAAGGATACTGATTACATAGTGAGAGAAGGTAAAGTGCAAATTATAGATGAATTTACAGGTAGAGTATTAGATGGCCGGAGATTTTCAGATGGACTGCACCAAGCAATAGAGGCTAAAGAAAATGTTAAAGTAGAAGAGGAAAATCAAACATTAGCTTCCATAACTTATCAAAATTATTTTAGATTATATAAAAAATTGGCTGGTATGACTGGTACAGCAATGACAGAAGCTGAAGAATTTTACGATATATATAAACTTAACGTTATTTCAGTGCCAACAAATAAAAAAATGCTACGTAAAGATTTCAACGACCAGATTTATAGAACTGAAAATGAAAAATATAATGCAATAACAAATAAAATAATTGAGTGTAGTAAAAAAGGTCAGCCAGTTTTAGTTGGTACAACAAGCATTGAAAAATCTGAAAAAATTTCGACTTTCTTGAATAACAAAAAGATTAAACACAATGTTCTTAATGCAAAGCAACATGAGAAAGAAGCAAGAATTATTGCCGAGGCAGGAAAAGTAGGGGCAGTAACTATTGCAACTAACATGGCCGGAAGAGGAACAGACATAAAACTAGGCGGTAATAAAGACTTTATTTTTGATGGTAAAAAAGAGAGTGAAGATGAGGTTAAACAAAATGAAAATAAAGTAAAAAGCTTAGGTGGATTGTGTATTGTTGGAACTGAACGTCATGAAAGCAGAAGAATAGATAATCAATTACGAGGTAGAGCTGGAAGACAAGGTGACCCTGGAAACTCAATTTTTTTTATAAGCTTACAAGATGAATTAATGAGGATTTTTGGAGGAGACTCTATTGATGGAATGCTTAAAAAACTTGGCCTTAAAGAAAATGAGTCAATTGACCATCCTTGGATCAATAAAGCAATGGAGAGAGCGCAAAAAAAAGTTGAAACTAGGAACTTTGATATAAGAAAAACACTTATAAAATTTGACGATGTTATGAACGATCAAAGGCAAGTCATATTTTCACAAAGAATGAAAATTCTTAAAGAAGCAAATATAAAAGGAATTTTAGAGGATTTTTTTAATGAAATATTACAACTGTTAAACTACACTAGAATGAATTATCAAAAATCATATGATGAAAAAAATTACCTTACTGAATTAAAAAATATCACTGGAAATTCAGTAAGCGACTCCCAGCTTTTAGAATACGGAAAACTTGAAGAGAGTAAATTTAACGAAAAAATAAAAGCATTATATTCAAATAAAAAAAAATCTAGAGTTGAAATTCTAGGTGAGGATCAAAATAACAGTTTAGAGAAAAAAATTTTTTTACAAATAATTGATTTTTCCTGGAGGTCACACCTACAATATTTAGAGCAATTAAGACAGGTCATAGGTCTTCGACAATATGGTCAAAAGGATCCTCTTTCAGAGTTTAAAAAAGAAGCGTTTATACTTTTTGAAGGATTACTTACAAAAATTAAAAATGATTTAATAAAGTTCCTTTTAAACTTAAATATTGTTGTTTCTGACAAAGAAGAAAAAGAAAAATATGTAGAAAAAAAGTTAAATAAAAAAGGTAAAATAAAAAGATGGTAAAAAAGAAAAGTACATTTATTGTAATGTTAACAATATTTAATTACTAAATTTCTTTGAAAGCATTCAGTGCTTTTGCTCTAGCAGCTTCATGATTGACTATAGGATAAGGATAATCTTTTCCTAACTTAAATTTTCCATTATTAAATTCCCAAGGTTTATGAATAAATTTTTTTGGAAGATCTCTTAATTCTGGGACCCATTTTTTTACATACTCCCCTTCCTTATCAAATTTTTCTCCCTGTAATATCGGATTAAATATTCTAAAATAAGGGGCGGCATCTGCACCGCTTCCGGCCACCCATTGCCAACCAGCAACGTTACTCGCTGGACTGTAATCTAACAAACAATTCTTAAAATATTTTTCTCCTTCTTTCCAACTTATTAATAAATGCTTAACTAAAAAAGAACCAGTAATCATTCTTACTCTATTGTGCATCCATCCAGTCGAATAAAGTTCTCTCATACCAGCATCGACAATAGGGTATCCAGTTAATCCTTTTTTCCATGCAATTAATGATTTTGAATTTTTTTCCCAGGGAAATTTATCAAATTTTTTTGAATAATTATTGTTTAACATATGTGGAAAGTGATTAATCAAAGTATGATTGAATTCTCTCCAACCAATTTCAGCTAAAAATTTTTTTATTCCTAAATTTTTAGGTTTAATTTTTTCACATTCTTTCCATATTGTTTCAACATGAATCTGTCCAAATTTAATAAAAGGGGATAATTTGGATGTTCCAAT
>CACAWX010000022.1 GCA_902536305.1 uncultured Pelagibacteraceae bacterium
TTTTTTCAATAATTAGTTTATTCTTGACGTATTTATCTTTTTTTAAACTTTTGTTTTCTACACTTAATGAACTTATATAAATTAATATTTTTCTTGGATTTATTTTTTTTATAATTTTTTTAAATTGGTTTATCTCTCTATTATATACTTTTTTTTGTTTAATATTTGAATTTGAAACACCAGCTGCGTAAATAAAAAACTTTTCTGGCAATCTAATCTTTTTAAGATTTTTTGCTATAAAACCATTTCCAAAAATTTTCATTATTTAATATTTGCTAAAATGTTTTTTCTATAACTTTATATTGTTCAACATTGTTACTCTCACTTTTTTTAAATAAAAGAATTAATTTAAATATTAAAACAAAAAAAGAACAAAATCTAAAAGGTTTTACTGAAGTACTACTTGCCATATTAAACCATAAACTTATAAGTTTTGTAAAAGAATATGTGCTTTCTCCTTGAAATCTTGCCTGATGATCTATTTTGATAGATGTTATTTTAGGTGATATTTCTAGAATTGCAGAGTCTATATAAATATTGTTATTTTTATTCTCAACTATTCGACTTAAAATATTTCTCTTAACTCCTCTAAATGATGATAAATATAATTTATAGGGTTTGTTTAGTAAGTGGCTTGAGATGATGTTGTTTATCCAACTAACAAGATGTTTCCATAGAGCGTGTTTCCGATTTATATAATTGGTGTAGCAGACATCAAACCCATCTTTAAGCTGTTCTATTATTGCTTCAATATACCGAGGAGGGTGCTGTAAATCATCATCCATAGTAATAATATAATCTCCGGAACAATGATTGAAACCCGCCATTACTGCATTATGTTGACCATAGTTTTCCTTTAAGGCAATACCTTTAATTTGCTTATGCTTCAAGGCTAGTTGTTTTATTTTTAACCAACAAGCGTCCATTCCATTATCATTAACCAAAATAATTTCATGAGTTAATGGTAGAGATAAATCATTCAACGACACTAATAATTTTTTTATTAATTCTTCAATGATTAATTCACTTTTAAATACTGGAATGATCACTGATAATTTCATTTCGTGAAATATTTATATAGCATAAAATAAAATAGTATTTTATAATAAAATTTTCCAATGAGCCACAAAACAAATAAATTTTACAAAATATTATCATCACCATTCATTTACTCAACTTTTCAAAAATTGATGAAAGGCGATAAAATTAGAAAAAAGATTTTAGAATTAAGTATAAAAAAAAAAAATCCTAAAATTTTGGATATCGGTTGTGGTTTGGGTGACAGTTTGGAGTATATAGAAAACCCTGTTTATTTTGGATACGATATTAGTAAAACTTATATTGAGTACGCAAAAAAGAAATACAAAAAAAAAGGAGTTTTTCTTTGTAGAAATTTTAGTCAAAAAGAAATTAAAAGATTACCTAAATTTGATTATATCCTTTTAATTGGTATTCTTCATCATTTAACAAATGATCAAATATTAAATTTGTTAAGTAATATAAAAAAGACACTGAAAAAGCATGGGAGTTTAATTACATTAGATCCAATATATATGAAAGATCAGAATTATTTTGCAAGGTTTTTGATTTCTCACGATAGGGGAAAAAATATTAAAACGAAAAAAGAGTATTTAAGAATGTTAAAACTTTTTTTTAAAAATAGTATTAGCAGAACCTATAATCAGTCATTTATTCCTTACACATGGTTTAGTATGAGCTGTAGAAACTAAATTTATTTCTTTAATATAAGTAAATATTGTGCTCCTAGCGGAAGCCAAACCAAAAATTTTTCTAAAAATCTTAAAAACGATAATTGTTTAGGAAAAAATAATGTATATTTTAGACTTATAATCTTTAATTTAGCTTTTAAAGCACTACCAACTAAATTTTTGGAAGATATCATTTCAGCATTTTTATCTATAGGAGCATTCTTAAAAATATAATTTGTAACCGGGTTTATTGGATTGTGTTCAAAAATAAATAATTCTCCCCTCTCATTTAAAAAATTTCTACAATAAGATAAAATTTTATTATGATTTTTTTTATTTATATGATGCAATACATTAGAAATAAAAATTAAATCAAACTTTTTCTTTGGAATTTTTTTTTAAATTAGTTGTTAACTTTATATAATTATTCCTTTTTTTGATTTTTTTTATAGATTCTTTAGATACATCGTATCCCCATAAATTAGAAGATTTAAAATAGTTAGAAAAAATTTTTAAAGACGTCCCCGTTCCACAACCAAAATCTAAAATATGAATATTTTTTTTATTTTTTGCTAATTCATAAGCTAGTTTGATTTTATAGGTACTAAAATAGTTAACCTCTTCAAGTGACTTAGGAAAACTTCTTTTAAGTGTCTCATCGTAATTTTTACTTAAATAATCAAACTCTGTTTTTTTCATTTATCTATTTTAAAAATCTACCGAATTTTTATAAAAAAGTAATAATTAATTCAAGCGTATTAAATTATTCAAACTTTATATATTATTTAGTAGATTTAAAAAGATGTGTATTATATTTGAATAATAATGGAATCTAAAAATATAAAAAAAACCATTATATATACTTTTTTTTTATTTTATTTATTAGTTGGGTGTTTAACATTTGATGATTATGGAATTAACATTGAAGAACATACCCAACTTTTTTCTGGGATATATTGGTTAAATTATATTTTTGAATTTTTAGGAATAGATTTTTTACAAGATGAAGTATTACAATATCTTAAAAAATTTGATGCGGATGCTTCATTTTTACCTAATCCAAGTTTTTACACTTATGGACCAATATTTGATGTTCCAACAGCACTAATTGATGTAATTATTAATACTCAAAAAACCATAATTAATTTTCATTACAGACATTTTTTAGTTTTTTTCATCTTTTTCTTAACTTCAATATTAGTTTTTAAAATCTTAACTAAAAGATTCAATAATTTTTTTTTAAGCTTTTTCGGAACATTACTCTATATTTTTTCACCTCGGATCTATGGAGATAGTTTTCATAACAATAAAGATATTATATTTTTATCTTTTGTAGTGTTTGCAATATATTTTGCTTTTAAAATATTTGAAGAAAAAAAAATTAAGAATATTTTATTATTTTCCTTATTTGCAGCTATCGCAACATCAACGAGAATTATAGGGTTATTTCTTCCATTTTCTTTGATATTTTTTTTATTTTTAACAAGATTAAATGATAATTCAAAATCCAACTTAAAAGATATTCTATTAATTATATTTTTTTATTTATTTTTTTTGTATATTCATTGGCCCTATTTATGGAACAGCCCTATAACAAATTTTATAGATTTTATATATAAAACAAATGTATGGATTTGGAAGCTGGGGTTTATATTTAATGGAGAATATATTTATTCTACCAGCGTTCCAGACTCTTTCATCTTTATTTGGATTGGAATTTCAACACCTATTTTAAATTTATTTTTATTTATATTTGGTTTTTTTTATATCGGAAAAAGACTTTTAAGAAGATTCTTGTCTATCGATCCAAACAAATCATTTAACTGTGATTTTTGGAGAAGTATAAACGAAATGAAAGATACTTATTTATTTTTTAATATGTTAGTTATCATTTCACTTATAATTTCCTTAAGTGCACCACTTGCTAACGCCTGGCGACATTTATACTTTTTGAATTTTTTTATAATTTATATGTCAGTTTATTTTGTTATGATTTTATCTGTAGTATTTAAAAAGCATATTAAAAAATTGATTATAATTTTATTTTTTTTATTAATACCTAATATTTATAAATTAATACTCTTTCATCCGTATCAAAGTTTATATTTAAATGAGATTTTGTCTAATAAAAATAAAAATAATTTTCAAATCGACAGAGAGGGACTGACACGACTTGAGTCAATTTATAAGATTCTGTCGTTTGAGAAAAATAACAACAAAATTATAAAGATTGCTAATGCTTCATATCTGCCTTACTACAGAATTAAAGATGGAATATCTGAAAATAGCAAAGAAAGAATAAAGTTTGTCGGGCAAGAATATCAAGATGCAGATTATATTTACGATAATTATGTTTATGAAGTAGATCCAAATCATAATGA
>CACAWX010000023.1 GCA_902536305.1 uncultured Pelagibacteraceae bacterium
AAGAGTATTTTATTATGGAGAGCTATTATGCAGTGGTTAGGAGGGATAGGGATTGTTGTAATGGCTATTACTATACTACCTCTATTAAAAGTAGGTGGAATGCAACTTTTTAAAATGGAAGGACCGGACTCTACTGAAAAGATTTTACCAAGAACTATTGAAGTAGCCGCTATTATAATTTCTACTTATGTAGTCCTTACACTGCTTTGTGGTTTATTTTATTGGATATTTGGTATGACAATTTTTGATAGCATTTGTCATGCTATGACAACTATAGCCACAGGAGGCTTTTCAACTCATAATGATTCTATTGGTTTCTTTAAAAATTCCAATATAGAAATTGTAGCAAGTATATTTATAATTTTAGGAAGTATTCCTTTTATTTCTTACTTAAAGTTTTCTCAAGGAAATAAAAAGATTTTTTTCCAAGATGTTCAAATAAGAGGTCTAATTTATTTATTAGCTATTTCTATAGCAGTAATGTTTTTATATTTACTCTTTATAAGTTATGAAAGTAATTTATTTGATAAAATAAGAATTTCTTCCTTTAATGTAATTTCGATATTATCTGGTACAGGTTATGTTACTGACGACTTTGGTTTGTGGGGAAAATTTTCTTTAATTTTTTTCTTATTTTTAATGTTTATTGGTGGATGCGCAGGATCAACTGCATGCGGTATTAAAATTTTCAGATTACAGATGCTTTTAATTTTTTTAAAAAATCAAATTAAAAAGTTAATTTATCCAAATAGTGTAATAATTACAAAATATAATAATCATAAAATTTCTGATGATTTTATAAGATCTGTAATTATTTTCATATTCTCTTTTTTATTTATATTTTTGATTATTGCAATGCTCCTCTCTATAAGCGGGTTAGATTTTGTTACATCTATTTCAGGAGCTGCAAGTTCAATTTCTAATGTTGGGCCAGGGTTAGGTGAAATAATTGGACCAGATGGAAATTATAAAAGTTTGCCAGATTTATCTAAATGGATTTTAGCAAGTGGTATGCTACTTGGAAGATTAGAATTATTTGCAGTTCTTGTCCTTTTCTTTCCATCTTTTTGGAGAAATTAAAATATGGAAATTAAAAAAAAACAAAGCTTAGCTGAAACCTTTTTAGTTTATTTTGATCGAAGAATGATCAAAATATTACTACTTGGTGCAATAAGTGGTTTTCCTTGGGTTATCATTGGTAGTAGCTTAAGTCTCTGGTTGCAGGAAGATGGTTTAAGTAGAAGTACTATCGGTTGGGCTGGATTAATATTTGCTGTTTATGCGTTTAATTACTTATGGGCGCCAATAATAGATAGAGTGAGGATTCCATGGTTAACAAATAAAATTGGTCATAGACGTGGATGGATTGTTTTAATGCAAACAATCATTTTGTTCAGTTTAATTTGTTGGAGCTTAATAAATCCAACTACAAATTTAGCATTAGTTATAACTATAGGTCTTATTATTGCTATCGCATCAGCTACACAAGACATTACAGTTGATGCATTAAGAATTGAACAAATTGGGGAAAATGAAGGCAAGTCTATGCAAGCTGGTGCTGCGATGGCAGTTGTTGGTTGGTGGACCGGATATAAATTAGGTGGAGTAGTTGCTCTTAAATCAGCAGAATTTTTTCAAAGTTTTGGGTTCGAAAATTATTGGCAAATAACTTTTCTGATTTTAGGTATTTTAATTATTGCTTGCAACATAGGCCTGATGTTTATAAATGAAACTGCGCAAATAGACAGAAAAGAATCCCAAAGAAGAACAGACAAAATGATTGAAGATAAATTAGGGTCTTCAAATTTAATAACAAAAATTATCGCTTGGGTAACTGGTACAGTTGTTGGACCAATTATTAGTTTTTTCAAAAAAAATGGTTTCAATATTGCGCTTGCGATATTGGCGTTTATTTTTCTCTTTAAAATTGGTGAAGCTTTTCTAGGCAGAATGTCAGTGATTTTTTACAAAGAAATAGGTTTTACTAAGTCTGATATAGCTCTGTATTCAAAAGGTCTTGGATGGTTAACTACAGTAATTTTTACTCTATTAGGCGGTCTATTTGCAATCAGGTCAGGGGTTATAAAAGCTTTGTTTGTCTCTGGAGTATTAATGGCTTCAACAAATTTATTATTTTCTATATTGGCCTGGTCCGGAAAGTCTGAATTATTATTTGCCATTGCAGTAATATTCGACGATATGGCAGCCGCATTTGCAACTGTTGCTTTTGTTGCTTTTATTTCAATGTTAGTAGACAGGACTTACACCGCTACTCAATATGCGCTACTAGCATCAATTGGTACAGCTGGAAGAACATCTCTTGCTGCTTCCTCTGGAGCTTTAGTAGATTGGTTAAATGGAGACTGGGGTATATTTTTTATTTTAACAGCTATAATGGTAATTCCTTCTTTAATATTTCTTTATATGATTAAACATAAAATGAAGTTAAATGACTAAATTCTACACAAATATAATTTCCGTTTTAAATATTTATAAAAAGCCCTCATTTAAGTCCGAGGTAACAAGTCAAATGATTTACGGTGATAGTTTTTTGATATTGAAAAAAACACCTCGATGGATCAAAATAAAAACTAAAGAGGACAATTATAGTGGCTATGTACAAAATAAAAAATATTTAGAATATCAAAGACCAACACACAAAATTAGTGTTTTAAATGCAAAAACTTATAAGCTACCTAATAAGACTAGAAAATTAAATGAACTCTCATTTAATTCAAAAATAAAAGTTACAAGTAGTAAAAATAATTGGTTTAAATTTGCAAAAGGCTGGATTTATAAAAATCAAGTAAAACCAATTAAATATATTGAGAAAAACCCCTTTAAAAGAATAAAAATTTTTAAGAATATAAAATATAAATGGGGAGGAAAGTCCTATAAAGGAATTGATTGTTCAGCTCTAATACAAGTTTGCTTAAATTTTAATAATAAATACTGTCCTAGAGATACAAAAGATCAAGTTAAATACTTTAAAAAAAATGTTAAACTTAAAAATATAAAAAAGAATAATATAATTTTTTGGAAAGGTCATGTTGCATTGGCTCTTTCAAATAAAAAGCTTATTCATGCATATGGCCCAATGAAAAAGACCGTTATCATGGATATTAATAAAACAATAAAAAGAATAGATAAAACAGCTAAATTAAAAGTGACTGGAATAAAAAGACTATAAATAGCAAAGGCAGCTTCAGTCTCCCTCCACTGCCCATAAATTTACACTATTAGATTCGTTTATGAAACTTAAGACTCTTATTAGTTGTATGTGGATATTTTCATGGCGGAGAGAGAGGGATTCGAACCCTCGAAACGGTTTCCCGTTTACACGCTTTCCAAGCGTGCGCCTTCAACCACTCGGCCACCTCTCCTAATAAAAATCATCTATAAGTTTGATGAATTTATCTATGAACTCTTTATTTGTTGGAAGTTTATTTATCTTCATGTCTTTTTGAATTTTTTTATAATTTTTTTTAATATTATTTAAAGTTCCTTGAAAACTTAAAAAATTTCTTTTTGTAGCAAAAATCCCTTTTTTATCTCCTATTATATGTTTAATTTCATCAAAAATAACTACTGGCCTCCTTCTAGCCAAGGCTTCTAGCAAAACCATCGGATGACCTTCAGTAAATGAGGGCAAAACAAAGATATTATGATCATCATAATGTTTTATTAATTTAGTTTTGTTGCTTTGTGTGGGAAGAATTTTAATGTTACTTTGATCTATTCCATTTGAACTTCCCTTTTCTGCACCAACAATTGTCAAAGAGATATCTCTTTTATTTCTAATCAACTCAGACAGAGCAATAATTCCTTTTTCAACTCTTACTCTTCCAACATACAAAAGTTTAAAATTTCTTATTTCTATATTCTTTGGTTGTCTTAACCAAACTGAGTCTAATTGAGATGGACTTATAATTTTTCCCTTTTTCCCTCGGAGTATGTAATCCC
>CACAWX010000024.1 GCA_902536305.1 uncultured Pelagibacteraceae bacterium
CTATGTTGTTAAGGACTTTGTATGATGGTGGTTATATACACGGAGAATGCATGACAGTAACCGGTAAAACAATGAGAGAAAACTTAAAAAATATCAAATTTAATGTTAATCAAAAAGTTTTAAGAGAGTACAATAATCCACTTTCTCCAGATGGAGGAGTAGTTGGTTTGAAGGGTAATCTTGCTCCGGATGGAGCTATTGTCAAAATTGCAGGATTAAAGAAATTGCAATTTACTGGTAAAGCTAGATGTTTCGACAATGAAGAAGATGCTATGAATGCTGTTCAAACAAAAAAATACAAGGATGGTGACATCATAATTATAAGATATGAAGGTCCTAAGGGAGGCCCTGGTATGCGCGAAATGCTTTCAACAACTGGTGCGATTTATGGACAAGGAAAGGGAGAAAAAGTTGCTTTAATTACCGATGGGAGATTTTCTGGAGCTACAAGAGGTTTTTGTGTAGGCCACGTAGGACCCGAAGCAGCCGTGGGAGGACCAATAGCGCTCTTAAAGAATGGTGATATTATAGATATAGATGCAAAAAAAGGCACTATTAACGTTAGATTAACTAGCTATCAGATAAAATCTAGAAGAAAGAGATGGAAAGAAAAAAAATCAAGTTTTGGTTCTGGAACAATATGGAAATATGCTCAAACTGTTGGTCCTGCATACTTGGGTGCACCAACACATCCTGGCAAGAAAAAAGAAGTTAAAGAATATTCAAAAATTTAATGAAAATAAGACCAGTCATTTTATGTGGTGGCTCTGGAACAAGACTTTGGCCTAATAAAAAAAAACATCAAGCTAAGCAATTTATAAACTTTGGAAAATGGACCTTATTTGGAAAAACATTAGATAGGATTAAAAATACATTATTTGATAGTCCTATTATTAGTACAAATAAAAAATACTTAAATGATGTTAAAAAACATCTAAAGGAAAAAAAGATTAAAAAATTTAAGATTATATTAGAACCATTTAAAAAGAATACTGCTCCAGCTATTTTATCAAGCTCTTTAATAAAAGATATACCTGATAATCAACCATTAGTTTTTTTATCCTCAGATCATTTTATTGAAAAAACTAATCAATTTTACAAATCAATTAAACTGCATGAGAGGTATTTAAATGATAGTAATATTTTTATTTTTGGAATTAAGCCTCAAACTCCATCAAGTGAGTTTGGTTATTTTTTATCGAAGAAAGGAATAAAAAAAATTTATAAAGTTACAAAATTCATTGAAAAACCAAATATTTCTAAAGCTAAGAAAATAATTCATAAAAAAGCTTACTTGAATTCTGGTATGTTTTTTCTTAAAAAAATTTCTATTATTAATAATTTTAAAAAATATCAAAATTTCACTTATAAATGTTGTGTCGAAGCAGTTACTAAATCTAAATATAAGAACAATGTTTATTATTTAAATAAAACAGCATTCAAAAAAAGTAAGGACATATCTTTCGATTATGCAATTTTAGAAAAATCAAAAAAAATCAACGCAATTAAACTTAATATACCATGGTCCGATTTAGGTAGTTGGAAGGAAATCTGTAAAATTTACAACAAACTTAAAAACAAATACAAGAAAAAAGAAAATATTTTCCTTAGACCTTGGGGTAACTATACTAATTTATATAGTGGTAAGAATTTTTTAATAAAAGAATTGTCTGTTAAATCAAAAGGAATATTAAGTCTTCAAAAACATTTTCATCGCTCTGAACATTGGCTTGTGACTCAAGGCAACCCTATAATTACGCTAAATAAAAAAAAATTCATTTTAAAACCAGGTGAAAACATTTATATACCTCTAGGTTCTATACACCGTATTGAAAATCCTGGAAGAAAATCTGTTAAAATTATTGAAGCCCAAATAGGATCAATTTTAAAAGAGACAGATATAGTTCGGTATCAAGATGTGTATGGAAGAGCTAATTAATTATTAACTCTATTGGCGTATGATCAGAAGGCTTTAATTTAGATCTAGGTTTCTTATTAATATTAACTGCCTCAAAGTTTTCTACTAAACTATTAGATAATAGAAAATGATCTATTCTCATTCCATAATTTTTCTGCCATGATCCCGCAAAATAATCCCAAAAAGTGTATTCTTGTTTTTTTTTATTAACTAATCTGTATATATCCTTAAAACCCAAATTGATTAATTCTCTAAATTTTTTTCTTATTTCCAGTCTTCCTAAAGCGTCATTTTTGTATCGTTCAAAATCATGAACATCTATTTCCTCAGGTATTATATTAAAATCTCCTGCGATCAATAAGTTTGGATTTTTAATAATTCTTTTTTTAACACTAAATATAAATTTTTTAAGCCAGTTTTTTTTGTATTCGTATTTTTCTGTGTCTACTGGATTTCCATTAGGAACATAAATATTTATTAACTCTATTTTTTTAAGATTAATCTTTAATTCACCCGTAATAATCCGCGATTGTTTTAAATCATCTTTAATAAAATTAGTTTGTACATTTTTTAACATATATTTTGTAATTATCGCTACGCCATTGTAACTTTTTTGACCAAAGACATATGAAGTATAACCCAAATTTTTAAATTCTCTTGAAGGAAAATTTTCATTTTGAGTCTTAATTTCTTGCAATAAAAGAACATCAGGTGAAGAGTCTTTAATATAATTTATAATATTTTCTATTCTTGCTCTTACTGAATTAACGTTCCAAGATATAATTTTCATTAAACAGAAAAAGATAATCCACATCCGCAAGAAGCGGTTGCTTTAGGATTATTAATAACAAATGACTCCCCAATCATTTCTTTCTTAAAATCCACTTCTGAACCT
>CACAWX010000025.1 GCA_902536305.1 uncultured Pelagibacteraceae bacterium
ATTTATGTTCAAATAATTTATCAACAAACGTTCAGATGATTAATATTAAACCTACAAGTAATTTTAATTTTGAAAATTTTTCACAAAGAAAATATTGTCATTTTCACTTTAAAAAATTTCTTTATGAAAAGAAAAAATGGTCTTTTTCTAATTTAAGTACATTTTTAAACATCTTGGTCAAAAATAAATATAAAGTTTTTTTGACTAGTGATATTGAAAAGAATGAATTTAATCAAATTTTTAAGGAAAAATTTAAAACAATTAACTTTGAAAATAATAATACAGACAAATTATCATCTAATTTAGTTGATAATATTGTTTATCTAGAAAATATAGAAAGCTTAGATTTATTTAATTTAATTAAAAATGCATCATTAGTAGTCTCTCCACATGGAACTATGACGGTAATGGCCTCATATTTAAAAGTGCCTGTATTAGATATTTTTGATAATACCATTAATAAAATAGCTTTTTATGAATATAAGCCAGACAATGATAACTATAAATTTATGATACTAAGGTCTTTTTCAGAAAGACAGTTAGTAAAAATTGAAAGGTTACTTAATAATGATTAGACAGATTTTAATACTATTATTTACTCTTAAACCTTTTAGAAGAATAATACCTTCTTTAATAAGAAAACTATCTTTTGCTTCAGCTGGAAATATTATCTTTTTAAATGATTTTAAGATCAATCTTTTTCTTACATCTTCAATTGATCGAGAAATATATCTTAAAAATGAGTATGAAAAAGATCAATTGGATTTTGTTAAAAAGGAATTGCTAAGCCAAAAATATGATTATTTCCTCGATATTGGTGCTTATATAGGCTATTATTCTTTATCATTATGTAAATTAGTCTCTAATACAGCTGCTTTTGAGCCAAATCAGCAAAACTTTCAAAGATTAAGTAAAAATGTCGAGATAAATAACTTCAATATCAGTTGTCACAATCTAGGCTGCTCAGACAGCAAAAATAAGCTCAAACTTTGGTATACAGATAAAAACAAAAGGGGAGGCTCGTCTATTCTTCAAGACGCAGATAAAGAAATAAATAAATACGATAAAACTAAATTGCTTTTTGAGGAAATAGACACTGACAAATTAGATAACTTATATCCTGTAAAAAATAAGAAAATTTTTTTTAAAATTGATGTGGAAAGATACGAACTAAACGTTCTTAAAGGCGCATCAGACATTCTTTCAAATAATCACTGTTATTTACAAGTAGAAATATTTCCACATCTTCAGGATAAAATTTTATCTTTTTTAAATGAAAATAAATTTAAATTATTGAATAGAATAGATAACGATTTTTATCTTAAAAATTTTTAGATATTTTTAATTAACTCTACTGAATTTTGTTAGAGCTCTAATTAACATTTTCTGACAATTTAGACAAACTTTATTCATTTGATATCTTGTTTAATGCATTATTTTTAAACAAATCGGCCTCTTTGATATATCGTCTAACCATATCAACTGATTTGTGACCGGTCATAGCCATTATGTTTCTTTCACTGGCTCCATATTCAGCTGTAGTAGTTGCAAAGCCCGACCTAAGACTGTGACCAGAATATTTTTTTTCATCTAAACCAGCGCTTAAAGCATGTTTTTTAATTATTAAAGCTACATTCTTATCTGATATAGGAAATATTAATTCATTTTTGTTTTCAATCATCCAATTTTTAAGATGATCTACTGGGCAATATTCTACATATTTAAAAGAGGGGATTGCTTTAGTCATTCCTTCTCCAGATTGATCAGATTTTGATTTTTTAACAAAAATTTTTACTCCTTCTTTGACAAATTCAACATCATCTCTAGTAATGGCAACTAGTTCTGATCTTCTGAACCCTCCTGAGAAACCTACTAAAATTAAAGATTTGTCTCTTAATTTTTTGAATTCACTTGTTTCGGAGTTATTTATTACTTTAATGATTTGTTTCAAATCATTAAATAATATCGGTTTTTTTGCTTTTTGATGAACGCCTATTTGTCTTTTTATACCTAGTAAGTTCTCAACGATTATTGGATGTTTAGTATCTAAATAATGACCTTTGTATTTATGCATGACATTTATAGAAGCTAACCGTCTTTTTAAAGTGCTATATTTAGATTGTTTCGATAAGTGCGTCAGATAAAGGGAGACTATCTTTGGATCTGTGGGCATACTTTTCATCCCATGTTTTGAGCAAAATAATACAAAATCATTAAAATCGGATTTATAAGCTCGAATAGTATTTTTAGCTTTTGAGAGCTTTAGATTGTCTAAAGTTTCAATTTCAAGTTTTTTAATTTCAGTTGTTAAATCACTCATAATTTTCCGATAACCATTAATTATCGGAAATAATATATTAAGTGATTTTAGATGTCAATATGTATAATTTCAAAGTTCATGATTAAATTTATTCTTCCCATAGCAGTTTTTATAGCAGCCGTTTACGGAATTTCGTATTACTGGACCAACTCAAGTTCAAAAGGAAAAAAAAAGATAGCTTTAGGCTTAATAATAGCCCTTATAATAGGCATATCTCTAACAATTTTCTTAATATTTGACTAATGAAGCTAGTAGGAACTAAATTTCAGCTTAAAGTGTGGGCTTATTTGAGGAAAATACCCCGTGGTAGCATTAAAACGTACTCTCAAGTGGCAAAAGCCATTGGTAGACAACATTCTACACGTGCTGTGGCCAATGCTATAGGAAAAAACCCATACGCTCCCAAAATACCTTGCCATAGAG
>CACAWX010000026.1 GCA_902536305.1 uncultured Pelagibacteraceae bacterium
TGTAGATCAAAGTTGAGAACAAAATAAGATTAAAACATGACCGAATCGATTTGTCAAATGTTCCTATTTCAACATTTTGAATTGACATTAAATAAGCAGTACCCGTATAGATTTAACTTATAAAAAATGTCATCGAAAATAAAAAAAAATATTCTTAAGTTAAAAGAGTCATCAACTTTAGTAATAAATGAAAAATCTAAAGAGCTAATCAGCCAAGGTAAAAAAGTTTATCAATTTGGTTTCGGTCAATCTCCCTTCCCAGTTCCTGAAAAAATTGTTGAAACATTAAAACTAAATGCATATAGAAAGGAATATTTACCAGTACAAGGTTTACCAGAACTCAGAGAAAAAATTTCAAGATATCTATTAAAAGAAACAGGAAATACTTATCCTAAGGAAAATATTTTAATCACACCAGGATCTAAAGAGGCAATGTTATTAACCCATATAGCATTTAATGGTGATATTTTAATTCCTGCTCCAGGATGGGTCTCATATGAACCTCAAGCAGAGGTAGGATCAAATAAAGTTCATTGGATTGAAACTTCTATATCAAATAATTGGTACCCAACTGCAAAAGAACTGGAAAGTAAAATTAGAAAAATAGGAAAGAAAAAAAATTTAATTTTAATATTAAATTCTCCTAATAACCCTTCCGGAGCGGTGTGCAATAATTTAAGTGATTTAGCCAAAATTGCCAAAAAATACAAATTATTAATTCTCTCTGATGAAATTTATACAGATTTATCCTTCGACAACAGATATCACTCAATATCAACATTTTATCCTGAATTAACTTTTATAAGTGGAGGTTTAAGTAAGTGGTGTGGTGCTGGTGGGTGGAGACTAGGTTTTCTCGCTGTGCCAAAAAAGTTAAACAAATTTTTACTAAGTCTAAAATCCTTAGCTAGCGAGTCATATTCTACTGTTAATACGCCCACCCAATTTGCTGCTGTGGAGGCTTACGAAGGTGATTATAGTGATTATAAATTAAAAGTTAGAGGTATCTTAAACGCTGTTGGCAATTATGTTTACAACAATTTAAAATCAAACAAAATCTTAATTAATCCACCTCAAGGAGCCTTTTACTTAATGCCAGAATTTAAAAATAGTAAATACAAAAGCTCTGCAAAACTTTGTGAGGCCATTTTAAAAGATACTGGAGTTGCAATGTTACCAGGATCAGATTTTGGTTTTAAACCCAAAAAAATGTTAACAAGATTAAGTTACACAGATTTTGATGGAAAAAAATTTTTTAGAAATGTTTCAAACTATAATTCTATAAGTGAGGAAATGGTCAAGAGGTATGCCCCAAATGTAGTTGAAGGAGTAAGTAAGCTATCAAATTGGGCTAAAAATTTATAAGAATCCCTTTGACCTAAATCAAATAACATAGTTAAATTATTAGAATTAACAAACAGGAGACTACATGAAAAAAACAATATCAATGATTTCAGCTATTTTAGTAACGGTTGCTTTTTCAAGCCCGATTACTTCTATCGCAAAATCAGCAGAGTTCTTTACAATAGGAACTGGCGGACCTACTGGAGTGTATTTCCAAACAGGTAACGCGATCTGCAAAATGTTACACAAATCAGCAATAAGTGCTGATCACGGAAGAAAAAAAGGTACAGCTAAAGCTTACAGATGTACCGCTCCTTCTACAGGTGGTTCAAACTACAATATTGGACAAATTAAAGACGGTGAGTTTCAATTTGGTGTAGCCCAGTCAGACTGGCAATACCACGCTTATAATGGTTCAAGCAAATGGGAAGGAAATCAGTTCAGCGACCTAAGAGCTGTATTTTCAGTACATAATGAGCCTTTTCAAATTTGGGCTAGCAAAAAATCTAAAATTAAAGATTTTAAAAGCCTAAAAGGAAAAACAGTTAACATTGGTAACCCAGGTTCTGGTCAAAGAGGAACTATGGAAGAATTAATGAAAGCTATGGGTGCAGACATGAGTATGTTTAAAGCAACTACTGAACTTACTTCTTCTGAACAAGTAAAAGCTCTTTGTGATGGTAAAATAGATGCGTTTGGATATTCAGTTGGATTTCCAAATGGTGCTATGGAACAAGCAGCCACTTGTAAAGCTAAGGCAAGCCCAATTAATTTAACTGGCGCTCCAGTTCAAGGAATGATTGATGGTGCTGACTATTATGCTAAAGCAGTAATTCCAAAAGGAACTTACTCAAATCAGAAAAAAGACGCTACAACATTTGGTGTAAAAGCTACTGTTGTAACAAGTGCTAATGTTTCTGATGAATTAGTATACTTGGTAACTAAAGCAGTAATGGAAAACTTTGACTCGTTCAAAGCTCAACATCCAGCTTTTAGTTTCTTGAAAAAAGAAGATATGATCAAAGCTGGTTTATCTGCTCCGTTACACCCAGGAGCAATTAAATACTATAAAGAAGCAGGATTAATGTAATCTAACTTCTAAGTTTGATTAAAAAAGGCCCAACATTTCTTGGGCCTTTTTTTTTAGAATAATGTATCTTAAAACAATGAATCAAAACGTTCAAAGTAATATAAAAGAAAAAATACAAGAAGATATTTCTCCTACACGAAATCTATCAGGTTTACATTTGAAAATAGTTTTTGGAATAGCAATTTTATGGACATTATTTCAATTGTGGTATGCTTCACCTTTTCCTTTTTGGTTCAATATCGGAATGTTCAAAGGATTACCAGCAAGAGCCATTCATCTTGGATTTGCTTTAACCT
>CACAWX010000028.1 GCA_902536305.1 uncultured Pelagibacteraceae bacterium
ATCTTTATATTCTCCATTAATTTTACTCAAATTTTCATGTAAATTCTTTGAAGCAAAAATTTCTTTATAGGCCTTGTCTAACCCGATTATCTTTTTGTTATCATATTTTTTTCTTCTTAGGCCTATAAGATTTAATCCTTGTAAGTAATTTCTATTTCCAATGGATAAACCAAATGGGGTTACATCTTTTAAAACTCCAGTCATACCACCAATCATCGCAAGTCTACCTATTCTTGTGAATTGTTGCACCGCTGAGTTACCTCCAATCACAACGGAGTCCTCAATTGTTACATGCCCCCCCAGTGGGACGTTGTTAGCAATAATAACATTGTCTCCAATATTGCAGTCATGTGCAATATGTGAAGAAATCATAAATAAACAATTATTTCCTATTATAGTTTTAGATCCTCCACCCTCAGTACCAGGATTTATAGTCACGTATTCCCTAATAATATTTTTTTCACCTATCTGTAAACTAGTTTTCTCATTTTTAAATTTAAGGTCCTGGGGTTGTGTTCCAATTGCAGCAAATGGATAAATTTTTGTATTTTTTCCTATTTTAGTAAAACCTTCGATATGAACATTAGAGATAAGCTCAACGCCATCAGATAATTCTACGTTAGGACCTATGTAACAAAATGGTCCAATTGTTACTGTGCTTGAAATTTTAGCGTTTGCATCTATTACACTAGATTTATGTATCATTTTTTCTATCCACTATAGTTGCTGACCATTCAGCATCTGCCATTCTCTTGTCATTTACTTTAGCGGTTCCTTTATATTTCCATACTCTTCCATGAGATCTAACAGCTTCGATTTCTAAATGTAGCTCACAATCTGGAAGGACTGGATTTCTAAATCTGGCTTTATCAACTGACATTAAATAAACTAATTTATTTGCATATTCTTTTGGATCGATACCATGTGCAGTTAAAGCTGCAGCTGCTTGACCAAAAGCTTCAACAATTAATACACCAGGCATAACTGGTTGCCCTGGAAAATGACCTTGAACATAAAAAGCATCTTTTTTTACATGCATAATAGCTGTGGCAGATTTTAAATGAACAATATTGATTAATTTATCAATTAGCAGCATTGGTTCTCTGTGAGGTAATAATGCTTCTATTGATTTTTTATCTAATTCAGTTTTACTCATTATTTTTTTTGTTTTTTTTTACAAAGTCTTTAAATGGAATGGCAGGATATCCCATAACGATTTGATTATCTTCGATATTTTTCACCACGCCACTGCCGCCACCAATTTTTACATTATTTCCAATTTTTAAATGTCCTGAAATTCCTGCTTGACCTCCGATAGAAACGTTGTTGCCAATTTTAGAACTTCCTGCAAAACCCACCTGACCAGCAATCATACAATTAGAACCAATTTGAACGTTGTGAGCAATATGAACTTGGTTATCTAAATAAGTATTCTGACCTATTATTGTATCATCAACAGAACCTCTATCAATTGTACATCCTGAAGCTATCTCGACTTCATTTTTAATTAAAACCTGGCCAATATGTGGAAATTTTATATTTTTATTTTGATTAGGAATAAATCCGAAACCTTTTTGACCTATTTTACAATTATCTTGTAACACTACATTGTCTCCTATTAATGAATTCTTAACAATAACATTTGATCCAATAACACAATTTTTTCCTATAATAACATCGTGCTCAATGATAGAATTTGAACCCACAATCGTATCTTTACCTATCTTAACATTTTTTCCAACTAAAACATTATTTCCAAATTTAACTGATTTATAAAGTTTTGTGTTTGTATTAGATAGAGTTAAATCTGGATAATCAATGTCCGCAAATGGATACATTCTCTTTAAGGTAATAGCTAATTCATATAAAACATTTTTGACTAGAATTTTTTCAACATTTTTGGGCAAGTCTTTGGCTAGTCTAGAGGTAGTGATACAAAAAGAAGCCTTGGTAGAAGCAGCATGATCCATATAAATTCTGGAGTCGTAAAACGTAAGATCATCTTTACCTGCTTTATCAAGAGTTCTTACATATTTAACTTTTTTTTTTTTCTTAAAATCGTTTTTTAAAAACAATTTATCTATAGTAAAAATTTTTTTTTTAAAAAAAACATTTTCTTTCATTAAACTTTTAATTTAGTTTAGTTTAACTGATTTGACTTTATCGTTTAATCTTTTAATAATATCATCTGTTATGTCTAAATTTTCGTCCGCTAAAATTAGACTTTTTTTATCC
>CACAWX010000029.1 GCA_902536305.1 uncultured Pelagibacteraceae bacterium
AAAAAAAAATGAAAAACATTGAAGATATAAATAAAGCAGCAATTCAAAAAATCACTGCTAACAAGAAGATCACAGATTTTTCTACAGGAGACACCATTAAAGTTGGTGTAAAGATTGTCGAAGGTAAGAGAGAACGTATTCAATACTTTGAGGGAGTTTGTATTGCAAAAAAAAATAGAGATTTAAACTCATCTTTTACTGTAAGAAAAATATCTTTTGGTGAAGGTGTAGAAAGAACTTTTGCATTATATAGTCCAAATGTAGACTCGATAAAGGTAATAAGGTCAGGAAAAGTTAGAAGAGCTAAACTTTATTATCTTAGAGATAGAAAAGGAAAATCAGCTCGGATTGCTGAAAAGATTAAGAAAAAAATTGGTGTAGATGTATCTGTTAAGCCAGAGGAAACAAAAAAGAGCGTTGAACCTGTCAAAGTCGAAGCAAGTCCCGATAATGAAAAAAAAGAAGTCTCGCCCGAAGAAGTAAAAGTTGAAAAACCAACAAGCGAAAAAAAATAAAAATTTTTAATGTCAAAAACACTATATGATAAGATATGGGAAAACCATCTTGTTAACGAGCAAGAGGATGGAACTTGTTTAATTTATGTTGACCGTCATTTAGTACATGAGGTTACAAGCCCCCAAGCTTTTGAGGGTTTAAGGTTAAATAATCGAAAAGTTAGAAGGCCAGAGTTTACCCTGGCAGTACCAGATCATAATGTTCCAACTACTGACCGTTCAAAGGGAATTGACGATGAACAATCAAGAATTCAAGTTGAAACTTTAAGAAATAATTGTAAAGAATTTGGAGTAAAACTTTTTGATGTAAACGATAAAAGACAAGGCATAGTCCATATTATCGGTCCAGAGCAAGGATTTACTCAACCAGGTACAGTAATAGTTTGTGGAGATAGTCATACAGCTACTCATGGTGCCTTTGGAGCCTTAGCATTTGGAATTGGAACTTCAGAAGTAGAACATGTTTTGGCTACTCAAACTTTAATTCAAAAAAAATCAAAAAATTTTAGAATAAATGTTATTGGATCATTACCAAAAGGTGTTACGGCTAAAGATGTAATTTTAAAGATAATCGGAACGATAGGAACTGCAGGTGGAACAGGTTATGTGATTGAATTTGCTGGAGAAGTAATAAAAGGCTTAAGCATGGAAGAGAGGATGACCGTTTGTAATATGACAATTGAAGCTGGAGCAAGAGCAGGTTTAATCGCACCAGATGAAAAAACTTTCGAGTATTTAAAAGGAAAAAAAATGTCTCCAAAAGGAGAAACTTGGAATAAAGCAGTTAACTTTATGAAATCCTTGTACTCTGACGATGGCTGCAAGTTTGACAAAGAAATAAATATTGACGGAAGTGAAATTGAGCCGTTAGTCACTTGGGGGACTTCGCCACAAGATGTTTCTCCAATTACAGGTGTAGTGCCAGATCCTGAAAAAGAAAAAAATACGGATAGAAAAATGGCAATTAAAAGATCATTAGAGTATATGGGTTTAGAGGCTAATACAAAAATCTCCGAGATTAAAATTGATAAAATATTCATTGGAAGTTGTACTAACGGTAGAATTGAAGATTTAAGAGTAGCGGCGGATCTTTTAAAGGGCAAGAAAGTTGCTGGAAATGTGAGCGCTATAGTAGTACCTGGTTCGGGATTAGTGAAAGCACAAGCTGAGGAAGAGGGTTTAGATAAAATTTTTATCGATGCGGGCTTTGAATGGAGAGAGCCAGGATGCTCCATGTGTTTAGGCATGAATCCTGACCAATTAAAACCCAAAGAAAGATGTGCTTCAACATCAAACAGAAATTTTGAGGGCAGACAAGGAAGAGGAGGAAGAACTCATTTAGTTAGTCCCGGTATGGCTATCGCAGCCGCAGTAACTGGTCGTTTAACCGATGTAAGGAAGATTTGACAATGGAAAAATTTACAGAATTAAAGTCTATCCCATCGTATTTATCTTTACAAAATATTGATACAGATATGATTATTCCAAAACAATTTCTTAAAACAATAAAGAGAACCGGTTTAGGAAAAAGTTTATTTTATGAAATGAGATATGATGAAAATGGAAAAATTAATGGAGATT
>CACAWX010000030.1 GCA_902536305.1 uncultured Pelagibacteraceae bacterium
CTTAGTTTTCCAGCGGTATGGGCTAAAATTTCATGGTTGTTCTCTAGTTTTACTCTAAACATAGCGTTCGGTAAAAGTTCGGTTACTTTTCCTTTAAATTCAAGAGTTTCTTGTTTCGCCAATTAATTTTCCTTCTTTAATCTTAATTTTACTGAATTAGCATGGCCATCTAAATTTTCATGCTTTGCTAAATTTATAACCGATGGACCTAATCTTTCAATACCTGTTTTTGTTATTTTTATTAATGAGTGACGTTTTAAAAAATCATTAACTGATAATCCAGAGGAAAATCTTGCAGAACCTGAGGTTGGTAATACATGGTTTGGCCCTGCAATATAATCTCCGATAGCTTCTGGTGAGAATTTTCCTATAAAAATTGATCCTGCATTTTTTATTTCTTTTATAATTTTGTTATTAATACTTGTGTATAATTCTAAATGCTCAGGAGCTATAATATTAATTATTTCTGGAATTTTTTTTTTGTTTTTGGACAAAATAGCTAAACCAAAATTTCTTAAACTTTGAGATGCTATACTTTTTTTTGGTAATTGTTTTAATTGTTTTTTGAGCGATAAGTTTACTGAACTAATTAAATTATTATTATCGGTAATTAATATTGATTGAGCGTAAATATCATGTTCTGCTTGAGCAATTAAATCCGCAGCAACAAGATCAGGATCTGCAGATTTATCAGCTACTATACTTACTTCAGATGGACCTGCCACCATATCGATCCCTACATCGCCAAAAACTTCTTTTTTTGCGCATGCAACAAATGTATTTCCTGGCCCAACTATTTTATCAACTTTTTCAAATATTTTTGTTCCATAAGCTAAAGCTGCAATAGTGTGGGCGCCGCCAGTTTTATATATTTTTTTTACTCCACATTTCTTTGCTGCATAAACTATAGCCGGATTTATTTTGGAGTTCAATGACGGTGTTGCTAAATATATATTCTTAACTCCAGCAACGATGGCTGGAATACAATTCATTAAAACAGTACTTGGATAACTTGCTGTTCCACCAGGTACATAAACTCCAACTTTTTCTATTGATGAATATTTGTAGGACATTTCATTTTTATATTTATCCTTAAATCTAAAAGAAGAAAATTTTTGCTTTGAATGAAATTTTTTTATTCTATTAAAAGCTAGATCAATAGCTTTCTTTAACTTTTTATCTATTTTTTTTGAAAGCTTATTTACTTCTTTGCTTGAGAGAAAAATTTTATTTGAATTAGTTTTTATTTTTGAAAATTTTTTTTCGTAAGTCAAGATAGCTTTATCTCCATTTTTTTTCACGTTTTGAATAATCTTGTTGACAGCTAATGTTTTACTTTTCTGAATTGATTTTCGTTTTTCTAAGAAAATTGATAAAACTCTAGAAGATTTTTTTTGATTATAATTTATTTTTTTGAGCATTATACTGCCTTATGTTTTGGTTTGTTTTTTGTATCCCAAGCTTCTCCTTGATCATCTAAAGTCACTTCTATTACTTCAGAGATAATCCTAATAATCGAATCACCTGCAAAAATTATTTTCATTTCATAGTTATTATCAGGAGTAATATTTGTTTCAATAGTTAGAAAATCTAAAAACTTGTCTTTTTTACCTTGATCTATGTTTTTAGATAGTACATTCAAAACGTTTTCAAACTTTAAAATAGTTCTTATACGTTTGTTTTTTCTAAATACTCCTTTTTCTACGTCTTCCCACATAAACCGGTTCAATTGCATAAGAAAAATCTTATTTCTTTTTAAATTTGCAATATCAGACATGCTTGCAATAGAGTCTTGAAGATGAGCGGAAACTACTCTCAAATCCTCCTCTGTTTTAGCTATAAGTTTTAAATTTTTAGGCTCCATTTTAAATTCTTTTTATTTCTGCCTTACAGTTTTTTAATTTTCTTTCTAAAAATTCGTATCCTCGATCAAGATGATAAATTCTGTTAATAATGGTCCTATTCTCTGCAACTAAGCCTGCTAGAACTAAACAAACAGAGGCTCGCAGATCA